>JBBRLM010000031.1:0-86759 GCA_038231335.1 Mycobacteriales bacterium
CCGCCAAACCCTCGAGTCCCAACAGGCATGACGCATCATCAGTACGGTCAACCACGGTCCGCGGCTCTCCCTTCGCTGCTCCTGAACACAGCGAGGATCAAGGAGTCGCGGGCCGCCCCCGTTCAGGCGCGCCGCACGGGCCCAACCTCAGGTTGCCCGGTCAAGATCGAAGAGCCCACATACCCTCCGGCCGTCTGTCGTTCGAGTCAGTCGTCTCGTATCTGATCAAGGACCAGGGCGTTGTTCCTCGGCGGTCCGACTGGGAAGAAGTGTTGGTAAGCAACCATGCCAAGTTCGCCACGTGGAGAACCTGGCATGGTTGCAATCCCTAGCTCGAAAGGGACTGCGCCGTTGCGCCCTGCACGCCGACGTCTGCCATGGGCGACGCATCGAGTACCCGATATGCGGTCGCCCGGGACACCTTGAACGACCGGCACAGGTCGGCCACCGACTCGCCCCCGGCGTGCAGGGCGCGAAGCTGGCGGGCCTGGTCGTCGTTGAGCGCCTTCGGCCGGCCGGTCTGCTTACCGCGAGCAGCGGCGGCGGCACGGGCGTCGGCGGCACGCTCCGCGGTGAGGTCGACCTCGTATTCGGCGAGCGCAGCGAAGATCCCGGCGAGCATCCGCCCGACGCTTGTCGAGTAGTCGATGCTCTCGCGGAGGCTCTTGAGCACGATGCCCTTGCCGTTCAGCTCGTCGGCCACCCGGATGACCTCGGACAGGCTGCGGCCGAGCCGATCAAGCGAGGCGACCACCACGATGTCGCCCTCGCGGACGTAGTCGAGCAGCGCGGTCAGGCCGGCGCGGTCGAACTTGCGGCCGGTGCTCTTGTCCTCGAACACGCGATCGATGGTCAGCCCGGACTCGGCGAGGGCGTCGTGCTGACGGTCGAGGTGCTGTTCGCGGGTGCTGACTCGGACGTAGCCGACGGTCGCTGTCATGACCCAAGTGTCTCAGAAGTCGGCCCGGTAAGCAAGGCTGAGACCAGACTTTTGGACGGACTTCTGAGAAACAGTGACCTGCGGTAATGGTCCATCGTCATCGCCCGGTTCGGGCAGTCTCACAGGTATGGTACTGAGACGACCTCGTCGGGTCCTACCCGGCGGACGAGGCGGTCTCGCCGGCTAGCTCTCGGCTAGCGCCTCCGCCACATGCAGGCAGCCACGCAGGAACCACAGCTGATCGGCCTCCGCCGCGAGATCGCCCGCCTCGACCGCGGCGAGCACCGCCCGCAGCTGCTCCGCGAGCACGGTCACGTCACCTTGAGTCGACACGGCGCAAGTCTCCCACCCGCGAGGCGCCGGCAGAACCTCCACAACCCGCGGTCAGGCTGGAGGCGGTCAGGCTGGTTGATCGGCAGGGGCCGATGCATCCTGGACGCCAGCGGCGAGCTGACGCATGCAGGGAGCCCTCCACCTCCGTTCCACCGTCAACCTTCCTGATGGACGTGGCGTTGTGAGTGCAGCATCGGGAAACCCAGTCCCGCGCCGCCGAGGCAGCGCAGCGGGCCCGTCGTCGTGCACGCCGAGCGGGCCAGTGCTTACGGCCTGCGTCACCTCCAAAGCGGTGCGTGGATCTACCCCATTGGTCCACGGGGGCTTGGCCCGGCGAGGTTGTCGACGATCTTCATCGTCTCCATGGCGACGGTCGTGACCCGCTGGAGGAGGTTCACGACGTACTGAGGGTCGTCGTGTTCGTCGCACCAGTCGTTGGGGTCGTTGACGATCCCGGAGGCCTTGTCGACCTTGCGCTGGTAGCGATCGATGATCCAGCCCAGGGCGCTCCGAGAGCCGAGCTGGTAGCGCTCCGCTTCCTCGGGGATACCGGTGATGGTGACCTTCGGGTTGTAGACGATCGTCGAGTAGTCGCCCTTGGTCTTCCACTTCATCTTGGCCACGCGCCAGGTTTCCCGGTCGCCCGGGTCGGTTCCAGGCTTGAGCTGCACCTCCAGCGGATACGGGTCGACCGACTCGTAGTTCACGTGCAGGTCGGCCAGGGCGCGACCGGCGGCGGCGAGCTGCTCGAACCGCTCGCGGCTCGATGGTATGGGGATGTGCGGGAGCATCTTGCGCAGGTCGGCCGCGTAGGTTTGGCGGTAGGCGGGGTCGTGCAGCAGGCCATACACGGAGTAGAAGACGTCGTCCCTAGTGACGTGGGCGCCGATCGACTGCTCGTACAGCTCGACGATGGCGGCGGTGATGTTGTCGACGCGGCGGTAGCCGTGCTTGTCGACGTCGCTCCCGCCTAATCCGAGGTCGAATCCGCCGTCGTCGGGATCAGTCTTCTCATAGGTCCAGCGAGGAAAGAATTGCCCGCTGCCCGATCCCCAGAAGGCCAAGTCCGGGATACGGGTTGTCATGAGCGCTGAGAATGTCTTATCAGATCCGGGCCCGACTATGTAGACGCCAACATTCTCCTGGTGCCGAGTTGGAAACATCGACGGTAGTAGACCTACTCGGTGATTCAGGTCTCGGTCGAAATATAGGTGCTGCGTCTGAAATGGGCGGTAGGAGCCCAGGATGACTCGCTCCGAGATGTAGCTGATCCGTACACCTCCCATCGCTTTGGATACGAGGCTCGACGACCAGCTGATGCGCGACTTGTCGTAGGTAATGGCATCGGCAGGGTCAGTGCCAGCGGCACGCGCTGCGGCAACGGCGGCTACCTGCGCATTGTAGAAATTGATGGTGTTGGAGACATTTTCCTTGACCGCCGCCCGCGCGAAATTGTAGACCCAGGAATCACGTGCAGTTAAGAGCGAATAGGCGTGGGTCCCGAACACTCGTAGGCCACCGGCCTTGTCGCCGATGACCGGCCACGCGAGGAACTCATCGTTGCGCTGGCTGGTCCAGTCCCCGTGCTCGTTCGGCGCGATCCTCTGCCATGCGGTGCTTGCGAGTGTGCCGTCGGCGACGGTGCGGAGCTTATCCTCGCGGGTGAAGTAGTCGCCGATGTCGCGGTAGTGCACCTGGCAGGGGCCGGTGTGGTTTGGGTCCTTGACGCCGATGAAGATGGCGACGGTGTTGCGGCTGCCGGAACCGAAGACCTTGCCGCCTTCCTTGCGGGACAGCTCACCGGCGGTGCGTTGGTTGCCACGCAGGTTGTAGACGTAGATGCAGGTGTACTCGTCGGCGAGGGATAGGCGGATGCCGTCGGCGGTGTTGCCGTCGATCCAGCCGCCGTTGGACACGAACGCGACCACGCCGTGATCGCCGATGCGGTCGGTGGCCCAGCGGAAAGCGCGCAGGTAGGAGTCGTAGAGGCTGTTCTTGTTGGTCGCGGTGGAGCGCTGCGCGTAGGTGGCCGCGATGCGACCGTCGAGGGTGGGGTAAGAGATGTTGGCATTGAGGTCGTTGGCCGAGGTCTGGCCGACGGAGTAGGGCGGGTTACCGACGATCACGTGGATCGGGGCGGCCAGCTCGCGCACGATGCGGTCGTTGTTCTGGGGGAACATGATCGCGTCCATGCTGTCGCCGGCTTCGGTGATCTGGAAGGTGTCGGCGAGCACGATGCCCTGGAACGGCGTGTAGTCCGCGCCGGTCAGGGCGTGGTAGATGGATTCGATGTTCACCGCGGCGATGTAGTAGGCGAGCAGCATGATTTCGTTGGCGAATAGCTCGTCGGCGTACTTGCGCGCCAGATCGCCGGGACGGATGAGACCGGACTGCAGGAGCCGGGTGATGAAGGTTCCGGTTCCGGTGAACGGGTCGAGCAGGTAGACGCCCTCGTCGGTGAGGCCACGACCGAAAGCGTCCCGGGAGGCATGGTCGGCGGCGCGGAGGATGAAGTCGACGATCTCGGTCGGGGTGTAGACGATGCCGAGCGCATCGGCCTGTTTTGCGAAGCCGATCTTGAAGAACTTCTCGTACAGGTCGGCGATGACCTGTTGCTTGCCCTCGGGTGTGGTGACCTCTGCGGCGCGGACCCGGACCGAGGCGTAGAAGCCCTCCAGGTGCGCGGTCTCCGCGCCGAGGCCGGCGTCGCCGAGCCGGTCGATCATCGTCTCCATCACCCGCGAGACCGGGTTGCTGGTGGCGAACTCGTTGCCGGCGAACAGGGCATCGAACACCGGCTTGGTGATCAGGTGCTGGGCCAGCATGCTGACCGCATCAGCGTCGGTGATGGAGTTGTTGAGGTTGTCGCGCAGGCCTTGCAGGAACTGGGCGAACGCGGTGGTGACGTCGGTGTCGGCGCCGTCGAGCAGAACAGTGATGCGGGCGATCAGGGCGGTGGCGATGTCGGCGACGTCGTGGGCCCAGTCCTCCCAGTAGGTGCGGGTGCCGACTTTGTCGACGATCCGCGCGAAGATCGCTTCCTGCCACTCCGAGAGCGCGAACAACGCCATCTGGGTGGCCATCTGCCCGGCTATGGGGTCCACCGCGTCGGCGGGTGTCTCAAAGGTTGTGGAGTCGGTGTCGCCGAGTGATTCGGTCTCGGCGGAGGTGGCGCCGATGTGGCCGCCGAGCAGTTGGTCGGTTCCCTGCCCCTTCTCGGCGCCGGGTTGGGTGACGTTGAGGGCGATGGAATTGACCATGGCGTTGAAGCGGTCGTCGTGCGCACGCAGCGCGTTGAGTACCTGCCAGACGACCTTGAAGCGGCGGTTGTCGGACAGGGCCAGCGACGGTGACACCCCGGCAGGTACCGCGACGGGCAGGATGATGTAGCCGTAGTCCTTGCCCGGCGATCTGCGCATCACCCGGCCGACGGACTGGACCACGTCGACCACGCTGTTGCGCGGGTGCAGGAACAGCACCGCGTCCAGCGCCGGGATGTCGACGCCCTCGGACAGGCAACGGGCGTTGGTCAGGATCCGGCACTCGCCCTCCGGGATCGGGGCCTTGAGCCACTGCAGTTCGCGGTGGCGCTCCAACGCGTTGAACGTGCCGTCCACATGCCGGACTGTGCAGGTGAGGTCGAGGTTCGTGGTGTTCACCTCGACGCCCTCGTCCTCGGAGCCGGTCAGCAGGTCCCGGTAGGCGTCGACTACGCGGGGGAACAGGGCGGCGACCTGCTTGGAGGCGGCGATGTCCTTGGCGAAGGCAACCGCGCGGTGCATCGGCGGTTCGCCGGGGGTGAAGCCGCTGCCGTCGGGGGAGCGCCCGGCTCGTTTCGCCAGCCCGTTCCAGCAGCCGACGATCTTCGTGGCGTCGTCGAGGCGCAACTCGCCGTCCCCGCCCGCGAACTGCGCCTGCAACGGCGCGGCCACCAGCTCCTCGTCGACGGTCAGGACGAGCACCTTGTAGTCGGTGAGTAAACCCCGATCGACGGCCTCACCGAAGGAGAGCCGGTGGAACTGCGGCCCGTAGACGGCCTCGTCGTCCATCGAGGTCAGCTCGGCGGAGAACTCCTGCGCCTTGGCCTTAACGTTCTCTTCGAAGATCCGCGGTGTCGCCGTCATGTACAGCCGCCGCGCCGCGCGCAGATAGTCGGCGTCGTGGACGCGGACAAAATGCGACTCGTCCGCGCCGAAGACGGTCACCCCGGTGGTCCGGTGCGCCTCGTCGCAGATCACCAGGTCGAACGGCTCGACCCCGAGGCCTTGGGCTGCGGCGACCACCGGGAGCGACTGGTAGGTGGTGAACACCACCGTCAGGCCCCTGGCGCGCTTGCGGTGCGCCATCTCCGCCGCCAGCTTCTCCGCCGAAGTGGTCACCGGTATCGCCACGTCGTGGACGTGGATGTCCTCGGCGGCGCGGGAGACCTTCACGTCGGAGCACACCGCGAACGCGCGCAGGTCCAGCTTCGTCTGGGCCGACCACTCGCGCAGCGTCTGCGACAACAGCGAGATCGACGGGACCGAGAACAGGATCCGCGCCGACCCCCCGCTCTCGGCGGCGAGGCGTTCGGCGATCTTCAACCCGGTGAACGTCTTCCCGGTGCCACACGCCATGATCAGCTTTCCCCGGTCATACCCTGCGGCGAACCCGGTGAACACCTTGTCGATGGCCTGGGCCTGATGGGGCCGTGGCTCGTGCCGGACCGCCTCGGTGAGCACGATCTGCAGGCCCTCCTCGGGCCAGGCGATGTCCCAGCTGATCGGCGAATCCGCGATCTCTGCCAGCCCGATCCGCTGCACCGGCACGCTCTGGTTCTCCAGGGCCTCTTCCGCGTTCTTGCCCCAGCGATCAGTCGTGGAGATGATGATGCGGTTCGTGAAGGGCTTCTTACCCGACGCGGTAAAGAACGAGTCGATATCGCCCTTGGCCAAAGTCGTGGTGGGCTCGTAGAACTTGCACTGGATCGCGGTGTACTCGCCCGTGTCCCGGGCCCGCGCAACCAGGTCGATACCGGTGTCGACCTTCCCGTCACGGCCGGGCCAATCCACCCACCGCGACACCTGGTCGTAGTGCTGCGACAACATCGGGTCGAGCTGGAAGTAGCGCACCATGAGCTGCTCGAACTTCGTCCCGCGCTCCGAGTTCGACGGCTCGTGTCGAAACGCGTCGATCACCTCATGGATCGAGCCCATGCCCGTTGCCCACCCTTCCTAGCCAAAGCCCCGCGCGGGGCCAGCGTGCCAGGGAGCCTACGACGGATGCTGCGCAGCGGCGGGGTACCGGGAGCGGACGCGGCCACTTCGCGCTCACGGCCGCGCCGGCCGGGGCAACTGCCCTGATAGACCGCCTTCAACGGGGCCCGGGAGCTGGGTGTTCGACGGCATCCAGACCGCGACGGTCAGGTCGACGAGCGGGACCTGCCCGCATCCCGGCTGGTCGCCCTGAGTGCCGCGGCCGCCGCGTCGACCCGGCCCGGCTCGTGCTCGGTCAGCACCGGGTCCACGGCTCCGCAGTGCTCGCACACCGCCCCGGCAACGATGGTCCGGCGACCGCCCGACGGCGTCATGGCCGCGGCCCGTACCGGCCGTCGAACCCACCGGAGACCAGGCCGCAGCACCGGCAGGTGCGGGCGTGGCCCGCGACGAGGCCGCGGTTGATCTGGTCGAGGATCACCCGCCGTTCTGCGGCGCGCTGGACCTGGCCGGCTGCTCCGCCATGGACTCGGCACACCGTGCCGCCGACGATGGCGTAGCACCCGCACGGTTCGCCGTTCGTGCGGCGCGCGGAGCAGCGTCGAGCTGGACGAACACGAGCCACCTGACCTCACCTCCGATCGATAGGAACGACAGTTCCATAGCTCCGGCCGCTGGGGACCGTTCCACGGGTCACCGGCAACCATGACGGGTCTGTTGCGAGCACCCGGGCCCGGACCTGCGCGACGGTCAGGCCGTCCACGGCGGGGGCGAGCACACCGAGCGGGGTCAGGCGTGTACGGAGTTCCCGATCCGCGGCGACGGCCACCCGGACCCGTTCAGCCGCCACCCGACGGACCTGGGGGGCGTTCCCGCCGTGGCTCGGGCACACCGTCGCGCCCCGGACAGCCCACCGGCCGCAGCGGTGGCCGTCGCGCTTGCGCCGGGCGCAGCACTGCAACGCCGGCAACGGGTGCGGCAACCGTGGGGCCGGCGGTCGGTCAAGGATCGGTGGGGCACCGCGGGGGCATTCGCGAGTACCGCGCTGCGGGGGTACGTGGTCGCGCTGCATCCCCCACCGCTTCGGGTGGTCGAGGTAGTCGCACCAGAACCAGAACCGGCGCCACGCCGTGGTGGCGCTGACACCGAGATGAGCGCCGATCTCGCGGAACCCGAGGTGCTGCCCGAAGTGCAGCACCCACGCCTCCCGGCCCTGCTCGGCCTTCTTCACGGAGCAGACCCGGGCGTGCGGTGAGGGTCCGCCCCGGGCGAGCCGGTAGGGCGGGGTCACGGTGTTTCACCCTCTCCGTTGTCGTGTCCTTCCATGGGGTCGGCGTTGTGCCTGGTCAGGCCGGGGTCGGTCAGGGCCGGCGCGTGCCAACGCGGCGCCGGTGGCCCGATCACGCGGTCCACTCCGGTCACGATGCCCTCTCTCGGTCGAGCCGACACCGCTCGCACTCCGCGCGGCCCGGGCGGTTGATCAGGAGAGGCCGCGCGCACCCGGTGCAGTAGGTCGGGCGAGGGGCCGGGGCTGGCCAGTCCGCCGGGTCGGTGCGGCAGGCCAGGCAGCGCCCGTCGAGGATCCCCCGGGATGGTCGCCGACAGGCCGGGCAGGGCTGGGGGCGGTGCCATGGGGGTTCGATCAACGTCATGGCTTGTCCTCCTGATGGGCATGGCTGGGGTGCAGCTCGTAACGCTCGCTGGGTCGGCCCGCTTCACCGTGTGAGCGGTCGTCGGTCAGGGCTCGGATGTGGCCGTGTTCGACCAGTACGGCGAGGACGGGCCGCAGGTCGTCTGCCTTCTCGATCCACGCCCGCCCGCGCAGGGCCCGGTACACGTCGCGCAGGGTGAACGTCTGCTGCGTGTTCTTCCGCAGCCAGTCCAGGACCCCGCGGGCGTTGGCCAGGTTGTCATCGGCGGCGTGGATCGTGGCGAACGCCGCTTGCGCGTGGCTGGTGTAGGCCTCGCCGAGTCGGATCGCGTTCGCCATCGTGGTCTCGTCGATGCTGGTCCGGTACGGGTCGGCGAGCAGGGTCAACGCCGCGGCGATGCGGACGACGGTGCCGGGGAGTTTGCTGCCCCAGTCCGCGATGCCGGCGAGGGCGCCGTGGTTGGGGTGCAGCCGAGGCTCAAGGGCCGTGCGGAACGCGTCGAGCTGGACCAGAGCGCCCGGGGCGACGGTGATCACGCCGGGGGTGGTGATGGTGGCGGCGAGCAGCTTCCCCAGGTGCTCGGTCCAGGCGTTGGACACGTCGGCGGGGACGGGTTTTGAGGATATTGACCGTGTCCCGACCCTGGGTTCGGGCAGCACATAGAGCAGCCGGGCGAGCAGCCCGGACCCGCGGAACACCTTGCCCGGTCCGCCGAGCTCGGTGAGCCGGCCGGGTTGGATGCACATGCTGATCGACAACGCTGGGGAGTCGACGTGGATGGGGTCGCGCCCCATCCTGTCCACGGTGATGGGGTCGCCGGAGGTGGCCTTGAGGACGTTCTCCACGTTCGGGGCGCCGTTGCTGTAGCGGCCGGCGAGGATGGAGAACAGGCCGGGTTCAGCGGACACGGCGCCGATGGAGCCGTGCTCGGCGAGGCGCTGGGCGATGGCCTCGGGGGTGATGTCGTCGACCAGCCAGCGCGGCACCGGGTTGACGGGCATCTCGGCGAGGTCCTGGCAGGCGTTGACGTACATCTCGGAGTCGGTGGTGGTGCCGCTTTTCACGGCGTCCTTGCGGAGCTGCTCGGCGCGGTCCTCCGCGATCCGCAGTTCGGCCTGTTGCCGGGCGATGACGGGTTGGGCGGCGGCGAGCGCGTCGCGTTCGTGCTGGATGAGGGGCTCGGCGAGCAGGCGCAGCACAGGGGACTTTCGCTCGCCGCTCGCGAGAGCGGACAGGGTCGCCAGGGCGACGGTCTCGGACCAATCGGCGGTGACCTGCACGGTCCACCGGCCGCCCGCAGTGGTGGTGATCAACGGCAGGGCGAGGTTGACGGCGAGGTCGGCCGGTGCCTGGTAGCTCTCGGCGATGGCATCCGCGAGAGGTCCGAGGACGGGTCCGAGGGCGTCGGTCGGGAGGGGCTGCGGCTGCCACCCCAGGGGTACGGGCTGTTCGTTCCACGGATCCCCGGATGCATGGCCAAAATGGCCAGAACCCGGCTCACCGGTCTGCTGACGGTGGTTCTGGCCATTTTGGCCATGCGTTTCCCGGCCGTGATCCTGTTGGGATGTGGCCTTCTCCCGCCACCTCTCCATCGCGGGCCCGTCGCGGAGCCCGTCCTGGAGCCACTGCTCGTCCTCGCTGTCGACGTGACCCCAGCACGCGGTCACGGCCTCCCGGAGCACGTGGACCGCGGCCGCCTGCTCGGTTAGTCCGGCCTCGACGAGGCGTCCGGCGACCATCGCGGCCCCGTTGAGTAGGTGCCGGAACCCGCCCGCGCTGCGGTTGTGGGTGCGGACCCGATCGAGCTGTTCGGCGAGGCGGTCGAGCATCCACCCGTTGTCGTGGGTGGTGATCGAGCCGTCGGCCCTACGGTTCTTCGGGACGTCGTGCGGGAACAGGTCGAGTACTTCGTCGGGGGTGTAGGGCAGCTCGTCGGCGCGGTGCAGGGGCCCTTGGATCCGGTAGCCCCCCACGTCGCCGAGGACGTAGCCACCGGCGGCGAAGAACACGCCGTCGTGGTTGCGGGTGTCCACGCCCGCGATGAGCTGACCGGCCCGGTTGGGGAGGGTCCGCCCACCGGGGCGGCGGCGCCAGATGTGGTGCTGCCCACCGGAGGGTGTCTCCACGATGAAGGGTCCGGCGGGGTGGTTCCGTGTTCCCCACCAGGAGACAGCGTCGATGTTCTGGTCGGGCTTCACGTCGAGGTCGACACCCTCGACGCCGGACGGCCCGCAGACCAGGGCGAACGAGGTGTCGGGGTGGTCGACCCACCACGCCCGGATGACCTCGGGGTCGCGGGAGACGTCGCCCTCGGTCTTCCATGAGGGCCGGTGGAACCGGGCGGCCTTCTTCCCGTCGGGCTTGCGGGTGACGGTGACTGGTGTGAGGTAGAAGCCGTGCTCGGCGAGGTGCACGGCCTGGCTCAGCGCATTGTTGGCCTGCTCGTTCACGTGGAGTCGACCCCCGACCCGGAGGCAGGCGAGGTCTCGACGACCTCAACCCCGGCGGTGCGGGGCGCCGCGAGTAGCCGTGACACCGCATCGTCGTCGGCCTCGCCCGTGTGGTGGTCCAGCCCGGGCAGCGGCAGCTGCACCGAGTGGGCGTCCTCGTCGGGCTGGCGCTGCTGAGGCTGGACGGTAGAATCTGGGCTGATCGGCTTCTTCACGGGGGCGGGTTGGACGCCTGCGGCGTCTACGGCGGCTCGGGTGGCGACCCGGCCGCCGTTCCGCGTCTTCGGGGGTGGCATCAGGCCGCGCCCCGCGGGGTGACGGTGTTCTGCTCGATCCATGCCAGGACCGCCTTGCGGGAGTAGCGGATGGCCCCGCCCGACAGGCGGACGTAGGGCGGCCCCTCCCCACGTGAGCGCTTGTTCGCGAGCGTCTTCGGCGACATGAGCAGCATCCCGCCGGTCTCGTCGTCCTTCATCAGGTCTGTCTCGGCCATCGGAACTCGTTTCTTTGAAAGAAGCAGATGCTCGCTGCATGAGCAGCAGTGAACGAACAGTACCCAACGGGACCTTGTGCTGTCTACTGGGACGTGGTCTGCTGCTCCCATGGAAGCAGACGACGAGCAGGGCTCGTCGCCGAAGATCACCGCTGCGCCCTTGACGTCGGTGATCGCCGGTCGTGTCCGGACACTGCGTCAGCAGGCCGACATGCGGGGCTCGGCACTGGCAAAGAAGCTGAACGAGCTTGGGGTGCCATGGAACAGAACAACCGTCGCGAAGTTTGAGACTGGGCAGCGCGCTGCGATATCCGTTCAGGAGCTACTGGCACTAGCGGTAGCGCTCTCGGTGCCACCCGTGTGGCTGCTGGTCGATCCGAGGTTCGGGAACCCAGTACCGATCGCTGACGGGATCGAGGCGGACCCGTGGGGCGCGCTCATGTGGATGACCGGCATGCAACCCTTGGCCGAGACGGTCGACGGTGGGCGGTGGAACCTCGCCGCGCAGCCGATGAGCTGGGCCGTCGAGGTCGCGAGGATCGTCAACGGGATGGACCAGGCCGAGGAACTTCGGGCGCTCGGTGTACAGGAGCCCGGCTACCCGGACCGCGGCGCGGACGAGGCGGATGTAGCCGACCGCAACGACCGCCAGCGCCTCGCCCGACTGGTCCCTCTACTCACACGCTTGCACGAGAGCGGGTGGACTCTGCCGGAACTATCGCCCTACACCCTGGCCAGGGCAAAGGAACTGAAGATCGAGCTCCCTGGTGCGGGGGGCTGACCGATGGGACACATCCGAGACCGCTGGCGCGACCCCGCCCGCAAGGGCAGGGGCGCCCGCTGGCAGGTCAAGTACCAGGTCGACGGCCGCGAGCGCGACGGCGGGTCGTTCGACAACAAGGAAGTGGCGAAGCGGAAGCTCGTCGAGCTGGAGGCCAGCGTCCACCGCGGGCAGTGGGTTGATCCGACGGTCACGACGTCGGTTGCCGAGCTGGTCCGTGGCCACGCGGCCACGCGGATGCACCGGCCGCGGACCGCAGCCCGGATCGACTCGATGGTCCGCAACCACCTGGAGGCGGTGCCGCTCGGGAGCCGGCGTGCCGGGGCGGTCCGGCCCAGCGAGGTCCAGAGCTGGGTGACCGACCGGTCGCAGCACCTCGCGCCGCTGACGCTGCGCATCCTCGTCACGCTCGTGAGAGGCGCGTTCAACGCCGCCGTCCTGGACCGCATCGTGGGGACCAGCCCGTTCGTTCGGATCGCCCTGCCACGGGTCGAGCGCGAGCGGATCATCCCGCTCACCGTCGACCAGGTCTCCGCCCTCGCCGAGGGGATCGGAGGCCGGTACCGGGCGATGGTCATCACTCAGGCCGGCTGCGGCCTACGTATCGGCGAGTTGATCGCCCTGCGGGTGCAGGACGTCGACTTCCTGCGGCGCACGGTGCGCGTCGAGGACCAGATCGACCGGGTGACGCGGCAGCGTGTCCCGCCGAAGACGCCCCGCTCTCGGCGCACCCTGCCACTCCCCGACGTCGTGTCCGCGGCGCTGGCTCGACACCTCGCCGAGCACGAGCCGACGGCCGACGGCCTGCTGTTCCACACCCGGACCGGTCTACCGGTGGCGCACGACTGGTTCAACAACAAGGTGCTCGTCCCGGCAGCGCTGAGTGCCGGGTTGCCGCCCGGTACTACGAGCCACGACTTGCGCCACCACTACGCGAGCGTGCTGCTCGCCTCCGGGCAGTCGGTGATCGCCGTCGCCGAGCTGCTCGGTCACGAGAACGCCACGCTGGTGTTGACCACTTACGGGCACCTGATGCCCGGCGGGGACGATCTTGCCCGGAAGGCCATCGACGCCGCCTGGACGGTCCCGACGGCAGCTGCCACGGCCCATGGACGGCCCGGATGATCTACCTTGCCGCTCCGCCCCTGGTCACGACCCACGTCGCCGCAACGGTCAGGCGTTGCCGTCGAACAGGCTCGTGACCGACCCGTCGTCGAAGACCTGGTGGATGGCCTCGGCCAGCAGCGGGGCGATGGAGAGCACCGTCATGGCCGGGAAGCGCTTCTCCTCCGGGACCGGCAGGGTGTCGGTGAAGATCACCTCGCAGGCGCCGCAGTTGGCGAGCCGTTCGGTGGCCGGGCCCGACAGCACACCGTGGGTGGCCGCGACCACCACGTCCGACGCGCCCTGGGCCAGCAGCGCCTCGACGGCCTTGGCCACCGTGCCGCCGGTGTCGATCATGTCGTCGATCACCACGCAGAGCCGTCCGTCGATGTCACCGACCACCCGGTTGGCGACGGCCTCGTTGGGCTTCAGCGGGTCGCGGGTCTTGTGGATGAACGCCAGCGGCGTGCCGCCGAGGGTCTCGGCCCAGCGCTCGGCGAGCCGGACGCGGCCGGAATCGGGGGAGACCACGCAGATGTCGTGGTCGGCGTAGGTGCGCTTGACGTGCTCGGCGAGCACGGGGAGGGCGAAGAGGTGGTCGACCGGGCCGTCGAAGAAGCCCTGGATCTGTGCGGTGTGCAGGTCGACCGTCATGATCCGGTCGGCGCCGGCGACGAGGAACATGTCGGCGATGAGGCGGGCGGAGATGGGCTCGCGCCCGCGGTGCTTCTTGTCCTGGCGGGCGTAGCCCCAGAACGGCATGACCACGGTGATGCGCTTGGCCGACGCGCGCTTGAGCGCGTCCACCATGATCAGGTGCTCCATGATCTGGTCGTTGATGGGCGCCGAGTGCGACTGCAGGACGAACGCGTCGCAGCCCCGCACCGACTCCTCGAACCGAACGAAGATCTCCCCGTTGGCGAACGAGTACGCCGACTGCGGTGTGATCGTCACGTCCAGGTGCTTGGCGACCTGCTCCGCCAGCTCGGGGTGCGCCCTCCCGGAGAACAACATCAGGTTCTTCTTCGGGGTCGCCGACATCGCACTCACGTAGGTTCAGCCTCCATGCTGTTCTGCGCCGCTCGGGCCGCTTCCGCGGCCGGGGTGTCCGGCCGGTTCTTCTCGACCCATCCTTCGATGATCCGCTGTGACCCGCCCGACACGGCCAGCGCCCCCGGCGGGACGTCGTGCTTCAACACCGTGCCAGCACCCGTGTACGCACCGTCGCCGACCTGCACCGGAGCGATGAACATGGTGTCGGATCCCGTGCGGACGTGGGATCCGATCACCGTGTGGTGCTTGCGCACCCCGTCGTAGTTGACGAACACCGACGACGCCCCGATGTTGGTCTGCTCGCCGATCGTGGCGTCGCCGACGTAGGTCAGGTGCGGCACCTTGCTGCCCGCGCCGATGTCGGCGTTCTTCACCTCGACGAAGGTGCCGATCTTGCCGCGCTCACCGAGCCGGGCGCCGGGACGCAGGTAGGCGAACGGCCCGACCGACGCGCCCGCGCCGATCACGGCCCCGCTGCCGTGCGTGCGGACCACCGTGGCGCCGGCGCCGATCGCGCAGTCGGTGAGCGTGGTGTCGGGACCGACCGCGGCGCCGCTCGCGACGGTGGTGGCCCCGTGCAGTTGCGTGCCCGGGTGCAGTGTGACGTCGACGTCGAGCCGCACCCGGACGTCGACCCAGGTGGTGGCGGGGTCGACGACGGTGACGCCGTCGCGCATCCACTGCTCCAGCACCCGACGGTTGAGCTCCGCACGGGTGGCGGCGAGCTGGACGCGGTCGTTGACGCCGGCCACCTCCCACGGGTCGTCGCAGCGGACGCCGCGGACGCCGGCGCCGTCGCCGCGGGCGATCTCGACGAGGTCGGTGAGGTAGAGCTCGTGCTGCTTGTTCGACGTGCCCAGGCGGTCGAGTCCGGCGTCGAGGAAGGCGCCGTCGAACGCGTAGACGCCCGAGTTCACCTCGCGGACGGCGCGCTGCTCGGGGGAGGCGTCGGCGTGCTCGACGATGCGCGTGACGGTGCCGTCGGACTCGCGCAGCACGCGCCCGTAGCCGGTGGGGTCGTCGACCTCGCTGGTGAGCACGGCGAGCGCCGCGCCGGAGTTGGCCTGCTCGGCCAGCAGTTCACCGAGCGTGTCAGGGCGCAGGAGCGGGACGTCACCGTAGGTGACCAGCACCGGCCCGGTGACGCCGGCGGGCAACGCGTCCATCCCGCAGCGGACGGCGTGCCCGGTGCCGAGCTGCTTGTCCTGGACGGCGACGAGCACCGGGCGACCGAGCTCCTCGGCGAACGCGGCGACGGCCTCGCGGACCTGGTCGCTGCCGTGCCCGATCACCACCACGAGGTGTCCGGGCTCCAACGCGGCGACGGCGTGCACGGCGTGACCGAGCAGGCTGCGGCCGGCGATGGGATGCAGGACCTTCGGCACCGACGATCGCATCCGGGTGCCCTGGCCGGCGGCCAGCACGACGGCGGCGCTGGGCCTCGGCCCCTGTCGGTCCGGCATGGGTCGCTCCCTGGTCGAGGTCGGGGACCGGTGGATCGTACGGGGTGGGCCCGAGTAACCCTCCCGGGGATCACTCGTTGTTGCGATGAGGCGACACTCCGTGTCGGTCCGGTCTCGTTCCGACACCAGGTCGTGGAGGACGTTCATCGGTCGGCACGGCGCGGGCGGTGGCACCGGCCCCGTCGCGGGCACGCCGTGCACCTTCCTCCAGGTGGACGATCCGGTCCAGGTGCGTTGAGCGGTACCGCCCACTCACTCGGGTGAGCTGTTCCGTTGGGCACGACCATTCGCCGTTGATCTCCCACCGGTCGTCTCAACGGCGGCGATGACGCGAATGGTTTCGACGGCATCGGGGTTGTCAGGGTGGAACAACCGCGACACCGCTGGAGGACAGATGCCTACCCGCACCGCACGGACGGCCTGGAACGGAACGCTCGAGCAGGGTTCGGGTCAGGTGGAACTGACCAGCAGCAAGGTCGGCACGTACGACGTCAGCTTCCCGAAGCGGGCGGCGGACGACGCCGGCGGGACGACCAGTCCGGAGGAGCTCATCGCCGCGGCGCACTCGTCCTGCTACGCCATGCAGCTCTCGGCGATCATCGCCGAGGCCGGTGGCACGCCGCAGTCCCTTGACGTGACGGCCGACGTCACGCTCGGGCCGGACAAGGCCAACGGTGGCTTCGCCATCTCCGGCATCAAGATCACCGTCCGCGGTGAGGTGGACGGCCTCGATGAGGCCGGGTTCATCAAGGCCGCCGAGGCGGCGAAGGCCGGTTGCCCTGTCAGCAAGGCGCTGACCGGCACCACGATCACGCTGGACGCCGGCCTCGAGTGAGCCGGCTCGCCAACAAGTCACGAGGGGTAGTCATGAGGTGCACGGGTAACGGGCGACCGCCCGAGCCGCCGCCGCGACCGAACGGTCGCTAGGCGCGAAGACTTTCGGGGTGGATCCGCTGCTGCGGATCCACCCCGTTGTCATGGGACGACCGCTGGCTCCGCCGCCAGGATTCGAACCTGAACCATCTGAACCAAAATCAGAGGTGCTGCCTTTACACCACGGCGGACAGGCCTCCATCTTGACATGCGGTGGCCGCCCGCGATCAGCCGGTTATCCCGTCCTGCATCGCCGCGGCGATCACGTCGCGGCCGATGGGGGAGGCCACGGATCCGCCCGTGGCGGCGTCGCCGAGGTGCCCGCCGTCCTCGACGATCACCGAGACGGCCACGTCGGGACGGTCGGCGGGGGCGAACGCGCTGTACCAGGTGTGCGGGGGCGTGGTCTTGGAGTCGACGCCGTGCTCGGCCGTGCCGGTCTTGGACGCGATCGTCACCCCGGGCACGGAGCCGTGGCCGGTGGTGAACTGCTCGGAGCCCTGCATCAACGAGTTGATCGTCGTGGCGACGTCGGAGGGGACGGCCCGGCCGAGGTCGTCGGGTGTGGTGGTGTCGATGACCGAGAGGTCCGGCCCGTCGATCTCCTTGACCAGGTGCGGGGCCATCCGCTCGCCACCGTTCGCGATGGTGGCGACGATCTCGGCGTTCTGCAGCGGCGTCAGCCGCACGTCGCGCTGCCCGATGCCGGACTGCGCGAGCGACGCGGCGTCGGGCAGATCGCCCAGGTGTGACCCGGTGACGGGCGTCGGGATGTCGAGTTCCGGCCCGTCGATGCCGAAAGCCTGGGCGGCGCTGCGCAGCTTGTCGGCGCCCACCTGGTCGGCCACCGTCGCGAAGGCGGTGTTGCAGGAGCGCGCCAGCGCCACCGCCAGCGTGACGGTGGGGCCGTTTCCCGGCCCGCAGTGCTCGCCCGCGTAGTTCTCCAGCGTGGTACTGGTGCCGGGCAACGTGATCCGGTTCTCCGCGGTCACGGCGGTGTCGGGGGTGAAGCCGTCCTGCAGCGCGGCCGCGAGGTCCACCAGCTTGAAGGTGGAGCCCGGCGGGTAGGTCTGCGAGATCGCGCGGTCGAGCAGGGTCTCCGGCTGCGCTGCGTTGTCGTCCGTCCACGCCTTCTTCTGGGCGGCGTAGTCGTGCGACGCGAGCAGGCCCGGGTCGAACGACGGCGTGGACACCATCGCGAGGATCGCGCCGGTGGACGGCTGGATCGCGACGACGGCGCCGGCGTAGCCCTTGCTCGTCATGTCCTGGTACGCGACGTCCTGCATGTGCGGGTCGATCGTGGTCACGACGTTGCCGGGCGTGGGGTTGCGACCGGAGACGATATCGGTCAGACGGTGGAACAGCAGCCGGTCGTCGGAGCCGTCGAGGACGGACCCGGCTGCCCGCTCGAGACCGGTGGTGCCGTAGGTCCGGGAGAAGTAGCCCGTGACCGGCGCGTACTCCGCGGCGCTCGGGTACTGGCGGAGGTACTTCAGTGAGTCGGACGTGGGGACGCTGGCCGCCAGCAGCCGACCGGCGGCACTGATCTGGCCGCGGGGGTTGGAGTACTCCTCGATCAGGACGCGCGGGTTGCGCGGATCGCCGCGCAGGTTCGGGGCCTCCACCACCTGCACGTAGGTCAGGTTGGCCAGGAGTGCCAGGATCAGGATCATCCCGAAGACACCCACCCGGCGGATCGGGGTGTTCATCGGATGCATCCTCGCACCCGTCGTGACCGAGGGGATTCGTGCTGGCACGGGCGCTGCGCGTCGTCTGGCTCCCTTGTCCGTTCCGACACCCGGGTACCGGCGGTTCGCCGAAAGTTGGCGATGGCACAGGTGCGGCGTCGTCGGAACGTCGCCTAGCCTCGCCAGGGACCGGACCGGTCCCCAACGTACGAGGAGAGCCGATGCCCGCTGCCGTCACCGCTCCCGGGGCACCGTTGCCCTCCGATGGGCCCCAGCCCGTTCTCGACGGGCGGCGCACCACCTTCCAGCACGCGATGATCTACGTCTTCGTCGCGGGACCGATGGTGGCGCTCGTCGCGGCGGTGCCGCTGGCCTGGGGCTGGGGGGTCGGCTGGCACGATCTCGGCCTGCTCGCGGTGTTCTACACGCTGGCCGTGCTGGGCATCACCGTCGGTTTCCACCGGCACTTCACGCACGCGTCGTTCAAGGCGCGGCCGTGGCTGCGGGTGACGATGGCGATCGCCGGCTCGCTGGCCGTGCAGGGCAACGTGCTGAACTGGGTGGCCGACCACCGCCGCCACCACGCCTTCTCCGACCGCGAGGGCGACCCGCACTCGCCGTGGCTGCACGGCACGTCCCCCGTGGCCGTCGCCAAGGGGTTCCTGCACGCCCACATGACGTGGTTCTTCGAGCGCGACGAGACCAACCACCGCCGGTTCATCCCCGACCTGCTCGCCGACCGCGCCGTCATGCGCGTGAGCAGGATGTTCGGGCTCTGGGTGGCCGTCAGCCTGCTGCTGCCCGCCCTGCTCGGCGGCTTGATCACCTGGTCCTGGACCGGGATCGTCACCGGGTTCTTCTGGGGCGGTCTGGTGCGCCTGGCGATCTCCAACCACGTCACGTGGTCGATCAACTCGATCTGTCACATGGTCGGGCGGCGGCCGTTCCGCTCCCGCGACCGCTCCCGCAACTTCTGGCCGCTGGCGGTCCTGTCCATGGGTGAGTCGTGGCACAACCTGCACCACGCCGACCCGACGTGCGCCCGGCACGGTGTGCTGCCCGGGCAGATCGACATCTCCGCCCGGCTGATCTGGATCTTCGAGCGGTTCGGGTGGGCCTACGACGTGCGCTGGCCGACCGCCCGTCGGCTCGAAAGACTCAGTGCCCAGGGGTGACATTCGCCCGCTGCTGAGCGAGTAAAGGGCGAGGTGTTCCTCCATCCGTGGAACACTGCTGCCCGTGCGCGAGCATCTCGATGTCCGCTCCGCACTCGAACGGGGGTTTCCCAGGTGACGACGGACTCGGCTGTACGCGCATGTTGAGCCTGTTGCCGGAGCGGCTCGACCGGATCCTGCTGCTGGGCTCCCACTGCGACGACATCACGATCGGTGCAGGTGGGTCGCTGCTGGAGCTGTGCCGTGCGTACCCGGGCGTCACGGTCTCGGCGCTGGTGCTGACGGGCGGCGGATCGCTGCGCGAGGAGGAGGAGCGGGCCGCGCTGGCCGCGTTCTGCCCCGGGGCGCGGCTGGAGATGGCGGTGCTCGACCTGCCCGACGGCCGCGTGCCCACCCGGTGGGAACGGGCCAAGGGTGCCCTGGAGGAACTGCGCGGCCTGGGCGAGCCGGACCTGATCTTCGCGCCGTCCCCCCACGACGCCCACCAGGACCACCGCACGCTGGCCTCGCTCGTGCCCACGGTGTTCCGCGACCACCTGACGCTGGGCTACGAGATCCTCAAGTGGGAGGGCGACCTCTCCCAGCCGTCGGTGTTCCTGCCGCTGGCCGAACCGGTTCTCCGCGAGAAGATCACCAAGCTGCACGAGCACTACGGCTCGCAGCGCGACCGAAGCTGGTTCGACGCCGAGGCGTTCGGCGGGCTCGCCCGCATCCGCGGGGTGCAGTGCCACGCCCGCTACGCGGAGGCGTTCCACGTGGCGAAACTCGTACTCGGGGTCGCACCCTTGACCGGTATGGACCCCATCGACTGACGGTGAGCGTGTCGTCAGCGCTGTGGTCACCACGCTGCTGACACGCTCGGCACCCTCCAGCCCCGCTTGCGCAGCTCGTCGCGCACCAGCAGCGCTGTTGCCGGCGGGCGGAACACCGTCGCCGCCGGGATGCGCAGCACCGTCCACCCCGCCGCGGTGAGGAACGCTTCTCTGCGGAGATCGTGGCGCGCCCGCTCGGGCGTGAGGTGCTCGCGGCCGTCGTACTCGATCGCGAGCTTCAGTTCGGGGTAGGACAGATCGAGCCGGTAGGGGCCGACGGGATGCTGGAGCACGGGCAGAGGGAGCCCGTAGCGGACGATCGCGAGGCGGATCCGACTCTCCATGGGCGAGTCCGAGCGCGCGTCGGCGAGTGCGAGTACCCGCGGTAGTCGTCGGATGTGCCGGTCGCCGGGGTGGCGGGCCGCGATCTCCTCCAGGATCGTGGGGTCGAACCGCTTGTGGGACAGTGCGTCCACGGCGACGACGGCTTCGGTGAGGTCGTCCTGGCGGGCGAGGTCGTACGCCGCGCGTTCGGCGGTGGTGACCAGGCACCCCCTCCGGCGCGTGATCTCGGCCGGGCAGGGTCGGAACCGGTGGACGATCAGATCCGGCCGCGATCGGCGCTCGCTACCGGGCAGGGTCACCTCGGCAGGTGCGTCCTTCGCGCCGCACGAGGCGTTCCACAGCTCGGCCGCGGAGTACCGGACGCGCCCCGGCGTCGAGGAACGCGGCCAGCGACCGGAGCGTCAGGGTGAGCTCGCGATCGGCCGGCACGTAGATGTCGGGGTACAGGCGCCGGAAGCGGGGGCCGCGGAGAACGGCCGACGTCAGGAGACCGGCGGCGACAGCGGCGGTGCCACGGAACGGTCCGGTGAGATCCATGCCGACCACAGACGCAGCGGGGCGGGCGCAGGTTCCCCTGGGCGGTGAACATGTCATCAGCGCTGCTCGGACAACGCTCCTGACACGCTCGACGCTGCTGGCTACCGTGGGAAGGGTGTGCCGCAACATTCGGACCCTGTCCAACTTCGAGCCCCCCGCCACCCGCGACGAGGTGCACGGCGCTGCCCTGCAGTACGTGCGGAAGATCAGCGGGGCGGCGGCGCCGTCCCAGGTCAACGCGGAGGTGTTCGCGCGGGCCGTCGAGGCCGTCGAGGCGGCCACGCGTGAGCTGGTCGAGTCGCTCGTGACCACCGCGCCCCCGAAGAACCGCGACGTGGAGGCGGCGAGGGCGAAGGAGCGGTCGATCGCCCGCTTCGGCCGCACTTGACCTTGACACGGTGACAACGTCTTCACTGGGCCCGTGATCGAGGATCTGGAGAACGGCAACTCGTCGGTACGGCTGCGGACGGTGATGGCGATCGGCACGACCACGGACCCACGGTTCGTCGACACGCTCGTCGAGCGGTGCGCGGTGGAGCCCGACTTCCAGGTGCGCGAGGCTCTGACCTGGACCCTCACCCGCCACCCGTCGTCGCTCACGGTCCCGAAGCTCGTCGACGAGCTTCGCTCCGAGCGGGCGCAGGCGCGAAGCCAGGCGTTGCACACGCTGTCCAAGATCGGCGACCGGCGGGCGTGGCCGGCGATCAGCCGGGCGCTGCTCACCGACGCCGACGACGAGGTGGCCCGGAGCGCGTGGCGAGCGGCGGTGGTGCTCGTGCCCGACGGTGAGAAGCCCGAGCTGGTCGCAGTGCTGGCCACCCAGTTCGGGCGCGGCGGGCGCGAGATGCAGCTGAGCCTGAGCCGGGCACTGATCGCGCTCGGCGGGGTGATCCTGCCGACCCTGCGGGCCGCGATGACGGACCCCGACCCCGGCGTGCGCCGGCACGCGATCGACACGGAGCGGCTGTGGCGGCGTGCGGATCGGTGACGTGGCGCGACAGTCCGGGGTCAGCGCCCGCATGCTCCGGCACTACGAGTCGCTGGGCCTGGTGCGGCCGGCGGGTCGCACCGACGGCGGCTACCGCGAGTACTCGGGCGAGGACATCCGGCGGATCTTCCACATCGAGAGCCTGCGGTCGCTGGGGCTGTCGCTGCGCGACGTCGGGCGGGCGCTGGACGATCCCGGCTTCACGCCCTCGCAGCTCGTCGACGAGCTCATCCGGCAGACGCGGCAACGCATCGCCGCCGAGACGGAGCTGCTCACGCGACTTCGTCGGATCGATGCGGCCGAGCCTGCCGGCTGGGAGGACGTCCTCCGGACCGTGGCCCTCCTGCAGGCCCTCGGGTCGGAGAGTGCCGGGAAGCGCCAGCGGGTGGCCCTGACCTCGGACCTACCGGTGGACGCCCTGGTCGAGGCCGTGCTGCGCGAGCCGGACCCGAACGTCGCCGGAGCCCTTCGATGGGCTCTGGAGCGGGCGGGCGACGGCGGGCTGGCGCTGCTGGCGGAGGCCCTCGGCTCGCCCGAGGCCGAGGTGCGGAGACGGGCCGTCGAGGCCGTCGCCGAGATCCCGGACGGTGCGGCGACCGCGCTGCTGCGGGACGCTCTCACACACTCCGACGCCGTGGTCCGCGGCCGTGCGGCTCTGACGCTCGGGTCACGTGGAGTGGCCGACGCGGTCCCGACGCTCGTCGACATGATCGTCGAGGGGACGAACGACGCCGATGCGGCCGACATGCTGGGCGCCCTGGCCGCGTCGGCCGATCAGATCGTCGACCGTCTCGCCGACAGCGCCACCGACCCTGCGGCGCGTCGTCGGCTGACGCAGGCGCTCGCCGACATCCCGGGCACGTCGGGTGTCCTCGCCGAGCTGGCCCATGACGAGGACCGTGTCGTCGCCCTGACGGCGACGTCCATCCTCACGCGGCGGGCCTGACCCGCAGGATCTTGTCATCGCTCCCGTTCGACGTCGAGACGAACAGCGAGCCGTCCGGCGCCAGGCGGACCGCGCGCAGCCGCCCGAACGCGCCGTCCAGCGGCCGGGGGACCGACACGCTCGCCACCGCCTCGTCCGCGCCGAGGGTCATCAGCATCAGCTTCTGGCCACGCAGCGCCCCGACGGCCAGCACACCGTCGAGCGCGCCCCACCGCGGCCCGGACAGGAACGCCGCCCCCGACACGGCCTCCACCGGGCTGCCGGAGCTCCACGCGGCCTTCGTCGCGTCGGGAAAGCGGGCGAGGTCGGTCATCGGCACCGACTCGTCGTAGCCGCCGACGGTGCCGCCCTGGCCGGGGTCCCAGCCGTAGTTGCCGCCCGGTTTCAACAGGTTCACCTCGTCGTCGGTGCTGGGGCCGTGCTCGGCGGAGTAGGCCGCGCCCGTACCCGGCTGCACAGCGACGCCCTGCACGTTGCGGTGCCCGTAGTCGTAGACGAGGCGCTGGGCGGGGTTCGCGGCGTCGGCATAGGGGTTGCCGGGAGCGGGGCCGCCCGTGGTGGCGTCGATGCGCAGCACCTTGCCGCCGAGCGACGTGAGGTCCTGGGGGAGCGTGCCGCGCGCGGTGTCACCGGTGCCCACCAGCAGCGCGCCGTCGGCCGCGAACGTCGGGCGGCAGCCGGAGTGGCGCCCCGACGGGTTGATCGGCAGCCCGCCCAGCAGCGGGTCCTTGACCCGCGTCGCGGACGTGCCGTCGGCTGCGAGCGTCCATGTGACCAGCCGGATGTCGGTGGGAGTGCCGGCCTCGGCGTGGGTGGAGCAGGTGACGAACCTCCGCGACTGCGCGAAGTCCGGGTAGAGCGCGAGCCCCATGAGGCCGCCCTCGCCGCGCACGTAGACGTCGCCCAGCTCGGCCCGCACCGGCGTGATCGCGGCCCCCGGCGCCGTGCCCGACAGCAGCGACAGCCGGCCGCTGCGCTCGGTGATCAGCACCCGGCCGTCGGGCAGGAAGCCCATGTCCCAGACGTCGGCGAGGCCGGACGCGACGACGTCGACCGTCAGCTCAGGGGTGCCGGTGCGCGTCGGCGTGGACACCGTGGCGGCCGGGGCGTTGCCGGCCCCGCCCGCCTCGACGGACGTCGGCTCCGCGGAACAGCCCGCGAGGACCAGCCCCACGGCGGCCAGCAGCCCGGCGATTCGCGGTGTTTGCGGTGACATGTACCCATCTTCGCTCCGTGGGCGTGAGAGTGCCGTGTGCGCTCGTCGATCAGTACGGTCACTTCCCATGCCCCGCAGCTACCTCCGCTTCCCGCACCTGCACGGCGACACGCTGGTCCTCGTCGCCGAGAACGACGTGTGGACCGCCCCGCTGACCGGTGGCCGCGCCTACCGACTGACCGCCGACGACGTGCCGGTGGCGCGCCCGCGCCTGTCCCCGGACGGCACGCGTGTGGCGTGGACGTCCTGGCGGGAGGGTGCGCCGGAGGTGTTCGTCACCGATCTCGACGGCGGTGGCGCGCGCCGGCTGTCCTACTGGGGTGACGGGCTGACCCGCACCACCGGCTGGACCTCCGACGGTGAGGTGCTCGCCGTCAGCGCGGTGGGGCAGGCGTCGGCGCGGCGCAGCTGGGCCTATGCCTTGGGGGAGGGGTCGCCTCGGCGGTTGGAGCTGGGCCCGGTGTCGGATCTCGCGCTCGGCGACGGCGTCTCCGTCCTGCAGTCGACGACCATGTCGCGGGAGATGGCCTGGTGGAAACGCTACCGCGGCGGTACCGCGGGCAAGCTCTGGTGGAACGGCTCGGGCGAGTTCGTGCGACTGCTCCCCGACCTCGACGGCAACCTCGACTCGCCGATGCTGGTGGGCGGGCGCATCGCGTTCCTGTCGGACCACGAGGGCTGGGGCAACCTCTACTCCGTGGGGCTCGACGGCGAGGGACTGCTGCGCCACACCGACCACGGCGGTGACGGCCCACCCGCGTTCTACGCGCGGCATGCGAGCACCGACGGCGAGCGGGTGGTCTACGAGTCGGCGGGGGAGCTCTGGATCCTCGACTCGCTGTCGGCCGCCCCGCGTCGTCTCGACGTGCGGCTCGGCGGCCCCCGGACCGCCCGCGAGCCCTACCGGGTGCACGCGTCGGAGTGGCTGACGTCAGCGCGCCCGGACAAGACGGGCCGCACGAGCGTCGCCGTCGTCCGCGGCACCGTGCACCGGCTCACCCACCGCGACGGGCCCGCGCGCACGCTGCTGGCCGAGCCGGGGGTGCGGGCCCGGCTGGCGCGGTCGCTCGACGACGAGCGCGCCGTGTGGGTCGACGACTCCCTCGGCGAGGACGCGGTGTGCGTGGCGCCGCTCGACCCGCGGGTCGGCCCGGCCCGGCGCGTCGGGGCGGGCGAACTCGGACGCGTGCTGTCACTGGTGTCCTCGCCCGACGGCAAGGCCGTTGCGCTGACCACGCACGACGGACGCCTGCTCGTGCTGGACACGTCCGGGCCCGACGGGGAGCTGCGCGAGCTCGCGCACGGCACCGACGGCGAGATCGAGGGGCTCGCATGGTCACCGGACAGCGCCTGGCTCGCCTACTGCGAGCCGGTGGAGGCCGGCCTGACACGGGTGATGATCGCCCGCATGGCCGACGGCACGCTCGCGGCTGTCACCGAGCCGCGCTTCACCGACGCCGATCCCGTGTTCACCTCGGACGGCAAGTACCTCGCGTTCCTGTCGCGGCGCAGCTTCGACCCGATCTACGACCAGCACTCCTTCGACCTCACCTTCCCCGCCTCCTGGCGCCCGTTCCTCGTGCCGTTGGCGGCGCGCACGCCGTCGCCGTTCGGGGCGAGCCCGGACGGCCGTCCCGTCTCGGCGTCGGACGAGGGGCCCGAGGACCCGCCCGCCGAGGAGGAGCCGACCGAGGACGAGAAGAAGAAGGCGAAGGACGACGACCCGCCCGAGGTGGTCGTCGACATCGACGGGCTGGCCGCGCGGGTCGTGCCGATCCCCGTGGTCGAGGGCCGCTACAGCCGGATGACGGCGGCGAAGGACTGCCTGCTGTGGCACCGGCTGCCGATCAACGGCGTACTGGGCGACGGCCGGGCCGGCACCGACGAGAAGGCCGAGCGGGCCGTACTGGAGCGCTTCGACCTGGTCCGCCGCAAGCTCGACGTGATCGCCGACCCGTCGTCCGGATTCGCCGTCAGCGGGGACGGGACGCGGCTCGTGGTCCGCGACCACGGCACACTGCGGGTGCTGCGCACCGACCGTTCCGGCTCGGCCGTACCGTCCGAGAGCGGTGCCGACGGGAGTGCGGACGAGTTCGAGATCGACACCCACCGGATCGTGGTCACCGTCAACCCGGCGGCGGAGTGGCGGCAGATGTTCGACGAGGTCTCCCGCCTGATGCGCGACCACTTCTGGGTCGAGGACATGGCCGGCGTCGACTGGGCGGCCGAGACCGCCCGCTACCGGCCGCTCGTCGACGCCGTGGGCAGCCACGACGACCTCGTGGACCTGCTGTGGGAGCTGCACGGCGAGCTCGGCACGTCGCACGCGTACGTGACGGCCTTCGGCGGGGGCGGCCACGACGGCCGGCCCGGTCTGCTCGGCGCGGACCTCTCACCGGCGTCCGACGGGTGGCGCGTCGACCGAGTGCTCCCGCCCGAGACGTCCGCCCCGGCGGCGCGCAGCCCGCTGTCGAGCCCGGGCGTCGACGTCCGGTCCGGCGACGTGATCCTCGAGGTCGCCGGGCAGCCGGTGGACCCGGTCCTCGGCCCCGCCCCGCTGCTCGTCTCGCGCGCCGACGACCTGGTGGAGCTGACCGTCCGCCGTGACGAGGAGGTGCGGCGCGTCGTCGTGCGGCCGCTGGGGTCGGAGGCGGCGCTGCGCTACCAGGACTGGGTGGCGGGGCGGCGCGCGTTCGTCGTCGAGCGCTCGGGCGGGCGGCTGGGCTACCTGCACGTGCCGGACATGATGGCGCCCGGCTGGGCGCAGCTGCACCGTGACCTCTCCCGCGAGACCGCCCGGGAGGGGCTGGTGCTCGACGTCCGCGGCAACGGCGGCGGCCACACGTCGCAGCTGGTGGTGGAGAAGTTGGCGCGCAAGGTGATCGGTTGGGACGTGGTGCGCCACAAGCAGCCCGTCACCTACCCCGAGGACGCGCCGCGCGGGCCCATCGTCGCGCTCGCCGACGAGTTCTCGGGCTCCGACGGCGACATCGTGACCGCGGCGATCAAGCGTCTCGGCCTCGCGCCGGTGGTGGGCACGCGCACCTGGGGCGGGGTGATCGGCATCGACAGCCGCTATGGCCTCGTCGACGGCACGCGGGTCACCCAGCCCCGCTACGCGTTCTGGTTCGACGACGTGGCGTGGGACGTGGAGAACCACGGCGTCGACCCGGACGTCGAGGTGGTGATCACGCCGGAGGACTGGGCCGCCGGCCGCGACCCCCAGCTCGAACGCGCGGTGGACATGGCCCTGGATGCCCTGGAGGTGCGCCCCGCAGCCACACCCCCCGACGTGGCCACCCGCCCCAGCCGCCGACGCCCCACCCTCCCACCCCGCCCAACAACTCCGGCGAGTTGACGAAACGGGCACGCTGTTGTTGCCGATCGAGCACGCGCGCCGGATCGGCGATCACAGCGCGTCGAGAAGGTCGACTCGCGCCGTGGGGGGCCCACCACCTCCGCGAGTTGACCGGATGGACACGCAGAGATTGCCGATTGAGCACGTGCCGGGTCGGCAACCTCTGCGTGTCCGTTTCGTCAACTCGCGGAGGTGGTTGCGGGGGTCCGTTGCTGGCGGGCCGTCACCTTGTAGGCCACCAGGCCCAGGCCCACGCAGACCACCACCGACAGCAGGGCCGAGTACTGCAGCACCCAGCCCTGGCCGGTCGGGTCGTAGACCTCCGCCCGCGGCCAGCCCACGTTGATCAGCAGGAACAGCCCGAACACCACCGCCACGATGTTCACCGGAAGCCCCCAGCGGCCCAGCGTGAAGTACGCCGGGTCGGGGATGTGGGCCGGGTTGCGCCTGAGCCGCTGGTAGAGCATCGGCACCGTCACGAACAGGTACGCCAGGTAGACGATCACCACCGACACGCTCGTGACGGTGGCGAACACGCTGGTCTGCCCCAGGTTGATCAGCAGCACGCCGATCGACAGCGCCCCGACGACGATGCCCGGCAGGATCGGCGTGTGCGTCCGCGGTGAGACCTTCGACAGCGCCGCCGCGAACGGCAGCCGACCGTCGCGCGCCATCGAGAACATCACGCGCGTGGCCGAGGCCGAGATCGCCAGCGCCGCCGAGAAGATCGAGATCGCGACGACAGCGAGCACGATCCGCCCCACCACGTCACCGAGCTGGGCGGTGAGCACGTAGGCGATGCCCTGCGTCGACAGCTCCGGGGCGGTGATGTCCGGCGCCGCCATGAGCGTCGCGATGATGAGCAGCCCGCCGCCGACCGCCGAGACCACCATGCAGCGCACGATCGCCCGGGGCGCCGTGCGGCGCGGGTCGTTCGTCTCCTCCGAGAGCTCCGCGGCGCTGTCGAACCCGTACATGACGTAGGCCGCCATCAGCATGGACGCGAGGAACGGCCAGACGTACGACCCGTCGCCCTGCACGCCGTTGGTCTCGAACACCACGCCCGGGCCGCGCTGTGCGTGGAGCAGCAGCAGCACGATCACGAGCACCACGCCCGCGATCTCGATGGTCACGCCGATGCGGGTGAGCACGGCCATCTTCGTGACGCCGAACGAGGCGATCGCGACGCAGACGGCGATGCAGATCGACCCCAGGATGATCGCGTTGAGCGCGCCGTCGGGCGAGGTGGGCGACGTGTCGGTGCCCACGAGCTGGAAACCGCTCCACACCTCGGGCAGCACGGCCTGCAGCGCGATGGCGATGGCCGCGACCGAGATGATGTAGCCGATCTGCATGAGCCAGCCGGCCATCCAGCCGATCGGGTCCGACGAGACGCGCCGCGACCACTGGTAGACCGCGCCCGCGATCGGGTAGCGCGCGGCGAGCTCCGCGAAGCACAGACTCACCGCGAACTGTCCGATGAAGACGATGGGCCAGGTCCAGAAGTACGCGGGCCCGCCGAAGCCGAAGCCGATGATGAACAGCTGGAAGACCGTCGTCAGGATCGAGACGAACGAGAAGCCGGACGCGAACGAGGAGAACGGGCCGAGCCCGCGGTGGAGCTGCTGGGAGTAGCCGAGGGACTCGAGGTCCCCGGAGTCGACGGTGGTGGTCGCGGTCGTGGTCATGCCCGGTCCTTCCGGGGGAGGTGGCCCGACCGCACCAGGCAGCCGAGGGTGTCGCAGATGACGCGCGTGCTGATCAGCGCCGTGATCTCGGCGTTGTCGTAGGGCGGCGAGCACTCGACGACCTCCATCCCCGCGAGCGGGGCGGCGTCGGCGATGATCTGGATGAACTTCAGGACCTCGCGCGGCAGGAACCCGCCGGGCTCGGGCCAGCCGGTGCCGGGCACGAACGCGGCGTCGAGGCAGTCCACGTCGAACGAGAGCCAGACGGCGTCGGCGCCGTCCCAGGCCACGTCGAGCGCGCGCTGGGCGGCCTGCTCGATGCCCATCTCGACGCAGTCGGTGACCGTCATGACGGTGGTGCCGCGTTCCCGCCCGACCGCTACCCCGGGCCGGGGGGCCTGCCAGCCGCCGATCCCGATCTGCACGAGGTTCTTGGCCGGGACGTTCGGGATGTCCGTGGCGTGGAACCACGGGGTGGTGTGCATCCGCTCGTCGAGGTCGGTCTCCTGTGTGTCGACGTGGCGGTCGAAGTGGATGATCCCGAGGTTGCCGCCGCCCAGGTGCGGGGCGATCCCGCGGACGGTCGGGTAGCCGATGGAGTGGTCGCCGCCCAGCACCACCGGGAACGCGCCGCTCTCGTAGACGTGCGAGACGGCCTTGCTGATCTGGTCGAACGTCTTCTCGATGTTGCCGGGGATCGTGAAGATGTCGCCGAGATCGGCGATCGTGATGGTCTCGCGCAGGTCGACGCCCAGCTCGAAGCTGTAGGGCCCGTAGAGCGCGGAGATCTTGCGGATGCCCTGCGGCCCGAACCGCGTGCCCGACCGGTAGGTGGTGCCGCCGTCGAACGGCGCCCCCAGGACGGCCACGTCGTACTCGCCGCAGCGCCGCACGTCCTCGACGTAGGGGGCCTTGAGGAAGGTGTTGATGCCGGCGAAGTGCGGCAGCTCGCCGCGGGAGAACGTCGGGATCCGCCGGTCGACGATGGAGTCGGCGCCCTGCAGCCCCAGCTCCAGGCCGCGGGCGATCTCCTCCTCCCACTTGGTGGTGGGGAGGCCGGCCTCGGCGGCGACGGCGAACGCGGCCTCAGGGCCGTAGTTCGCGTGGATCTGGGCGTCCGGTTTGTCCGGGTGGTAGTGCAACGGTGCTCCTCACGGTCGGGGCACCGGCGGGAGAGCAGCCGGTACCGCCAGCTGTCTCCCGGGCTTTTGTCCCGCCGTGGGGCGGCCGCGACCGCCTGCATCTCTCGGACCAGACCCCCTGTCCGTCGAGTGAGATTGCGATCTCGCCATCGACGGAGCAGCGGCGGAACCCTAGACGCGCCTCACCTGTGTGAGTCGTGCGGAAGTACAGCGAGCGCCTGTTGCCCCTGGTCGCGGTTCGCGTAACCCCTTCGTGAACGGGGGTGATCTCCGGGATCTCCCGGGCGCAACCGTTGCCATGGCGCACAGGGTCGCGGCACAATCGGAGCCGTGACCGTTCCGACGCTCGTCGACACCGCCGGCCTCAGCGACGACTCCGCGGACGTCGAGGCGGTGATGGCCGCGGCCCGGGTGCTGGTCGCGGTGAGCGCCCGCTCGGTCGCGGGGGTCGACGACGTGGTGACGCTGCCCCAGCTGCGCGTGCTGGTGATGATCGCCGGGCGCGAGGCGTTGAACCTCGGGGCCGTGGCGCAGGGTCTGGGCGTCCACCCGTCCAACGCGACGCGCCTGGTGGAGCGGCTGGTCGTGGCGGGTCTGGTGAACCGGCGTGACGACCCGAACGATCGGCGCAACCTCATCCTCGCGCTCACCGCCGAGGGCCGCCGGTTGCTGGACCAGGTCATGGAGCACCGGCGCGCGGCGATCAGGGAGATCCTGGGCCGGATGCCGGCCAGCCGTCGACGCGCGTTGGTCCCGGTGATGCGGGCTTTCGCCGATGCCGGCGGGGAGATGCCGGACGACGCGGCGTGGTCGTCGGTCCCGACCCCGGCGGGCTGACGGTGGACAGCGTGGACAGTGCCGCCTGCGTCGCCGGGAACGAGGGCCCCCTGGAGGTCACCCCGCTGCTGCTGACCCCGATCTGCCATGCGGCGCCGCCCGGAACCCCCGGTGACGTGGTGCGCGTCAGCGTCGGAGCCACCACGGTCTACCTCCTGCCCGCTGACGTCGACGGGGCGGACGAGGCCGCCCTGCGGGACATGGTGGCCGCGCGCGGCCGGCTCGCCGACCGCGACGAGGCCGCACCCTGATCGTCAGGCGACCACCCGCGCGACGTCGCCCCTCCGCGCCCGTTCCCGGCGGATCCAGCCGCGGGGGTGCATCGGGCGTTCGCGGTGGTGTTCCTCGGCGTAGTCGCGGAGCCGTCCGTCGAGCAGGTGCTCGACCGTGACCAGGCCGGCCATCCGGGAGGGGTCGCCGTCGTCCAGGACCGGTGCGGCTCCGACCTCGGCCGCGGCGAACCGGGACGCGATGGCGCGCAGCGTGTCCCCGGACTGAACGGTCACTGCAGCGGTGATCATGAGATCGCCGACGGTCGCGGCCCGTGGCGGGGGTTCGGTGAGAGCCCGCCGGGGGACGACGCCCACGACCCGTCGCTCCGCGTCGAGGACGGGGAACAGCCGCTGCAGGGGTGCGGCGGGTGCGCCGGGGCGGGGGTCGCGGCGGGGCACGGCGGCGGCGAGCACCGCGGCGGGGACGGGGAGCGGGTCGCCGGCGCGCAGGGTCGTGGGGTCGGCGTGCATGACCTCGTCGGCGCGCAGGACCTCGAGCGGATCGACGTCGTACTCGCGGGAGAGGTGGTAGCCGCGGCGGGCGATCTTCTCGGTCAGGACGGAGCGCCGCAGCAGTAGCGCGGAGAGCCCGTACGCCGCGGTCGAGGCGATCAGCAGCGGCAGGAGCGCGTTCCAGGCGTGGGTGAGCTCCAGGGCGAACACGACACCGGTCAGGGGTGAGCGCATCACGCCGCCGACGACCGCGGCCAGCCCGACCACGGCCCAGAACCCGGGGGCGGTGGCCGGGAACACCAGCCCTTCCAGGGCGCCGAGCGCGGCGCCGATCATGAAGACCGGGGCCAGGACCCCGCCGGACGTGCCGGATCCGAGCGACAGACCCCAGATGAGGCTCTTGACCACGAGGATGCCGACGACCAGCGCGATCGTGGCGCGCCCGGTGAGCAGCTCGTCGATGACGTCGTAGCCGACGCCGAGGGCGCGGGGCTCGATGAGGCCGCCGACGCCGATGATCGCGCCGCCGATCGCGGGCCACCACATCCAGTGCAGCGGCAGCCGGGCGAAGGTGTCCTCGGAGAAGTAGACGAGCGCCGTGACGGCGACGGCGAGCAGCCCGCCGAGCAGGCCTGCGCCCACGCAGAACAGATCGACCAGCGGGCTCGCGGTGAGCGCGGAGAGGTCGACGGGGAAGATCGGCGCGGCTCCGAGCAACGGCGCCCGCCCGATCACGGCGACGGCGACCGCGGCGGAGACGGGCAGGAAACTGCGGGGCCGCCACTCGAACAGCAGCAGCTCGACGGCGAGCAGCACCGAGGCGAGCGGGGCGTTGAACGTCGCCGCCATGCCTGCCGCGGCGCCGGAGACCATGAGGGCCTTGCGCTCGTCGGCGGACAGGTGCAGGTGCTGGGCGAGGATCGAGCCGATGGCGCCGCCGGTCATGATGATCGGGCCCTCGGCGCCGAACGGGCCGCCGGATCCGATGCTGACGGCCGCGGACACCGGTTTGAGCACCGCGACGCGGGGCTCGACCCGGCTGCGGCGCATCAGGATGGCCTCGATCGCCTCGGGCATGCCGTGCCCCCGGATCTTCTCGGATCCGTACCGGGCCATCAGCCCGACGACAAGCCCGCCCACGACCGGCGCGAGCAGGACGAGCCACGCCGGGGGTGATCCCGAGCCGGGGGCGATCATCGCGGTCGACAGCCGGCCGGCGAACACGAGGTTCGTGATGAGGCCGATCAGGCGCAGCAGCACCCACGCCGCCACGGCGCCGAGCGCCCCGAGTGGCAGCGCCCACGCCACGGTCACGAGGACCCGCGGTGTCAGCGTGAAGTCGCCGAGCGACGCCTGTGAGGTCACCGGTGTGCCCGGTACATGTCACGCAGCACGTCGGCCTCGAGCCGCATCTCCTCGAGACGGTTGCGCACCACGTCGCCGATGCTGACCATCCCGCACAGCGCGCCGTCGCGTACGACGGGCAGGTGGCGCTGCCGCCACCGGGTCCTCTCCGGGGGGCCGGCGAGCCGCCGGATCGCCTCCGTGATCGGGCTCCACGAGTGGAGGGACTGCACGTCGTCACCCTTGCTGCACAGAATGCCCGCGCCCTTCATCTGCTCCTCCATGTCGTCGGCTCCGGCAATTGTTGCGTAGGAGTATTCGTTGCGTATGCGCAAGTGATGGACGACTCAGACGCGGGCGCGCCGATATCGGTGGGGCTCCGGGCGTAGGCTGGTGGACGAGACCCCGACCGGGCATCTGTCCATGGCCGGGGTCTGTTCCGCGTGCGATGACGCCTGCAAGGGGTACCGATCCACCGTGGCCAAGCTGTCTGGTCTGCTCCGTTCCACCCTCTCCGATCCTGAGCTCGGCGCCGTGCTCGACGCCGCGCGTGAGGTCCGTGACGTCCGTGGTGTCGACACCCCGGCGCTGCGCGTGGAGGGCCCCGCCGCCCTGCGCCCGTTCCTCGCCGCCGGCCTGGCCGACGGCGCCACGGTGCTCGCCGTGACCGCCACCGACCGCGAGGCCGAGGACCTGGCCGCGGCCACCTCCGAGCTGCTCGGCGCAGATGCCGTGGCCGTGCTGCCGAGCTGGGAGACGTTGCCCCACGAGCGCCTCTCGCCGCGCCCCGACACCGTCGGCCGCCGCCTGTCGATCTTCCGTAGCCTCGCCTCGGTCGACACCGCGCCGCGGGTACTCGTCTGCGCCGCGCGCAGCCTGATCCAGCCGATCGCGCCCGGCCTCGGCTCGCTCGACCCCGTCCGGTTGCGCGTCGGCGACACCCACGACTTCGACGCGCTGCTGGAACGGCTCGTGGAGCTGGCCTACACGCGCGTCGAGATGGTCACCACCCGCGGCGAGTTCGCGGTCCGTGGCGGCATCGTCGACGTCTTCGCGCCCACCGCGGATCAGCCCGTCCGCGTCGAGTTCTGGGGTGACGAGGTCAGCGAGCTGCGGTCGTTCTCGGTGGCCGACCAGCGCTCCGTCGCGCCCGTCGAGGAACTGCTGGCGCCGGGCTGCCGGGAGCTGCTGCTCACCGAGCCGGTCCGCGCCCGCGCGGCGGCGCTGGCGAAGGCCCACGAGAACAACCCGCCGCTGCGCGAGCTGCTCGACCACCTCTCCCAGGGCATCCCGGCCGAGGGCATGGAGTCGCTCATCCCGGTGCTGGTGGGGGGCGAGCTGCAGCTGCTGTCCGACCTGCTGCCGCCGAACGCGCTGGTGCTCATCGCCGATCCCGAGCGCATCCGCACCCGCAGCGGGGACCTCGTCCGCACCGGGCAGGAGTTCCTGGAGGCGTCCTGGTTCGCCGCGGCGAGCTTGTCGAGCCGCGCAGACGGCACCGCGTCGAGCGGCGGCGACGCCCCGATCGACGTCGGCAGCTCGGCCTACCGCGGCCTCGCGGAGGTGCTGGAGCACGCCACCGCCACCGGCCACCCCATCGTCACGCTGAGCCCGCTGCTGTCCGGCCGTGACGACGTGCTCGCCCCGGCGGTGCACGAGGTGGAGTCCTACCGCGGCGACACCGACCGCGCGCTCACCGACCTGCGCGCCCACGTCGCCACCGGCGGCACCGGCGTGCTCGTCGTCGGCGGACTGGGTACCGCGCAGCGGTCGCTGGAGCAGCTGAAGGAGGCCGAGGTCCCGGCCGCCCTCGTCGAGGAGCTGACCGACGAGCCCGAGAAGGGCCTGGTCACCGTCACCTGCGGGCGCATCGCCGAGGGTTTCACGGCCGGCTCGCTCGTCGTGCTGAGCGAGGCCGACCTCACCGGCAACCGGGCTGGCCTTACCGAGACCCGCAAGATGCCGACCCGCCGCAAGAACACGGTCGACCTGGTGACGCTCAAGCCCGGCGACCACGTCGTGCACTCCCAGCACGGCATCGGCAAGTTCGTGGAGATGAAGGAGCGCACGGTCTCCGGGGCCACCCGCGAGTACCTGGTGCTGGAGTACGCGTCGTCGAAGCGCGGCCAGCCGGCCGACCGGCTGTTCGTCCCCACCGACGCGCTCGACGAGATCAGCCGTTACGTCGGCGGCGAGCTCCCCACGCTCAACAAGCTCGGCGGCGGCGACTGGGCCAAGACGAAGGGTCGCGCCCGCAAGGCCGTCCGGCAGATCGCGGCGCAGCTCGTGCAGCTCTACGCGGCGCGCCAGTCCGCGCCCGGCCACGCGTTCGCTGGTGACACGCCGTGGCAGCGCGAGATGGAGGACGCCTTCCCCTACACGGAGACGCCCGACCAGCTCTCCGCGATCGACGAGGTCAAGGCAGACATGGAGCGCGCGGTCCCGATGGACCGCGTGATCTCCGGCGACGTCGGCTTCGGCAAGACCGAGATCGCCGTGCGCGCGGCGTTCAAGGCGGTGCAGGACGGCAAGCAGGTGGTGGTCCTCGTCCCGACGACGCTGCTGGCCACCCAGCACCTCGACACGTTCACGGAGCGGATGCGCGCGTTCCCGGTGACGGTGCGCGGGCTGTCACGCTTCACCGACAACGCCGAGGCCAAGGAGACCGTCGCCGGGTTGGCCGACGGCTCCGTCGACGTGGTGGTGGGCACCCACCGGCTGCTCCAGGCCACCATCCGCTGGAAGGACCTCGGCCTCGTCGTCGTCGACGAGGAGCAGCGCTTCGGCGTGGAGCACAAGGAGCACATCACCGCGCTCCGCACGCACGTCGACGTGCTCACCCTGAGCGCCACGCCGATCCCGCGGACCCTGGAGATGAGCCTCGCCGGCATCCGCGAGCTGTCGACGATCACGACGCCGCCCGAGGACCGCCACCCCACGCTCACCTACGTCGGCGCCTACGACGACAAGCAGGTGGGCGCGGCGATCCGGCGCGAGCTGCTGCGCGACGGCCAGGTGTTCTACGTGCACAACCGCGTGTCCACCATTGACCGGGCCGCGGGCAGGATTCGGGCGCTGGTGCCGGAGGCGCGCGTCGCGATCGCGCACGGCCAGATGAACGAGGACCTGCTCGAACGGACCGTGAACGGTTTCTGGCACAACGAGTTCGACGTGCTCGTCTGCACGACCATCGTCGAGAACGGCCTCGACATCTCCAACGCCAACACGCTCATCGTCGAGCGCTCCGACACGCTCGGCCTCTCGCAGCTGCACCAGCTGCGCGGCCGCGTCGGGCGTGGGCGCGAGCGGGGTTACGCCTACTTCCTGTTCCCCCCGGAGCACCCCCTCACCGAGACAGCGCACGACCGGCTCGCCACCATCGCCCAGCACTCCGAGCTGGGCGCGGGCGCGGCCGTCGCGATGAAGGACCTCGAGATCCGCGGCGCGGGCAACATCCTCGGCGCGGAGCAGAGCGGCCACATCGCGGGTGTCGGGTTCGACCTCTACATCCGGCTCGTCGGCGAGGCCGTCGCGGCGTTCCGGCAGCAGGCCGGCGCAGGCGAGGGCGAGACCGAGGAACAGCTCACCGACGTCCGCGTGGACCTGCCCATCGACGCCCACGTGCCCCACGACTACGTGACGGGGGAGCGGCTGCGGCTCGAGGTCTACCGCAAGATCGCCGAGGCGGGCGACGAGGCGGCGCTCGCCGCGATCGTCGAGGAGCTGAACGACCGCTACGGCGAGCCGCCCGCGCCCGTGCACAACCTGCTCGCGGTGGCCCGGTTCCGGCAGACCTGCCGCGCGCTCGGAGTCGCCGAGGTGACGGTGGCGGGCAACGGGATCCGGCTCGGCCCGCTGGAGCTGCCCGACTCGGCGCAGATGCGTCTCAAGCGCCTGCACCCCAAGTCGTCCTACAAGCCGGCGGCGCGCGTGGTGCTCGTGCCGAAGCCCGTCGAGGGCGGGCGGATCGGTGCCGCGAGGAGCGAAGGCGGATCGCGCATCGGCGCGGCGGAGTTGCGCGACGTCGAGCTGCTGGACTGGTGCACGAAGCTGATTCGCGACCTGCTCGCGCCCGTCCGGGCCCCGGCAGCGGTGTGATCACCGAGCCCGCCCCGCCCGTCGTGGCGGCGGCGCACGCGACGTTCGCCGGCCGGGCGGGGGCGCACCTGATCGACGCCGGCGGGCCGGTGGTGGGGCTGCTCGTGATCGCCCGCCTGCTGAACCGCTTCCACCACTCCGCGGCCCCGGTCGCACTGGCCGGGCTGGGCGTCCTCGCCCTGCTCGTGTTCGCGGTGTGGAACACCCTGTTCCGGCAGGGCGCCACCGGCCAGTCGCTGGGCAAGCGGGCTCTGGGGATCCGCCTGGTCGGCGAGCGCAGCGGGCAGCCGATCGGGGTCGGGCGGACGCTCGTCCGGCAGGTCGCGCACCTGCTCGACGCCCTGCCGCTCTACGTCGGCTACCTCTGGCCCTTGTGGGACGAGCGGCGGCAGACCTTCGCGGACAAGGCGTGCGCGACGATCGTGGTGCGCGTCGAGGGGTGCTCTGCCGATTCTCTTGGGCAAGCCACGTGAGAGGGTGTCCCCGTGCGGATGCAGATGGGGCGAGTCGCGGCCGCCGTAGTGGTCGTCGGCGCAGTGGTCAGCGGGTGCGGTGGGCCGGCCCAGGCAGGGTCGGCGGTGATCGTCGGTGACACCGCGGTGCCGCTGGAGTCGGTCCAGACCGAGCTCACGGCCGCACTGGCGCGGGTCCCGGCCGAGCAGAAGCAGCAGGACACGGGCGCCCAGGTCGCCCGCGACATCGTCACCAAGGACGTCCTGCACGGGCTCGTGCAGCAGCGGGCCTCCGCGGCCGGCGTCACGGTGACCGATGCGGACGTCGACGCCTACGTCGCGCAGCAGGGCGGGGCCCAGGCGCTGCTGCAGAACTCCATCCTCGACGAGCCCGGCCTGCGCGAGCAGGTGCGCGACAACCTCCTCGCCGCAGGGCTGGGCAAGCGCGTCGTCGGCGGCCTGCAGGTCACCGCCGACCTGGTCGCCGCCACCAGTCGGGACCAGGCGGTGTCCTACGCGCAGAAGCTCGCCGCGGGCGGCGCGGGCGCGGCGGACCTGTTCAAGGACCCCCAGACGTCGCAGCGCGGCATCGTCTACACCGGAGCCACCACCCCCGCCGTCGCCGGCACCGTCGTGTTCGGCACCCCGATCGGCGACACCGTCTACTTCCAGCCCAGCGCGCAACAGGCCACCTGGATCGTCTTCAAGGTCACCGGCAAGCGCACCGACGCCCGCTCCGACCCCGCCGCCCTGAACCAGATCAGCCAGGACCAGCTCACGGCCATCGGCCAGCGCACCCTGCAGCCGGTGGCCGACCAGATGGGCATCCGCGTCAACCCCCGCTACGGGGTGTGGGACCCGATCGCATTGCGCGTCGTCGCCGCCGACCAGGTGTCGGGTGGCGTGCTGCCCCCTGCCGCGGGCTGAGCGGTGTCGTTGACCGTCGTCGTCCTGCCGGCCCGGTGGAACGGGGTGGTGCCGGCGTCGGCAGTTCCCGCCCTGCGCGCGGCCGCCGCCGTCCACGCCGACGACACGGTTCCGGCTGAGGCCCGGGTCGCCCTCGGCCTGACCGGGAACGAGAGCGGCTGGGTCGCCTACACGCCCCTGGTCGGCCCGGGTGTCGTCCTTTTCACGACGAACCCGAACGCTCCGATGGCCGAGCGCGCCGACGTCGTGATCACCGCACCCGAGCCCCCCGGCTCCGCCCTGCTCGACGCGGTCGCGGTGATGGACCGCCTGCGCTCGCCCGGCGGCTGCCCCTGGGACGCCGAGCAGACCCACACCTCGCTGCTGCCGTACCTGGTCGAGGAGTGCTACGAGCTCTACCAGGCCGTCGAGGACGGCGACCGGCACGACATGCGCGAGGAGCTCGGCGACGTCCTGCTCCAGGTGCTGTTCCACGCGCGGGTCGCGGCCGAGGACCCCGCCGGGGCGTTCGGGATCGACGAGGTCGCGGCCGACCTCGTGACCAAGCTGGTGTCCCGGCACCCGCACGTGTTCGCGGGCACCGAGAAGATCGACACGGCGGAACGCCAGGAGCACCGCTGGGACGAGCTCAAGCGCGCCGAGAAGCAGCGGGAGTCCAGCGTCGACGGGGTGCCGCTCGGCCAGCCCGCCGTCGCGCTCGCGGCGAAGCTGACCAGCCGTACGGCGAAGGCCGGCCTCCCCGCCTCGCTTCTCCCGGTCGGATCCGGTGTCGGCGAGCACCTGTTCGCCTTGGCCGCGGCCGCCAAGCTGGCCGGCATCGACCCCGAGGCCGAGCTGCGCGGAGCGGCCCGTCGCTTCGCCGACACCGTCCGCGCCGCGGAACAGGCGGCGAAGGATGCAGGTGAGAACCCCCACGCCCTCGACGCCGCGGCCTGGGAACGGCACTGGCCCGAAGATCGTTCGCGTACGCTGGACGGGTGAACGAAACGGCGAATGTGCCGTTTCGCCGCGGCTCAGGGTTGCAGGAGCTTCTGGGCCCAGAAGGTGCCGTCCGCCAGGCCCGCGGGGATCGCGAAGACCGCCGAGCCGGTGTGCTCGATGTACTCCATCAGCCCGTCCTTCTGCGCCAGCGCCCGCTGCATCGGCACGAACTGCTTCTGCGGGTCGCGCATGTAGGCCAGGAAGAACAGGCCCGCGTCGAGGTGGCCCTGCCCGTCGCTGCCGTCGACGAAGTTGTAGCCGCGGCGCAGTATCTGCACCCCGCCCAGGGCCTGCGCCGAGGCCAGCCGGACGTGGGCGCTCCCGTCGATGACGGGCTTGCCGTCGGTGCCCTTCGCGGAAAAGTCGGCCGCGTCGAACTCGGTGCGCTTCCCGATCGGTGCCCCCTGGCCCTTCGTCCGGCCGAACACCCGCTCCTGCTCGGTGAGCGAGGTGCGGTCCCAGATCTCGATGTGCATCCGGATCCGCCGCGCCACCAGGAAGGTGCCGCCGTCGTGCCACGCCGGACCGTCCCCCGGCTGCACCCAGACCTGGTCGCGCAGGGCGTCGGGGTCCTCGGCCTTGAGGTTGTTGGTGCCGTCCTTGAACCCGAACAGGTTGCGCGGCGTCGCCTGCGCCGTGGACGTCGACGACGTGCGCCCGAACCCGAGCTGCGACCACTTCACGGCCGTGGTGCCGAACCCCGTCCGGACGAGGTTGCGCACCGCGTGCACGGCCACCTGGGGGTCGTCGGCGCAGGCCTGGATGCAGAGGTCGCCGCCCGAGACGGCGGGGTCGATCTGGTCGCCGGTGAACGTCGGAAGGTCGGCCAGCGCGGCGGGCTTCTGTGCGGCGAGACCCAGCTTGTCGAAGAAGCTCGCCCCCATCCCGAACGTCAGCGTCAGGTTCGACGCGGGCAGCCCCAGCGCCTCGCCGGTGTCGGTGGGCGGGGTCTCGGGATTGCGGTTGACGGCCCCGCCGGGCGCCGCCTCGGCGCCGGCCGTCATGCGCTCGGCCGCCGCCGTCCACCGCTGCAGCAGGTCGACGACCTGCGCACGGTCGGTGGTGGTGAGGTCGAGCGCGACGAAGTGCAGGCGGTCCTGGGCGGGCGTGACGATGCCGGCCTGGTGCTCGGCGCGGAACGCGACGACGTCCTCGACGGGCGGCGCGCCGGTCGCGGTCGCACAACCTGCCACGAGCCCGGCGCCGGCGATCACCGGCACCGAGCCGAGAAGCCTCCGTCGGGAAAGCCCGAAGCCGAGTCCTGCCCGACGGGTGGGCCGGCCGGGACGGGAGCCGTGTTGGTGGTCGGCGGAGTTCACGAACTGACTACACCTGCCACCTGGCTGACCGGCTCCCCTAGGGCATCGACGGCCGCGGTCATCTTCTTGATGTCGTCGGGCGACAGCGCGGTGTAGAGCGTGAAGCCGTCACCGACCCGGTAGCCCTCGAGCAGCGTGTCGACCGCCGCGAACCGCTCGTCGAGCGTCGTGCCGAGGGCGGGCTGCTTCTCGTCGATCACCGGGCGCAGAGCGGCGATCGCCGCCTGCGAGCCCTCGACGTTGGCCTTGAAGTCCCAGAGGTCGGTGTGCGAGTACCGGTCCTCCTCGCCGGTGATCTTGCCGGTGGCCACCTCGTCGAGCAGTTCCTTGGCGCCGTTGGCCAGCTGGACGGGCGTCAGCTCGACGGTCTTCACACGGTTCTGGAGGTCCTTCATGTCCGCGACGAGCTGGTCGGCGACCGCACCGGAGTCCGGCTGCAGGCCCGAGACCCACAGGTCCTTCTCCAGCCGGTGGTAGCCGGTGAACCCGACGCCGGGGTCGCGCTCGTCGTCCTCGCGGCCGTCGACCTTGGGGTCGATGTCGCCGAACGACTCCGCGACCGGCTCGACGCGCTCCCAGTAGGTGCGCGAGACGGGGAACAGCGCCTTCGCGCCGGCCACGTCGCCCCTCTTGACGGCGTCGGCGAACTCCTGCGTCCTCGGCACGAGCGCCTCGATCTGCGACGTGGTGTAGCGCTTGTAGCCGGCGGTGGCCTCGGCGAGCTTCGCGTTGTCGTCGACCGATCGCATGGCGGTGCCCGTGACGGTGAACGGGCTGCGGATGCCGTCGCCGACCATGCCGGGCTTGCAGGCGGTGGTGTAGGTACCGCCGTCCGGGACCTCGACGATCATCTGACGGGTCAGGCCCGGCCCGATGTTCTCGGCCTCGCCCATGATCCGGTCGCCCGCGCCGTAGAGGTAGAACTCGGTGACCTTGGTACCGGTGTTGTTGATCGCGAAGCTGATCGTGCCGGCCGGCGCCTCCGTCGCGCCCACCTCGCACGAGGCGTCGGCGGCGGTGACGCTGATGGCTCCACCCGGGCCGCCGGACGAGGGGGCCGTGCTGGTGCAGCCGGCGAGCGCGGCGGTGGCGGCGATGCCGATGACGGCAAGGGACCGGCGGGACATGGAGCTCCTAGGGTGCAGTGGTGACGGGCGCGGGCTGGTGGGCGCGCTGCGGCCGCAGGAACAGCGCGAGGACGACGGCCACATAGGCGACCCAGACGGCCGCCTCCAGCCACGTCGTCTGCGGGGAGAAGTTGAAGACGCCCTTGAGGAGCACGCCGTACCAGGAGTCCGGGGGCACGGCGGCGCTGACGTCGAACGCGAGCGCGTTCAGGCCGGGCAGGATCCCGGCCTCCTGCAGGTCGTGCACGCCGTAGGCGAGGATACCGGCGGCCACGAAGATCAGCAGCACGCCGGTGACGGAGAAGAACTTCCCCATATTGATCTTCACGGCACCGCGGTAGATGAAGTAGGCCAGCAGGACGGCCAGCGCGATTCCGAGCAGGAATCCGATCAACGGGTCGGTGGTCTGGCCCGCGGCCTGCGCGGCGGTGAAGAAGAACAGGGCGGTCTCGAGGCCCTCGCGACCCACGGCCAGCGCGGCCATCAGCACGACAGCGGCGGAGCCCATCTGGATCGCGTCCTCCAGGCGGCCGCGCAGCTCGCCGGAGATGCTCCGGGCCGCGCGCCGCATCCAGAAGATCATCCAGGTGACGAAGCCGACCGCGATGATCGACAGCGAGCCGCCGAACGCCTCCTGGGCGGTGAACGTGAGCGCCTGCTGGGTGGCCGCGAGGGCGAACGTGACGCCGACGCTGATCGCCACGGCGACGCCGACGCCGATCCACACCATGGGGAGCACCGACCGCCGATCCGTGCGCACGAGGAACGCGACCAGGATGCTGACGACCAGCGAGGCCTCCAGGCCTTCGCGCAGTCCGATCAGGAAATTGCCGAGCACCACCGCTCCTCGCGTCTGCCGATCTTAGGCCAGCCTCATCATTACCAGGGGCAGGCTAGCTTGCGCGACGAATGGGCGGAAGGTTGCGCTCAGTACATTCTCACAGCTCCGGGTGTTTGGGGCAGTCAGTCCGTTTCGTTCGACATGCCCTCGACGGCCATCCGGGCCCGCACCTCGCCCAGGGCCTCCTGGTACTCGGGCCGGGGGTCCATCGCCGCCGCCATCTTCAGCTGCGCGTGGGCCTCGGCCAGGCGCCCCTGGCGGTGCAGGGCCTTGCCCAGCGCGAAGCGGGCGTAGTGGTCGGCCGGGTCGAGGTCCAGGACGCGGACGAACGCCTCCTCGGCCCGTTTCAGCTGGGCGGAGTTGAGGTAGGCCCGGCCGGCGAGCAGCTGCACCGACACGTCGTCGGGTTGGCTCTCCAGAACGGGGGTGAGGGCCTGCAGCGCGTCGAGCGGACGGCGGCGGGCGATCAACATCTCGGCACGACGGTACGACTCGAACAGGCCGTCGGATGCTGGCTGGCTCGTCATGGTCCCTCCTACGGTAAATGTCTTCGACGCGATCTGCGAGGGTTGACAGGACGAACGGACGGTGGTGTGCGGGTGATCTGGTGCGTCCTCCCGGGATCGGTGCAGGTCGCCCGTTAGGCTGGCGCCCGAACACAGGTCATCGTCAAGACGGGAGCACTGGTGGCGGTCATCGAGCAGGTCGGCGCACGCGAGATCCTCGATTCCCGGGGCAACCCGACGGTCGAGGTCGAGGTCGCGCTGGACGACGGGACGCTGGCTCGCGCCGCCGTACCCTCCGGCGCGTCGACGGGCGAGCACGAGGCGGTCGAGCTGCGTGACGGCGACCCCCAGCGCTACGGCGGCAAGGGCGTCGAGAAGGCCGTCGCGGCGGTGCTGGACACCATCGGCCCGGAGCTGGCCGGCATGGAGGCCGTGGACCAGCGGCTCATCGACCAGCGCCTCGTCGACCTCGACGGCACACCCGACAAGTCCGCGCTCGGCGCCAACGCGCTGCTGGGCGTCTCGCTCGCGGTGGCGAAGGCGGCGGCGGAGTCGTCGGGGCTGGAGCTGTTCCGCTACGTCGGCGGCCCCAACGCCCACGTCCTCCCCGTGCCGATGATGAACATCATCAACGGCGGCGCGCACGCCGACACGTCGGTCGACGTGCAGGAGTTCATGATCGCCCCGATCGGCGCCGACTCGTTCCGCGAGGCGCTGCGCTGGGGCGCCGAGGTCTACCACTCGCTCAAGTCCGTGCTGAAGAAGAAGGGCCTCGCCACCGGCCTGGGCGACGAGGGCGGCTTCGCCCCCGACCTGCCCGGTACGAAGGCGGCGCTCGACCTCATCGCCGAGGCGGTCGAGGCGGCGGGATTCGTGATCGGTCGCGACATCGGACTCGCGTTGGACGTCGCCGCCACCGAGTTCCACTCCGAGGGCGTCTACTCCTACGAGGGCAAGAAGCTCACGTCGTCGGAGCTGTCGGCCGTCTACGCCGAGCTCGTGGGCGCCTACCCGCTGATCTCCATCGAGGACCCCCTCTCGGAGGACGACTGGGACGGCTGGGTGGAGCTCACGTCGTCGATCGGCGACAAGGTCCAGATCGTCGGCGACGACCTGTTCGTCACCAACCCCGAGCGCCTCGACGAGGGCATCGCCCGCGGTGCGGCCAACGCGCTGCTGGTGAAGGTCAACCAGATCGGCACGCTCTCGGAGACCCTCGACGCGGTCACGCTGGCCCACACCTCCGGTTACCGCTGCATGATGAGCCACCGCTCGGGCGAGACCGAGGACACCACGATCGCCGACCTCGCTGTCGCCACCGGCTGCGGGCAGATCAAGACCGGCGCCCCGGCCCGTTCGGACCGCGTCGCCAAGTACAACCAGCTCCTGCGCATCGAGGAGGCCCTCGGCGACGCCGCCCGCTACGCCGGCGACCTCGCGTTCCCGCGGTTCACGGTGGCGGAGACGGTCTAGTCCGTGGCCGAGAAGGTGCGGGTTCGGCGGACGCCACGGCCGCGGGGCAGCGGCACGGGTTCCGCGCGCCGTCGCGGGCGTGAGCCGAAGCTGACCCGCTCCCGGCCCCGTGGTGTCGTCGCGGCCACCACCGGGCTGCTCGGCCTCTCGTCCACGCGGCGGGCGGCCGTGCTGGCCCTGGTGGTGTGCGCGATCGCGCTCACCGTCGTCGTGCCGTTGCGCAACTACGTCGCCCAGCGCCAGGAGCTCGCCGCCGTCACCGAGCAGCAGCAGGCCCTCGCCGCCGACGTCGCCTCGTTGACGGAGCAGAAGGCCACGCTGCAGGACCCGGCCGAGATCGAGGCCCAGGCCCGGTCCCGGATCGGCTACGCCCTGCCCGGAGAGGTTCCCTTCGTCGTGCAGTTCCCCCCGGCCCCGGCGGCGCCCGAGACGGCCGCGGGCGCCGGCGCGCCCTGGTACCGGTCGTTGTGGCGCGAGGTCACGGCGGGTTCGCCGTGAGCATGTCCGAGAAGGACACCGCGGCCGTCACGGCGCAGCTCGGCCGGCCACCGCGCGCCGTGCGCGAGGTGGCCCACCGTTGCCCGTGCGGCCTGCCGTCGGTGGTGCAGACCGCGCCCCGCCTCGACGACGGCACCCCGTTCCCCACGCTCTACTACCTGACGTGCTCCCGGCTGGCCTCCCGCATCGGCACCCTCGAGGGGGAGGGCCGGATGAAGGAGATGCAGGACCGGCTGGCCGAGGACCCGGAGCTCGCGGCCGCCTACGCGTACGCGCACGAGTCCTACCTGGCCGAACGCGACGCGATCGAGTCGCTGGGCACGAAGGTCAGTGCCGGCGGCATGCCCGACCGCGTGAAATGCCTGCACGTCCACGTCGCCCACGCCCTGGCGGCAGGCCCCGGCGTGAACCCCTTCGGCGACGAGGCACTGGCCGAGATCGGCGAGTGGTGGCAGCAAGGCCCCTGCGCCACCCCGTAACGCCGCAAGCCCGCGAGTCGGGGTCTCCGTGCGCGCTCAGACCCCGTGTCGCGGGGGTGGGTCTGGTCAGGCTGCCGGGTGGGGGGTGATTCTCGCCAGGAGGGACTCCACGTGGGCCTCCGCGGGCAGGGTGCCGGCCGTGCGCCAGGGGCCGTCGGGGAGGAAGCGGGCGCTCACGAAGGCCGACGACACCTCCTCCGGCGCGAAGCGCAGCAGCAGGCTGCCCTGCAGGCACAGGGCCAGCATCTCGGCCAGCCGCCGCGCCCGGCGCTCCTCGCGGCTGCGCAGCTCGGTGCGCAGCTCACGCACTCCGCGGTCGAACCACGTGTCGACGCCGGACGCGGCGTCGATCTCGGCCAGCACCGCGTCGACGGACTCGGGTTCGCGGGTGACGGCCCGCAGCACGTCGAGCGCGGTGACGTTGCCCGAGCCCTCCCAGATCGAGTTGAGCGGGGCCTCGCGGTAGAGCCGCGGCATGCCCGACTCCTCGACGTACCCGTTGCCGCCCAGGCACTCCAGCGCCTCGGCCACCACGGCGGGGGTGCGCTTGCACACCAGGTACTTCGACGCGGGCAGCGCGAGCCGCAGCAGCGCCCTCTCGTCGCGGTCGACGGCCCCGGCCAGCCGCATCGCGAGCGCGGTGGCCGCCTCGGACTCCAGCGCGAGGTCGGCGATCACCGTCTGCATCAGGGGCGTGTCGGCCAGCCGGGAGCCGAACGCGCTGCGGTGCTGGACGTGATGGGCGGCCTCGGAGAGGGCGGCCCGGGTGATGGCCGCAGAGCCCAGCACGCAGTCGAGCCTGGTCATCGACACCATGTCGATGATCGTGGCGACCCCGCGGCCCTCGTCGCCGAGCCGCCAGCCGACCGCACCCGCGTACTCGAGCTCGGCGGAGGCGTTGGAGCGGTTGCCCAGCTTGTCCTTGAGCCGCTGCAGCCGGATCGCGTTGCGCGTGCCGTCGGGCAGGACGCGCGGGAGCACGAAGCACGTGAGGCCGCCCGGCGCCTGGGCCAGCGTCAGGAACACGTCGTTCATCGGCGCCGAGGTGAACCACTTGTGGCCGGTGAGCCGGTAGGTGCCGTCGGGCTGCGGGCGGGCGTCGGTGGTGCCGGACCGGACGTCGGAGCCGCCCTGCTTCTCCGTCATCGACATCCCGGCCAGCAGTCCGGCCTTCGTCGACGGATCGGTGAGCCCGAACTCGTAGGTGGTGGACAGCAGCCCCGGCTCGTAGGCGGCGGCCAGCTCGGGGCTGCGGCGCAGTGCGGGCACGGACGCGTAGGTCATCGAGATCGGGCAGCAGTGGCCCGACTCCAGCTGCCCCATCAGGTAGAAGCCGGCCGCGCGCGCCACGTGCGCACCGGTGCTGCTATCGGCTTCCCACGGCGTGCCGTGCAGCCCCCACCCGACGGACGTGCGCATCAGCCAGTGCCACGACGGGTGGAACTCCACCTCGTCGACGCGATGGCCGTAGCGGTCGTGGGTGCGCAGGACGGGGGAGTGGGCGTCGGCGAGCCGCGCGTGCTCCCGGGCCTCCTCCGACGCGACGAGCGCAGCGAGCTTGCCCAGCGCGGGAAGGACCTCCCCGGCGCCCTCCCGCGCGACCGCGTCGGTGAGCGCGGGATCGCAGGCCAGCGCGTCGTAACCGGCGATCGACGGCGGCTGGTTCGCCACGAGGTGGGTGCGGCCGTCGCCGTCGCGCAGCGCCGGTTCCGGGGGACGCGGCTCGGCGCGCGGCGGCGGGGTGACCGGCGGAGGGGGTGCTGACGGGATGCGTCGGGGTGGGAGTTCGGGTGTGTCCGCTCGTCTGGCCGGCGTGTGGACGTCCTCGGTGTGCTGCTTCTTCGGATCCGCCACGGCCCGAGGGTAGCCGCAGGTGGGCCCGCGTACGGTGACTTCGACACGATCCCGACCCGCGGAGGACTGCGCATGTCACGGGTGGCCGCCATCGACTGCGGGACCAACTCGATCCGCCTGCTCGTCGCCGACGTCACGGCGAGCTTCGACGGCACGCTCGGCCTGCGTGACCTGCACCGCGAGCAGCGGGTGGTCCGGCTGGGCAAGGGCGTGGACGCCACGGGCGTGCTCGATCCCGCGGCGCTGGAGCGCACCCGCGTCGCGCTGGCCGACTACACGGTCGCGTTGCGGCGCAGGGGAGTCGAGCGGGTGCGGATGGTGGCCACCAGCGCCACCCGCGACGCCCGCAACCGCGATGACTTCTTCGGCATGGTCCGCGACACGCTCGGCGTCGACGCCGAGGTCATCTCCGGCGAGGAGGAGGCCACGCTGTCGTTCGTCGGGGCGGTGGGCGATCTCGACCCGGACGACGGCCCGTTCGTCGTCGTCGACACCGGCGGCGGTTCCACCGAGCTCGTCGTCGGGGAGCTGGCCGACGGCAAGGCCCTGGTGCAGCACGCGTACTCGGCCGACATCGGCAGCGTCCGCATCACCGAGCGCTGCCTCGCGGGCGATCCGCCCACGGCCACCGAGATCAGCCACGCCCGTGAGCTGGCCGCAGGCATCCTCGACGCGGCGTTCGCCGCCGTGCCGGTGCAGGGCGTGCGCACCTGGGTGGGCGTGGCGGGCACGATCACCACGCTGTCGGCCTACCACCAGCGCCTGGCGAAGTACGACTCCGACGCCGTGCACCTCTCGCGTCTGTCGGTCGACGACCTGCACACGGTGGCCGACGAGCTGCTCGGCCAGTCGCGTGCGGAGCGGGCCACCCACCCGGCGATCGATCCGGGCCGCATCGACGTCATCGGCGGCGGCGCGCTGATCGTCGACGTGCTGGCGCAGGAGCTGCACGCCCGCGCCGGCGTCACCGAGCTGGTCGTGAGCGAGCACGACATCCTGGACGGGATCGCCCGGTCCATCGCGTGACCCTCGCCGATCTCGACGCCGAGCTCGTCGACTGCCGCGCCTGCCCACGGCTCGTCCACTGGCGCGAGAAGGTGGCGCGGGAGAAGCGCGCCGCGTTCCGCGACGAGGAGTACTGGGGCCGTCCGGTGCCCGGGTTGGGGCCGGCCGACGCGTCGCTGCTGATCGTCGGCCTCGCGCCGGCCGCCCACGGGGCCAACCGCACCGGGCGGATGTTCACCGGCGACCGCTCCGGCGACGTCCTGTTCGCCGCGCTGCACGCCGTCGGGCTGGCGAACCAGCCCACCGCCGTCCACGCCGGAGACGGCCTGGAGCTTCGGGGGACGCGCATCACGGCGCCCGTGCACTGCGCGCCGCCCGACAACAAGCCGACGCCCGAGGAGCGCGACACCTGTGGGAGGTGGCTGCGGGCCGAGCTCGCGCTGCTGGAGCCCCGGGCCGTGGTCGTGCTCGGGGCGTTCGGCTGGCAGGCGCTGCTGCCGGTGCTCGCCGGAGCCGGCTGGACGGTACCGAGGCCGCGTCCTCGTTTCACCCATGGCGCTCATGTGGAGCTGGCCGGGGAGCGGGGGCCGCTGCATGTGTTCGGCAGCTACCACGTCTCGCAGCAGAACACGTTCACCGGACGGCTCACACCGGCGATGCTGGAGGACGTGTTGCGGGCGGCGGCCGAGGCGGCTGGGCTCTACCCGCCGATGACCTGAACGCGTGAATCCACGGCGGCGAGGCGCTTGTCGCAGGTGAGAACAGTGGTCTTGTCGACGATGCCTGTGGCGATCACCAGTGCGTCCGACAGTCGCAGCGAGCGGTGGTCTGTTCTGAGTTCGGCCGCCACCAGTGCGACCTCCTCGTCAAGCAGTCGGACCGGTCCGAACAGTCCGACTATCCGCCGCCGCAACTCCGGCGCCGTGCCGTTGCGGTAGCCACCGACCATGCACTCCGACAACACCGACGCCGGAAGGACGAACGCGTCGCCACGTACCCGAGCGGCGCCGAGCTGCGCGTGTGAAGCGGCGTGGTGCGCGTCGTCGGCCAGCAGGAACCCGATGACGACGCTTGCGTCGAGGGTCACCGCTCCCATTCGTCACGCAACTCCTCGAGCTCCTCGCGCGTGGTCACGCCGAGTCCGGCTCCGGCGGTCTCCTCGAACAGCTCCCACCACGGGTCCCGCTCACGCACGAGCCGGAACACCCCGTCGGACACGACCTCTACCCGCAGCCGGTCGCCGGGAGCGACACCGGCCTCACGCAGCGCAGCAACGGGCAGCGTGATCTGGTTCTTGCTGCTCACCTTCGTCGTCCGCTCGTGCTTTACTTCTGCGGTCATCGGTAAAGGGTACGGCACTGAATCGTCACAGGTATCACTCTCCGGGAGCGCGTTAAACCACCGTGAGAGTGGGAACATGTAGGCATGGCGCGCAACACCAGGATCGTCGTGGTCGGCGGCGGCTACGTTGGCATGTACACCGCTCTGCGGCTCCAGAAGAAGCTGCGCAAGGGCGAGGCCGAGGTCACCGTGATCGACCCTCAGCCCCACATGACCTACCAGCCCTTCCTCCCGGAGGCGGCGGCCGGCTCGATCGAGCCGCGGCACGTGGTGGTCCCACTGCGCAAGGTCCTGCAGAAGTGCCAGCACCTCACCGGCCGGGTCACGGCCATCAGCCACGCCGACCGTGAGGTCACGGTCGACCTGGCCGCCGGGCACACGACCACGCTGGGCTACGACGTTCTCGTCGTGGCTCCCGGATCGGTGGCGCGCACGCTGCCCGTCCCCGGTCTCGCGGAGCAGGGCATCGCGTTCAAGACCGTCGGCGAGGCCATCTACCTGCGCAACCACGTGCTCTCGCGCCTGGACGCGGCCGCCACCACGCTCGACCCGGCGCTGCGCCGCCGCCTGCTCACCTTCCTCGTCGTCGGCGGCGGGTACGCGGGCATCGAGGCGCTCGCCGAGCTCGCCGACATGGCCCGCTACGCCAGCCGCTACTACGAGAACATCAACCGCGAGGACATCCGCTGGGTGCTGGTCGAGGCGGCCAACCGGATCATGCCCGAGGTCGGCCCGAAGATGGGCCGCTACACCGTCGAGCGGCTGCTCGACGCCGACATCGAGGTCAACCTCGACACCCGCGTGAAGACGATGGTCGGCGGCCACGTCGAGCTCGACGACGGCCAGTCCTTCGACACCGACACCATCATCTGGACCGCCGGCGTCAAGCCCAACCCGATGCTCGACCACACCGACCTCCCCCGCGACAACCGCGGCCGCATCGAGTGCAGCGCCGAGCTGGAGGTCAACGGCATGCCCGGCGTCTTCAGCGCGGGCGACTGCGCGTCGGTGCCGGACCTCTCCAAGGACGACCCCGAGGCCAAGACCAGCCCGTCGGCCCAGCACGCCGTACGCCAGGCCAAGGTCCTCGCCGACAACATCGTGGCCCACGTCCGCAGCAAGCCGCTCAAGCAGTACAAGCACTCCTACGCGGGCTCGGTGGCGAGCCTCGGCCTCTACAAGGGCGTGGCGGAGATCTACGGCATCAAGCTGCGCGGCATCATCGCGTGGTTCATGCACCGCACCTACCACGTCAGCCGGATGCCCACCTGGAACCGTCGCATCCGCATCGTCTTCGACTGGACCGGCGCCCTGTTCCTCGGCCGCGAGGTGGTGTCGCTGGGTCAGATCAACGACCCGAAGGCCGAGTTCGACCGGGTCGCCGGCGGTGGTCCACGACCGGTTGGCCAGGCCCAGCCGGCCCCGAACGGCGTGCCGAGTGACCCGGTGCCGGTGGGTCGCGCGGTCTCCTGACGGAGATCGCGGGGTGGTCCGTATTCTGAGCGGGCCGCCCCCGTAGCCCAACCGGCAGAGGCAGGCCCCTTAAAAGGGTCCCAGTGTGGGTTCGAATCCCACCGGGGGCACCTCGCCGCACGCAGTCCGGCTGTGCGGGCTGGTCACGCCGGCCCACACCCGGGGAGAGGCGCCCGATCCTGATGCGATCGGCGACGAGCACGAGGCCGAGCGGCCGCGACCGCACGAGGGCGCCAGGACCGCCGGAGCGTGACGCGATGCTGCCGGCGACCGCCGCGCACGCACGTACCTACCTCCGCACGCGGAAGCGGAGCATCGTCACGGCACCCGACTGCCTGTTGCCGAACGGTTCAAGGTCGATTCTGCCGAGGCCCGGGGTCGAGAAGCGCACGCCGTCACCGAGCAGCACCGGCAGGACGTACACCAGAACCTCGTCGACGAGACCCCGCTGCAGGCACTGACTGGCCAGGTCCGCTCCGAGGACTTCCAGGTTCTTCCCATGCGCGGCGGCGCGCGCCGTGGCGACGGCCTCCGCGAGGTCGCAGGCGAGGAACGTGACGCCTTGCTCCGGCTCGTCCGGCGGCTGGTGCGTCAGGACGAACACCGGCCCGCCGTCGTACCCGGCGTTCTCGACGGACATCCGTTTGCCGACCTCGTAGGTGCCCCGGCCGACCAGCATGGCGCCGGTGGCCTGCATGACCTCGGGAAACGCGTACTCCGTTCTGTACTCGAGGATCCAGTCCATGGAGTTGTCGGGGCCGGCGATGAAGCCGTCCAACGACATCGCCCTGTTCACAACGACCTTGCCCGGCTCGGCATCCGTATCGCTCATGCCGGTGAGGACCCGGCGCGAGTCACGAACTCACCGGCGTCGCCGGCAACTTCTGTCCCGGCGGTGGTGTACGACTGGATACGCGCGTGGCCACGATGAAGCCGAGCGCCCGGTTGTGCTCGCGGCGCCGCATTTCGGCCGGCCGGCCGCCGCCTTCCTGCCGTGGCGCCGATGAGGGACGTGACGTTGCAGCAGATCCTGATCCACACCATCGCCGAGGCGAACCGGCACGCAGGACATACCGACATCGTCCGTGAACTGGTCGACGGGGCGGCGGGTTACCTCGACCGCACCTCGCTGCTCGCGTTCGAGGATCCGGCGGTCCAGCAGAACCACCGGGCACGGCTGGAGGAGATGGCATGCGGCCGGGTCAGCCGATCTGCACGCCGGCCACGATGATGCCTGCGGGGCCGCGGATCTGGCCGAGCGGGTCGATGTTCTCGTGCCACGCCGCCGACCCGTTCGGCCGCAGGATCGGGGCCTGGAAATCCCCGGGGTTCACCGAGCGAACAGGGTCCGTGCGCGCTCGGCGATCTGCTCGATCTCTTCCGTGTCCGGTGTCCGGTTCCGGCGGAACATCTCCATCTGGAGCGCCGGACCGTGGAGGCCGCCGCTCTGGGCGACCTGGTCACGGGTCACCGGTTGCACGACGTAGTGGATGTGCCCGGGCACCGCACCGGCCTGCGACCACCACGACCCAGCGTGTGGTCCGGTGCAACCGTCCGCCGGGTAGTGGGGCTCGGCCGTTGACCAGATCACAGGCGAGGCAGGACATGGCCCGATCTTCGCAGCAGGTCGGCCCGTGGCCTGCCGAGATCGGCGCCCCGGCGTACGACACGCAGGCCGATCGGCTCGGTCTGGAGGCGATCCTCGACCGCTACGCCGACGACGACACCGAGGAGATCAGGTCGATCCTCTCCGCCCAGGCGTCGAACCGTTTTTTCGCGGCACCGGCGGTCGGCCCCCTCGGGTAGTTGATGATGGGCCGGTGCAGCCCTTTCCCCGGATCGAGCCCTACGACCACGGGATGCTCGACGTCGGCGACGGCAACCACGTCTACTGGGAGACCTGCGGATACCCCGACGGCAGACCGGCGCTCGTGGTGCACGGCGGGCCGGGCTCGGGTTGCTCCGCCGGGCGGCGCCGGATGTTCGACCCCGCCCGGTACCGCGTCGTGCTGTTCGACCAGCGGGGCTGCGGGCGCAGCACTCCGCACGCGAGCGATCCGACCGTCGACATGGGGGTCAACACCACCGACCACCTGATCGCCGACATGGAACGCCTGCGTGAGCACCTCGGGATCGTGCGCTGGCTGCTGTTCGGCGGGTCCTGGGGCTCGACGCTGATCCTCGCCTACGGGCAGCGGTACCCGCACCGGGTGTCGGAGATCGTGATCCCCAGCGTCACCACCACGCGCCGCTCGGAGACGGCCTGGCTCTACCACGGCGTCGGGCGCTACTTCCCCGAGGCGTGGCACCGGTTCCGCGACGGCGTGCCCGAGGCCGAACGGGACGGAGACCTCGTTGCCGCGTACGCGCGGCTGGTGGAGAGCCCGGATCCGGACGTGCGCGTCCGCGCGGTGCAGGACTGGCTCGCCTGGGAGGACGCGGTGATCTCCCTGGAAACGAACGGGAGCCCCGGCGAGTACGGCCGTCGCCCGGCCGCAGCGCAGGTGGCACTCGTCCGGATCTGCGCCCACTACTTCTCCCACGGCGCGTGGCTGGAGGAGGGGGCGCTGCTGCGCGACGCCGGGCGGCTGGCCGGGATTCCGGGCGTCCTCGTCCACGGTCGCCACGATCTCGGCGGGCCGGTGGAGACCGCCTGGCTGCTCGCCCGCGCCTGGCCCGACTCGGAGCTGATCGTCGTGGACGACGCCGGTCACACGGGCGGTGCCGCGACGGAGGAACACCTGCTCCGGGCGATCGACCGGTTCAGCCGGAGCTGATCATCAGGTTTCCGTCCAGCACCGTGACGGCCCCGCCGGCGAGCAGCGCCCGGTCACCCGCGACGGTGGTGTGCACCAGACCGCTGCGCCGCGACGCCTGCAGGCCCACGAGGTCCGGCCGTCCGAGGCGCGTCGACCAGAACGGGGCCAGGGCGGTGTGGGCGCTGCCGGTGACCGGGTCCTCCGCGATGCCGGCGCCGGGCGCGAAGAAGCGGGACACGTAGTCGTGGTCCCCGTCGCCCGCTGCGGTGACGATCACGCCGCGCCACGGCAGCCGGGTGATCGCGGGGAGGTCCGGGTCGGCGGCGCGGACGGCCTTCTCGTCGGCGACCTCGACGAGCAGGTCGCCCAGCGATCCGGTGTCGTGGACGGCGACCACCGCCGCCCCCACGGCGTCGGACAACCCGTCCGGCTCCGTGATGGCGGACAGCGTGGCGAGCGGGAAGTCCAGGGTGATCTTGCCATCGTCGGCGCAGGCCCGCAGCACCCCGGACCGCGTGGCGAACCGCACGGTGCCGTGCAGCAGGCCGTCGCTGTTCATCGCGTGGGTGGTGGCCAGCGTGGCGTGACCGCAGAGGTCGACCTCCAGCGCGGGGGTGAACCAGCGCAACGCCCAGTCGGCCTCGCCGCCGGCGGGCAGGGGGTGGGCGAACGCGGTCTCGGCGAGGTTCATCTCGGCCGCCACCTGCTGCATCCACTCCTCGGACGGCCAGCCGGGCCCGTCGAGGAGGACGACCCCGGCCGGGTTGCCGGCGAACGGGCGGTCGGTGAAGGCGTCGATGGTGCGGATGCGCATGGCACCACGGTAGGTCCGGGCCCGCCGGTGGCCCATGGCCAGTTCGGCCGCGGTGGACCGCACACGCATCGCCTGGGCCGCACACGTGCCGGGACGCCCGTGCCGATGCGACGACGCTTGTGCTGTCAGCCGCGCGAGTGGGCGACCAGCACCGTCTCGTCCACTCCGGGGTTGCGGAGATCGACCAGGCCCAGGCCGACGAAGAACAGGAGGGAGCCGGGGCCGAAGCGGCGGCTACCGCCCTGGTCGCAGTACAGGTCGACCTCCCCGCTCGCGACGACGACGAGCGCGTCGGCCCAGTCGGCGTCGACGAAGGGCAGCCGACCCCCGGCCGGGATCACCACCTCGCGTCGACGGAACACGGTGGGTAGACCGGTCGGACGGCCGGAACTCATCTGCTCAGCGCGGCGCCATGCGCAGCGCGCCGTCCATGCGGATCGTCTCGCCGTTGAGGTAGTCGTGGTCCACGATCATCGTGACGAGCCGGGCGAACTCCTCGGGCTGCGCGAGGCGGTGCGGGAACGGCACCCCGGCGCTGAGGGTGGCGCGGAACTCGTCGCTGACGGTCGCGAGCATCGGGGTGTCGACGATGCCGGGTGCGATGGTCATGACGCGGATCCCGAACTGGGCGAGGTCGCGGGCCGCCGTGATCGTCATCCCGACCACGCCGGACTTCGACGCGGTGTAGGCGATCTGCCCGACCTGGCCCTCGAACGCCGCGACGGACGCGGTGTTGACCACGACGCCGCGCTGCCCGTTGTCGTCGGCGTCGAGCTTCGAGATGGCCTCGGCGCCCAGACGCATGACGTTGAACGTGCCCAGCAGGTTGACCTTGAGCACCGTGTGGAACAGCTCCAGGTCGTGCGGGCCCTTCCTGCCGAGGATCCGGGCCGAGGGCCCGATCCCCGCGCAGTTGACGACGGTGCGCAGCTCGGCTCCGTCATCGGCAATGCGGGCCAGCACCTCGCGGACCGGGGCCTCCTCGGTGACGTCGGCCGCGAGCAGCGTGACGCCATCGGGCGGGGTGGCGTCGGTGATGCCCTTCTCCAGGTCGATGCCGTAGACGGTGGCGCCCCGGGCGGCGAGCGCGGCGGCGGTGGCGGCGCCGAGACCCGAAGCGGCCCCGGTGACGAGGGCGGCGGTGCCGGTGATCTCCATGGACGGTCTCCTCGATCGGTGGTGCGGTGCAGGGGTCGTGCGTGGATATCACCGCGGGAACAGCGTTATCCGCGCACGGGCGCGTCAGCGCTGCAGTTGGCGGCTGATCACCAGGCGCTGGATCTGGTTGGTGCCCTCGAAGATCTGGGTGATCTTCGCTTCGCGCATGTACCGCTCGACGGGGAAGTCGCGGGTGTAGCCGTAGCCGCCGAACACCTGCACGGCGTCGGTGGTGACCTTCATGGCCGCGTCGGTGGCGATCAGCTTCGCGACGCTGGCCTGGCGCGAGTAGTCGCGGCCGGCGTCGCGGCGGCGGGCGGCGTCGAGGTAGGTGGCACGTGCGGAGTCGACGGCGGCCGCCATGTCGGCGAGCAGGAAGCCCAGCCCCTGGTGGTCGATGATCTTTTTGCCGAACGCGCTGCGCTCGTGGGCGTAGTCGACGGCGGCGTCCAGCGCGGCCTGAGCGAGCCCGGTGGCGACGGCGGCGATGCCCAGGCGGCCGGAGTCGAGTGCGCTGAACGCGATGGGCAGGCCCTGGCCCTCGGTGCCGATCAGACGGTCGTGCTCGATCACGGCGCCGTCCCAGTGGGCGGTGACCGTCGGGATGGCGTGCAAGCCCATCCTCTCCTCGGGCCTGCCGAACGTGAGCCCGTCGACGGCTCCGGGCGCGAGGAAGCACGAAACCCCCCGGGAACCGGAGCCCGTGCGGGCGAACAGCGCGTAGAAGTCGACGATGCCGCCGTGGGTGATCCAGGCCTTCGTGCCGGTGATCCGGTACCCGGCCACCACCTTCTCGGCCTTGCAGGTGAGCGCGGCGGCGTCGGACCCGGCCTGCGGCTCCGACAGCGAGTAGCCGCCGATCATCTCGCCGGCCAGCATCGTCGGCAGCCACTTCTCCTGCTGCGCGGGCGTGCCGAACGCGGCGAGGGGATGGCAGGACAGCCCGTGCACGCTGACGGCCACGGCCACCGCGGCCCAGCGCATCGCGAACTCCTCGAGCACCTGCAGATAGACCTCGTAGGGCTGTCCGCCGCCGCCGTGCTCCTCCGGGTAGGGGAGCCCCAGCAGACCGGCCTCGCCGAGCGTCGCGAAGAGGCCCTCGGGGTAGGTCTCGGCCTTCTCGTGCTCGCCGACGCGGGTGGCGAGCTCCTTGTCGGCGATGTCGCGGACGAGGTCGAGCAGGTCCTCGGCCTCTTGCGTGGGCAGCAGGCGGTCGACGGGCACGGTGTCTCCAGACGATACGAATGAGAGTACGATCGTACTGTGCAGCGTACGGTTCGGCAGTCGGAACTGTTCGACCAGCTCGTCACACTGTTCCTCGCCGAGGGTTTCCGCGACCTCACGATCGACGCCCTCGCCGCCCGCCTGCACTGCTCCAAGACCACCCTGTACGCGCTGTCCGGCACCCGCGACGCCCTGGTCCGTGCGGTCGTCGTCCACTTCTTCCGCGGCGCCACCGAGCGGGTGGAGGCCGGGCTGGCGGCGGCAGGCCGTCCGCGGGACCGGATCGTGACCTACCTGCACGGGGTGGCCGCGCAGCTGGAGCCGGCGTCGGCCGCCTTCTTCGACGACGTCGCCGCCGCGCCGGTCGCCCGCGAGATCTACGAGCAGAACACGCGGGCCGCCGCCCGTCGGGTCGGGCAACTCGTCACCGAGGGGGTGTCGAGCGGCGCCTTCCGGTCCGTGCACGTCGCGTTCGTCGCCGACGTCCTGAGCGCCACGATGGTGCGCATCCAACAGCGCGAGGTGGCCGCGGCCACGGGCCTCGGGGACGCTGCGGCCTACACCGAGCTCGCTGAGCTGGTGGTGCGCGGCCTCACACCGTGAACTCGACGGTCGGCTCCACCCGGACCGGCGTCGACAGGCTGTTGGAGATGAAGCACTCGCGGTGGCCGACCTCCACGAGGTGGCGCACCCGGTCCTCGGAAGGCCCCTCGGCCACCACGATGCGCGGGCGCAGCACGATCTCGTCGAGCCGCATCGGCCGGTTCTCGTCCGACATGACCGCCGACGCCTCGTCGCGGTAGTCCCGGACGTCCAGCCGCGCCCGCGCCGCGACCGCGAGGAACGACAGCAGCTGGCACGAGGCCGCGGCCATGACCACGAGCTGCTCGGGGTTGAGCAGGGACGGATCGCCGAGGAACGCCGGATCGGACGACATGGTGAGCGATGCGGGCCCGGCCGTGACCGCGTGCGCGCGGTCGTAGTCCTGGTAGCCGGCCGCGGTGGACCCGGTCCAGGAGATGGCCGCTGAGTAGTGATGCGCGGTCACGGCGCCAACCTCGTCAGGAGCACCGCCAGTTCCTCCGGCCGGTTCTCCGGCACCATGTGGGTGGTGGCGATCTCGTCGTAGCGCCATGCGCCCGACGAACGGGCCCGGGCCGCCGAGGCGTCGAACATCGCGCCGTTCGGGTCCCGCGTCGCCCGGATGTAGGTGCGGCCGAACGGCCACTCCTCGAGCGGGGCCCGCAGCCGTACCGGCTCGGTGAGCGTGCGCACCGGCTGGCCCGCCCGCCGCGGGTTCGACCACGCGCCGTGCGTCGGATCCTCGAACTCCCGCGGCGCCGCGGGCACCAGCCACGGGGCGCCGAGTGCGTCCGCCTCGCCGCCCAGTGCCCCACCGGTCAGGGACGCGACGCTGTCGCCGTCGTCGGGGAGGAACGCGTCGAGCAGCACGAGCTCGCGCACGCGGTCGCCGATCTGCTCCAGCGCCCCGCTGACGGCCATGCCGCCGTAGGAGAATCCGAGCAGCACCAGGTCGGAGACGTCCTCGAACCGCACGGCGTTGACGACGTCGAGCACGTGCGTGGACAGCCCGACCAGCGGTCCGGTGTGGTGCGAGCGCTCGCCGATCCCGGTGAGGCTCGGTGTCAGTACCTCGTGGCCCTGCGCCTGGAGCAGTCGCCGTACACCCCGGAAGCCGTACGAGCCGCCCCACGCGCCGTGCACGAGGACGAACGTCATCGCGTGGGCACTCCGGCGTCCCGGGCCCCGGCCGGGTCGGCGGAGGTGCGTCCGCCCAACGGTCCCTTCGCCCGGCGCTGCAGGTAGCCGCTGCCCTTCTTGAGGACCTTGCTGACGGTGTTGGGGCCGCGGCGCGACTCCACCACGTCACCCACCTTGCCCAGCAGCCACGCCAGGATCGGCGCGCCGACCGCCAGGATCAGCCACATCCGCAGCCGTCGCGAGAAGAAAGCCCACATCACAAGCCCTTTCGTGCCGGGACGTCCGCCCGTGCGGAGTGAGCCTAGAACCGGGACGCCGCCGACCGCCCGACGGAGCCGCGTCACGAGTTGCCGTCACCCGGTCGTGCGGGCAGGGTCGCTGGCCACATGACACTCTCGGGGGGTCCACCGTGATATCCGTCCGGCTCCGTCTCCTGGCGCTCGCCGCCGCGGCGCTCACGATCACCGCATGTGCCGACAACGGCACGTCGCCGGCGCTCCCCGGAGCGGCCGACACCAGCGCCTACGACGCCGTCATCGCGGGTTCCCCGGTGGCGGACGCGTCGGCGATCACACCGGGGTCCTGGGCGGACAAGATCAAGCAACGCGGCACCCTGAACGTCGGTGGCACGGACGCCGGCCCGTTGTTCTCGCTCAAGGACCCGGCCACCGGCAAGGTCACCGGCTTCGACGCGGGGCTGTCGTAGATGCTGGCGAACTACATCATCGGCAAGCCGACGACGCAGCTGACGATCACCACCGTCGACACCTGCGAGACGCTTCTCCAGAACAACACGGTCGACGCGGTCTTCGCCACCTACACGATCACGCCGCCGCGGGCGCAGAAGGTGGCGTTCGCCGGGCCGTACTACGAGTCGGGCGACGCGATCATGGTGAAGGCCGACAACACCTCCATCACGAAGGTCGCCGACCTCGACGGCAAGACCGTCGCCACCGAGGCCAACTCCACCGCCGTGCTCGCGCTGCAGAAGGTCGTGCCCGGCGCGAAGACGTTGCTGTTCCAGGAGGACGCGCAGTGCGTCGCGGCCGTGCAGCAGGGCCGGGCCGACGCCTACGTGCTCGACCAGGGCATTCTCATCTCCGACGCCAGCACCAACCCGGCCGTCAAGGTCGTGGGGGCGCCGTTCACCCAGGAGCCCTACGGCATCGGGCTGCCGCTGGGCGACCCCACCGCCAAGGCGTTCGTGAACGACTGGCTCACGAAGATCTACGCCGACGGCAGCTGGGCGAAGCTGTGGAAGGCCACGATCGGCACGGTGGTCAAGGGCGACGCCCCGGCCCCGCCGACGATCGGTTCCGCGCAGGGCTCCTGACCGTGGGCGTCGTCGTCGACAACCTCGGGTTCCTGCTCGGCGGACTGCTCGTCACGCTGGAGCTGACGGCACTGGCGTTCGTCGGCGCGCTGGTGCTCGGCACGGTGCTGGCGGTGTTCCGGGTCAGCCCGATCCCGCCGCTGCGCGTCGCCGGCGCCGTGTACGTCGAGGTACTGCGCAACATGCCGCTGTTGTCGCTGCTGGTGCTGTTCGTGTTCGGGCTGCCCGACATCGGGCTGACGTTCTCGCTGTTCACCTCCGCCGCGGTCTGCCTCGGCGCGTTCGGGGCGGCGTTCGTCTGCGAGGCGATGCGCGGCGGGATCAACGCGGTGCCCGTCGGGCAGGCGGAGGCGGCGCGGGCGCTGGGCTTCACGTTCACACAGTCGCTGCGGCACGTGATCCTGCCCCCGGCGTTCCGGACGATGGTGCAGCCGCTGGTCAACATCTTCATCGGGATCGCGCTGGGCTCGTCGCTCGCCGCGGCCGTCGGGGTGAGCGAGCTGACCAACCGCACCCAGGTACTCAACCTGCAGTCCGCGGAGGCGGTGGTGCTGTTCCTGGTCAGCGGCGCGATGTACCTGGCGATCGCGCTGCTGGGCGGAGCCGCCGGCGGGTTCCTGGAACGGAGGGTCGCGCGATGAGGGGCAGGCCTACGGCCCTCGTGCGGGTGGTGTTGTGACCGCAGCGCGGGTGCTGTTCGACGAGCCGGGGCCCCGCGGTCGCGCCCGCATCCGGCTGTTCACCGTTCTCGGGCTCGTCCTGCTCGCGGCGCTGGTCGCCCTCGCGCTGCTGCAGTTCGCGAGGAGCGGGCAGCTCGGGCGCAGCCGATGGCTGCCGTTCCTGCAGCTCGACTACATCGAGTTCCTCGGCCAGGGCCTGCTCGGCACGCTCGTGGCGACCGCCATCGCCGCGGCGTTGTCGTTCCCGCTCGGCGTGGTCCTCGCGCTCGGGCGGCTGTCGCGGACGCGGCCGGTCCGGTGGGCGTCCACCGCGTATGTCGAGCTGTTCCGGGGCATCCCGCTGCTGCTGCTGATCTACGCGTTCCTGCTGGCGCTGCCGCGGTTCGGGATCAACCTGCCGCTGCTGTGGAAGCTCGTGGTGCCGATCGTGCTGGTCAACACGGCCGTGCTCGCGGAGATCTTCCGGGCCGGGGTGAACGCGGTGGACCGTGGCCAGTTCGAGGCCGGTGTCGCCGTCGGGATGCGCGACGGCCAGGTGATGCGCGCGATCGTGCTGCCGCAGGCCGTGCGGCTCGTGATCCCGTCGCTCGTGACCCAGCTCGTGGCCCTGCTCAAGGACTCGACGCTCGGCTACGTCGTCAGCTACCCGGAGCTGATGAAGCAGGGCAACAACCTGACCGTCTACACCCACCTGCTCGTTCAGACCTATCTGATCGTGGCCGTGATCTACGTCGTCGTGAACGTGGCGTTGTCGCGACTCGCCTCGTGGCTCGAGAGCCGTACGGGCGAGCGGGCGCGGGGACGGACTACCCGGTCAGACGGTGTCGTGCCGGGTGCGCCTGCCACGATGGCGTGAACGAGTTGTCAGGCAGCTACTGCGGGTGACGTGGTGAGGGCGACGGCCGTTCCGCCGTTCGGCGTATTGCACTACTGCGTCTGCGCTGATGCGCTCCGCCGCGCGGACGGGTGGTTCACGTCGGATCGGAGCCCCTCTGAACTGCACGTATCGCGTATTCGAGCCTGTTCCGAGGGTCGTGAATTGGACACGTGCCCATTTTGGGGTGATTGGTAGTTCGGTGTCGGAGTCACCCGATAACCACCTTTGTGGCGCATTGTGTGGGTGACTCCGGTGGGGCACGTTTCGATCACGACCTTCACCCGGTCGTGTCGCCGCTCTCGCGAGCTCAGTCATCGGAGTAACCATGAGTTACCGCCATGCTGTCCGAACCGCAGGAGCCGCCGCCCTCGGGCTGCTGCTCGCTGTGGCCGTCACGCCGTCGGCGTCCGCGTCGCCGTCCGTGTCGTCCTCCGGGGCCACCGCGGCCGAGTCCGTCGCCCTCCAGCGCGACCTCGGCCTGACCGGGGCGGCCGCCCAGCAGCGGCTCGACCGCGACTACGCCGCCTCCACCACCGACGCGGCGCTGCGGTCACAGCTCGGGGCCGCGTACCAGGGATCGTGGATCGACCAGTCCACCGGCGGGCTCGTCGTGCGCACGAGCGACCCGGCGTCGGCGGCCGCGATCCAGGCGGCGGGCGCGCAGCCCCTCGTGGCGGCGAAGGGGAAGAACCCGAAGAACGGCAAGGACAAGCTCGACAAGGCGGCGAAGAAGGCGGCCAGGTCGGTCGGTTCCTGGTACGTCGACGACGCGTCCGCAACGGTGGTGGTGGAATCCACCAACGTGGCCGACGCGCAGACCTTCGCCGCGGCCGCCGGCACCACCGCCGAGGACAGCGTGCAGGTCAAGCAGGTGGCCACGACGCCCCGGACGTTCTCCGACCTCGTCGGGGGTCAGGCGATCTACAACAACGGCGGGCGGTGCTCGATCGGTTTCAGCGCGACGTCGGCCACGGCGTCCTTCGTCATCACCGCCGGGCACTGCACGGAGGGCGGCGGCACGTGGTCGGGGTACAACCAGGCCGTGATCGGCCCGGTGGCGACGAGCAACTTCCCCACCGACGACTTCGGCTCGATCAAGGTCAACTCCACGGCGACCTGGGTGCCGACCTCGCAGGTGCAGGGCACCACCTCGGTCCTCGGCTCGACCGAGGCGGCCGTCGGCGCCTCGGTGTGCCGTTCCGGCTCCACCACCGGCTACCGCTGCGGCACGATCCAGTCGAAGAACGCCACCGTCAACTACGGCGGCGGTGACGTGGTCTACGGCCTCACGCGCACCAACGCGTGCGCGGAGCCCGGCGACTCCGGCGGATCGTGGGTGGCCGGCCGGCAGGCCCAGGGCATGACCTCGGGCGGCTCGGGCGACTGCACCGTCGGCGGCACCACCTACTTCCAGCCCGTCAACGAGGCGCTGACCCGCCTCGGTCTCACGCTCGTCACCGGCTGAGCCGCCTGATCCGACGGGGGTGGGGCCGCGACCCGCGTTCCACCCCCGTCTCATGCCTTCGTGAAACGGCCGGTCGCCTTGCCCGCGGCGTCGAGGAACACGAGCGTGTCGCCCTCGAACGCGACGCGGCGGGCTCCCGAGACCTGCGGGCCGACGTCCACCCCGGCACACCCGATCAGGGTGGAGAGGCCCGAGGTGGCGAGGAAGGCCCCCTCGCCGCTCACCGTCCACCGGCCGCCGACGCCGTTGCATCCGTCCGATCCGCCCCAACTGCCGGTGGCGGTGAACTCGACGGCGGGCCGGGTGGCACCGGAGAACCCGACCGGCACCCAGCGGCCCACCAGATCGCTGCGGGCCGCGGGCCGCATCCCGGCGGGGACCGGCGCAGCGGGACCCGCCGCCGCGCGCTCGGCGTCGGTGACGGGTCGAGCGGGGTCGGCGACCCCCGTCACGGCGCCCGGCTGCTCGGGAACCAGGCGGGCGATCTGCGTTCCGGCACCGTCACGGAGGATGCGTTCGGGGCCTTCGACGGCGAAGCCGGACGCGGCGTCGAGCCACGCCGGGGTGGTGATCTCCGCGGTCTGCTGCCCGGGACAGGGTGTGGCGGAGTCGATCAGCGCCACGAAGTTGCCGTCCGGGTCGGCGCGCCAGTTACCGCCGGCCACGGGGCAGTCGCGGCCACGGGCGGCGACGCCTGCCTGCCTGACCTCGATCGAGGTCGCATCGAACAGGGCCACCTGGTCGGTGCCCTGCACCTTCCACCATCCGACCATGGCGAGCGGATCCGGAGCCGGAGCGGCGGCGGTCACCCGCTCGCCGCCGCATCCACCGACCGCGAGCAGGACGGCGAGGACGAGTCCACGGAACATGCCGAACAGACGTCGCACGCCCCTCGGATGGTTGTACGCGATGTCGGGATTCACCCGTTCAGCCGCGCGCTCCACGGCGTATCGTCGCTGGTGTGACGGGTGACCGTCCGGTCCTTGTGGGCCTGCTGCTCTACCTCCTCGTCGCGGCCGCGCCGACTCTGCTCTTCTGGCTGGCTCTGCGGCTGATCCCCGCTGCCGTGGAGAGGTTCTCCGACCGGCTCGCCCGCCGTCGCCGCCCGGCCGGGCCGTGCCTCGAGTCGTCCGTGGCGAACCTGCGCCGGCTGCGGCGCGAGATGCGCGGTGGCGCTCAGCCGACCCAGGTCCGCAGGCTGGCCCTCTATGCTGCCTACGACGACACGCTGATCGAGGTCTGTGGTTTCGTCGGCGTCGACCCCCCGCTGGGTTCGGCCACGGAGTCCGACCGCGCCTTCGCCCGTCTGCTCACCGAGGCCGAGCTCGAGGAGGCGGGTGTGGCGCTCGACCCGGCCTGAAAAGCAGTAAAGTCTTCTTTACCCGTGAGGGGAACGTCCGACCCTGGTCATGCGTTGAACGGGTCGAACGCCACGAGATTTCCGAGGAGGAACAGGTGCGCAGCAGTAGCAACCCGGCTTTCCGCAACCTGCCCCAGGGGCAGGCCGGCGGCTACGCCACCTTCGACCGCCAGGGGGGTGCGATGGGCGGCGCGGCCGCCTACGCCGACTCCCGGGCCGCGCAGGTCGGCTACGGGCGCGCCGGGGTGGGGGAGCGCCCGATCACGGTGGACGACATCGTCCTCAAGACGGGCTTCGCAGCCGGTACGGCGTTGGTCACCGGCATCCTGACCGCTGTCCTCAACCTGTACGTGCTGACGTTGCCGGCGTTCATCGTCGGGTTCGTCGTGTCGCTGGTGCTGATCTTCAAGTCGCAGTGGGCCAAGGCACCTCTGGTGCTGCTCTACTCCGCGATGATGGGTATCGCGCTGGGTGGCATCAGCGATCTGTTCAACAACATCTACCCGGGCATCGCGCTGCAGGCCATCGTCGGCACGGCGGGCGTGTTCGTCGGCATGCTGGTGGTCTACAAGACCGGCGCCGTCCGCGTCACGCCGCGCTTCACCAAGTGGCTGATGGGCGCACTGGTCGGCGTCGTCGTCCTCATGCTGTTCAACTTCGTGCTGAGCCTGTTCGGGATCAACACCGGCCTGCGTGAGGGTGGCCCCCTGGGCATCATCTTCAGCCTCGTCGTGATCGGTGTGGCGGCGTTCAGCCTGCTGCTCGACTTCGACCAGGCCGACCGTGCCGTCCGGGGCGGCGCCCCGGCGTCCTTCGCCTGGTACATCGCGTTCGGCCTCATGACCACCCTGGTGTGGCTCTACCTCGAGATCCTGCGCCTCCTGAGCTACCTGCGTCAGAACTAGCCTCTGCCGCAGACGCGAAACGGCCCGGCACCCCATCAGGGGTACCGGGTCGTTGCGCGTCCGGGGTCCGTCAGCTCAGGCGCTCGAGCACCATCGCCATGCCCTGCCCGCCGCCGACGCACATCGTCTCGAGGCCGATGGTCTTGTCGTGGCTGCGCAGGCCGTTGAGCAGCGTGGTGGTGATGCGGGCGCCGGTCATGCCGAACGGGTGGCCGAGCGCGATCGCGCCGCCGTTGACGTTCAGCTTGGCTGTGTCGTCCGCGTCCACGCCCAATTCGCGGGCGGACGGGATGACCTGTGCGGCGAAGGCCTCGTTGATCTCGACGAGGTCGATGTCGTCGATGGTCATGCCGGCGAGCTTCAGCGCCTTCTTCGACGCCTCGACCGGGCCGAGGCCCATGATCTCCGGCGAGAGGCCGGAGACGCCGGTGGAGATGACGCGCGCGAGCGGGGTGAGGCCCAGCTCGGCGGCCCTCGTGTCGGACATGATGATCAGCGCGGCGGCGCCGTCGTTGAGCGGGCACGCGTTGCCGGCGGTGATCAGGCCGTCCGGGCGGAACACCGGCTTGAGCTGGCTGACGCTCTCGTAGTTCGTGCCGGCGCGCGGGCCGTCGTCGGTGGAGACGACCGTGCCGTCGGGCAGCGTGACCGGGGTGATCTCGCGGGCGAAGAAGCCGTTGGCGATGGCCTTTTCGGCGAGGTTCTGCGAACGGACGCCGAAGCGGTCCATGTCCTCGCGGGTGACGCCCTTGGCGCGGGCGAGGTTCTCCGCCGTCTGTCCCATCGCGATGTAGATGTCGGGGACGGTGTTCTCGGTGCGCGGGTCGACCCAGGTGTCGGTGCCGGACTCCGCGGTGGCCTTGGTGCGCTCGGCCGCGTCGGCGAACAGCGGGTTCTGGGTGTCGGGCAGGGAATCGGAGTTGCCTCGTGTGAACCGGGACACGGTCTCCACACCCGCGGAGATGAACACGTCACCCTCGCCTGCCTTGATCGCGTGCAGCGCCATGCGGGTGGTCTGCACCGACGAGGAGCAGTAGCGGGTGACCGTGGTGCCGGGCAGCGTGTCGTAGCCAGCCAGCACCGCGACCACGCGGGCCATGTTGTAGCCCTGCTCGCCGCCGGGAAGGCCGCAACCGAGCATCAGGTCGTCGATGGTGGTGGGGTCGAGCGCGGGCACCTGGGCCAGTGCGGCCTGGACCATCTGGACGGTCAGGTCGTCGGGCCGGATGCCGGCCAGCGACCCCTTGAACGCGCGGCCGATCGGGGAGCGGGCCGCTGCGACGATCACTGCTTCGGGCATCGTCGTTCTCCTTGGTGAGGGGCAAATGCTGGTGACCAGACGATACTCGCCGGTAACCGAGCTGGCCGGTCCTCGGGCGCAACATCACGCTGGGCGGCCTGGAGAAGCGGCCGGCTCAACCGGCGTCCAGGAATGCGGCGTAGCGCTGTTCCAGAAGATCGGCGTCGGGCTGCTGGGCGCGACCGCGGGGGATCGACATGAGTCGTTGACCGTGCCGAGCCTTGAGGCCGTGCTCGAGCATCGGTCCGTCGACCTCCTCCAGGACGTCAGCCCGGATCTCCACCACGAGGTCGGGGCGGATGCCGAGAACTCGCACGTCGAAGGCCGCATGGTGGATCTTGCACATCGCCAAACCGTTGCGGACCGAAGCGATGCCGTCCTCCTCCCGGTCAGGGACGATGTGCGCGGCGTCCAGTAGCGCGGCGTGGTGCAGGGAGCACACGGCGCAACGGGTCTCGTAGGCGTGCAGGACTGTGGCGCGGAATACGGGCTGGTGCAGGCGCTGGCGGGTCTGGCGGAGCGCATAGCGGCGCAGGTTCTCGTCGATCTGTTGTCCAGGCGTCACGATCCCGCGCACGGCGTCCGGGGCGATGACGAACTGGCGAAGCTCGGGCTCCTCGGCGATCACGAAGACGGGATACAACGGTTCGTAGACACCGGGTGCGATCCCGACGAACCAGAACAGGGGTACACCCTCGTCGAGCGCTGCTCGTAGGGCCCTGTTGTCCGCCTCCTGTGCATCGTCTCGCCACTTGTAACGCACAAGGCCGTCCGGGCCGATCTCGTCGGCGTAGCGAGGAGCTCGTCCAAGCGGGGTGTAGGTGGTGGTGATGGACAGGGCCGCGGTCAACTGGCGAGGTTTCCGGATGCCCCGCTGGCGGTCCTTCAGCTTGAACGGCTCCCCGTCGAACTCGAACTCCTCGAGCTCATCCCACCGGATCGGCCGATTCCCGTCCTGGGTACGGACGGTGAGCCACTGATCCGCCTCCCGGCGCAGCCGCGCATCCAGTTCGGTGCTCATCTGGTGGCCGTCGGCGTCATGACGGGACCGTAGCGGGCGACTTCTACCGCCGCCCTCTGTCATGGCGGTAGTGCGGAGCGTCAGGGGTTCTGCCCGCCCCTCGCCCGCTCCGCGATCAGCGCGCGCAGTTTCGTCAGCGCGCGGTGCTGGGTGACCCGCACGGCTCCCGGCGTGGATCCCACCGTGGCGGCTGTCTCCTCGGCGCTGAACTGCAGGGCGATCCGTAGCACCAGGATCTCGCGGTGCCCGGGGGGCAGCAGGTCCAGGAGCTCCCGCAGCTCGCCGACCTCCGTTCCGAACACGGCGACGGCCTCGGGTCCGAGGCGGTCGTCGACCGAGTCGGGGACGGCCTCGGTCGGCTCCGAGTGGTCGCGTCCGCCCGCCCGGAACGCGTCCACCACCTTGTTGCGGGCGATCCCGTAGACGAACGCCATCGCGGCCGTCTCACCCGGGCGGAACCGGGCCAGCGCGCCGCAGACGGCGAACAGCACGTCCTGCGCCACGTCCTCCGCGGTCAGCAGTCCGATCCCGTCGCCCATGCGTGCCCGGCAGTACCGCACGACGGGCATGCGGATCAGACCGAGCAGGCGCTCGAGCGCCCTCTTGTCTCCGTCGGCCGCCTTCCCGGCCAGTTCGTTGAGCTCCGCCTCTCGGCGGGCTGCTCGCATCGCGTCGTCCCGGTCCCCCTCCGGTACGTGCTCTGCGCCGTCGTCGTCGTGCCCGGCAACTGGCACCGGCGCGCCCCTCCTGCTGTGTGTTCATGGTTCCGCGCCGCGCGGTACGTGCGACATCGGGGAGCTTGCGCGGAACCTTCCCGTCACCCGGCCGATGTGCCCTTCGACCGGAGGAGGGCTCCGAGGTAGCGAAGGGTAGTGGGTCAGCCACCGGCCCCGCACCAAAGAGGCCGCGGAGCGACGGATCCGTACGAGTCCGTACAGCTCGTTACCGGGCCGCGGCCCGTCTGACCTGCACGCGGTGGTAGCTGTAGACCAAAAGGGCGAGCAGGATGACACCCGAAAGCATCAAGCTCGAACCGGTGGGCCAGCCGCCCAGGGGCAGGTCCGGGAACAGTCCCCAGAGCACGCCGGCCGCGATCAGGGCCAAGCCGGCGAGCACGGAGCCGGCGATCCGCAGTGGTGACGACACGCTGTCCTCGGCGGCCTTCATCGCGCGGTCCTGCACGGGATCGACGAACTTCTCCACGGCCGGGAACTCGTTCGCGAGGATGAGGAGGCCGGCCAGGACCAGCAGCAGGCCAGGTCCGGGCAGCACGAGCAGAGCGACACCGACGAGCAGGACGTGACCGCCGGCCACGAGAACGGCGATCCGTTTCGCCGGATTGGAGCGCTTGTCGTCCCGCATGGGTGGATCCTCTCGCTGTGTCGGGTCCTCAACGTACGGCCTCGCGTCCCCGTTCCCGGCCGGGTGCGACCATGAACGCATGCGTTATGTCGAGCACGTCGCCGACCTGGTCGGGAACACCCCCCTGGTCCGGCTCGGTGCGATCGCCGAGGGGATCTCGGCCACGGTCCTGGCCAAGGTCGAGTACTTCAACCCGGGCGGGAGCGTGAAGGACCGCATCGCCCTGCGCATGATCGAGGCGGCGGAGGCCTCGGGCGAGCTGCGCCCCGGCGGCACCATCGTGGAGCCCACCTCGGGCAACACCGGTGTCGGGCTGGCGATGATCGCGCAGCGCAGGGGCTACAAGTGCGTGTTCGTGTGCCCGGACAAGGTCAGTGAGGACAAGCGCAACGTCCTGCGCGCGTACGGCGCCGAGGTCGTCGTCTGCCCCACGGCCGTGGACCCCGACCACCCCGACTCCTACTACAAGACGTCCGACCGGCTCGTCTCCGAGATCGACGGCGCCTGGAAGCCCAACCAGTACGCGAACGTCAACAACCCCGAGTCGCACTACGAGAGCACCGGACCCGAGATCTGGGAGCAGACCGGTGGGGAGATCACACACTTCGTGGCGGGCATCGGCACCGGTGGCACCATCAGCGGCACCGGGCGCTACCTCAAGGAGGTGTCCGACGGCCGCGTCCAGATCGTCGGGGCCGACCCCGAGGGCTCCGTGTACTCGGGCGGCTCGGGTCGTCCGTACCTGGTGGAGGGCGTGGGTGAGGACTTCTGGCCCACGACCTATGACAAGGACATCTGCGACCGCATCATCGCCGTGTCCGACGGCGACTCCTTCGACATGACGCGCCGCCTGGCCCGCGAGGAGGCGCTGCTCGTCGGCGGCTCGTGCGGGATGGCGACGGTGGCGGCCCTGCGGTTGGCCGCCGAGTTGCCGGCCGACGCGGTGGTGGTGGTGCTGCTGCCCGACGGGGGCCGCGGCTACCTGGGCAAGGTCTTCAACGACGCCTGGATGTCGGGCTACGGTTTCCTGCCGCCGGCGGCGGGCTCCACGGTCGGTGACGTGCTGCGCCGCAAGGACGGCTCGATGCCCGATCTCGTGCACGCCCACCCGAACGAGACCGTCGCCGACGCGGTGCACTACCTGCGGGAGTTCCACGTCTCGCAGATGCCCGTCGTGCGGGCGGAGCCCCCGGTGATGGCGGCCGAGGTGGCGGGCTCCGTCATCGAGCGCGACCTGCTCGACGCGCTGTTCACGGGTCGCGCGCAACTGTCGGACCGGCTGGAGAAGCACATGTCGCGCCCGCTGCCCACCATCGGCGCGGGGGAGGCCCTGGAGACGGCGATGAGCGCGTTCGCCACGGCCGACGCGGCGCTCGTGCTGGTGGACGGCAAGCCGGCCGGTGTCGTCACGCGGTCGGATGTGCTGGCGTTCCTGGGCAGTGGCGCCTGAGCCCGTGCTTGACATCGCGTCCCGGCTGCGGTGGATCGTCCGCGACGTGGTGGTGCGGTTCCTCCACCCCGACGTGTCGTGGACCGCGGTGGTCTCGCTGCTCGCCGACCACCTCGACGTCTCGCGGCAGTCCGTCAACGCGCTGGAGACGGGCCGCTTCGACCCGAGCCTGCCGCTGGCGTTCCGGATCGCCCGGCTGCGCCGGTTGCCCATGGAACAGATCTTCGTGGACGTCGCCGAGGTGAAGCTGCCGTAGGAGCTCAGCCCGACGGTCGCTCGGACATCTCCGGGCCCACGCCCTGCAGTTCCCTCCAACCCCGCTGGGCCCGCAGCACCGTCTCCATCTCGTGGCGGCGGGCGGGATCGTGGAGCTGGTCGCCGAACAGCCCGTGCACCTGGCGGGCAGCGTCCCGGGCGGCCGGAGCACCTTCTGGCACAGCCGGTCGAGCAGGATCCGATCACCGGTCATCCACAGCTCCATCAGGTGGTCGGCGCCGTCGACCACCGGCCCGTCGCCGACGATGCCGGTGTCGGCCGGCGCCAGTGCCCGCTCTGCGCAGGCCAGCGACTGCGCTGCGAGCGTCACCGCTGTGGCGGCCCGATCGCGGGCCGGTGAGGTGGCGCAGCACGTCCCCGTCGAGCGCAAGCATCGACACCTCGTCGTCGGGTGATTGTTCCTGCGCGACCACAACGAGCTCGGACGGCAGACGCCAGCCCCCGGGCGCCTGCCGTGCCCGGAGAGGACGAACACCGGCCCGAAGGACGGAGTGTCGGGGGCGGCCCCGGAGACCGGGTCGGCTCCACCGCGCTCGCGCCGGGCGGCGACACCGGCCCGACGACGCGGAACACTGTCCCGTCCGCGGCGCTCACGACGTTGACCACGGTGAACCCATCCGCCGGTGGCTCGGGTGCGCGGACCACGAACGTCCGGCCGTCCACGACGTCCACAAGCCCCCGGGTCGTCCCGTGGTAGGCGTGGCGACCGCCGGCGAGAACGGCGACACGCGGGCAGCTCTGCGCCATCCTGGACGCCCAGCGCAACATCCCGGCTCCGCTGGGCCACGGCAAGCGCCACTGTGACACCAAGCGTCTCTACTGATCCCGAACGGCATTGCAGGAGACTGCGCGTACCTGTTGACGCCGACGCGATTCGGCGGAGCGGAGAAGTGGTGACCGAGGAATCCGGCGTCTGGGAACTGCGGCTGGGTCTTTTCGCCACACGACAGCAGGCGGAGGAGGTCCAGGACGCATCGAGCAGGGCCGTCGCTGACTGCCGTGCCGCACCACCCCGCGATGGTGCGGCACGGCCGGTGCGTAGCGTTCATGTCATGCGCGGATTCTCGACGAACGCCATTCACGCCGGTCAGGCGCCCGACCCCACCACGGGTGCGGTGATCACGCCGATCCATCCGTCGTCCACCTTCGCCCAGGACGGCGTCGGCGGGCTGCGCGCGGGCGGCTACGAGTACTCCCGGTCGGCCAACCCCACGCGCACCGCGCTGCAGGAGTGTCTCGCCGCGCTGGAGGGCGGGCGGCACGCCGTCGCGTTCGGGTCCGGGATGGGCGCGTCCGACGTGCTGATGCGGGTGCTGCTGCGGCCCGGCGACCACGTCGTCATCCCGCACGACGCCTACGGCGGCACGTTCCGGCTCGTCGACAAGATCTTCACGCAGTGGGGCGTGGAGTACACGCCGGTCAACCTCGGCGACGTCGACGCGCTGCGCGCAGCGCTGCGGCCCACCACGAAGGTCGTGTGGTGCGAGACGCCCACCAACCCGCTGCTGGGCATCGCCGACATCGCGGCACTCGCGTCCGTCGCCCATGAGGGAGGCGCCCGGCTCGTCGTCGACAACACGTTCGCGTCGCCCTACCTGCAGAACCCCCTCGCCCTGGGCGCCGACGTGGTGCTGCACTCCACCACCAAGTACGTCGGCGGCCACTCCGACGTGGTCGGTGGTGCGCTCGTCACCAGCGACGACGAGCTGGCCGAGCAGATCCTGTTCACCCAGAACTCCGTGGGTTCCGTGCCGGGCCCGTTCGACGCGTGGCTGACGCTGCGCGGCGTCAAGACCCTGGCCGTGCGCATGGAGCGCCACAGCGACAACGCCGAGCGGGTGGCCGACCTGCTGGAGAGCCACCCGGCGGTGTCGCAGGTGCTCTACCCGGGGCTGCCCGGCCACCCCGGGCACGAGATCGCGGCGAAGCAGATGCGCCGCTTCGGCGGGATGATCTCGTTCCTCGTCGCGGGTGGGCGGGAGGCGGCGCTGAAGGTGTGCGCGGCCACCGAGCTGTTCACCCTCGCCGAGTCGCTGGGTGGCGTCGAGTCGCTGATCGAGCACCCGGGCGCCATGACCCACGCCTCGGTGGCCGGCTCGGCGTTGGAGGTGCCCGACAACCTCATCCGCCTCTCGGTGGGCATCGAGGACGTCGAGGACCTGCTGGAGGACCTGCGCACGGCACTGGCCGTCGCCTAGTCTCGATGACGTGGAGCAGGCCGGGGCGCTCTCGTGGAGGTTCGCGGAGTCGTCCGGCCAGATGAGCCACGTTGCGCTGTTCGTGCGGGACGCCGTCAGGCTCGAGGTACCGGACAACCCCGTCGTGCCGCCCGCGCTCGCCGCCGAGGTACCCGATCGATGCTCCGTTCTCGACGACGAGCAGCGCCGCGCGGCCGGTCGGCAGTGGACGAGCTGGTGGCGGGCCGTCGTGAGCGACGAGGTCCGCCGGAACGCCGGCCCCGGCCGCGCAGACCCGGACGAATGGCCGCGTGCGGCGCCGCTCTCGGCCGGTTCCTGGCCGGACTTCGACGTGCTGGGCGATCGGCCGGAGCTGCGGCAGGCGGTGCGGGCCCTGTTCGAGGAGGGTGCGCGCTGGGCGGACGACGGGCCGCGCCGGCGGCCGCCGGCGCCGGGTGCCTCACGGTTTCCGTGGCCCCTGGTCCGCGACGTCGCGGAGGACGTGGCCTTCGACCGGCACGTCGGCCTCGACGCGGTGCAGGGAGGCGTCGAGCTCCTGGCGGTGTCGGGAGTCTGGTGGACGCGGGCGGCGCCCGGCGCCGTGCTCTGCTCGACCGGTGCTGCAGCTGACCCGACGACTGCCCACGCCGTGGTGCGGGAGGCCTTCGAGTCAGGGCTGCGCCGAGAACGGTAGGCGCAACCTCAGGTAGCTCAGCTCATGCCGGATGCTGCATCCGCTGCGATCACCCACGCTCGCCGTCTGGAAGATCGCGACGCGAGCAACGTCATGCAGGGGAGCACCTGCCTCAGGTTGCGACGATGACGATCATCTCGGCCGGTAACGGTGGTCGTGGGTGTCATGCTGCTCGTGCTGGTCTGGGTGCTCTCGCCGTGGTTCTTCCCGCGGTCGAGGCCGGACGGGGCGGCCCGTGAGCTGGCCTCGAGCCGCGGCGTGCCACTGATCTACTGGCGCCCCGGCTCCTCCTACTGCTTGCGCCCTGCGCCTCGCGCTGGGTCCGGCCGGCAACCGTGCGGTCTGGGTGGACGTCTCGCGGAGCGCGGAGGCGTCCGCCCGGGTGCGGGAGCTCAACGGCGGCGACGAGACGGTGCCGACGGTCTTCGTCGGCCCGACGGGCGAGGTCAACCCGAGCCCGTCACGGGTGCGCGAGCGGCTGCCCCGTTAGGACTTCGTCGGTGCATCGGCCACCGCGGGCGGTGCGACCGGCGCCTTCACCACGATGTCACCGGGCGCGAGGCATCCTCCGACCAGGACGTAGCCGCTGGGCGAGGCCACGTAGCGGCCGGGGTCGGCACAGGTGGCACGCTGCACGGTGAAGACGGCGATGCCCGCGAGCACCGCTGCCACCAGCAGCGGCGCTACGGCTCGCAGCCGTGTCATGCAACCTCCCGTGACCATGCGTTCACGCCGAGGCTACCGGTGCGGCGTCCGCGGCGCCGGGCACCCGGTGCGAGGATGCGGCCATGGTGCCCGCCGTTCCCCCTGTCGGCCTCGTCGACGTGCTGTCCGCCCGCGATCTGCTGGCCGGTGTGGTGGCGCCCACACCGATCGCGGGGTCACGTGCGCTGAGCGAGCTGTGCGGCGGCAAGGTGTGGCTCAAGTGCGAGAACCTGCAGCGCACCGGCTCGTTCAAGATCCGCGGGGCGTACACACGCATCGCCCGCCTCGACGACGCCCAGCGCGTCCGCGGGGTCGTCGCGGCCAGCGCGGGCAACCACGCGCAGGGCGTGGCGCTGGCCGCGCAGATGCTCGGCATCGAGGCCACCGTGTTCATGCCCGAGCGCGCGGCGCTGCCCCAGGTCGGCGCCACCCGTGGGTACGGCGCGCAGGTGCACCTCGTGGGGGAGACCATCGAGGGCAGCATCGCGGCGGCGCGCGAGTTCTCCGACCGGACGGGCGCGGTGTTCGTGCACCCGTTCGACCACGTCGACATCATCGCCGGCCAGGGAACGGTCGGCCTGGAGATCCTGGAGCAGGTGCCCGACGTGCGCACGGTGCTCGTCTGCACCGGCGGCGGCGGGCTGCTCGGCGGGATCGCGGCGGCGGTCAAGGAGACCCGCCCGGACGTCGCGGTCGTCGGGGTGCAGTCCGCGGGTGCGGCGGCGTGGGCGCCCTCGCTGGCCGCGGGCGGCCCGCAGACCCTGCCCTCGATGCGCACGATCGCCGACGGCATCGCGGTCGGCCGCCCCGGCGACGTCACGTTCCCGCAGGTGGCCGCGTTGGTGGACGAGATCATCACCGTCGACGAGAACGCGTTGTCACGTGCGCTGCTGCACTGCCTGGAACGGGCGAAGATGCTGGTCGAGCCGGCTGGTGCGGCCGCGGTGGCGGCCCTGCTCGACGATCCCGGCCGGTTCGAGACCCCGGTGGTCGCCGTGCTGTCGGGCGGGAACGTGGACCCACTCGTGCTGGGCCACGTCATCCGGCACGGTCTCGTGGCGGCGGCCCGCTACCTCGCACTGCGCGTGCGTGTGGGTGACCGGCCCGGGGCGCTCGCCGCCCTGCTCGCACAGATCGGCGAGCAGGGGGCCAACGTGATCGACGTGGCGCACTCGAGGATCGCCGGTGCACTTCCCCTGGGCGACGTCGACGTCGACGTCACTCTGGAGACCCGCGGTCCGGAACACTGCGCCGCGCTGCTGGCGGCACTGCGGGCCGCGGGCCACGTCGTGGACGAGACCGTCAGGCCCTGAAGGGCCCGGTCAGGCTCGGAAGGGCTCCGCCGAGACCAGCGAGACCTTCATCGTGCCGCCGTCGGGCAGCGCGTACTCACGCGTGTCGCCGGTGTGTGCGCCGAGCAGTGCGGCGCCGAGCGGGGAGTTGGGCGAGATGACCTCCAGGTCACCCCGGCTGCCCTCCTCGCGGGAGCCCAGCAGCACCGTCTCGGTGTCGTCGTCGCCCTCGTAGCGCAGCTTCAGGACCATGCCCGGCGAGGCGGTGTCGGAGCTGGTGGGAGCGGTGCCGACCTTGGCCGTGCGCAGCAGCTCCTGGAGCTGGCGGATGCGGCCCTCCTGCTGGCCCTGCTCCTCGCGGGCGGCGTGGTAGCCGCCGTTCTCCTTGAGGTCGCCCTCCTCGCGGCGGGCGTTGATCTCGGCGGCGATGACGGGGCGGTTGGCGATCAGGCCGTCCAGCTCACCCTTGAGCCTGTCGTAGGCATCCTGGGTCAGCCAGCTCTCCTGGGTGTCCGTCACGGTCATCTCTCCTCCAGCCTGTCCAGGTCCATGCATCCACGGACCCTCATCGCCCGCGGGCGGGGTGAGCCGCCCGGGGCCACCCGTTCCCGAGGGCAGACATTGCCCCGAGTAAGGAAAAACACGACCCGCCTGCGGGCCGTGTGCAGCTCACGGTAACACGATGGCAGCCGCTCGTCGCAGCTTTTCGACGAACGGTTGGCGCGTCCACAAAGTTCCCAACGGCATCATCCGTGCTGGTCACAGCGTTGTGATCGACCGTCGATGGTCGTCGTGCCGCCGAATGGGACGCCCGTCGGCCGCCTACCGTAGCGGTTGTCGGGGCTCCTCGCGAACCGTACGACCGCTCGCACCACCGCCCGTCGTGGGTGGCCCGCGTGCGGGGGAGGACGGACGCGGAGAGTGACCGGGAAGCACGAGCGCCGATGTGGCGTTGACCGGTCCGCGCGCTCTTGTCGGTGCACTCTGCCACGATTCGAGCGACACGAAACGCCAGGAAGGACCACATGTCTTCGCATGACACCGCGCTGCGCCTCATGACGGTGCACGCCCACCCCGATGACGAGTCCAGCAAGGGTGCCGCCACCTCGGCCCGCTATGTCGCCGAGGGCCACGAGGTGATGGTCGTGACCTGCACCGGCGGCGAGGCCGGGAGCATCCTCAACCCGGCGATGGATCGTCCCGAGGTGCTCGCCGACATGCCGAATGTCCGGCGCGCAGAGATGGCGCGGGCCGCGGAGATCCTCGGCGTCCAGCACCGCTGGCTCGGCTTCGTCGACTCCGGCCTTCCCGAGGGCGACCCCCGGCCTCCGTTGCCCGAGGGCTGCTTCGCCCTCGTCGACGTCGAGGTGGCCACCGAGCCGCTGGTCAAGCTGATCCGCGAGTTCCGCCCGCACGTCGTCGTCACCTACGACGAGAACGGCGGCTACCCCCATCCCGACCACATCAAGACCCACGTGATCTCGGTGGCGGCGTTCGACGCGGCGGCCGATCCCGACCGCTTCCCGGACGCCGGCGACCCGTGGCAGCCGCTGAAGCTCTACTACTCCCACGGCTTCTCGAAGTCGCGCATCATCGCGTTCGACAAGGCGCTCAAGGAGCGCGGCCTGGAGTCGCCCTACGACGAGTGGCTGGCCAACTGGCCCGACGACCGGGCCGATCCCGGTGAGCGGGTCACCACCCGTGTCGAGTGCGCCGACTACTTCGACGTCCGCGACAAGGCACTGCTCGCCCACGAGACTCAGATCGACCCCACCAGCCGCTGGTTCCTGGTGCCGCTCGACATCCAGCGTGCGATCTGGCCCACGGAGGACTACGAGCTCGTCCGGTCGCTCGTCGACACCCCCGATCCGGAGCACGACCTGTTCGCCGGCGTCGACGAGCGGGTGGCCGTCCGCAGGGCCGGGTGACGGCCGCGTAACCTGGGCGAATGCTCGTCGACCTCGGGTTCCTCCCCACCAGCACCGTCACCGTGGTGGCGCAGGATCCTGCGCCACCACCCGGACAGGGGGAGGAGTTCGGCAAGGCCTCGCCCGTCGCGCTCGTCGTCATCATCCTGATGGGGCTGGCGTTGGTGGTGCTCATCGTGTCGATGTCCAAGCGCATCCGGCGGCTACCCGCGTCGTTCGACAACCAGCCCGGGCCCGACTCCGAGGATGCCGGGGGCGAGCGCCCCTGACAGGCTGGTGGCCATGCCGAACCGGCTCGCCGCCGCCACCAGCCCGTACCTGCTGCAGCACGCCGAGAACCCCATCGACTGGTGGGAGTGGAGCGACGACGCGTTCGCCGAGTCCGCCCGCCGCGACGTGCCCGTCCTGCTGTCCGTCGGTTACGCCGCGTGCCACTGGTGCCATGTCATGGCCCACGAGTCGTTCGAGGACGAGGCCACCGCGGCGCAGGTCAACCGGGACTTCGTCGCGATCAAGGTGGACCGCGAGGAACGCCCCGACATCGACGCGGTCTACATGGCGGCCACCCAGGCCATGACCGGCCAGGGCGGGTGGCCGATGACCTGCTTCCTGACGCCCGTCGGGGAGCCGTTCCACTGCGGCACCTACTACCCGCCCACGTCGCGGCAGGGGATGCCCGGCTTCCGCACGCTGCTCGACGCCGTCACGAAGGCCTGGACCGAGGACGGCGACCGCGTGCGCGGGGCCGCCGCGGAGATCGCGGCCCGGCTGTCGGACAACACCGCCGCGTCCCTGCCGCCCTCGGCCGTGGACGCCGACGCGCTCGACCGGGCGGCGGCGGCGCTGGGGGCCGGATTCGATACCCGCAACGGTGGTTTCGGCGGTGCACCGAAGTTTCCGCCGTCGATGGCGTTGGAGTTCCTGCTGCGCCACCACGAGCGCACCGGTTCCGGGGAGTCGCTGCAGCACGCGTCGCTGACCTGCGAGCGGATGGCCCGCGGCGGCCTCTACGACCAGCTCGGCGGTGGCTTCTCCCGCTACAGCGTCGACGCCGGCTGGGTGGTGCCCCACTTCGAGAAGATGCTCTACGACAACGCGCTGCTGCTGCGGGTCTACGCCCACCTGGCGCGGGTCTCCGGGGCAGCGCTGCCGCGGCGCGTGGCCGAGGAGACCGCCGAGTTCCTGCTCCGCGACCTGCGCACTCCCGAGGGCGGGTTCGCCTCCGCCCTGGACGCCGACACCGACGGCGTCGAGGGGTTGACCTACGCCTGGACGCCCGCGCAGCTGCGCGAGGTGCTGGACGAGTCGGACGGGGTGTGGGCCGCCTCGCTCCTGACGGTGACGCCCGAAGGCACGTTCGAGGAGGGCGCGTCCACGCTGCAGCTGCTGGCCGATCCCTCCGAGCCGGCCCGCTGGGCGCGGGTCCGCCCTGCCCTGCTGGCCTCCCGGGACAGCCGGCCCCAGCCCGGCCGCGACGACAAGATCGTCACCGCGTGGAACGGCATGGCGATCCAGGCGCTCGCCGAGGCCGGTGCCGCGCTCGGGCAGCCGTCCTGGGTGACCGCCGCGGCCGAGGCCGCCGACCTGTTGCTCGACCTGCACCTCGTCGACGGGCGGTTGCGGCGCTCGTCGCGGGACGGGAAGGTCGGCGCCGCCGCCGGCGTCCTCGACGATCACGGCTGCCTCGCCGACGGCCTGCTCGCCCTGCACCAGGCCACCGGGGAGCCGCGCTGGCTCGACGCCGCCACGGGCCTGCTCGACGTCGCCCTCGAGCACTTCGCCCTGGACGAGCCCGGCGCGTTCTACGACACGGCCGACGACGCCGAGGTCCTGCTGCACCGCCCCCGCGAGCTCACCGACAACGCGACGCCCTGCGGCAGCTCGGCGTTGGCCTCGGCGCTGCTCACGGCATCGGTGCTGGCGGTCGACGGTGGCTGGTACCGCGACGCGGCCGAGGCAGCGGTCCGCGGGGCCGGGACGCTCGTCGAGAAGCACCCGCGCTTCGCCGGCCACTGGCTGACCGTCGGCGAGGCGATGGTGCGCGGCCCCCTTCAGGTGGCCGTGGTGGGGGACTCCGGCCCCCTCCTGGCCCACGCCCGCCAGACCGCCCCGGGCGGCACGGTGGTGGTCGGGGGCGCCCCCGACACCCCCGGCGTCCCTCTGCTGGCCGACCGCCCGCTGGTGGACGGTGGCCCAGCGGCCTACGTCTGCCGCGGCTTCGTCTGCGACCGCCCGGTCACGACCACGGAAGAACTGACGGCAACCCTCGCCCTCCTCCACCCCTGACCCCGACATCCCGCGAGTCGGGGTCTCCGTGCGAGCGAGTCGCGTCCTGGGTGCGTCGCACCCACACCCCGACTCACGCGCATCGAGACCCCGACTCGCGGGGTGGGTGGGGTTCGCTGTGAGCGGAGCGCGCGCCGCTTTCGCCGTTGCTGTGTAATCTCGTAATCACGGGCCCCGGAATGGGGCCGAGCAACGGAGGTCGTCATGTCGGGACGGATGCATCGGGGATGGCACGGGCCGGGTGGGCGTGGGGGACGCGGGCCCGGGCGCGGTGGCTGGCAGCAGGCCGACCTGCCGGACGTCGACGACGCCACGGCCTGGTTCCAGGGCCGGTTGCCCGACGGCTGGTTCGTCGGTGCGCCGGAGGTGACGGTGGATCGCGAGGAGATCGTCGTCGTCGGTGAGCTGCCGGCTCTCGAGGGCGAGTTCGCCGACACGGAGGCCGGACGCGCCGACCGCGCGGCGGCCGAGTCGGGGCGGATCTCCCGGTTCCGCGAGACGACGCGCGAGGAGCGCATCGAGATCGCCCGCCAGGCCGAGCACCGCTACGGGCGCAAGGTGGCCTGGGGTGCGAAGCTGGGCGAGACGGTGGAGCTGTTCACGGTGGCGTCGGTGCCGGTGATGACGCGGCTGCGGCAGCCGGAGCGGATCGTGCTGGACACGCTGGTGGACTCAGGGGTGGCCCGTTCCCGGTCCGACGCGCTCGCCTGGGCCGTGCGACTGGTCGGCGAGCACGCCGACGAGTGGCTCGGCGAGCTGCGTGAGGCCATGGCCCGGGTCGACGAGCTGCGTGCCAAGGGCCCGACGGGCGAGTGATCTAGAAGAGGATCAGCCAGATCGCGACGAGATGGCAGATCGCCGCGAGCACCGTGGCGGCGTGGAAGAACTCGTGGTACCCGAAGGTGCGGGGCCACGGGTTCGGCCACTTCGTGCCGTAGAAGACCGCGCCCACGGTGTAGAGGCCGCCGCCGACGAGGATCAGGACCAGCGCCGCGACGCCACCGCCGGCGAGCATCGCGGGAATGGCGAAGACCGCCACCCAGCCCAGCGCGACGTAGATCGGCACGCCGACCCACGCGGGGGCGTGCGGCCACGCGGTCTTGAGCACGACGCCGGCCAGCGCCCCCGCCCAGACGGTGATGAGCACCCACCGGGCTGTGCCCGGATCCATCGCCAGCGCCGCGACGGGCGTGTAGGTGCCGGCGATGAACAGGAAGATCATGGAGTGGTCGAGCCGCTTCATGATCGCCCGCGACCTTGCGGTGCGCCAGGTACGACGGTGGTAGAGCGCGCTGACGCCGAACAGCGCGAGGATCGTGGCGCTGTACACCGACACGGCCAACGTCGCGCCGCCGCCGACGAGGGCGGCCGCCACCGTGATCAGCGTGGCGCACGACGCGATCGACGCGGCGAACGACCAGAAGTGGAGCCAGCCCCGCATCCGTGGCTTGACCAGCGGCGGAGCTGCGGGGGATGAGTCGACGGTCCCGGCAGTCACGCAGTCGAGGTTACGGCACCCCACGGTGCCGATGGGTGTCGTGCGGGTGAACCGCGCCACCGTCGGGTGTGACGCGCGGCCGGTGCGCCGTGGCGACCGGCGTAGGGTGACCCGGCGTGGGCGTACGGGACCTGCTGTACTCGGTGTACGAGCGCCGGATCAGCCGTCGTTTGACGGCTGTCGCCGAACGGCCGCAGCACGTGGCCCTGATGCTCGACGGCAACCGTCGATGGGCGCGCGACGCCGGGTTCTCCGACGTCAACGACGGTCACCGCGTCGGCGCGGCGAAGATCGCCGACCTGCTCGGGTGGTGCGAGGAAGCCGGCGTCGAGGTCGTCACGCTCTTCCTGCTCTCCACCGACAACCTCAACCGGCCCGCGGACGAGCTCGACCCGCTCCTGCAGATCATCGCGGACGTCGTGGACGAGCTGAGCGGTCCGACGGCGCGTTGGCGGCTGCGGATCGTGGGCGCGCTGGACCTGCTGCCCTCGGCGCTCGCCCATCGGCTCTCCGCCGCGGCGGAGCGGACGGTGGGTCGGTCGGGCCTGGAGCTGAACGTGGCGGTCGGCTACGGCGGCCGGCAGGAGATCGCCGACGCGGTGCGCAAGCTGCTCCTCCAGCACGCCGAGTCGGGCACGTCGATCGAGGAGCTGGCCGAGGTGCTCGACGTCGACCACATCGCGGCCCATCTGTACACGTCCGGCCAGCCCGATCCGGACCTGGTCATCCGCACGTCGGGCGAGCAGCGGCTGTCGGGGTTCCTGCTGTGGCAGTCCGCGAACTCGGAGTTCTGGTTCTGCGAGGCCTACTGGCCCGAGTTCCGGAAGGTCGACTTCCTGCGCGCACTGCGTGACTACGCGGCGCGGCACCGCCGCTTCGGTTCCTGAGACGTTCCGAGTACGCGAAGAGGGCGCCGGACCTGTCGGTCCGACGCCCTCTCAGTGGTTCAGCGGTGAGTCAGCATCGACTCACTGCGAGTGGGTGCTGCCGGCGGAGCCACTGTTGTCGCCACAGGTGCGCGAGTTGTCGGTGGCCTGGGTGACCGACGAGTCGGCCTTGCCCAGCAGCGCCAGCGCGCCACTGGCGGCACCGGTGATGTTGCTGATCGGCACCTGGCCCTGCAGGACGCCGCCCTGGATCGGGACGTCGTTGTTGCAGGCCTGCACGGGGACGTTGGCGTTGTTGTCGGCCACGTTCACGAGCCCGTTGGAAGCGTCACCGTTGGTGTTGGTGTGCGTCTTCGTGTACGAGTCGCCGTGGTCGTAGCCGCTGGCGAAAGCGAGGGGGCTGACGGCGAGCAGACCAGCAGCGGCCGTAGCCACGACGATTCCAGCCTTCTTCAGCACAGTTTTCTCCTGGTGAGTCGTGCGGAGCGGCCTAAGCCGATTCCATTCAGTACCAACGCCGTGACTGGGGGAGCCGCGTTGGCTGCACATAATTTAGCGCCCGATGCCGGTGCAAACCAAATCGTTTACCACTATCGTGTCGCCGAGAACTGTGTGTGCGGTTACGCCTTCCTTAGGTGACCCCCAACGGGGTGGTGGTTCGCCTCGGTGTCGCGCTGCGGGCATACGAGAAGGGCCCCGGATCGCGTGATCCGGGGCCCTTCTCGGAACTAGTTCAGTTGTGAGTCGGGATCAACTCACTGGCTGTGCGTGTCACCAGCGGAGCCGCTGTTGTCGCCACAGGAGCGCGAGTTGTCGGTGTACTGGTCGACCGTCGACGACGCCTTGCCGAACAGCGCGAGCGCACCGCTGAGGGCGCCGGTGACGTCCTTGATCGGGGCCTGGACCTGGCCGACGCCGCCCTGGATCGGGACGTCGTTGTTGCACGCCTGGATCGGCACGTTGACGTTGTTGTCGGCCACGTTCAGCAGCCCGCCGGAGGTGTCCCCGTTGGTGTTGGTGTGCGTCTTCGAGTACGAGTCGCCGCCGTGTCCGCCGTTCCAGTCGCCGCCCTTGTCGCCGGCGAAGGCGAGCGGGCTGACGGCGAGCAGACCAACGGCGGCCGTAGCCACGACGATTCCAGCCTTCTTCAGCACAGTTTTCTCCAGTTGAGTCATGCGGACCGACCGAAGTCGATTCCATTCTTGTCAGCGTCCGACCGGGGAGCCCTCGCTGACCGAGAGAAATGTAGCGCCCGTCGATGGACGAACCAAATCCCTTACCACCATCGAGTGAGCACACCACGATGCGTTTGGATACTCCCTCTTTCGGCGACACTGCGTCGTCGATCGATCGGGTCGGATCCATCGAATGTGAGCAGAGAGTGACGCGACATCACCCGACCGGGACCGTATCTTTTCGCCGGCCAGGCACGCGCGATCGCGCTCCGTGGCTGCCGCCTCGGTACCGTGCGTCGGTGAGGGCGGACGAGGTGGTGACGGGCTATCTGGACGTCGCCGCGGACCTGGACCGCCTGCTGCCCGGTCTGCTCGACGTGCACGGTGCCCGGCCCGCCGGGCAGGGGGCGTCCGCGTCGGACCTCGTACGGTCCGCGGGGCGGCTCGCGCGCGCCGTCCCCGACCTGATGGAGCCGGCCCGCGGCGACTTCCTGCGGGGTCAGCTGGTCGCCTGCGAGTGGACGGCGAGACGCCTGGTGGGCCAGGCCGTGCCGTACCGGCTCGAAGTGCAGGCGGCCTTCGGCGTGCGGATCGTTCCCGGCTCCCCCGACGTCTACCGTGCCGCGCATCGCGAACTCGACGAGCTGCTGCCCGGGCCGGGTGTCCTGGCCGACCGGATCGCGGCCCACCGGGTCCGGGAGGAGATTCCGCGGGCGCGACTGGACGACGCTGTGCATGCACTCTCCGGAGCGCTGCGCGGCCGGATGGCGGCGTGGGCGCCCCTGCCGGCGGGCGAACGCGTCGACCGACGCATCGTCGAGGACGCCCCGTGGACGGCGCTGCACCACTACCGCGGCGGCTACGCCTCGACCGTGACGATCAACGCAGGGGCGCGTCTGCGCTGCTCCCAGCTGGCGCAGCTCCTGGCCCACGAGGTCTATCCGGGGCACCACACCGAACGCTGCCGCAAGGAGGCCGGACTCGTCGCCGCGGGTTGGGACGAGCATCGCGTCGTCGTCGCGAACACGCCGCAGAGCCTTGTGGCGGAGGGCGCGGCCGACATGGGCCTGGACGTCGTCGTGGGGCCGGGGTGGGGTCCGTGGGTGGCAGAGGTACTGGCCGAGGTCGGTCTCGTGTTCGACGGGGAGCTGGCCGAGCGGGTGGACGCGGTGACGTCGGTCCTCGCCCGCGCGCGCCAGGACGCGGCTCTGCTGCTGCACGGGGACCGGGCGTCCGACGACGAGGTCCTGGCGTACCTGCGACGCTGGTTGCTCGTCGGCGACGCCCGGGCCGCCGCCGTGCTGCGATTCCTCCGGCACAGGATCTGGCGGACCTACACGACCACCTACGTCGAGGGTCCGGCTCTGGTCCGGTCCTGGCTGGGGTCGGGCGCACCAGCCGATCGGCTGCTCCGGATCCTGGACGAGCCCCTGACGCCGTGGGCGTTGCGGGACGGGTCCGCGCAGGTCGGGGCCACGCCCGCGGGGTGAGGCGAATGGCTGCGGCCATACGTGGATGAGCGGTCGGGAACGGCGACAGGCGGTGTCGGTGACGCGATGAGCGGTAGGCCGTTCTGTTAAATCTCGCGACGTGAACACGAGATGACACGGCGTTGCTGTTGACCGCACCGGGGTGACCGCCGGTAGCGTGAGCCTCGGCGAGTTCGTACCCGATGCGAGCCGCCCGGGGAGGCCCTGGTCGTGGTGTTAGCACCCGAGGGGGCCGGCATCCGGCCCTCGTGGGCGTGTGCGGTACCGCCGCAGATGCCCGAGCCAGGGCCGGCCGGCCCACCAGAGTGTGGGCGCGGTGCCGCGCCCACGAGGGAGCAACCGTGACCGAAGGTCGTACAGCCCCCATCTCGGAGTCGACGCGCTGCTACGTGCTCGACACCTCCGTTCTCCTGTCGGACCCCTGGTCGCTGACCAGGTTCGACGAGCACGAGGTCGTCCTGCCGCTGGTGGTCATCACCGAACTTGAGGGCAAGCGGCACCATCCCGAACTGGGATGGTTCGCCCGCACGGCGCTGCGCACACTCGACGAGCTGCGCATCGAACACGGCCGCCTGGACGCCCCGGTGCCCATCGGCACCGCGGGCGGCACGCTGCACGTCGAGCTGAACCACACCGACCCGGAGGTGCTCCCCGCGGGCTTCCGTACCGACTCGAACGACAGCCGCATCCTCGCCTGCGCGCTGAACCTGGCCGCCGAGCGCAAGCTCGACGGACGTGGCGAGGTCGTCCTCGTCACCAAGGACATGCCGCTGCGCGTCAAGGCCGCCGCCGTCGGGTTGAAGGCCGACGAGTACCACGCCCTCGACGTGGTGCCCTCGGGCTGGACCGGCATGACCGACATCGACGTCGCCCCCGACGACGTCGACGCCCTGTTCCGCGACGGTGTCCTGGACCACGACGCCGCCCGTGACCTGCCGTGCAACACCGGCATCCGCCTCACCGGCGGTGGCTCGGCCGCGCTCGGCCGCGTCACGGCCGACAAGCGGGTGCGCCTGATCCGGGGCGACCGCGAGGCGTTCGGGCTGCACGGCCGCTCCGCCGAGCAGCGCGTGGCGCTGGACCTCCTGCTCGACCCCGACGTCGGCATCGTCTCCCTCGGTGGCCGCGCCGGAACGGGCAAGTCGGCACTCGCGCTGTGCGCCGGCCTGGAAGCGGTGCTGGAGCGCCAGCAGCACCGCAAGGTCGTGGTGTTCCGGCCGCTCTACGCCGTCGGTGGCCAGGAGCTCGGGTACCTGCCGGGCAGCGAAAGCGAGAAGATGGGGCCGTGGGCGCAGGCCGTCTTCGACACCCTCGGCGCGCTCGTCAGCCAGGACGTCATGGACGAGATCCTGGCGCGCGGGATGCTGGAGGTGCTTCCGCTCACGCACATCCGCGGACGCTCGCTGCAC
>JBBRLM010000032.1:0-82305 GCA_038231335.1 Mycobacteriales bacterium
CCCCAACACGGCCCGACCAGAGGATCAACAGTGGAAGCGCCGGACAGACCGGCAGCTCAACCAGGCCCACCCGATCCTCCGCTCACGCATAGATCAACTACCTCATGATCACAAGATCGACGGTGGATCCAGGCTCAGCCCACCCACCCCGTCCCGCGAGACGATCTCCCCGGCCCGACGCAGAAGCCCGACACGCAGCTTCTCGTCGTGGATCTTCGGACGAGCCATGCCGCAGGTTAACCCGCATCGTTCATGATCGTGGCGGCTAGCACCGAACCGAGCTCCGAGCATGCGTTCCGGGCGACGGCGTCGGGCGCACCGAGCACCTCCACGACGGGCGCGGCGCGACGCCACCCCATCCCACCGGCGATGGACTCCACGGACCGGACGGCGCCGGTGAGGTCCAGGTTGCCGTGAACGTAGAGGCCGTAGGGCAGGCCCCGGGTGTCGTCGGCGCACACGTGGAACACGGTGTCGAAGAAGTGCTTGAGCGCGCCCGACATGTAGCCGATGTTGGCCGGGGTGCCGAGCACGACGGCGTCGGCGGCGAGGAGGTCGGACGCGGTCGCGGCCAGGGCCGCCCGGCGCACCACCTCGACGCCCGTGATCTCCGGGCGGCACGCACCGTTCACCACGGCGTCGAACAACTCGACCGTCGCGGGTGACGGCGTGTGGTGCACGATCAGCAGCCGGGTCACGGGCCCATGCTGCAGCATGCGGTAACGCGGGCGGTGGGTGCACCGATCCCAGGATTGAAGCGAGGGGGGTAGGGGGATGCGTCGACGACTCGGACGGGTCGGTGGCCTGCTGGGGATCGTCGCCGTCGTGCTGATGACGGCGTTCGGGGTCCGGGCCGATGCCGGTGTCGATCCGCGGACGATCTCCGCAGCGGCCGACGTCCCCGCCCCGCGGGTGCTGCGGATCATGCCGCTGGGCAGTTCCAGCACGGTCGGTGCGGGCAGCCCCACCACCGCCGGGTTCCGCTGGCCGCTCGAGTCCCTGCTGGCCCGCGACGGCATCGCCTACGACATGGTCGGATCCCAGCAGTCCGGGCCGGTGGCGATGCCCGACCGCGACCACGAGGGACACGGCGGATGGACGATGGCCCGGATGCAGCCGCAGGTGGCGGGCTGGGTGGCCCGTCAGCGGCCGGACCTGGTGCTCCTGCAGGTCGGCACGAACGATCTCCTCACCGGCGTCCCGCCCGCCGTCGTCGCGCAGCGTCTCGACACGATGCTGCGCACCATCCGCTCCACGTCGTCCGCAGGCGTGATCGTCGCCGGGGTGTGGGCGCCGCTGCGCACCCGGCTGGCGGCCCGCGCGGAGTACGCGCGGCTCGCCGCGGCCGTGGTGGCGCGGCACCGGTCCGCGGGGGAGCCCGTGACGTTCGTCGACACCTCGACGATCCTGGGGCCGACCGACGTCTTCGACGGCCTGCACCCCGACGCGGCCGGCTACCGCAAGATCGCGGCCATGTGGGACCGGGAGATCCGGTCGTTCGTGACGGTCAGGCACTGAGCAGGGCGTCGACCTCGCTGCGCAGCGCGTCCAGCCGGACGGCGGCCGCCGCCTTCGCCGCCGCGAGGTCGGTCACCGGCTCGACCACCTCCAGGTAGGCCTTCAGCTTCGGCTCCGTGCCCGACGGCCGGATCACGAGCCGCTCGCCGTCGCGGCGCAGCACGAGGACGTCGGGGGCGGGCCGCGCCACCGTCCAGCCCTCCGGGGGGCGGGTGCGCAGCCGCTCGACCGCCGCGTCCCGGGCCGTCGGCTCCATCCGCACCGAGACGCCGAGCGTGGCGTGCACCCCGTGGGCGACGGCGAGCTCGTCGAGGCGGTCGTTCACGCATCCCCCGGCCGCCCGCAGCGTGGCGGCCAGGTCGCAGGCCAGCACGGCCGCGGCGATGCCGTCCTTGTCGCGCACGGCGTCAGGGTCGACGCAGTAGCCCAGCGCCTCCTCGTAGCCGAACACCAGGCCGGGCCCGCCGCGGACGATCCACTTGAACCCGGTGAGGGTCTCGGCGAAGCGTGCGCCGTACCCGGCCGCGACCGACGCCAGCATCGACGAGGACACGACGGTGGTGGCCACCAGCGGGTCGGTGTAGCCGCCCGACCGCAACAGGTGGTCGCCCAGCAGCGCGCCCGTCTCGTCGCCGTTGAGCATGCGCCAGGTGCCGTTCCGGGAACCCCCATCCCACGAGTCGGGGTCTGCGTGCGGGTGAGTCGGGGTCCGCGTGCGATCCGGGACGCCCAGCGCGCAGCGGTCGGCGTCGGGGTCGAGGGCGATCGCGAGGTCGGCACCGACCTCCTCCGCCAGCGCGAGCAGGGCGTCGGTGGCGCCGGGCTCCTCGGGATTGGGGAACGTGACGGTCGGGAAGTCGGGGTCCGGCGCAGCCTGGGACGCGACGACGTGCACGTCGGTGAACCCGGCCCGGCGCAATGCGTGCACGGCCGTCTCGCCGCCGACGCCGTGCATCGGGGTCAGGGCGATCCGCAGCGTGCGGGCGGTGCCGCGAGGCAGTCGTCCGACGCGGTCGAGGTAGGCCTCGGTGACGTCTTCCGTGACGGCCGTCGACGCCGTCGGGACCGAGATCGCGGGCGGCGCGGCCCCGATGGCCGCCTCGATCTCCGCGTCCGACGGCGGGGCGAGCTGCGCTCCGTCGGCGAGGTAGACCTTGTAGCCGTTGTCGGCGGGCGGGTTGTGCGACGCCGTGATCTGCACGCCCGCGACGGCGCCGAGCTCGCGTACCGCGAACGCCAGCACGGGGGTGGGCAGCGGCGACGGCAGCACCCGGACGGTGAACCCCGCGCCGGCCAGCACCTCGGCGGCCGCCGCGCAGAAGGCCTCGGAGCCGTGGCGCGCGTCGCGGCCGACGACCACGGTGCCTCGCGTGCCGTCGCGCCCGAGCCAGGCGGCCAGCCCGGCCGTCGCGCGCCGTACGACGGCGACGTTCATGCCCGCGGGCCCGGCCCGCACCGGCCCGCGCAGCCCGGCGGTGCCGAACCGCAGCATTCCCGCCATGCGGTCGGCCAGGTCGTCGACGGCGCCGGGTGCGCCGCCCATCGCGTTCGCGAGCACGCGGGTGAGCTCGGCGCGGGTGGCGGGGTCGGGGTCGTCGGCGATCCAGCGCATGGCGGCGTCGCGCAACGGTGAGGGAACGCTCACGCCGAACCCCCTCGTGCGCGGAAATCGTCGCCCGGGCGACGATTTCCGCGCACGGGCGCCGCAGGCGCCCTCACGACCAGTTCGCGCAGCAGCCCGCCCATCCGCCCCGCGGACGCGGCACCGGCCGCGAGCACTTCCAGGTGGTCGAGCGGCTCGCCCGTCATGCCCGCGGCGAGGTTGGTGACCAGCGACAGCCCGAACACCTCGACGCCCTCGGCGCGCGCCGCGATGGCCTCCAGCACCGTCGACATGCCCACGAGGTCCGCGCCGAGCCCGCGCAGCATCCGGATCTCGGCCGGCGTCTCGAAGTGCGGTCCGGGCAGACCCGCGTACACGCCCTCGGTGAGCGTCGGGTCGATCTCGCGCGCCAGGGCCCGCAGCTTCGGGGAGTAGAGATCGGTGAGGTCGGTGAAGCGCGGGCCCACGAGTGGCGACGTGGCGAGCAGGTTGAGGTGGTCGGAGATCAGCACCGGCTCGCCCACGTGCATGCCCTCACGGATACCGCCCGCGGCGTTGGTCAGCACCACCGTGCGACAGCCCGCCGCGGCGATCGTGCGGACCCCGTGTGCCACCGCATCGACGCCGTGCCCCTCGTACATGTGCGTGCGGCCCAACAGGACCAGTGCGCGGCGCTCCCCGACGGGCACCGAGCGGATCGTGCCGCCGTGCCCCGCGACGGTCGGGGCGAGGAAGCCCGGCAGGTCGGCCATCGCGATCTCGTGGGTGGGCTCACCGATCAGGTCGGCGGCGGGCCGCCAGCCCGACCCCAGCACGACGGCGACGTCGTGGGAGGCCACACCGGTGGCGTCGGCGATCGCGGCGGCGGCTGCTGCGGGGGAGGCTGGGTCGCTCATGGTCCCGGAGCCTACGGGCGCCCGGTTCAGGCCGGGGTGGGGTTGAACCCGCGCGCGATCTCGTCGAACAGAGCGGCCGAGCGCGACCCGGCGCCCGCCCGCGGCACCGTCAGGGTGACCGACCACACCGTCGGCGAGCCGGGCACCACCATCCGCCACGAGGTACGCACGTCGTCGCGGTAGGACAGCTGCACCGCCCCCGCCTGCGCCCCGATGACGTCGCTCGCCGGCTCCAGCAGGTACACGGTGGCGCCGTCGCCCACGGCCTTCGCGGTGTCGGTGGACTGCTCCCGCGCGACCGTCAGCACCTCCGTGCCGTCGGGGCTGAGGAAGCTCACCGCCGGCTCGCCGTCCGCCGGCGTGCTGCGGTACTCGGCCCAGCCCTGGGGCGCGGAGACCGTGAAGCCGAGGTCGTCGCGGTGCACGGTCAGTGGGGTGCCCACGGTGGTGACGTTCACCGTGGTCAACGGGGACTGGCCGCCCAGCAGCCGGGTGACCGTCCAGCCGCCCGCGACGCCGGCCAGCACCACCGCCGCACCCGCGACGGCGATGCCGGCGGCCACCCAGCCCGAGTTCCGGGACGGCTCCAGTGCCTGGCTGGTCCGCCGCACGGGCGGGACGGGCGACGGGGCCTGCGAGGACCGGTGCGGGACGGGCAGCGGGCCGGGAGCAGCCGCCAGCGGCGCCGGGACGGACGGCAACCGGTTGCTCGTGGCCACGGGGGGACGTGGGGCCGGCGCGGGCGCCTGCGCGGGAGGCCGAAGCGCCGAGCGCACCCCCTTCTGAACGGCCGACGCCATCGTCGGGGCGTCGGGTGAGCCCGGGTACAGCGGGTCGTCCGGGTCGTCGATGAGCGGGCGCAGCCGCTGGCGGACCTCCTCCAGCGGCATCCGGGCGTCCGGGTCCTTCACCATCAGCGCCACGATGACGTCGACGACCGGTCCGGAGCCGCGCGGCCGCGGCACCTCGCCGTCCACCACCTCGGTGATGGTGGAGACGGGATCGCCGTGCACGTCATAGGGCGGGCGGCCCTCGACCGCGGCGAAGAGCGTGGCACCCAGCCCCCACAGGTCGGCCGCAGGCGTGACGGCCTGGCCCGCCGCCACCTCGGGAGCGATGTAGGCGGGGGAGCCGAGCACCAGCCCGATGCTGGTCATCGGCGCGTCGGCGGCGTTGCGGGCGATGCCGAAGTCGGTGAGCTTCACGCGGCCGTCGTCGGCGACGAGGACGTTGCCCGGCTTCACGTCGCGGTGGGTGATGCCCGCGCGGTGGGCGGCGCGCAGGCCGCCGGCGGTGGCGAACCCCACCACGGCGGCCTGCTGGATCGTCAGCGAGCCCTGCTCGCCGATCATCGTGGCCAGGTTGCGCGAGGGCACCAGTTCGAGCACGACCATCGGGTCGCCGTCGTTGTCGACGACGTCGAAGACGGTGATGACGTTGGGGTGCGAGAGGCCGCCGAGCGCGCGCGCCTCGCGCATGATGCGTTCGCGCAGGTCCAGGGCCTCCTGCGACGGGACGCCCGGCGGCACCTTCAGCTCCTTGACCGCCACGCGGCGCTGCAGCACCTCGTCGTAGCCCGACCAGACAGTGCCCATCGCGCCGCTGCCCAGGTGTGCGGACAGCAGGTAGCGACCGCCGATGCGGCGCTCCTGGTCAGGACGGTCCTGTGGCACGCACCCATTCTGACCAGCCACTGATCACGCTGCGCTGTCGCCCCCCTCGGACGGTTTCCGGTGCCGCTCGTCGTGTGTCGCATGTCGGGAACGACCGGATCGGGCACCGCGTACCACCCGGACGGGGGTTTGCAGCCCCTCGACCTGCGACGAACGGGCACAACCCCCGTTCGTCGCAGCGCCGCCCGACCGCTCGACGACGGTTTCGGGCCCGTCCGCAGCAGATCCGCCACCCCTCGGCGAGCGTTTCCCGATAAGCCCGCTTTCGACTTGGTACACCGCCGTCCGGGTGAGCACCATTACCCGATGCACGACAGCGCAGCACCGACGCTCGGAGGTGTGCAGTGACCTTGTTGGACGCGCACAACGACCTCCTGCCTCCGGTCGAACCCGTCGTCACCGACCTCGGCGCGGGCAGCGGCCCCGCCTGGCTCGACGCCTGGCTCGGGGCCCACCGTTCCGACGTCGTTGCCTGGCGCCGCTCTCTCCACTCGGTACCCGAGCTCGCCCGATCCGAGCACCGCACCACCGCGATGATCAAGCGGCACCTGCTGGCTGCCGGTCTCGAGCCCCGCACCCTCCCCGGCGGCACCGGCCTCGTCTGTGACGTCGGTTACGGCGAGCGCTGCGTCGCCCTGCGGGCCGACCTCGACGCCCTGCCGCTGCAGGAGGACACGGGCCTGCCCTTCGCCTCCACCGTCGACGGTGTGGCGCACGCGTGCGGCCACGACGCCCACACGTCGATCCTGCTCGGTGCCGGTCTCGCGCTGGCATCCGCCCCGGCACTGCCCGGCCGCGTCCGGCTGATCTTCCAGCCCGCCGAGGAGCTCCAGCCCGGCGGCGCCCTCGACATGGTGGCCGACGGCGCCATGGAAGGCGTCGAGCGGGCGTTCGCACTGCACTGCGACCCGCGCCTGGAGGTCGGCAAGCTCGGCACCCGGGTCGGGCCGATCACCTCGGCGTGCGACGTATTGGAGATCCGGCTCACCTCGCCGGGCGGCCACACCTCGCGCCCACACCTGACGGGCGACCTCGTCGAGGCGATGGGCCTGCTCATCACCCAGCTCCCGCTGCTGCTCACCCGGCAGGTCGACCCGCGCTCGGGCACCGTCCTGGTGTGGGGAGCGGCGCACGCGGGTGAGGCGGCCAACGCCATCCCGCAGCACGGCCTGCTGCGCGGCACCCTGCGCACCGCCGACCACGCCACCTGGAACGAGCTCGAGGACAAGATGCGGTCGCTGGTCGCGGCCGTCCTCGCGCCCCTCGGTGTGGGCTACGTGCTCGACCACGTCCGCGGCGTACCGCCGGTGGTCAACGAGGCCGTGAGCGCAGGCATGCTCGCCGATGCCGCCGTCGCCGTCCTCGGCCCGGAGGCGTCCACGAGCACCGAGCAGTCCAGCGGTGGCGAGGACTTCGCCTGGTACCTGGAGCACACGGACGGGGCGATGGCCCGTCTCGGTGTCTGGCCCGGGGTCGGTCCGATGCGCGACATCCACCAGCCCACCTTCGACCTGGACGAGCGCGCCCTGCCCTTCGGCGTCCGCGTGATGGTGAACGCGGCCCTGTCCGCCCTCACCCACTAGAACTCCGCTCGCCCCGGGGCAGCACCCCCGGGGCGAGCGCGAACCCCAACCCCCGCCGGGCGAGTTGACCAATAGAGCACGCCGTGTGTGCCGATCGAGCACAACCCCGTCGGCGAGTTGACGATCTGAGCACGCCGTCGTTGCCGTTTCGGCACGGTGAGTTGTCCACATCGGCACGTGGTTGTCCACAGTTCTTCCGAACGCCTGCGAACCACCTGTCCGCCAGCCCATCGTCCTGGGTATGGCACTCCCGATACCTGGTCTGCACGGCGCCTACCTACGCCGTGACCTCGTCGAACTGCTTGGCCGCCGTCGGATGGCCGCGGCGATCGGCAGCGGTGAGGTGCGGCCGCTGTGGATCGGCGTGGTGGTCGACGCGGCACGGTTGCTCGATCCCTGGACGCTTGCGGCGGCCGCCCAACTCACTGCCGGTCCGCGAGCCGTTCTCGCGAGGGAGACGGCGACGTTCATTCACGGGTGCGTGTCGGTCACCAGCCTGCGCACCCATATCCAGGTGCCGTACGGCTGCGCGGTCCGGACCAGGTCGGGCCTCGAGGTGCACCACGGCGGCTTCTTCGCCGACGACGTCGAGGAGGTCCAGGGACTCCGCGTCCTGCCCCTGGACAGGGTCGTCGCCGACCTCCTGTGCGTGGCCAGGCCTCAGGACGCGCTGGCCGTGACGGACGAGGCACTCGGTCTGGCGGGCGAGGCACACGAGGAACTTCGTGCGCGTATCGCCGCACGACTCGGCAGTCGGCAGGATCCTCGCGGCATCATCCGGGCGGCAGGCCTCCTCGATCTGGCGTCGGAACGAGTGGCGTCGCCACCGGAGAGCTGGATCCGGTGGAGCATCGTCGATGCCGGGCTGCCCGTGCCCGAGGTCAACTGGCCGCTGCAGGGGCCGGACGGCCGTGAACAGTTCCGGCTCGACCTCGCCTGGCCGATGCTGCGCGTCTGCCTGGAGTACGACGGGCGGGCCGCACATGCCGACCGCGAGATCGAGGACGAGGAGCGTGCAGCCGAGCTACGCCGTCGCGGCTGGATCGTCGTCCGCGCCGACAGCGCGGACCTGCGGAGCCCCACCCGGCTGCTGGAGAAACTGCGTGCCGCGTTTGCGGAGCGCGGTTACACGTGGTGAACGTGCTGTATCGGCGATGACAGCGTGCTCAGATCGTCAACTCGCCGAACGGGGTTGGGTCGATCGGCACACACGGCGTGCTCGATCGGTCAACTCGCTGGGGGTGGGTCAGACGGATTTGCTGCTGGGGCGATTGCGGAGGGCGGCCACGTAGTCGTCGGGGGCGCCGGCCAGTTCGGCCGCGTCGGCCAGGACGCCCAGATAGCGGGCGCTCGGCTCACCGCCCTCGTAGGCGTTCAGTACGTAGATCCACGCCAGGACGTCGCCCTCGAGGGTGTGGACGCGCAGGCGGAGCTTCTTGTGCAGGCCGAGCTCCCCACCCTCCCAGCGGTCGAGCTGAGCGGAGTCGTGGTCGGGCACGTCGTAGAGCACGACGAACACCTGCGACCCGGGCTCCTCGACGACGGTGGAAAGGGCACCTTCCCAGGCGTAGTCCTCACCCCCGAACGTCAGACGCCACCCGACCAGCCACCCCGATCCCGCCATGGGCGAGTGCGGAGCGCGTTCCTTCATCTGGGCCGGATCCATGTTCGATCCGTAGGCGGCGTACAACGGCACCAGCACAGAGTAGTGGGAGGCCGCCGCGTACCGTGACCGGGCAACCGGACACGAAAGGGGGCGTCCCTCTGTGACGCGCATTGTGATCATGGGCGGGGGCCCTGCGGGCTACGAGGCGGCGCTGGTGGCGGCCCAGCACGGCAGCGACGTCACTCTCGTCGAACGCGATGGCATGGGCGGCGCCTGCGTCCTCGACGACTGCGTGCCGTCGAAGACGTTCATCTCCTCCGCCGGCATCCGGGTGGACCTGCACCGGGCCCCGGACTTGGGCCTCACCGCCGACCGGCAGTCGGTCGGGGTGGACCTGCCCACCGTCAACGCCCGGGTGAAGAGCCTCGCCCAGGCCCAGTCGGCCGACATCCGCGCGCGCGTCGAGCGGGAGGGCGTGCGCATCGTGCGGGGCACGGCGATGTTCTCCGACGAGCCCACCACCCGCGCTCAGCACGTCATCGAGGCGCGCACCCGGGACGGCAACGTCGAGGAGCTGCCGGCCGACGTCGTGCTGATCGCCACCGGCGCCACCCCCCGCGTGCTCGACGACGCCAAGCCCGACGGCGAGCGCATCCTCACGTGGCGCCAGCTCTACGACCTGCCCGCACTCCCCGAGCACCTGGTGGTCGTCGGCTCCGGTGTCACGGGCGCGGAGTTCGTGTCCGCCTACGTCGAGATGGGTGCGCGGGTGACGTTGATCTCCAGCCGCGACCGTGTGCTCCCCGGCGAGGACGCCGACGCCTCCGCGGTGCTGCAGGACGTCTTCGCCGACCGGGGCGTGGAGATCCTCGCGCAGGCGCGCGCGGAGTCGGTGCGCCGCGAGGGGGACGGCGTGGTGGTGGAGCTGGCCGACGGGCGCATGATCCGCGGCTCGCATGCACTGATGACGGTGGGGTCGGTGCCCAACACCACCGACCTGGGCCTGGAGAAGATCGGGATCGAGACCGGCCGGGGCGGGTTCATCCCCGTGGACCGGGTGTCGCGCACGTCGGTGCCGGGCGTCTACGCCGCGGGTGACTGCACGGGCGTGCTGATGCTCGCCTCCGTCGCCGCGATGCAGGGCCGGATCGCGATGTGGCACGCGCTCGGCGAGGGTGTGGCCCCGATCAAGCTGAAGACCGTGGCCGCCGCGGTGTTCACCCGCCCGGAGATCGCGACGGTCGGCATCAGCCAGCGCGCCATCGACGCCGGCGAGGTGCCCGCCCGGACGATCATGCTGCCGCTCTCGACCAACCCGCGCGCGAAGATGCAGGGCCTGCGCCGAGGCTTCGTGAAGCTGTTCTGCCGCCCGGCCACCGGCGTCGTCGTCGGAGGCGTCGTGGTGGCGCCGGTGGCCAGCGAGCTGATCCTGCCCATCGCGCTGGCCGTGCAGAACGGCCTGACGGTGGCCGACCTCGCGTACACGTTCTCGGTGTACCCGTCGCTGTCGGGCTCGATCACCGAGGCCGGGCGCCAGCTCATGCGCCACGGCGACCTGGACTGAGGGTTGTTCTCGGGGCCATCCCTGATCCCCGAGCCGTCCACCACGGCGAGGATCGGTGCATGACCTCACCACTGCGCACCTCCACCGGCGTGCCCGCCGGCGCCGTCCTGATCTCCGCGATCGGGGCTCAGCTCGCCGACAACGCCGCCTTCTTCCTCCTGCCCCCGCTCGGCGTGCTCGCACCGCTCAGCGGCCTGCTCGCGATCCTGCTCACCGCGGGTGCCGCCCGGTTCGTGACGCGGGGGCAGAGCGGCGCCGTCGTGGCCCGCACCGGCCTCGCCGTGGGCCTGACGTCGGCGGTGGTCGGGCTGATCGTCGGCGGCCTCGGCCTGGTGGCGATCCTGCTGGCCGGCATCACCGTGGTGGCCGGAGTGGCGGGTGCCGTGGCCGGACGGCCGCGCGAGCTCACCAGTTGACGCTCATGCCACCACCTCCAGCATCTCGTACAGCCGGTGGCGGTCGACCGGGGTCACGGTGCTCCACTCGACCGGGCCCGCACCCGACGTGCGGGTGAGCAGGTAGCGGCCGTCGGGCCCGTCGAGGACCGCGAGGACGCCGCCGCGGCGGCGGGCGACACCGTTGCCGTCCATCACCATCGCGACGATCTGCGCCCGCCCCGGCCCGCCGGCCAGCATCCGGGCCAGGCGGGCGGCCTCGGGCAGAGGCATACCGCGGGTCGCCAGTGCGGTGCGCAGGCACGGACCGGGATCGGACAGCGCGGCCGTCAGTACTGCTGACAGCACCGTGCAGGCCGCACCGGACCCCGGCCCGGCTCGGGGCAGCACGTCCAGCACGGCGGCGGACAGGGAACCGCAGGGTTCGAGCGTGACGGTGGCGTCCTGGCGCACGGCGAGCACACCGGCGTCCGGCCCACCGGCGGCCACCGCCCGCACCGCCCGCGGCCACGACGCCCTCAGCTCGAACCGCCGCACCGGACGGGCGAGCAGGCGCAGCAGTCGGACCGTCTCGGGATCGGGCCCCGACGCCGACAGCAGCCCCCGTTCGCGCAGCGCCTGCCATCCCGCGCGCTGGACGTCCCGCCGCTCGAACGCCGCACGCCCCGCCGAGGGCAGCCGCAGTGCCACCGGCGTGGGCCCCCACCCCAGGCGCTCCCACAGCACGTCGAACTCGACGTCGGTGAGCACGTTTCGGGACACGGCTCGACGGTAGGCCTGAGGCGGACGGAAAACGGGGCGAACGGGAGAACGGTTTGCACACGCGAACGGCCGGTGCGCTGCAGCACACCGGCCGTTCGGGTCAGCTCGTCCGGGCCAACGACCGGCAGCCGGTCAGCGGGCACAGGGGCGTGGGGGTGAGGCGGTCGTAGAGACCCGTCTCGGTGGTGGTCGAGCCGAACGGCCACCGCCCGGTGAAGCGTTGGAGATACCAGTACAGGAACAGGTAGTCGGGCTCCACCGTGTCGGTGACGAAGACCCTCCGGCCCGGCAGATCGTCGATCCATCGGGTGAGGGCGGTCATCGCCGTGGCAGGTGGGCGGCTCGCCCGGCGGGTGCAGAGCCAGTCCTCGGCCCGTCGCCTCCAGAGCTGGAGAGCCACGGGATGGAGGGTGGCACCGGGGAGTTCACGCACGTTGGTGGTGAACGAGCCGATCGGGTCGCCGTCCGTCGTGTGGGCGACGGCGGTGACGGTGAGCAGGGAGTGGGGGCCGGGGATCGGCCCGTCGGTGTGGACGTGCGTGGTCACGAAGCTGGTGTCGGGGGGCATGACGGATCCTGGTCGCCGATGTGGATGGAGCGGGCGTGTCCACGGCGCGGCTGGGCCAGCGTGGTGAACGGAGGAACCGGGCCCCGTGGGTGGTCACACGGGTGGCATCACTGCTGTTCCGCTATGCACTTGTCCAGCACGGTGCGGGTTGCTGTGGAAGAACCTGGCCCGAGGACGTTAAGCCGGTGTGTAGTGAGGAGTCAACGGTCCGTCGCCAACCGGCCCGCGACCATGACGTCGACCCGGCGCTCGCCGTCGACCCACGCGGACCGCATCCGCCCTTCCACGGAGAACCCGCACTTCTCGGCGACCCGGCCGGAGGCGTCGTTGCCGACGCCCCACAGGTAGCTCACGCGTTGCAGCCCCAGCCCGCCGAAGCCGAACCTCAGCACGGCCCCGAGTGCGGTGGTGATCATGCCGCGGCCGCGCGCTGCGGGCAGGGCCCAGCAGGCGGCCTCGGCGGTGCCCATCAGGAGGTCGACGGCGTCGAGCGACACCTCGCCGAGCATCTCCCCGGTGGTCGGTTCGCAGACCGCCCACGTGTAGCGCTCGTCGCGCGTCCAGTCGCGGGTGCGGCGCCGGACGTAGGCGTCGGCCTCGATCAGGTCGGGTGCGGACCGGTGGCGCCAGCGGCGGATGTCCGGGTCGGCACACGAGGCGACGACGGCGTGCCGGTCGTCGATCCGCTCGTCGGCCCGTAGGGCGCGCAGGTACCAGGCGCCGGCGTTGATCTCGACTGGGTCCATGGCCAGGGGGTCGTGCGCGGATATCGTTGCCAGGGCGACGCTATCCGCGCACGGGCGACGTCAGTCGCCTACTCCTTGATCTCGCAGATGATCGTGCCCTGGGAGACCGAGCTGCCGGCGTCGGCGGACAGGCCGGTGATGGTGCCGTCCTTGTGGGCGGTGACGGGGTTCTCCATCTTCATCGCCTCCAGGACGACAACCAGGTCGCCCGCGGAGACGGCGTCGCCGTCGGCCACGGCCACCTTGATGATCGTGCCCTGCATGGGCGCGGTGACCGCGTCACCGGAGACCTTGGCGCCGCCCTTGCCGCCGCCGCGCTTGCGCGGGGGAGCCTTCGCCGCGGTGCCGCCTCCGCCCCCGCCGAGCGCGAGGTCGCCGGGCAGCGACACTTCGAGGCGCCGTCCCCCGACCTCGACGACGACGGTCTGCCGGTCGGCCGTCTCGTCGTCAGCGCCATCGCCACCCTCGAACGGCGGCACCTTGTTGTCCCACTCGGTCTCGATCCAGCGGGTGTGGACGGTGAAGTCGTCGCTCGCGTACGCCGGGTCCGCGACCACCGCGCGGTGGAACGGCAGCACCGTGGCCATGCCCTCGACCTGGAACTCGGCCAGCGCCCGGCGCGAGCGCTCCAGCGCCTGCGCCCGGTCCGACCCGGTGACGATCAGCTTGGCCAGCAGCGAGTCGAAATGCCCGCCGATGACGGAGCCTGATTCGACGCCCGCGTCGACGCGCACGCCGGGGCCCATCGGGTAGACGATCGAGCTGACGGTGCCGGGCGCAGGCAGGAAGCCGCGGCCCGCGTCCTCGCCGTTGATGCGGAACTCTATTGCGTGACCGCGCGGGGTCGGGTCCTGAAGAACGTTGAGCTCGAGACCCTCGGCGATGCGGAACTGCTCGCGCACGAGGTCGAGCCCCGAGGTCTCCTCGGAGACGGGGTGCTCCACCTGCAGCCGCGTGTTGACCTCGAGGAAGGTGATCAGCCCGTCCTGCCCGACGAGGAACTCGACGGTGCCTGCGCCGTAGTAGGCGGCCTCCTTCACGATCGCCTTCGACGCGTCGTACAGGGTCTTCGTCTGCTCCTCGGTGAGGAACGGCGCGGGTGCCTCCTCCACGAGCTTCTGGAAGCGGCGCTGCAGCGAGCAGTCGCGGGTGCCGACGACGATGATGTTGCCGTGTTGGTCGGCCAGCACCTGCGTCTCGACGTGACGGGGCTTGTCGAGGTAGCGCTCGACGAAGCACTCGCCGCGCCCGAACGCGGCGGTGGCCTCGCGGACGGCCGACTCGAAGGCCTCCTTGATCTCCTTCTTCTCCCGCACGACCTTCATGCCGCGGCCACCGCCACCGAACGCGGCCTTGATCGCGACGGGCAGCCCGTGCTCCTCCGCGAACGCGATGACCTCGTCGGGGCCGGACACGGGATCGTTCGTGCCGGGAACCAGCGGCGCGCCCGCGCGCGTGGCGATGTGGCGGGCGGTGACCTTGTCGCCGAGGTCGCGGATCGACTGCGGTGACGGCCCGATCCAGGTGATCCCCGCGTCGATGACGGCCTGTGCGAACTCGGCGTTCTCGCTCAGGAACCCGTAGCCGGGGTGGATGCCGTCGGCGCCGGCCTGCTTGGCGGCGTCGAGGAGCTTCTGGATGTCCAGGTAGGACTCGGCCGCGGTGGAGCCGCCGAGCCCGAACGCCTCGTCGGCGAGTCGGACGAAGGGGGCGTCGCGGTCGGGGTCGGCGTAGACGGCGACGCTGGGCAGGCCCGCGTCCCGGCAGGCGCGGATGACGCGGACGGCGATCTCCCCGCGGTTCGCGATGAGAACCTTGGTCAGGCGCGGCACGGTCGGCCTCCTCTGGGTGCGCTCGGGAGCCCCGTGCTCCGGCGCGTGGTTACCGGGGAGTTTAGGCATGCCGGGGCGAGGAGTCCGAGCTGGCCGGGTGTGGCGTGGATGACGTCGATCCGACGGACGACCCGCCGGTGCAACCTGGCGAACGCCTTCTCGGCCGGGAGACGGGGCAACGCGCACCGGTCATGCCCCGACCTCTCGGGCCAGCCGTTCCAGGTAGGAGGCGAACTGTGTCCGGTCCCGTTCGCTCCAGGACGAGGTGAGTGCGACGAACGTACTCCGCTGCCAGTCGCGGGACGACCGCAGCAGCTCCGCACCGGCCGGGGTGAGCGAGAGGACGCTGCGCCGGGCGTCCGCGCCGGCTCTGGTGCGCTCCAGGTAGCCGGCGTCGGCGGTCGCGGCCGCCATGCGGCTCGCCCCCGAGTGGTCCAGGCCCAGCTGGTGGGCGACGTCGCCGACGGTCGCCTCGTCGCCGGAGACGGAGTGGACGGCGTCCAGGACGAGGACGTGCTGGGGCAGCGACGGGCCGTCGGCCGCGATGCCCCGGGCCCACCGCCGCGACCAGAATCTGACCAGCCGGAACAGCGCCGGACCGCCGTCGTCTCCGTTCACCGTGCGACCCTAGCAATCAGTGCGCATCGCACCTATATTGTGTGCGTATCGCACACGGGGGAGAGCTGCTCATGATCGTCCTGAATCACACGATCGTCCGGGCCCGCGACAAGGAGGCCTCGGCGCACTTCTTCGCCGGGCTCCTCGACCTCGGGGTCGGTGAGCCGGCCGGGCCGTTCACCCCGGTCCGGGTCAACGACGACCTGACGCTCGACTTCGACCAGCGCCACGACGTCGCGCCAGGGCATCTCGCGTTCCTCGTGGACGACGCCACGTTCGACCGCCTGCTCGGGCACCTCGACGGTCAGCCGGACGTCCCGTTCGGGTCCGGTCCCGGGCACGGCTGGGACCGCCGGACCAACGACCTGGCCGGAGGTCGCGGGGTCTATGTGCGTGACCCCGACGGACACAGCTACGAGTTCTTCACCGCGGTGCCGGCCTGAGCCTGCAGGGACCGGGTTGCGGGGACGCGCGTGGTGGTCAGCCCCGCCTGAACCACCGGCGCAGCCGCGCGGTGCGGTGCGGACGGGGGACGCCCTGCCCGTCGTAGAACAGGCGGGAGTCCGCCTCGTCGAGCTCCCCGGCGGCCCCGGATGTCAGCTCGCCGCGCCCGCGCAGGGTGCGGGCCACGTCCCAGCCGTCGCACAGCGGCCCGAGCGACGGGTGGCCGGCGTGCACCCGGGCGAACGTCGGCGCCCAGTCCGGCCCGAGCGACGCGGCCAGCAACGGCCAGTGCTGCGCGGCCTCGCCGGCCCGCTTGCGGAGCAGCGCCTGGCGGGTGGCGTCGAGGCGGGAGCGGTCGAACCCCGCCGGGTCGGACGCACCTGTGACGAGCGCGGCGACGAGCTCGGCCTGCCGGTCGGCCAGGGACGGTGTCGGATCGGCGAACTCGGGCGGCGAAACGGCGAACTCGCCGGGTGGGACGGCGACGTCGCGGGGTGGGCCGGCCGACCAGTGCGCACTCACAGCGCGACTCGCTCGCACGTGGGCCCCGACTCGCGGGAGTGGCCGGCTGTTGTCGCCACGGCCGTGAACTCGGCCTCCAGCTGCGCTGCCGGGGGGTAGCTGCCGTCGCGTTCCAGCATCACCGCGGGCGGGCCGGGCATCCGGGAGACCGCGTGCCGCAGGAGGGCCATCACCGGCTCGGGGACCGGGTCGGTGTGCGTGTCGTGGTAGAGCCCGTCCCGTTCCGCGCCGCCCGCCATGTGCAGGTAGGCGACGCGGTCCAGTGGCATCCGGTCGATGACCGCCCGCGCGTCCTGGCCGCGGTTGACGGCGTTGGCGTGCACGTTGGCGACGTCGAGCAGGAGCAGTGCGCCGGTGCGCTCCAGCAGCTCGGTGAGGAAGTCGGGCTCGGTGAACTCGTTCTCGGGCCAGTCGAACAGCGCCGCGATCGGCTCCAGCGCCAGCGGGACGTCGAGCTCGGACTGCGTGCGCCGCACGTTCGCGGTCAGCACGTCGAGCGCCTCGCGGGTGCGGGGCAGCGGCAGCAGATGCCCTGCCTCGCGCCCCCCGGCGCGGACGAAGGACACGTGCTCGCTCACCAGCGGGGCCCCGACCGCGGCGGCGCACGCCGCCAGGTGCGTGACGCGCGCCGCCAGCAGCGGTTCGGCTCCCCCCAACGAGAGCCGAACCCCGTGCGGGATCACCGCCACCCCTCGTTCCCGCAGCTCCGCCACCCCTCGCGGCGGAGTTGCGGGAGCGAGGGCCTCGGCGATGACCTCGCAGAACCGCAGGGCCGGGAGGTGCGCGACCACCCCGGCGATCTCGGGGCGCCAGCCGATTCCGGCGCCGTGGAGAAGCTCAGCCACCGCAGCCGCCCCCACCGCAGCCGCCGCCCCCACCACAGCTGCCCCCGCCGCCGGAGTCGCCGCTGCTGCAGCCCCCGCCGTCGGGGGTGCCGCCACCGCCCGCCGCGGCCGCCTTCTGCACGGCGAGCTCGTCGGCGAACGCCGGGTCCGACGCCCAGAGCGCGCCCACCCCGAAGATGCCGATGCCCAGCGCCGCCGCGGCCGGGCCGTAGACCGCCCAGTCGGGCCGCATGGTGGGGGAGAGCGTGTGGTGCTGCTGGGCCAGGTCGCGCAGCGTACGGTCGCCGAGCCGGGTGCGGCGGGGGCACCGGCCGAGCTGGACCAGCGCGACGACCACCACACCGATGAGCGCGAACAGCAGGAACCCGGCCGGTCTGCCGTTGGCGGTGCCGGCCAGCAGCCGGATCAGGCCGAGCGCGGCGACGCCGAGCATCCAGAAACCCTGGCGCAGGATCCGACTGCGCTGCTCGGGCGAGACGAGCAGCCCGGCGTCGACGAGACGGCTCTCGATGGTCTTCAGCGCTGTCGTGACGGGCCCGTGGAACGGCAGTCGGCGCCGCGCGACGGCACTCCCGGCCGTGAAGTGGATGGCGCGTTCCAGGTCGTCGGCGCTCGCGTCGAGCCGGCCGATGGACAGGACGCTGCCGCGCTGCGGGGCGATCGTGCCGCGCAGGTGCATCGCCGACAGGGCCGAGGTGACGGCCAGTTCGGCGCCCCCGTTGAGGTAGGCGACGTCGTGCGGGTGGCCCGACAGGTCACCGGCGGCGCGGCCGGGCCGCGGGTCGGCGAGAACGCGCCGCGCGCGGGTGGTGGCCACCCAGACGACGAGGGCGGTCACCAGGTAGATGGCGATGAAGCTGGAGCCGCTGATGCCCCACGTGTCGCCTGCTGCTGCGAGAACCACCGGACACCTCCCGACCCGTCCTTATGAGACGCCTCACAGTGTTGGGGGTTCAGCCGTGGGAGGGAATCTTCTTCACCAGGACTTGAGGTTCGCTGATATGGGCGCCGACCACGATCACGACCCATGTTCCGGCCGCGCCTCCGGTCGAGGAGCACTCGGCTCAGGCGATCGCCGTGCGCACCTGCTTCTTGATGCGCGAGAGCATCGCCGACATCCCGCGCAGCCGCAGCGGGCTCACGGCCTGGGCCAGGCCCAGCGCCACGTAGAAGTCGTCGGGCACCGCCAGCACCTCGGCGGCGGGCTCGCCGTCGAGGCCGGTGTGCATGATCGACGCGAAGCCCCGGGTGGTGGGGGCCTCCGGTGGAGCCGAGAAGAACAGATGGACACGCTTGCCGTCATCCACCTCCACCGCCAGGAACAGCGGCGACTGGCACTCGTGCACCTGCTCCATCGTGTCGGCGGCGTCGGCGTAGCGCTCGGGAAGATCCGGGAGTTCCCGGGAGAGCTCCAGCAGCAACTGGAGCCGGTCCTTGGGCCCGACCGCCGAGAAGTCCTCGACCAGCTCCTCCAGCTGCGGGGGCAGCGTCACGCCTGTCCCCGCTCGGTGCCCTGCACGATCGGGACGCGCACGGCGTTGCCCCATTCCGTCCAGCTGCCGTCGTAGTTGCGGACGTGCTCGAACCCCAGCAGGTAGGTGAGCACGAACCAGGTGTGGCTGGAGCGCTCGCCGATGCGGCAGTAGGCCACCACGTCGTCGTCGGCCGTGAGCCCCTGCTCCTCCAGGTAGATGGCTTCCAACTCGGAACGGGAGCGGAACGTGGCGTCCTCGGCCGCGGCGCGGGCCCACGGCACGCTGGCCGCACCCGGGATGTGGCCGCCGCGGACGGCGCCCTCCTGCGGGTAGTCGGGCATGTGCAGCAGCTCGCCGGAGTACTCACCGGGCGACCGCACGTCGACCAGAGGCTTGCCCAGATGGGCCAGGACGTCGTCCTTGAACGCGCGGATCACGGTGTCGTCGCGTTCCACCACCGGGTACTCGACGGTCTCGGGCTTGGGCTGCTCGGTGATCATCTCGCGGCCCTCGGCCACCCACTTGGCCCGCCCACCGTCGAGGATGCGGACGTCGGCGTGGCCGAACAGGCTGAACACCCACAGCGCGTAGGTTGCCCACCAGTTGTTGCGGTCGCCGTAGATGACGACGGTGCTGTCGCGGGCGATGCCGCGCTCACCGCAGAGCCGCGCGAAGCCGGCGCCGTCGACGTAGTCGCGGGTGACGGGGTCGTTGAGCTCGGTGTGCCAGTCGACCTTCACCGCACCCGGGATGTGCCCGGTGTCGTAGAGCAGCACGTCCTCGTCGGATTCGACGACGACCAGCCCGGGGGTGCCCAGGGTGTCGGCGAGCCACGACGTGGTGACCAGCCGTTCCGGGTGGGCGTAGGCGGCGAGCTTCGGATCGTGGTCGTTCTGCAGGGCCATGTGCCCGAGATTAGACCTTGCGCCACAGGTCCGTGACCGTCACGCCGACGCCCGCGAGGAGGCGGCGGAGCAGCGGCAGGCTCAGCCCGATGACGTTCGACGGGTCGCCGTCGACGCCCTCGACGAACCAGCCGCCCAGCCCGTCGAGGGTGAACGCGCCCGCCACGGCCAGGGGCTCGCGGCTCGCGATGTAGGTCTCCAGCTCGGCCTCGCTCGGGGATCCGAACCGGACGGCGGTGACGGCGTGGCCCTCGGCGACGCGGTCGATCTCGCCGTCGACCATCCGCAGCACGGCGTGCCCGGTGACCAGCTCACCCACCCCGCCGGCCATGGCGCTCCAGCGGCGCCGCACCTCGTCGGCGTCGGCGGGCTTGCCGACCAGCTCGTCGCCGAGGTGGAGCATCGAGTCGCAGCCGATCACGAGCGCGTCGGGGTGGGCGTCGGCGATGCGACGGGCGACGGTGGTGGCCTTGGCGCCGGCCAGCGTCGTGACCTTCTCGCCGGGTGAGGCGTTCGGAACGGATGCGAGCAGGGCCTCCTCGTCGAGGTCGGAGACCTCCACGAGCGGATCGATGCCCGCCGCCCGCAGGATTCCGAGGCGGGCGGGGGAGGCCGAGGCCAGTACGACGCGCACGGCGCCCGACCCTACGGGGCCGGGTGCCGCGATCAGCGATCGGTCACCTCAGCTGCCGCCGCCGCAACCCCCGCCGCCACCACCGTGCCCGCCGCCGAAGCCGCCGCCGTCGAACCCGCCGGAGTGGTGGCCGCCGCCGTAACCGCCGTGATGGTGACCCCCGCCGTCGACGCCGCCGAAGCCGCCGGCGAACCATCCGGCGTCGCTGCGGGCGCCCGAGCCACGGCGGTGGCCGCGGCTGCGGGGGAGACCTGCGACGACGACGGCCGCGAGGATCACGAGGATGACGAGGATTCCGGTCATGGGTCTTCTCCTTCTCGGGAGCGAACGCGGAGATCAGAGGTGGGCGGGCACCAGCTCGGCGGGCGAGCTGTCGCCCGCCCCGCCGCGGCGCGAACCACGGATGCGGCGACCGCCGCCCGACCGCCGGCCGAACTCGCCCAGCAGGGTGATCAGGATGATCAGCCCCACGACCACGAGGACTACTACCTTGGTCATGATGTCCATCGGAGCCTCCATTGTTCGTGATCCGAGTGTGGGTCGGGTCACGCACGGGGCTCCAGCGACTTGATCTGGATTTAGGCCCGTTTGATGGGGGTTTGATGTTCAGCCGGGGACGAGCCCGTGGCGGTAGGCGTAGCCCACCGCCTGGGCCCGGTCGCGCAGCCCGGCCTTCGCGAACACCCGGTTGACGTGCGTCTTCACCGTCGCCTCGCTGACGACGAGCCGCCGTGCGATCTCGCCGTTCGAGAGGCCTGCGGCGATGAGCCCGAGCACTTCGGCCTCGCGGGCGGTGAGGCCGTCCGGCGGGGCGGCGGGCGGGGTCGGGCCGGACGCGAGGAGCCGGGCCAGCGCCGCCGAGTCGATCGTCGACTGGCCGGCCGCGGCCGAGCGCAGCGCGTGCCCGATCGCCTCGGCGTCGGCGTCCTTGGAGAGCCAGCCGACGGCGCCGGCGCGCAGCGCGTCGAGGACGGAGGCGTCGTCGGCGTAGGTGGTGAGCACGACGACGGCGACGGACGGGTGCTCGGCCCGCACGCGGCGGGTGGTCTCGACGCCGTCGCAGACGGGCATGCGCAGGTCGGTGAGCAGTACGTCGGGGGCGTGTTCGGCGACGAGGGAGACAGCCCGTTCGCCGTCGGCTGCGGCACCCACGACCTGGATGCCGGGCAGCAGCCCGAGCAGCGTCACGAGGCCCTCGCGGACAATGGTCTGGTCGTCGGCGAGGACGACCCGCAGGTCGGTCACGGAATCGTCAGCCGTACCCGCCATCCGTCCTCCACCGGTCCCGCGTCGAGCTGCGCCCCGGCCAGCGCGGCGCGCTCGGCCATCCCGACCAGACCGTAGCCTCCGGCCCGGGCCGGCGCGGGTGGCCCCGCATGGTCGCGAACCTCCAGCTCCGTGGCGCCGTCGTGGTGCGACAGCCGCACCGACACCGGCGCCCCGGGCGCGTGCTTGCGCACGTTGGAGAGCGCCTCCTGGGCGGTGCGCAGGATGGTCTCGTGGGCGGTGGCGCCGACGGCGTCGGGCTCGCCGTCGATCTCGAGCGTGGCGGCGGGGGTCTCGTCGACGAGGGCGCGCAGCCCGGCCGCGAGGTCCACCGGCTCGGTCCGCAGTGCCGTGACGGCGCGCCGGGCCTCGGCCAGGCCGTCGGCGGCGAGGCGCTGGGCCCGTTCGATCTGGGCGACGGTGTCGGGCGGGGCGCCGTCGCGCTGCACCATCAGCCGGGCCCCCTGCAGCTGGACGGCCAGTGCCGAGAGCGAGTGGGCGAGCACGTCGTGGACGTCGCGGGCGATGCGGGCCCGCTCGGCCAGCGCCGCGGCCCTGGCGTGCTCCTCGGTGACCCGGGCGCCCGCCACGAGCGCCAGTTCGCGCTGCTCGGCCCGGCGCCTGCTCTCGCGGCGGCCCATCCCGAACAGCAGGATCGCGACGAGGCCGAGCAGGAGGACGGGCAGCCCGCCAGGCTCGGTGCGCAGCACCAGGAACACGCCCGTCCCGGCACCGGCCGCGATCGCGACGGCCGCGGGCACGGGCAACCGGACCCCCGCGACGACCACGGCGTAGATGCAGAACGACAGTGGCGTGGACCAGGTCCCGACGGCGGCGAGGCACGCGACACCGGCCGCCGCGAGCACCACGATCGCGGTCGGCCCCAGCCACGGTGGGCTCTCCCACTGGAATCCGGTGACGATCCACGCGACGCTCGCGACCGCGGCGGCGATGATCGCCGGGGCCAGGTGCTCGATCCGGACGCCGTCCACGAACGTGGCCACCAGGATGATCGGCAACCAGATCAGGTTGCCGACGATCCGGAGGGGGCCCCAGTCCTCGGTCATCGCCAGCCCTCGGTCACCGGTCGAGTGTGGCGCGCGCCCGGGCGTCGCGTCGATCCCCGGCCGGGCGGACCGGCCGGCCGTCGGCGCGGACGCGGGCGGCGAGGACGGCGTACTGCGCGGCGATGCTGACGCCGAACCCGAGGGTGAGGGTGGCCGCCGTGGCCGGCCCGGCCGACGTGCCGGCAGCGAGCACGGCGATCAGCACGCGGACGCCGATCGACAACGCCCACAGCACGAGGCTCGGCACGCCACCCCGGCGGTAGAGGTAGCCCTCGCGCAGACTCAGCCGGATGGCGGCTCCGCGGACGGCGCCGAGTGCGGCGGTGAGCACCAGGTCACCGGCCACCACGAGCACGGCGAGTGTGCCCCAGCGAATGTCGGCCTGGGCGGCCTGCACGAGCCCCCACACGACCAGGATCAGCGGCAGCACCATCGTTGCGCCCTGTGCGACGAACCGCCCGACGAACTGGCGGTAGATGATCCACACCACTGCGGCGACGGGGATCAGGTAGGTGGAGAGTGCGGCGTTGTCCATGGCGTCGAGAGTGCTCGGATCGCGCGCGGGATTCGTCGGTCCGTCGACGGATCCGGGGTGGAGGCGGGCCTCCACCCCGGGGTGGAGTCACGCGCTGACGGTGACGCCCTTCCAGAACGCGAAGTGGTCCTTGATCTGCGTGGCCGCGTCCTTGGGCTGCGGGTAGTAGAACGCGGCGTCGGCGTTCTCCTTGCCGTCCACGGCGAGCGTCTTGTAGCTCGCGGTGCCCTTCCACGAGCACACCGTCGTGGTGGCCGAGTCGCGCAGGTACTCCGCCTTCACCGATCCGGCGGGGAAGTAGTGGTTGTTCTCGACGACGACGGTGGAGTCGCTCTCGGCGATCACGGCGCCGTTCCAGGTGGCCTTCATGCCCCTGATCCTGCCCCTGTTCCGGCCGCGCCGCGCGCGTGAGATGGCGGTCGGCGTGGTCGGATCACGGCGTGATCGCTCTGAGTGTCATCTCGCGGCTCGATCAGCGCGGCAGGGTCGAGGTGCGCCACGCGCCCGGGCCGGGGCTCAGCGGTGCGCGCAGCAATGGCTCGCTCCATGCGCTGCGGGGTTTCGGCACCGGTGCTTCGCCTCCGGCGCCCGCCACCGCGGCCAGCGTGACCGTGAGAGCGGCCAGCTCCTCGGCGGTCGGTTCACCGCGGACCACGCGGAACAGGGCGCGGCGTTCCTCGGGTGTGGATTGTCCGTCGGTCATGACGGCAGCCTCCCTACGGTCGGTCGTGCGCGGAAATCACTGCTCTGGCAGTGATTTCCGCGCACGGGCGGCGAAGCCGCGCTAGAGCGGGATGTTTCCATGCTTGCGAGCAGGAACAGCCTCGCGCTTGGTGGACAGCGTCCGCAGCGCCCGTCCGACATAGCCCCGGGTGTGCGACGGCGGGATGACGCCGTCGATGTAGCCGCGGTCGGCCGCGATGTAGGGGTTGGCGAGCGTGTCCTCGTAGTCCTGCTGCAGCTCGGCGCGCCTGGCGGCGAGCTCGTCGCCCTCGAGCTTCGCGAGCTCCTTGCGGTAGAGGATGCTCACCGCGCCGGCGGCGCCGGTGACGGCGATCTGGGCGGTGGGCCACGCGATGTTGATGTCGGCGCCCAGGTGCTTGGACCCCATCACGTCGTACGCGCCGCCGTAGGCCTTGCGCGTGATCACCGTGACCTTCGGGACGGTGGCCTCGGCGTAGGCGTAGATCAGCTTGGCGCCGCGGCGGATGATGCCGTTCCACTCCTGCTCGGTGCCGGGCAGGAAGCCGGGGACGTCGACGAACGTGACCACCGGGATGTTGAACGCGTCGCAGGTGCGCACGAACCGCGCGGCCTTCTCGGAGGCGTCGATGTCGAGGCAGCCGGCGAACTGGGTGGGCTGGTTGGCCACCACCCCGACCGACTTCCCCTCGATCCGGCCGTACCCGACCACGATGTTGGGCGCGAACAGCTCGTGCACCTCGAGGAACTCGCCCTCGTCGACGACGCGGGTGATCACCTCGCGGATGTCGTAGGGGGTGTTGGGGGAGTCCGGCACGAGCGTGTCGAGCTCGAGGTCGGTCTCGGTGAGGTCGTCGGCGATCGAGCCCGAGGTCGGCTCCGGCGCCGGGTAGGTCGGCGGCTCGGCGAGGTTGTTGCTGGGCAAGTAGCTCAGCAGCTCCTTGACGTAGGAGAGCGCGTCCTCCTCGTCGCTGCCGTTGTAGTGCGCCACACCGGACTTGGAGTTGTGGGCCCGGCCGCCGCCGAGCTCCTCCATCTCCACGTCCTCGCCCGTGACGGTCTTGATCACGTCCGGGCCGGTGATGAACATGTTGCTGGTGCCGTCGACCATCACGATGAAGTCGGTGAGCGCGGGGGAGTACACCGCGCCGCCCGCCGACGGGCCCATCACGAGCGAGATCTGCGGGATCACGCCGGAGCTGCGGACGTTGCGGACGAAGATCTCGCCGTAGAGGCCGAGCGCGACCACGCCCTCCTGGATTCGCGCGCCGCCGCCGTCGTTGATGCCGATCATCGGGATGCCGGTCTTCAGCGCGAGGTCCATGACCTTGACGATCTTCTCGCCGTAGACCTCGCCGAGCGCGCCGCCGAACACCGTGGCGTCCTGGCTGAAGATCGCTACCTGGCGGCCGTCGACGGTGCCGGTGCCCGTGACGACGCCGTCGCCGAACGGGCGCTTGGCCTCCATGCCGAAGTTCGTGGAACGGTGCCGCGTCAGCGCGTCGATCTCGACGAACGAGCCGGGATCGAGCAGCTGGTCGATGCGCTCGCGTGCGGTCTGCCGGCCCTTGGCGTGCTGGCGCTCGACGGCGGCCTCGGTTCCGGCGTGCACCGCGTCCTCGGTGCGCCGGTGGAGGTCGGCCAGCTTGCCTGCGGTCGTGTGAATGTCGGGCTCGGCGTCCGGCAGCGGCTCCGTTGCAGCACTCATGAATGGAGAGCCTAACCCGCCGGTAACCGCACGGGTGGGCGTACCGGAGCGGTCTGCGTCACGCTCCCGCCGCGCGCCCGGCGACGGAGGCCGCCCGCCCGTCGCTCGGGGGATGCCCGTGGGCTGTTGAGGTGCACGGCGTGGGATGCCCGCCGGTAGCGTCCCGCGGCATGAACCGGACGACCCGGCCGCTCGATCCCGAAGGTCTGCGCGCGGCGCTGCTCGGGACCTGGGCGCAGGTCGACGTGGTGGAGTCCACCGGCTCCACCAACGCCGACCTGCTGGCCGCAGCCGCTGCGGGCGCCCCCGACCGCACCGTCCTCGTGGCCGAGCACCAGGAGGCGGGACGCGGGCGGCTGACCCGCTCATGGGTCTCGCCGCCCGGCTCCGGCCTGACGGTCAGCGTGCTGCTGCGGCCCATCGGCGTCCCGGCGTCGCGGTTCGGGTGGCTGCCGCTGCTCACCGGGCTGGCGCTGCTCGACACCGTGCGCGGGCTCGGCGTCGCCACGGCCGGCCTGAAGTGGCCCAACGACCTCCTGCTCGGAGTCGGGCAGCGCAAGGCGGCGGGCATCCTCGCGGAGGTCGCCGACCCCACGAAGCCGGCGATCGTCGTGGGCATCGGGCTCAACGTGGGTTCCGCCCCGGCCGACCAGACCGGCGCCACGTCGCTCGCGGCCGAGGGTGTCGACGTCGACCGCGCCGAGGTGCTGGTGGCGCTGCTGAGCCGCCTCGCCGAGCGCGAGCAGGCCTGGCGCGACGGCCGGGGCGATCCCGACACCACCCGCCTGCGCACCGACTACCGCGCGGGCTGCGCGAGCCTGGGCGCCGAGGTGCGTGTGGAGCTGCCGGGCGGCACGGTCCACACCGGCATCGCCGAGGACGTCGACCGCGACGGGCGGCTGCTGCTGCTCGACCCGGCCGGGCACCGGCGCGCCGTCGCGGCCGGCGACGTGGTGCACGTCCGTCCGGCCGACTGAGCTGCTGGACGGCCCGGTACCCGCGCGGGACCATCGGGCGATGCGGTCAGCGAGGACGTTGCGGGCGTCGGCTCTGCTGCTCTGCGCCCTGGTCGCGGCCACAGGCTGCGGTGAAGCCGGCGGCGGGCCACCGGCAACAGGCGCTGCGCCCGATGTGCCGATGTGGTTCAACCCCGACCGGGCCGTGCTCGCCGCATGGGACCAGTTCCCGGCCGACGCCCGGCCGCGCCCGATCCTGATCAGCGCGCCCCCGCTGATCGGCGCCTCCGGGTTCGGCTCGGACGGTGACGCCAAGGTTGCTGCCCTCGACGGCCGCTACGAGTTGGCGGCGACACTGCCGTCCGATCCGCCGCCGACGCTGCCCGTGGCGATGCCCGGAGGCCCGGCCGAGCTGCCCACGCGCACCGCGCAGCAGGCCTTCGACGCCCTCCGGGCCACCGCGCCGGAGAAGCCGTCGGCGCCGGGTGGCCCGCCGCTGCGGATCACCAACGTCGAGCTGGGCACCGCGACGTTCGGTTCCGACCGCGGGCCGCTGACCCTCCCGGCGTGGCTGTTCACGGCACCCGGCGCCGTCGAGCCGCTCGCGTGGCCCGCGGTCGCCGATTCGGCGTTCTGGCCGCGGCGACCGAACGCCCTGGTGATGAGCGGTGGGGCTCATCTGGGCGCCGACGGGAGCACCGTGACGGTCAACCTGCCGGCCCCCGGACCTGTCTGCCCCGGCGGACAGCTGCTCCGCTACGAACCGGCGGCACTGGAGTCCGCTGCCGCCGTCGTCGTGGGCCTGCGCGCCGTCCCGTACGGCGTGCAGCCCGGTACGCCGTCGCCCGACTGCGCCACCGACCTCGTCGGTCGCACGGCCGACTACCCGGTCCGCCTCGCCTCGCCGCTCGGTGGCCGGGTGCTGCTCAGCCCGATCGGTGTGGGCTACACAGAGGTCCTGGCGGTCGTGCCCGGCTGATCGGGCGCTACCGTGACGCCGTGGCATATCCGGACGATCTCCTCGTCTCCGGCGAGCAGATCGTCATGCACAAGCACCCGCACTGGAAGATGCTCGTGCTCCCGGTGATCGTGCTGCTGGTGGTCGTCGCGCTGGGCGCGTTCCTGGCGGCGCTGGTGCGGGCCCAGCCCTGGGCGCCCTGGGGATGGCTCGCCATCGCCGTGGTGGGCCTCGGGGTGATCGGCCGGTTCACGCTCCGGCCCGTTCTGCGCTGGCGCACCACGCACTTCGTGGTCACCACGCGGCGGGTGCTGATCCGGGAGGGCGTGCTGTCGCGGCAGGGCATCGACATCCCGATGAGCCGGATCAACAGCGTGCAGTTCCGGCACACGTTCGTCGAACGGCTGCTCGGCTGCGGCACCCTCATCATCGAGTCGGCGTCCGACGAGCCGCTGGAGTTCGACGACGTGCCGGGCGTGGAACGCGTGCACGCGTTGCTGTACCAGGAGGTCGCGGATGAGAACTGAGCTGCCGATGGTCGTTCCGGCCGCGGATCTGCCGGCCGAGGTCACGATCTACGAGGTCGGTGCCCGCGACGGGCTGCAGAACGAGTCCACCGTGGTGCCCGTCGAGGTGAAGGTCGAGTTCCTGGACCGCCTCGCCGACGCGGGTCTGACCACGTTGGAGGCCACCAGCTTCGTGCACCCGAAGTGGGTGCCCCAGCTCGCCGACGCCGAGGACCTGCTGCGCCGCCTCGCCCGCCGCGCGGGTCTCGACTATCCGGTGCTCGTTCCCAACGGCCGCGGTCTCGACCGCGCCCTGGCCGCCGGCGTTGGGCACATCGCGATCTTCGCCAGCGCCACCGAGACGTTCGCGAAGCGCAACCTCAACCGCACCCTCGACGAACAGTTCGCGATGTTCGCCCCTGTGGTCACCCGCGCCCGCGCGGAGGGTCTACGCGTCCGCGGCTACGTCTCGATGTGCTTCGGCGACCCGTGGGAGGGCGCCGTCGCCCCCGGCCAGGTGGCCGCGGTGGGCCGGAGGTTGGTGGAGATGGGTTGCGGCCAGCTGTCGCTGGGCGACACGATCGGCACCGGCACCCCGGGCCACGTCGACGCCGTCCTCGACGCGTGCGTCGAGGGTGGGGTGCCGGTCAACCAGCTCGCCGTCCACTTCCACGACACCTACGGCCAGGCGCTGTCCAACACGCTCGCCGCGCTGCGGAAAGGCGTCACCACCGTCGACGCCAGCGCGGGCGGCCTGGGCGGCTGCCCGTACGCGGAGTCGGCCACCGGCAACCTCGCCACCGAGGACCTCGTCTGGATGCTCGACGGGCTCGGTATCACCCACGGGGCGAACCTCGACGCGCTCGTGGCCACCAGCACGTGGATGGCGGAGCAGCTGGGCCGCCCGTCCCCGTCTCGCGTCGTGCGGGCGCTGGCGGGCTGAGCTCCGCCGTTCTCCCACGAACGGTCTGCCCGGTACGGCACACTGCCGTCATGGCCATGCCGCTGCATCACGGGCTCATGACGCTGGAGGAGTTCGTCGCTCTTCCGGAGGACAACTCGGCGCGCTACGAGCTGCAGGAGGGTGTCCTCATCATGTCGCCGCGGTCTGCCCGCCCCAACCTGCTGGCTGTCCAACGGCTGAGCAACCAGCTCGATGCGCAGATTCCGGTCAAGTGGGAGAGCGCAGCCGGGAGACCGTGCGCGCCGGGACGTGCAGTCCGAGCAGCCACAGGAGAAGTCGGTGCCGACGCTGCCACTCGTTCTCGTCGAGTGAGTACCCGTGCGGCAGGACATCGAGGAGCCATTTCCACATCGTGATCTGTACCATTTCGGGAAGCCGGGGTGACGAGAGGGGCGACCCTACCGCTGTTTGTCGGAAGGTGTACTACCGGCTACGGACTGCGATACTGAATGCGACCGTTCGGCCCAGTCGCTCAACTCCAGATGGTCACGTACACCGGAGGTCGGAAACGCGACGGCGGTACGCCCGCGCCGGGTGCGCGCAGCAGCTTCATCGCCTCGGGCGTGCCGAGGAAGTGGCGCAGGGACGCGGCCGCCGGAGAGCGGCGGTCGATCGGCAGCGTCGTGGCGTGCCAGCACAGCTCCAGTGGCGTGCCGGGCACGTCCACCACCTGCAGTTCCCTGCGTCGCAGCTGGTGCACGGCGAGGTGGGCGATGCCCGGCGCCACCCCGGCGCCGCGCGCGGCGGCCTCCCATGCGGCGGTCTGGTTGGGGAAGACGCTCAGCCGGGAGTCGGGCACTCCCAGGTTGCGCAGCAGGCGACTCACGTCGCTGTCCGGGTCGGTGGCGGCCGGTTCCACCAGCCACGGCCACTGGGTCGGGGCGCCGCGCAACCGGGCGTCGGGTGCGGCCAGCACCACGAGCCGGCAGCGGAAGACCGGTTCGCTGACCAGCCCGAGGCTGCGGTCGCCACCCAGGTAGGGGCCGAGGGCGAGGTCGGCGAGCCGTTGCGAGACCAGTACTCCCATCTCGGCGGTGGCCGAGACCCCCGCCGAGACCTCGATCGACCCGGCCGACCGCGCCGTGAACGCGTCCGCCATCGGGCCGGCGACGAACTCGACGATCGAGTTCGGCGCCACCAGCCGCAGTTGTTCGGGCGCTCCCTGCGCGGACCGGACGGCGGACTCGGCCTCCGCCCCGAGCGACACCATCTGCGCCGCGATCGTCAGGAGCCTGCTGCCGCCCGCCGTCATCGTCATGCCGCTCCCGCTGCGGACGAGCAGTGGATCGTCGAGGTACTTGCGCAGTGCCGCGAGGGCCTGGGAGACCGCCGGCTCGCTGACCCCGAGCGCGTTCGCCGCCGCCTTGACCGATCCGAGCCGGGCGACCAGCACGAACGCGCTCAGTTGGGTCAGCGTCATGGGGCTAGTGTGACGCCCGTCTCCACTAAGCGATCGGTTATTCGTCGATTGCCGAGGCGCGTGACCCGGGCCACCATGTCCGAGCAGTCCGACGGTGAGGGAGATCCGGCACATGGCCCACGAACGGTCCACCGACGCCGATGACGAGGCGATGTCCGTGCTGCGGGGAATCTGGACCGCGCAGCGCCGCAGCGGCACCGACGCCGGCCCCAGCAACGCCAAGGTCTGCCGCAACATGAAGAACATCGGCTTCGGTGCCCTCGACGGCGACTCCACCGCCGGTCCCGTCGACGACGACCAGCGCACCGCGTGGCGCGCGCGCCTCGAGCGCGAAGGCAAGATCGTCCCGGGCGCCACCAGCCTGCGCGAGATCGTCCTGGGCGCAGGGGAGCCCGGACACTGACCACCATCACCGGCGTCGCCGACCTCACCGAGGCCCTGCGCGGCGCCGACTACCTGGCCGACCGCGGGCTGGCCACCGCCGTCTACGTGGCGCTCTCCCTGCGCCGTCCCCTGCTGCTCGAGGGCGAGCCGGGAGTCGGCAAGACCGAGATCGCGAAGGTGCTGGCAGCGGTGCTCGGGCGGGACCTCATCCGGCTCCAGTGCTACGAGGGCATCGACACCAACCAGGCGCTCTACGAGTGGGACTACGCCCGCCAGCTGCTGCACATCCGAGCCATGTCGGATCGCGGAGTCAGCGACGACGCCGCGGTCGAGAAGCTGTTCGGCCCGGCGTTCCTGCTGGAACGCCCGTTGCTGCAGGCCGTGCGCGCCGGCGATCGGGCGGTGCTGCTCATCGACGAGATCGACCGCGCCGACGACGAGTTCGAGGCCTTCCTGCTGGAGATGCTCTCGGACTTCCAGATCACCGTCCCCGAGATCGGCACGATCGTCGCGCCGTCCCCGCCGTTGGTGGTGCTCACGTCCAACCGCACCCGGGAGCTGCACGACGCGCTCAAGCGCCGCTGCATGTACCACTGGATCGACTACCCCACTCAGGAGCGCGAGATCGAGATCGTCACCGTGCGGCAGCCCGGGGTCGGTCGGGAGCTGGCGCGGAAGGTGGTGGCGGCGGTGCGCCGGCTGCGGGAGATGGACCTGGCCAAGCCGCCCGGTGTCGCCGAGACGATCGACTGGGCCCGCACGCTGGAGTTCCTCGGCGAGACCGACCTGACCCCGGACGCCGCCGACGTCACCCTGGGCTCGGTGCTCAAGGAGCGCGAGGACATGGAGCTGGCCCGGGACAACCTCGACGAACTGACCCGATGATCATCAGCCTGCTCGTCGACTTCGGGCGGGCGCTGAGGGCCCGCGGGATCGCCGTCGGCTCCGGTGACATCGAGACCTTCTGCGCGGCCATGGTCCCGTTGGACCCCACCGATCTCGTCGACCTCTACTGGGCCGGGCGCACGTCGATGATCAGCAGGCGCGACCACATCGAGATCTACGACGAGGTGTTCCGCGGCTTCTTCCTCGGCGAGCGCAACCCGGTCGAGGAGCTGCTCCAGCTGAAGGTCGACACGGTCGAGGCCGAGGCGATGCTGGAGGTGCCCGCCACCGAAGCTCCCGAGGACGGGCGTGAAGAGGAAGACGAGACGCGGCTCGGGCTCGTCGCGTCCGGGGTGGACACGTTGCGGCACAAGTCCTTCGCCGCCTGCACCCCCGCCGAGCTGCGGGCACTGCGTCGGCTGATGGAGCAGATCCGGCTGACCCCGCCGCGCCGTCGCACCCGTCGCACCCGGCCTGCGCCCCGCCGCGGGCAGCCCGACCTGCGCCGCACCGTCCGCGACTCGCTGCGGATGCACGGTGAACCGGTGGCCCTGCGGCGCCGGCGCCGGCGGGTCAAGCTCCGGCCGCTGGTGTTGATCCTCGACGTGTCGGGCTCGATGGCCGACTACTCCCGTGCCCTCCTGCAGTTCGCGTACTCCGCGGGCCGGGCTTCCCGGAAGGTCGAGGTGTTCTGCTTCGGCACCCGCCTCACGCGCATCACCGTGCCTCTCCAGAAGCGCAGCCCTGACGACGCGCTCGCGGAGGCCGCCGCGCACGTCGTCGACTGGGAGGGCGGCACCCGGATCGGCGACTCCGTCGACGAGTTCGTGCGCGGCTGGGGGCGCCGCGTCTGTCGCGGCGGGGTCGTGGTGATCTGCTCCGACGGCCTGGACCGCGGCGAACCCGACACCCTGAACACCGCGCTGGAGCGGCTCACCCGGCTCTGCCACCGCATCGTGTGGATGAACCCGCACAAGGGCGACGACGCCTCCTGGCGGCCGTCGACGATGGGCATGATGGTGGCCGAGCCGCACATCGACGTGCTGTTGTCGGGCCACGACCTGAGCAGCCTCGCCGAACTCGCCGTGCTGCTTCCCGAACTGCGGTAGGAGAGACGACATGACCAGGTGGAGCGTCGCCGTCGAAGCCGAGGGCGACCGAGTCATGGAGCTCACCGAGATCGTGGAGCTGGCCGACGCCGTGGCCCCGTCCGGTGGTATCGCGTCGGGCATCGGCACGAACCGCTACGGAGCGCAGCTCGTCGTCGAGGCGGAGACGCGCGAGGAGGCCCTCGAGCGGGGCCGGGCCGAGTTCGACTCCGCGGCACGGAAGGCCGGACTACCGGTCTTCGAGGTGGTGCGCGCCGAGGCGGTCAGCGAGGCCGAGGACGCGGAGCTCGAATGATCCGGCTGGGCTCGCTCGCCGGCTACGCGTTCTCCGGCCCGCGCGTGCTGGGCAGCTGGACGCCGCCCGATCGGCCCGGTGTCTACGCGGTGCTCTACAAGCCCGACCCCGACGCCGAGAAGTACGCCGTGATCTACGTCGGGCACGCTGACGACCTCGCCGCGGAGGGCCTGCCCTTCCGGCACAAGCGCGCGCCGTGCTGGGTGAAGCGCGCGGGCGCGAAGTGGAAGGTGCACGTCGCCTTCCTCGAGGTCCCGGGCGGCAACCGCGGACACCGCGAGATGATCACCAACGAGCTGGTGGCGGTCTACCACCCGTTCTGCAACGAGCAGCAGTACGACAACGAGTGGCGCGACGAATGGATCGGGGAGTACCGGGACGCCCCGAACACCGCGCCCCTGCCCCCGCACCGCTCCGGTGACCAGATCTGATCAGCGGCCGCCTCGGCAGGTGGGACGCTACTGCACGTCCGACATGTGCAGCGTGGCGTCGATCTCCGCGAGCCGGGTGCTGTGGCGACGGGCGTGGTGCCCGCAGAACAGCAGCTCGCCACCGGAGGGGAGAACCGCGCGCACCCGGGCGGCCGCGCTGCGCCGGTCGCAGCGGTCGAGCACGGACAGGGCCGCCGGGCTGCTGAGGGAGGAGGTGGGGTTCATGGTGGTCGACCTCTCTGTGTGGTGTGCGCCGAGTGTGGCGGCGCTCCCGAGCTGCCGGACTCACCGCGGCGGAGGTATCGACGGTGCCGGACGTCAGTGTGTTGTCACCGATCGGCAACCCGACCGCACCACGCGTGAGATGAACAGGGTGGGCCCGGGTACCGGCGGAACTTTCCCGACATCTCCGTTCCGGCCACGGACGAGCCGCCGAAGCCCGCCCTCCGTTCGTGCGCCGCTTACCGGGACGAGATCCGGTGTGTCGGGGACCTGCGCGTCACCACCCCGATGCACACCGCCCACGACCTGGCCCGCCGGGCGGTGTGGCTGGACCTCGCCTACCCCGAGCACATGATCGGCATCGAGTACGAGGGCGAGGCGCACGCCGGTACGGAGTGGGTGCTGCGCGACGTCGGGCGGTACACACGGCTGGTGGACAGGGGCTGGCGCATCTACCGCGACACGAAATGCGAGACCTACCAGGAGCCGCAGCGGATCCTGGACGAGGTGGGTCGGGGGCCGGCACGCGTGAGATGAACGTGGTGGGGATTGCGGGGCAAGCCGAGCCCCACCACGTTCACCTCACCCGCGGAACCCGACGGTGTCGAGGATCCGGGACCTCCGGGTTCCCGATGCGGGGCGCGCTACCGCCTCGCGCCCGGGCGTCGGAGTGGCCTTCGTGACGATCTGTTCCGCATAGCCGTAGAGGAGGGGTAGGGCCCCTGATACCCGGGCTCCTGTCGCGTTGATGTGTTTCAGGCCGGGGCGGATCAGGGTGGCGTCGTCGCGGATCTGTTCCACGAGGCCGTCACCTGCCTCCAGCGTCGTCGCGATCTTCCCCAGCAACGATCCGGTCCAGTAGAGGAAGAACGCCAGGCCGGCGATCAGCACGACGATCTCGATGACGGTCAGGAGCACCATGTCAGGCCCTCCCGGCGGGGGTGGGGATGCTGTCCAGGACGCGGCCGAGGAACAGGTGGTGCTGCAGGCCCTCGGCGAGGACGAGGTCCAGGCCGCCGCCGACGGTCGTGATCAGCGTCGTGTCCTTGGTGTTTGCGGTGATCCCGATGAGGTTTCCGGCCACCTGCTGCACACCCGCGTCGATGCGCTTCACGAACACGATCAGCAGCGACAGCAGCACCACGACCGCGACGATGACCACGGCACCGAGCACCAGGATCACCGTCCAGTAGGTGATCTCTCCGTCCGACAGTGGCACGTCAGCCTCCCAACCGCGCGCGACCGCGCTGCAGCCCGCCGATGATCTCGCCGGCGTGGTCGATGGTCTCACTCAGCCCGGCCAGGCCGGCGGTGTTGGTGCGCGAGCGGCCCAGCGCCTCGTCGATCTCCCGGGCCTGGGTGCCGATCCTGTAGGCCAGCACGAGGATCGGCGTGACCAGCGCGACGACGACCACCACGACCACCAGGCCGATGATCAGGCCGAGCGTCCATCCGAAGGGCACCATCACGCACCGTCCTTGTCGCGCGCGGTGGAGACGAGGTAGGTCATCAGCGTCTCGTTGGGCTCGATCCCGTGCACGGTCCTGAGGTGTCCCGAGATCTGGGTCTCCAGGTCGTGGTCGTCGGTGGCGGTGACCGCGGCGTGGCACGGGCTCCCGGCCGTCCTGCAGTCGAACTCCTTGGCCATCAGACAGTCTCCGTCCAGGCCCGGACGGGGGCCAGGTTCGCGTTCACCGATCCGACCACCGACGGCACCGTGCGCGTCTGGTGGGCGATCGCGCGCACCCCCACGACGACGGAACCGAGGGTGAAGTGCACGTGGCGCAGGTGCAGGACCACCCGCAGCAGGCCGACGGCCGTGACGGCGATGATCAGTACCGCGATCACGACCGTGGTCCAGGCGACGAACGGCATATCAGGCCTCCACCTTCTCCGGGAGCAGCGCCGCGACGCTGCCCGCGTACCGGGTCGCGCCGACGGCGACCTGCCTGACCGTCTCGTCGGTCGTGGCCAGCAGGGCCGGCACGTCGTTCAGCTCGACCGTGAGCTCGACCCCGTGGGTGAGGATGTCGTCTGAGGCCGCGCGGATGCGCTCCACCGCCGACAGCACCCGGTTGAGCAGCCCGATCACCACCGGGAGCACGACGAACAGCAGGACGGCGTTGCCGATCCACCAGAGCACCATCTGCGTCACCTGTTCCGGTCGTAGGGCAGGAAGAAGCGGGCCCACACCCGCTTGAGCGCCGTGATCGTGGCCCGCAGGCCGATCGCGAACCCGCTGGCGGGCGCGGCCGCGCGGATGGCGGTGGCGGTGCCGCCCGAGCTCTGGTTGTCGATGTTGTACTGGACGCAGTCGGCGAAGCTGCCCATCAGCACGCCGGTGACGTCGGCGATCAGGCCGCGGCCGAACTGCGCCGCCGCGCCGGAGACCGTGAGGTCCTGGTCGACCTTCACCCTCGTGCCCCGGCCCGACGGCACCATCGTCGCGGTGATCGTCATGGCGGCCTCGCCGCGGCCCCGGTCCTCCGACCCGGCCGCGTGGAGCACCATCCGGTGGGCGTCCTCGTCGGCGGAGACGATCTCGGCGACGCCGCTGAAGTTCAGCTTCACCGGGCCGAGCGCGGCCACGACCTTGCCCTGGTAGTGGCCGTTCCCGTCGTCCCCGACGAGCGACGCGCCGGGCAGGCACGGCGCCAGGTTGGGTACGTCGAGGAAGTAGGCCCACACCCGGTGGACGGGCGCCGCCACCTCGAACTCGTTCTGCAGGATCACGAGTCACTCCTGACGGGAGGCATTCCGGACACGTCCCTGCCGTCCTGGATGGCCTGCCAGACGCGGTCGGGCAGCAGCGGCATGTCGATGTTGCGGACGCCCGTGTCGGACAGGGCGTCGTGCACCGCGTTGACGAACGCGGCGGGCCCGCCGACCGTGGCGCACTCGCCGACGCCCTTGGCGCCGAGCGGGTGGTGCGGGCAGGGCGTGACCACCTCGTGCAGCTCGAACCCGGGCGTCTCCCACGCGGTGGGCAGCAGGTAGTCCATGTAGTTCGAGCCCACCATGTTGCCGTCGGCGTCGTAGGTCTGGAACTGCATGCTCGCCGCGGCGTAGGCCTCGGTGAGCCCGCCCATGATCTGGCCCTCGACGATCATCGGGTTGATCCGCACCCCGCAGTCGTCCACGGCCACGACGCGCAGCGCGTCCCAGACGCCGGTCTCCGGGTCGACCTCGACCGTCGCGATGTAGCAGGCGAAGGGCCAGGTCAGGTTGGGCGGGTCGTAGTAGGCGTTGTTCTCCAGTCCGGGCTCCATGCCGTCGGGCATGTTGGAGTACGCGGCCATCGCGCACTCCTGGATCGTGGCGCCGCGCTCCGGTGCACCCCGGACGTAGAAGCGCCCGAGCTCCCACTCGACGTCCTCCTCGGACACCTCCAGCAGGTGCGCCGCGAGCTTGCGGGCCTTGGCCCGGATCTTGCGGGAGACCATCGCGATCGCGGCGCCCGCGACCGGTGTGGAGCGCGAGGCGTAGGTGCCCATGCCGAACGGCGCGGTGTCGGTGTCGCCCTCCTCGACGATGACGTCGGCGGCGGGGATGCCGAGCTCGTGGGCGACGATCTGGCCCCACGTCGTCTCGTGACCCTGGCCCTGGCTCTTCGCCCCGACCCGCAGGATCGCCTTGCCGGTCATGTGCACCCGCAGCTCGGCGGAGTCGAACATCTTGATGCCGAGGATGTCGTACTCGCGGCTGTTGCCGGCCCCCAGCGGCTCGGTCATGGTCGAGATGCCGATGCCCAGGCGCCTGCCGCGGGTGCGGGCCTCGGCCTGGTCGAGCTTGAACTGGTCGTAGCCGATCGCGTCCAGACCGATCTGCAGGCACTTGCCGTACTGCCCGGAGTCGACGAGGAACCCGAACGGCGTGCGCGCGGGGAACGCGTCGTCGTGGAGCAGGTTCTTCCGCCGGAACTCGGCCTGGTCCATGCCCAGGTCGACCGCGGCGGCCTGCATCATCCGTTCCTGGAAGAACATCGCCTCGGTGACGCGGAACGAGCACCGGTAGGCGACGCCGCCGGGGGCCTTGTTCGTGTAGTGGCCCTGCGCGGTGATGTGACCGGCGCCGATGTCGTAGCAGGCGAACGCCGAGTGCATCAGCCCGATCTTGAACTTGCTGGGCTGGGCGTCGGCGAAGAACGCGCCCTGGTCGGTGTCGGCGTGCATCCGGACGGCGAGGATCTTCCCGTCGGTGCTCAGTGCCATCTCGGCGTCGAGGTACATGTCGCGGCCGAACCCGGTGGAGATCAGGTTGCCGGTCTTGTCCTCGATCCACTTCACCGGCTTGCCCAGCAGGATCGACGCGAGCGTGGCCGCGACGTAACCGGGGTAGACGGGCACCTTGTTGCCGAACCCGCCGCCGATGTCGGGCGAGATGATCCGGATCATGTGCTCGGGCAGTTCCGTGACCAGCGCGAATGCGGCCCGGATGATGTGCGGCGCCTGCGTGGTCATGAAGACCGAGAGCTTCTGCGTGGCCGGGTTGAAGTCCGCCACGGCGCCGCAGCACTCGATGGGCGAGGGATGGCTGCGCGGGTAGTGCAGCCGGAGCTTCGACACGACGTCGGCGGCCGCGAACGCGCGCTCGGTGGCGGCGGCGTCGCCGACCTCCCACCGGTAGCAGGTGTTGTCGGTCTGGCCCTCCTTGTCGTCGCGGATGATCGGCGCGTCGGGGGCCTTGGACTGCAACGGGTTGACCACCGGCGGCAGCGGCTCGTATTCCACGACGACGGCCTCGCAGCCGTCCTTGGCGATGTAGGGGTCATCGGCGATGACGACGCACACCTCCTGGCCCTGGAAGCGCACCTTGTCGGTGGCCAGCACGGCCTGGGTGTCGTAGGACAGCGTGGGCATCCAGGCGAGGTTGCGCTGGGCCATCATCTCGCCGGTGAGCACCAGCCGGACGCCGGGAATCTCCCAGGCCTTGCTCGTGTCGATGCTGGTGATCCGGGCGTGCGCGAGCGGGCTGCGCAGGATCTCCATGTGCAGCATGCCGGGCAGCTTGATGTCGTCGACGTAGTTGCCGCGGCCGCGCACGAACCGGGCGTCCTCGACGCGCTGGCGGCTGGCGCCCATGCCGCCGATCTTGACCTCGTCAACGGCAGTCATTTCCCACCCGACTTCTTCTCGGCCGCCCAGAGGACCGCCTTGACGATGTTCTGGTAACCGGTGCAGCGGCAGAGGTTGCCCGAGACCGCCCAGCGGACCTCCTCCTCGGAGGGGTCGGGGTTGTTCTCCAGCAGGGCGTGCGAGGTCAGCATCATCCCGGGCGTGCAGAATCCGCACTGGAGCGCGTGCTCGCGGGAGAAGCCCTCCTGCACCGGGTCGAGCTCGCTGGGCGTGCCCAGCCCCTCGACGGTGGTGATCTCGTGCCCGTCGGCCTGCACCGCGAGCATCGTGCAGGACTTCACCGGCGTGCCGTCGACGAGCACGGTGCATGCCCCGCAGCTGGTGGTGTCGCAGCCGAGGTGGGTGCCGGTCAACGCCAGCCCCTCGCGCAGCAGGTGGGCCAGCAGCAGCCGGGGCTCCACCTCCACCACGCGCTTCTCGCCGTTGACGATGACGGTAATGCGCCGTTCGTCGACGCCGACCTCGCGGACGACGGAGGACTGTCCGTAACTCATGCTGTTTCCTTCCCCACCAGGATCGGACGCACGCCGGCGCCGGGACGCTCGGAACCGTTCACGCGGCAGCCACCCTTGTCTCGCGGGACAGCCCGCGTCGGACGAACGTCGCCACCACGTGGCGCTTGTAGGCCGCGCTGCCGCGATGGTCGCTGCGGGGCCGGGCCGCCCCGGCCGCCAGCTCGGCGGCCTCGTCGATCGTGTCCGTGGTCAGGGGGCGGCCGGTCAGGGCCTGCTCGGCCGCGGTGGCGGCGATGTTGCTCGGGCCGACGCCGGTGAGGGCGATGCCCGCGCGCGTGACCGTGTCGCCGGACATCTCCAGCGCCACCGCGACGCCGGCCGTGGCGAAGTCGCCGACGCGCCGCTCCAGCTTCAGGTAGACGCCTGAGACGTGCCCCCGCGCGGCGGGGACGACGGCCTCGATCGCGATCTCGCCGGGCAGCAGGGCGTTCTGGAACGGGCCGAGCGAGAACTCCGAGGCCGGGATCGTCCGTCGTCCCGACGGGCCGAGCGCGACGATCGAGCCGCCGAGCGCGAGCAGCACCGACGCCCAGTCGCCCTGGGGGTCGGAGTGGCACAGCGAGCCGACGAGAGTGCCCCGGTTGCGCACGATCGGGTCGGCGATCAGCGGCGCGGCCGACGCCATGAGCGGGTGCCGGCCGGGCAGGAGCTCCGAGTGCTCCAGCGACACGTGCCGGCACAGCGCGCCGATGTGCAGCGTTCCGTCCGCGTCCTCGTGGTGGTGGTCGAGGCCGGGGATGTTGTTGATGTCCACGAGCAGTTCGGGTGCGGCGAAGCGCAGCTTGAGCAGGGGCACGAGGCTCTGGCCGCCGGCGAGGATCTTGGCCTCGTCGCCGTACCGGGTGAGCAGGGCGCGGGCCTCGTCGAGCGAGCGGGGCGCCTCGTACCGGAAGCGTGACGGATACATCCCTGGTTCCCCCTCTACAACCGTGGGCGCGGACGGCGGTACGGCTCGCGCTCCGGTTCGGCCACCGCGACGGGCAGCACGTCCTCCTCGGGGTCCGGGCGCGGTTGCTGGTGCGGGGGCCACGGGCCGGCCACCGGCTGGCCGGCGATCTTCAGGTACTCGGTCAGCTGCGGCCAGGCCCAGATCGTGGGGCTCCTGCCCTCCTTCGGGGCGTTCTCGATGAGCTCGAACATCCGCGGATTGCCCGCACTGTGGCCGCTGGACTCGATCGCCATTGGTCCTCACTCGCGTGGTCCTGTGTGATGGGGGGCACATGCTGCACCCGGTCGCACCGACGCACCTAGTCGTCCTAAGCGAAGGCTTAAGTGGTCTTGTCCGGCTCCGGCAGCGGGACCACCATGGCCGGACCCACCGGCGGGAGAACGATGCAGGTCCCAGCTCATTTCGAGTACCAGCGCGCTACCAGCGTCGACCACGCGATCGCGCTGCTGGCCCGCCACGGACCGGAGACGCGCGTGGTCGCGGGTGGGCACAGCCTGATCCCGATGATGAAGCTGCGGCTGGCCCAGCCGGAGATGCTGATCGACATCAACGACCTGACCGAGCTGGCCGGGATCGTGGTGCAGCCGGGGTTGCTGCGGCTCGGCGCGATGGTGCGCCACGCCGACCTGCTCGGGTCCGCGCAGGTCGGGGCGCTGCTTGCGGTGCTGCACGACGCCGAGCGCGTGATCGCCGACCCCGTCGTGCGCAACCGCGGCACGATCGGCGGATCCGTCTGTCAGGCCGACCCGTCCGAGGACCTCTCCGGCGCGTTCTGCGCGCTGCGGGCCGTCGCGGTGATCCGGGGGGCCGACGGCGACCGGACCGTCCCGATGCGGGAGTTCTTCACCGGCCCCTACGAGACGGTGGTCGGCCCGGCCGAGGTGCTGGTCGAGTTGCGGGTGCCGCTGTGGTCGGCCGGGAGCGCGTACCTGAAGGTGGACCGCCGCTCCGGGGACTGGGCCGTCGCGGCCGTGGCGGCCGCCGTCGCCGTCGGCGCAGACGGTGTCGTGACGGAGGTCGGGATCGGGCTCACGGCCGTCGGGCCCTTCGTGGCGCAGGCCGCCGAGGACTTCCTCCGCGGGCGCACCGCCACGGAGGCCAACCTCGTCGAGGCGGGGCGGCTCGCGGCGCAGCACTGCCGCCCCACCGCCGACCAGCGTGGGCCCGTCGACTTCAAGCGGCACCTCGCCGGCGAGCTCACCACCCGGGCGCTGCGCCTGGCCGTCGAGCGGGCGGCCTGACGTGGAGGTCACCCTGGTCGTCAACGGCCGCGAGCACACCCGCGAGATCGAGCCCCGGCTGCTGCTCGTGCACCTGCTGCGCGACGAGCTCGGCCTGACCGGCACCCACTGGGGCTGCGACACGTCCAACTGCGGGGCGTGCGTGGTCTGGATGGACGACGTGCCGGTGAAGTCCTGCACCGTGCTGGCGGCCATGGCGTCCGGGCGGCGGGTGCGCACCGTCGAGGGGCTGGAGGGGCCGTTCGGACTCGACCAGGTCCAGCAGTCGTTCGCCCTGTGCCACGGGTTGCAGTGCGGATTCTGCACGCCGGCGATGCTGCTGACCTCGCGCTGGCTGCTCGACCACAATCCCGACCCGTCGCCGGGGGAGATCCGGACGGCCCTCTCGGGGATCACCTGCCGGTGCACCGGGTACGAGAACATCGTCCGGTCCGTTCTTCACGCGGCCCGCGCCGAGGCCGCCCCGTGAGTGCGCCTCCGGCGCCCGTGCGCGGAAATCACCGCCCCGACGCTGATTTCCGTTCACGACCCGTGCCCGACACCGCGGCGGACCACCCCACTCCGATGGGGCACGGGTCGATGCTGCGCAAGGAGGACGCGCGTTTCCTGCGTGGGCACGGGCGGTTCGTCGACGACATCCAGCTGCCCGGCATGTTGCACGGCGCGGTGCTGCGCAGCCCGTACGCGCACGCCCGGATCGTCTCGGTCGACACGAGTGCGGCGGAGTCGCATCCGCTGGTCCGCGCCGTGATCACCGGCGAGATACTCGCCGGGCGCGGTCTGGCCTGGATGCCCACGCTCTCCCACGACGTCCAGGCCGTGCTGGCCACCGACAAGGTGCGCTACCAGGGCCAGGAGGTGGCGTTCGTCGTCGCCGAGAACCGCTACGCCGCCCGTGACGCGCTCGCGTTGATCGACGTCGAGTACGAGCCGCTCACCCCGGTCGTCGACGCCCGGCAGGCCATGGCGCCGGACGCCCCGCTGGTACGCGACGAGATGGACGGGCGGACCGACAACCACATCTTCGACTGGGAGGCCGGTGACGAGGCCGCCACCGACGCGGCGTTCGCGGCCGCCGACCACGTCAGCGCCTGCGACCTGCTCTACCCGCGCGTGCACCCGGCGCCGCTGGAGACCTGTGGCATCGTCGCGAGCACGGACCGCGTGAGCGGGAAGCTCACCGTGTACGCCACCACCCAGGCCCCGCACGCGCACCGGGCCCTGTACGCGTCGATCGCCGGGATCCCCGAGCAGAAGATCCAGATCATCGCGCCGGACATCGGCGGCGGGTTCGGCAACAAGGTCGGGATGTACCCCGGCTACCTCTGCTCGGTGGTGGCCTCGATGATCACCGGCGCGCCCGTGAAGTGGACCGAGGACCGTTCCGAGAACCTCATGACCACCTCGTTCGCCCGCGACTACCACATGCGTGGAGAGATCGCGGCCACCGCGGACGGCGCCATCCTGGGTCTGCGGGTGCGCGTGCTGGCCGACCACGGCGCCTTCAACGGCACCGCGCAGCCGTCGAAGTTCCCGGCGGGGTTCTTCCACACGTTCACAGGTTCCTACGACATCGCGGCGGCGCACTGCCGGGTCACCGGCGTCTACACGAACAAGGCGCCCGGCGGCGTCGCGTACGCGTGCTCGTTCCGGATCACCGAGGCGTCGTACCTGGTGGAGCGCATGGTCGACGTGCTCGCCCACGACCTCGGCCTCGATCCGGCCGCAGTGCGCATGGCCAACCTGCTGCGGCCCGAGCAGTTCCCCTACACGTGCGCGACGGGGTGGGAGTACGACTCCGGTGACTACCCGCGGACGCTGGCACTGGCGATGGAGATGGCGGGCTACGACGAGCTGCGCCGTGAGCAGGCTGCGCAGCGCCGCGTGTACGAGGCGACCGGGCGCGGCACCGTGATGGGCGTCGGGATCAGCTTCTTCACCGAGGCCGTCGGGGCCGGGCCCCGCAAGATGATGGACGTCCTCGGCTTCGGCATGGCCGACGGGGCGGAACTGCGGATACACCCCGGCGGATCGGCCGTCCTGGCCGTGTCGTGCATGTCGCAGGGCCAGGGGCACGAGACCACCTTCGCCCAGCTCGTGGCCGAGGAGCTGGGGATCTCGCCCGACGACGTCGACGTCGTGCAGGGCGACACCGACCGCACCCCGTTCGGCCTGGGCACCTACGGGTCACGGTCGATGCCGGTGTCGGGTGCCGCCACCGTGGTGGTGGCCCGCAAGGTGCGCGAGCGGGCCCGCATCGTCGCCGCCGCGATGCTCGAGGTGGCGCCCGACGACCTGGAGTGGACGAAGGGCCGGTTCGACGTGCGCGGCGTGCCGGGGGTCGGGGTGACCATCGCCGAGATCGCGATGGCCGCCCACTCCGACCTGGAGCTGCCCGAGGGTGTGGAGGGCCACCTGGACGCGTCGTGCGTCTACAACCCGCCCAACCTGACGTTCCCGTTCGGCGCCTACATCTGCGTCGTCGACGTGGACCCCGGCACCGGCCAGGTGAAGGTCCGCCGGTTCGTCGCCGTGGACGACTGCGGGGTGCGGATCAACCCGATGATCGTCGAGGGGCAGGTGCACGGCGGCCTGGCCGACGGCATCGGGATGGCGCTGATGGAGCTGATCGCGTTCGACGGTGACGGCAACCACCTCGGCGCGTCGTTCATGGACTACCTGCTGCCGACGTCGGTGGAGTGCCCGTCCTGGGAGCTGGGGACGACGGTCACCCCGTCACCGCACCACCCCGTCGGGGCCAAGGGTGTGGGGGAGTCGGCGACCGTGGGATCGCCCGCGGCGGTGGTGAACGCGGTACTGGACGCGATCGGGGTGCGGCACGCCGACATGCCACTGACCCCGGCGCAGGTGTGGCGGGCGGTGCAGGGCCGGCCGATGCGGACGGATCTGGCGGTGAGCGATGAGTAGGGCCGATCTCCTGGAACGCCTGAACGGGCTGCGTACGGGCCGCACGCCGTTCGTGCTGGCCACGGTGGTGCGGGCCGAGCGCCCGACGAGCGCCAAGCCGGGTGACTGCGCGCTGGTGCTGGCCGACGGCACGATCGACGGCTTCGTCGGCGGCGTGTGCGCGGAGTCCACCGTGCGGCTGGAGAGCCTGCGGCTGTTGCGGGCGGGGGAGTCCGGCCTGCTGCGGATCACCCCGCGGTCCGACGGCGGGCCCGCGGAGGAAGGAGTGCGCACCGTCGGCAACCCGTGCCTGTCCGGGGGAACGCTGGAGATCTTCCTCGAGGCGATGATCCCGCCCGTGCTGGTCTCGGTGTACGGCGAGGCGCCGGTGGCGCGGGCGCTGGTGAAGGTCGGCACCTCGTTGGACTGGGACGTGCGCTCCGGCGTGGATCCGGCCGCGCCCATCGCGGCCGACACCTCCGCCGTCGTGGTGGCGTCGCACGGTCGCGACGAGGCCGCGGTGCTGCGGGCGGCACTGGCAGCCGGCGTCGGCTACGTGGCGCTCGTGGCCAGCCGCCGTCGCTCGGCAGGGGTGCTCGCCGAGCTCGCGACGCTGGGGGTCGGGGCGGACGAGCGGGCGCGGATCCACGCGCCCGCCGGGCTCGACATCGGCGCGCGGACGGCCGCCGAGATCGCGCTCTCGGTGTTCGCCGACATCGTGACGAACCGGCCGCGGGTGGCCCTGCCCTCCCCGGCCGAGGGGGCGACGTTGGAGACCTCCACCGACCCGGTCTGCGGGATGGACGTGGCCGTCACCCCGGCCGGCATCTCCGCCCGGCACGCCGGAGCGGCCGTCTACTTCTGCGGCACCGGGTGCCGCCAGGCCTTCCTCGACGACCCGGGACGGTTCGCGCGGTGATCACCGCCCCGAGTGGTCGCTGTGGCGGTACCCCTGACGCGTCCGTCCTGGGAGATTCGCGCGATGGAGTACGCGGAGTACCGCGGCCACGATGCCGTCGGGCTGGCTGAGCTCGTCGCGAAGGGCGAGACGTCGGCCGACGAATTGCTGTCGGCGGCCATCGACCGCGCCGGGCAGGTCGACGGCACGCTCAACGCGATCCACCTGCCGATGCACGCCATCGCCAGGGCGCGGGCGCGGACGGCCCTGTCGGGTCCGTTCGCCGGTGTCCCCTTCCTGATCAAGGATCTCCACCAGCACTTCGCCGGCCTGCCGACGGGCAGCGGATCGCGGTCCCTGGCGCGGCTCCCCGCGGCCGCCCACTCCGAGGTCGTGCAGCGGTGGCTCGACGCCGGGCTGGTCATCTTCGGCAAGACCAACACGCCGGAGTTCGGCGCCAAGGCGGTCACCGAGCCCGAGGCGGGCGGTCCGACCCGCAACCCGTGGGACACGGACCACACGCCCGGCGGATCGTCTGGCGGGTCCGCTGCCGCCGTCGCGGCCGGCGTCGTTCCCATGGCCGGGGCGAACGACGGTGGCGGTTCGATCCGCATCCCGGCGGCCTGTTGCGGCCTGTTCGGACTCAAGCCCGGGCGGGGACTCGTACCGGACGGCCCCGATGCGGCGGAGCGGATGCACGGTGCCGCGGTCACCGGGGTGGTCTCCCGATCGGTCCGCGACACCGCGGCCGTGCTCGACGTCCTCACCCGGCCGGACCCGACGGGGCCCTACCTGTCCGCCCGTCCTGCCGTCGCCTACGCGGAACTCGCCCGCCGGGGGCCCGGCACGCTCCGGATCGGCTACAGCACGGCCTCCCCGCTCGGCACGCCCGTCAGCCCGGACGCGATCGCCGCCGTGGACGACGCCGCAGCTCTGCTCGAGTCGCTCGGCCACCACCTCGAGCCCGCCACCAGCGGCGTCGACGAGCGGCAGCTGGCCAAGGACTTCTTCACCATGTGGTTCGCCGAGATGGCCGCACAGGTCGACGCAGCCCGCCGCGACACGGGATGCGGAATGGATGCCTTCGAGCTCGACACGCTGATCATGGCGGCTCTCGGGCGGGCCACATCGGCTCCGGCCCACGTCGCCTCGCACAACCGGTGGAACGACCACATCCGCCGGCTCGCGGCGTTCCACGAACGCTACGACCTGCTGCTCACGCCGACACTCGCGCGGCCTCCGGTCCGCGTCGGTGAGCTGGCCACGCCCACCCCCGTCCGGATCGTGAGCCGCGCGGTGCTCGCCCTCCGGGGAGCCAGGCTGCTGGCGAGGACGAACATCATCGACTCCGTCGTCGACGACAACCTCGGTCCGACGCCCTACACCCAGCTGGCGAACATCACGGGGCGGCCCGCGATGTCGGTTCCCCTCCACTGGACCGCGGCGGGACTGCCCCTCGGCGTGCAGTTCGTCGGCCCTCCCGGCGCCGAGGGCCGGATGCTCGCGCTGGCGACACAGCTCGAGAGCGCCCGGCCGTGGGCCGACCGGGAGCCGCCGATCAGGCCCGTGTTCCGAACATCCCCGTGAAGGTGCTGCGGAAGACCTGCTCGTCGCCGCGGTGCAGGACGGCCTGCAGCTTCACCAGGCCGAGGCCGGGGCGGCTCTTCGACAGCCGCGCCTCCAGGATCTCCATCGTCGCCCGCAGCTCGTCGCCGGCGAAGACCGGGGCCGGCCACGCGATGTCCTCGCCGCCGGGCGAGCCGAGCGAGGTGGCCTTGTTCAGGACCTCGTCGACGTAGAGGCGCATCCAGATGCCCGCGGTGAACCATCCCGACGCGGCGAGGCCCTTGAACAGCGACTCGGCCGCGGCGGCCTCGTCGAGGTGGAAGGGCTGGGGGTCGAAGCGGCGGGCGAACGCCACCATCTCGTCACGGTCGACCACGGTGGTGCCGAGGTCGAACACGCGGCCGGGGGTGAGGTCCTCGAAAGCGAGCTCGGGCATGGTGCGATCGAAGCATCAGCGGCCGACGAATCCCAACGCGGGAGCGTGCAGCGTCCCGTTGGAGGAGACGCCGTCGCCGCCCGCGAACGTGTCGGCCCCGGTCAGGTCGGTGAGGCGCCCGCCGGCCTCGGCGAGGATCGGCACGAGCGCGGCGAGGTCCCACGGGTTCGCCGCGGCGTCCACGGCGATGTCCAGGACACCCTCGGCCACCAGGCAGTGCTGCCAGAAGTCGCCGAACGCGCGCGTCTCCCACACGGCGTCGACGAGGGCCAGGTAGCGGTCGAGGCGGCCCTGCTGCGCGAACGTCCGCAAGTCGGTGGTGGACAGGTAGGCGTCGCCGATCTCGCCGACCTCGGAGACCGAGATCCCCCGCGGTTCCCCGCCCGGCACGTCCGTGGTCCAGGCGCCCAGCCCGCTGGCGGCCCACCAGCGCCGGCCCAGCGCGGGTGCGCTGGCGACCCCGACGACAGGCACACCGCCGTCGGTCAGCGCGATCAGCGAGCTCCACACGGGCATGCCGCGCGAGAAGTTCTTGGTGCCGTCGATCGGGTCGAGCACCCAGCTCCTGCCCGCGGTGGGCACCTCGCCGCCCCCTTCCTCGCCGAGCACGTCGTCGTCCGGGCGCTCGGCGGCGATCAACGCGCGCAGGGCCTCCTCGGTGGCGATGTCGGCGTCGGTGACGGGGGTGCGGTCGGGCTTGCGGGTGACGCGCAGGTCCGCGGCGCGGAAGCGGGGGAGCGAGATCGCGTCGGCCGTGTCGGCCAGTCGCAGGGCGAGGTCGAGATCGGCGTTCATGTCCACAGGCTGTGAGCCTGCCAGGCGACGCCCCCGGATCGGGACACGGGCATAAGGTGACGCTGTGAACGCGCCAGTCATCATCACGGCCCCGGTCGAGGAGCGCTCGGCATGACGACAACGGTCCTGCTCGCCGAGGACGACAGCGCGATCGCCGAGCCGCTGTCGCGCGCCCTGCAGCGCGAGGGCTACGAGGTGGACGTCGCCTCCGACGGGCTGGCCGCGCTCGACCGCGTCCGCCTCGGGCACATCGACCTGCTCGTGCTCGACCTGGGCCTGCCCGGCATGGACGGCCTGGAGGTCTGCCGCCGCGTGCGGCTCGATTTCCCGGACCTGCCGGTGCTCATGCTCACCGCCCGTACCGACGAGGTCGACTTCGTGGTCGGCCTCGACGCCGGCGCCGACGACTACGTCGGCAAACCCTTCCGGCTCGCCGAGCTGCTGGCGCGGGTCCGTGCGCTGCTGCGCAGGCTCACCCCGGAGGCGGTGGAGGTCGGCGGCGTCCGGATGGAGCTCTCGGGCCGGCGCGTGCTCGTCGACGGCGCCGAAGTGGGCCTGGCCAACAAGGAGTTCGAGCTGCTGCGGGTGCTGCTGCTGCGTGCCGGGCAGGTCGTCACCCGCGAGGAGATCCTGCGCGAGGTCTGGAACGACCCCGACATGAAGACGTCCAAGACGCTGGACATGCACATGTCCTGGCTGCGACGCAAGATCGGCGGCGAGCAGCGCATCGCGACGGTGCGCGGCGTCGGCTTCCGGTTCAACCACGATTAGCCGTTCATGCGCCGCCGAATCCTGCAGTCCACGCTCCTCGTCGTCACCATCACCGCCCTGGTGCTCGGCGGCCCGCTGGCCATCACCACGTGGCAGCTGGTCAAGGACCTCACCACCGGTGAGCTGACGGGCAGGCTCGAACAGGTGGCCACCCGGCTGGGCAGCCCGGACTCCTCGATCGACGTGTCCGGCGTCGAGCTCGCCGTGCCCCCCGGCGGCCGGCTGATGCTCAAACGCGACGGGCAGCCGACCCAGGCGATCGGCAGCAGCGACGTCGGGGAGAACCCGGTCTCGGTGTTCCTGCCGTTCGGCCCCGGTGGTTCCCTGGTGCTGGAGGAGCCGCGGTCGATCATGCAGACCCAGCAGCTGCAGGTGACGTTCATCGTGCTGCTGCTGGTGGTGCTGTCGGTGGGCACCGGCGCTGTCGTGGCCACCGTGACCGCGCGGCGGCTGGCCGAGCCGCTCTCCGACGTGGCCGATCGCGCCGCCCGGCTCGGCGCGGGCGACTTCCGGCCGGCCCCCCAGCGGCACGGCATCCCGGAGCTGGACCGCGTGTCCGACGTGCTCGACACGTCCGCCGCGGCCCTGTCGGACCTCGTGCAGCGCGAGCGGGAGCTCGTCGGCGACGTGTCCCACCAGCTGCGCAGCCGGCTCACCGCGCTCCAGCTGCGTCTCGACGAGCTCGCCACCCACCCCGACCCGAGCGCCCGGCGCGAGGCGATGGCCGCGCTGGAACAGACCGAGAAGCTCACCGCCGTGCTCGACGAGCTGCTCGACGCCGCCCGCGCCGCCCGGGCGGCCGGTGCCGAGGTGTCGGACCTGCGTGAAGGCCTCGCCGCCGTGGCCGAGGAGTGGCGCCCGGCGTTGAAGGCGGCGGGGCGCTCACTCAAGCTCCGCGTGCCCGACGGGCTGCTCGCCCGCGTCACGCCCACCCGGATCCGTGAGGCCGTCGGCGCGCTCGTCGACAACGCGATCCAGCACGGCGGCGGCACGGTCACGCTCAGCGCGCGCACCACGGACAGCAGCATCCTGGTGGAGGTCGCCGACTCCGGCGCCGGCGTGCCCGAGGAGCTGGTGCCGCACGTCTTCGACCGGGGGGTGTCGGTCGGCTCGTCCACCGGGCTGGGGCTGGCGCTGGCCCGGGCGTTGGTGGAGGCCGACGGCGGGCGCCTGGAGCTCTCCCGGGCCCGCCCGGCGATGTTCACGATCTTCCTGCCTGCCGCCCGCGCCGACGACGTGGTGGCGGCGCCCCGACCGGCGAGGACGAGCCCCCGCTAGGGAGTGGGCACCTGGCGGCGCACGTCCTCGGAAGGGCCGACGAGACCGACGCGAACAGTCAGCGAGGCTCTACCTGGCGTCGGACGTCCTTGTCGGGGAAGACGAAGCGGCGGAACGCCCACCAGCGGAACGCCATGCCCACGAGCGTGCCGACGATCTGGCCGCTGACGAAGTCGGCGACCTCCTGGCCGAACGGGCTGACGTTGGGGATCTGCAGGTCCAGCAGGTAGCGCGAGACGGCCAGTGGCGCGGTGTACACGGCGACACCGATGCCGCTGATGATGAAGAACAGCAGGGCCTCGTGGTGGGCCTCCCGGCCGCCGCGGGTGCGGAAGGACCATTCGCGGTTGAGCACGTAGGAGACGATCGTGGCCACCAGGACCGCGATGATCTTGGCGGTCAGCGGCTTGGCCTCGAGCACCGTGGACTTCAGGACCAGGAACACCGCGGTGTCGATGACCCAGGTGCTGCCGCCGACCATTCCGAACTTCAGCAGCTCGCGGTGCTTGATCGCCAGCGCCCGGTAGGGCTCGGGGATCGCGGCGAGCGCGGATTCGACCATCGACACCTGTTCGATCGTGCCAGACCGCGCCGATGGGCGCCCTCCCCGGGGCGCCATGTCCGCCTTACCGCGGGGGTAGGGTCCCGGGTCCGTGGAGAACTCGCCCCTGTCTGCGCTACCGGTCGTCGGCATGATCGGTGCCGGACAACTCGCCCGTATGACCCACCAGGCCGCCATCGCGCTGGGACAGTCCCTGCGCGTGCTGGCCGTGAGCCCGGACGAGCCGGCCGCCCTCGTGTGCTCCGACGTCCGACCCGGCGGGGCAGGCGACCTCGACGCGCTGCGCGCGTTCTCCCGCGGCTGCTCGGCCGTCACGTTCGATCACGAGCAGGTGCCGCAGGAGAACCTGCGTGCGCTCGTCGCCGACGGGGTGAACGTCCAGCCCGGCCCGGACGCGCTGCTGCACGCCCAGGACAAGCTGGTCATGCGCAGGCGGCTCCGTGATCTCGGTGCGGCGCTGTCGGGCTCCTCCGCGGGAGGAATCACGTCGGCCCTCGTTCCGGCCTTCGCCGAGGTGCTGGCGCCCGAGGACCTCACCGCGTTCGTCGCCGAGCACGGACCATCGGTGGTCAAGGCCGTACGCGGCGGCTACGACGGGCGCGGCGTCTGGATGGACCCCTCGCCCGGGGAGGTCGCCACGCTGCTGGCCGCGGGCACCCCGCTCATGGTCGAGCAGCGGGTGGCGATGCGGCGCGAACTGGCCGCGTTGGTGGCGCGGTCGCCGTTCGGGCAGGCGGCGGCGTGGCCGGTCGTCGAGACCGTGCAGGCCGACGGCCAGTGCATCCAGGTGCTCGCCCCCGCCCCGGGGCTCGACGAGGACGTCGCGTCGGGGGCGCAGGAGCTCGCGCTGCGGATCGCGTCCGAGCTGGGGGTGACCGGGCTGCTGGCAGTGGAGTTCTTCGAGACCACCTCGGGCCGGCTCGTCGTCAACGAGCTCGCGATGCGGCCCCACAACTCCGGGCACTGGACGATCGAGGGCTCCCGCACGTCGCAGTTCGAGCAGCACCTCCGCGCGGTGCTCGACTACCCGCTCGGCGCCACCATCCCGACGGCCCCCGCCGTGGTCATGGCCAACGTCCTCGGTGCGGCCGAGCCCGTCGCGATGAGCACCGACGAGCGGCTGCACCACCTGTTCGCGCGCTTCCCGGACGTCAAGGTGCATCTCTACGGCAAGGCCGAACGCCCCGCGCGGAAGGTCGGTCACGTGACGGCGCTCGGGCGGGACATGGACGAGGTCCGGGCGAAGGCGGCGCTGGCCGCCGAATGGCTGAGTACGGCGGTGTGGGCGGACGGCTGGGACACCCACTCCGTTCCGACGAGCGGCACCCTCGTCGGCTAGGTTCCGACGAGAGTGCCGCTCGTCGAAAAGTGGGGGTTCCGTGGCAACCGTCGGCGTGATCATGGGGTCGGATTCCGACTGGGACGTGATGGCCGCCGCCGCCACCGCGCTCGACGAGTTCGCGGTCTCCTACGAGGTGGGCGTCTACTCGGCGCACCGCACGCCGCAGCGGATGCTCGACTACGCCACCAGTGCCGTGGACCGCGGGTTGCGGGTGATCATCGCCGGGGCGGGCGGTGCCGCTCACCTGCCGGGAATGGTCGCCGCGGCCACGCCGCTGCCCGTGATCGGGGTTCCGGTGCCGCTGGCGCGGCTCGACGGACTCGACTCCCTGCTCTCGATCGTGCAGATGCCTGCGGGCGTGCCGGTGGCGACCGTCGCGGTCGGGGGCGCCCGCAACGCCGGACTGCTCGCCGTCCGGATCCTCGCCGCCGGTGATCCGGACCTGCGCGCGCGGATGACGGAGTTCCAGGCCGAGCTCGAACGGACCGTGCTCGCGAAGGACGCCGCGCTGAGGTCCACCGTTCTGGGCTAACAGGGCGCTTCCCGCCCCCCGAATGGCCTACAACCGGTGACGCAACGGGCGTCGAAGACCCGGTATGCGCACTTTCCCGCCATTGTCGGTGGACGCCGCCGACACGGAGGTGCTGCGCGGATGGGTCGCCGCCGGGGCCGAAGGTGAACAGGCGACGCGGCGGGCCCACATCGTCCTGCTCTCCGGCGCCGGTCTCGGGCCGAGCGCGGTGGCCGGCCAGGTCGGGTGCTCCAAACAGACGGTCATCACCTGGCGTGAGCGGTACCGGACCCTCGGCCTCGCCGGCCTGCGTGACGCCCCGAGATCCGGCCGGCCGTCGACCGTCGACCCGCTGGCCGTCGTCGCCCGCACGCTGGACCCACCCGTGCCCGGCGTCGCCCGCTGGTCCACCCGCACCCTCGCGGCCGAACTCGGCATCAGCAACGTCGCGGTCGCCAACATCTGGCGCGCCTGGGGCGTGAGCCCCGCCGTGGGTGGACGGATCCGGCTGGCTACCGAGCCGGCGCTCGAACGGGCCGTCGCCGCTGTGCGCGGCCTGTACATCGGCAGCACCACACGCGTACTCGCCGTGCAGCTCGACGACGGCTCCGCCGCGCCGTCGGCACGGCGTGTCGAGGCACTGGGACACCTGCCGGGAATCGACGTGCGACCCCGCACCGACGAGCTTCCCGCCTTCCTGGGGCAGCTCGGCACGTATCCGCCGCTCGCCCTGGTGGTGGACGGGGCGGCGGAGTACGTCGGCCGGTGGGCCGCCACCCGGCGCGGTGTGGCGGTGCACGCCGTCCCGCCCGTCGTCGCGTGGTCGCGGCTCGCGCGCTCGGCCTGCATGGCCGCCGCCGGAAACCCCTGCGGTGAGGCGTCGGTGGCGGCACTGCAGGCGGCGTTGGGTGACCACCGCGGGGAGGGCGCGTTCGCCTGGACGCGGCCCCGTCCGGGGACGGCGGAAATTCACGTGGCGGGGTGAGGGCGATCGGTCGTAGGGTGGCCGTACACGTGAGAGGAGGTGGTCCAGCGTTGATGCAGCACAGGACTCGTGAGGTGACTGTCCGCTAGCACCACAGGATTGTTCTTCCGACCGTTGTGGAGCCGGTGTGGTGCCGGCAAATCTGCGACAGTCACCCGTGATCCCCGGGCCCGAGCCCGTCCAGCTCGGTTCACTCATCCGATGATGAGGCCCGGGGATCACGCATGTCCGGCCACCTTTTGCCACGTTCTTGCCCGGGGAGCGTCACATCCGGTCGTCCGGGAGCGACGTAGGCCTTGCGCAGTCGGGTGCGCGCTACCCAGGGGGCCTGCAGTGCACGATTCCCGACCCGATCCCACGCGCATCGAGTCGGCCGCCGATCTCGCGAGGGAGCTCACGACCCTGCGCGAACGCGGGGGGCTCACGGTCCGCGAGGTCCAGCGCCGCTCCGGCATCGTCCACAGCACGCTGGGCGGCTACTTCAGCGGCCGGCACCGCCCCCCACTCGACCGCCTGGAGCTGGTGCTCGCGGCGTGCGGCGTCGACGACCCGGACGAGCTCGCGGCCTGGCGCGACGCCCTGCTGCGGGCGCGGCGCGCCCCGCACCGCCGGCAGCCGGTCGACGGCGCGCCCTACCGCGGCCTCGAGTCCTTCCAGCGTGCCGACGCGGGCTGGTTCTTCGGCCGCTCGCGGCTCACGGCCGACATCGTCGCCCGGATCGGGGCCGACGGGCCGCTGATGGTGGTCGGGCCGTCAGGGGTGGGGAAGTCGTCGCTGCTGCGTGCCGGGGTGGTGCCGGCGCTGGAGGCCCGTCCCCGGACCCGGGCGGTGGTGCTCACCCCGGGGCGCCACCCCTCGGAAGTGGAGCTGCCGGAGCCCGTCGAGACCCTCCGCACGGTGCTGGTGGTGGACCAGTTCGAGGAGGTCTTCGCCGACGACGTGGGCCCCGCCGACCGGGCCGCGTTCGTGACGGCCCTGTCGCAGGCCCCGTTCGACGTCGTGATCGGGATGCGCGCCGACTTCTACGTCCGGGCCGTGACCCTCCCGGTGCTCGCCACGGCGCTGCAGCGCAACCAGGTGATCGTCGGGGGCATGGGAGCCGACGAGCTGCGCGAGGCCGTGCTCGCCCCCGCCGCGCGGGCCGGTCTGGAGACCGAGGAGGGGCTGGTCGAGCTGCTCCTCGACGACGTCGACCGGCGTGGCGAAGGGGGAGCCGGTCCGCTCCCGCTGCTGTCGCACGCCCTGCTGGCCACCTGGCGGCGCGGCGGCGGCACCCGGATGACCACGGCCGACTACCGCGCCACCGGCGGCATTGCGGGGGCCGTCGCCGCCACCGCCGAGGCGGCCATGACCGAGCTGGGCCCCGGGCAGGTGGAGGCGGTGCGCGCGCTGTTCCTGCGACTCGTCCACATCACGGCGGACGCGCCGGTCACCCGCCGTCAGATGAACCGCGCCGAGCTGCCCGCCGCCGCGGCCCGACCCCTCGACGAGTTCGTACGCAGACGGCTCGTGGTGGTGGGCGCGGGCACGGTGGAGCTGGCGCACGATGCGCTGCTGGTCGCCTGGCCCCGGCTCCAGGACTGGATCGACGCCGACCGGGTCGGCATCGTCGTGCGGCGCCGGCTCGCCGAGGCTGCGACGGAGTGGCGCGACCAGGACGAGGACCCCGACGTGCTGCTGCGGGGCGCCCGCCTCGTGGCGGCGTCGGAACAGGCGGAGTCCCCCCGCGTCGAGCTCAACGAGGTCGAGGCCCGCTTCCTGGAGGCCAGCCGGGACCAGTCCGGTGCCCGGGCCGCGTTCCGGCGACGGCAGGCGCGGCGGCTGCGGCGGCTGGTGGCCGGACTCGCCGCATTGCTGCTGGTGGCGGTGGTGCTCGGCGTCTACAGCGTGGCGCAGGGCGTGGCCACCGGCCGGGAGCGTGACGTCGCGGTGTCGCGGCAGGTCGCCGTCCGCTCCGACGCGCTGCGCAGCCGGGACCCGGCGCTGGCCGCCCAGCTGGCCGTGGCCGCCTACCGCGTCGCACCCACCCCGGAGGCCCGGTCGAGCCTGCTCAACGCCACCGGCGTCGCCGTCCCGGCCCGGATGCCGGGCCCGGCCGCGGTGACCGAGTCGGTGGCGTTGGACCGGGCCCGCAAGCTCCTCGTGTCGACCTCCGGGTCCGCGCCGACCGTGCAGATCTGGGATGTGCGCGACCGCGGCCGTCCGACCCGGATCGCGGACACCCCGCCCGCCGCGGGACCCCTCCAGACCGTCGCCGTCAGCCCCGACGGGCAGACGCTCGCGGCCGGCGGCTCGAAGGGCGACGTCGTGCTCGTCGGTCTCGCGGACCCGGCCCACCCCGCACCGCCGGTGTCGCTCGCGACCGGTGGCGGGGCCGTCCTGGCCACCGCGTTCACCCCCGACGGCACGACGCTGCTGGCCGCCACCGTCGACGCCGGCGTCCGGCGCTGGTCCCTCGCAGGCGCCCGGCCGGTCGAGCTGCCGGCGCTGACCGGACCCGCGTCGCCGGCGCAGGCCGTGGCCGTCAGCGCGGGAGGCCTGGTGGCCGCCGGGTTCGCCGACGGGACGGTCGGGTTGTGGGGAGTTCCGGGAGCGCTGCCGCCGCTCGTGGTGGCCGGTGCGGGCAAGGTCTACTCCGTCGCGTTCAGTCCCGACGGCCGCACGCTCGCGGCGGGCAGCGCCGATCACGCCGTGCACCTCTGGGACGTCACCGACCCCGCGGCACCCGTCGCCGCAGCGCCGCTCACCGGACCCACGAACTGGGTGAACGCGGTGGCGTTCAGCCCTGACGGGCGCATGCTCGCCGCCGGGAGCTCCGACGGCGACGCCCAGCTCTACGACCTGACCACCCGGCGGACGGTCGCCACGCTCCCGCACCCCGGGCCCGTCACGGCCACCGCGTTCCTCGACGGCGACACGCTCGCCACCGGCGAGGCCGACGGTGTGGCGCACCTGTGGCCGGTGCGCACACCCGTCGTCAGCACGTTCGACGACGCCGTGTTCGCCGTCGGGTTCGACGCGCGCGGGGACCGGCTCGTGGTGGGCCCCGGCTCGAAGGACGGCACGGCGGGCCTGCTCGACGTCACGGCCGCCGACGGGCCGCGCGAGCTCGGCATGCGGGTGCGTGACCCGGCCTTCTCCGGGTCCGCGACGATCACCCCCGACGGGCGGACGCTCGCCGTGGGGCGTTCGGACGGGACGGTGGACCTCTGGGACGTCGGCGACCCCGCCCGGCCCGTCGCGCTACCTGCCCCACCCGGCAAGGCCACGGCGCTCGTCGAGCAGCTCGCCACGAGTGCCGACGGCCGGATGCTGGCCGCCTCCGGCGACGACAACGCGGTGCGCGTGTGGGACATCTCGACCCCGTCCGCGGCCCGGCCGACGGCCACCCTGACCGGGGCGGCGAGCTACGTCCTCGCGTCGGCGTTCAGCCCGGACGGGCACTACCTCGCCGCGGCCAGTGCCGACACGAAGACCTACCTCTGGGACCTGCGCGCCTCCCCGCCGCGGCTCGTCGCCACGCTGACCGGGCCGTCGAGCTACGCGTACTCGCCGGCGTTCTCGCCGGACGGGCGGACGCTGGCCGTCGGCAGCGCGGACAAGTCGGTGCGGCTCTACGACATCGCCGACCCGGCGCACCCGACCCAGCTGGGGGAGCCGCTGACCGGGCCGTCCAACTACGTCTACGCCGTCGCGTTCTCTCCCGACGGGCGGTCGCTGGCCGCGGCCAGCACGGACGGGACGGTGTGGCTGTGGGACGTGTCGCGGCCGAACGACCCGGAGGTCTCCGCGACGCTGACCGGGCCCACGAAGGCGGTCTTCTCGGTGGCCTGGAGTCCGGACGGCGCCCGGCTCGCCGGGGGCAGCGCGGACAAGACGGTGCGGCTGTGGTCGGCGGATCCGGAGCGTGCGGCCGCCGCGCTGTGTGCCGGCACGGGAGCGTCGTTGGCGCCGTCGGAGTGGGCACGCTACGTGCCCGACCTGCCCTTCGCCGCGCCCTGCTGACCCCCGGATCCGCCACATGGCGTCCTGTGGCGCTCGAACGCGGGACCCGGACCGCCACAGGTCTCCATCAGGCGGTACTCAGGCGCTGCCCTCCAAGCGCTCCACCGCGGCCTCGAGTCGCTGGGTCACGAGTGCGAGCGTGGATTCGGTCTCGACCGGCAGCATGTCGGCCACCCGGCGGAAGCGGGCGCGGCAGGCGGCGATGCCCTCGGCCGGGGCGCCGGCGGCGAGCCAGGCGCGCAGGGCGACGTTGTGCGCGGCCACCACCGCGGCGCCGATGACGGCAGCGCGCAGCTCCCCGTCGTCGTCGGTGAAGCGCATCTTCAGGTGTCGGATGAACAGCCGCCGGTAGTGGTCGACGCTGGCCGACTCGCGGTCGCGCAGCGCGGGCACCTCGTGGGTGAGTCGGAAGCGGGCCACCGAGAGCTGGGGGTCGTCGGTGTAGAGGTCGAACACGGTCTCGCCGGCGCGGAGCACCAGGCTCCCGGTGGGCTCACCCGGCTGCGCGCCGTCGAAGACCTCGGCGACGGCGGCGAGCCCCGCCTCGTGGTCGGGCGAGATCGCATCCTCCTTGCTCCGGAAGTAGCGGAAGAAGGTGCGCCGCCCGACGCCGGCCGTGGCGGCGATGTCGTCGACCGTGGTCTCCTCGTAGCCCTTGTTGTGGAACAACTCGACGGCGGCGGTGACGAGGTCGCGGCGAACCTCCGCGCGTCCCTCCACGGATCGGCCCCGTCGCGTCCCTGGCATGGCACGGAGGGTAGCAGCGAGCTTGCCGAATGGCACGCAGTGCCGTTAGAATGTGTGTCATGGATCCTGACTTCGACACCTACCGGCTCAGCGACGAGCACGAGGCCCTCCGCGACGCCGTGCGCACCCTCGCGGAGAAGGAGATCGCGCCGTACGCGGCCGAGGTGGACGAGCAGGGCCGCTATCCGATCGAGGCGCAGCAGGCGCTGGAGAAGGCCGGCTTCGGCGCGATCATCATCCCCGAGGAGTACGGCGGCCAGGGTGCCGACGAGCTCGCCGGCTGCATCGTCATCGAGGAGGTGGCGCGCGTCTGCGCGTCGTCCTCGCTGATCCCGGCCGTCAACGGGCTGGGCATGACCCCGATCCTGCTCTCGGCCTCCCACGAGCTCAAGCAGCAGGTGCTGCCGTCCATCGCGTCCGGCGAGGCGATGATCAGTTACGCGCTGAGCGAGCGCGAGGCCGGCTCCGACGCCGCGGCGATGAAGACCCGCGCGAAGCGCGACGGCGATACCTGGGTGCTCAACGGCACCAAGTGCTGGATCACCAACGCCGGTGTCTCCACCTGGTACACGGTCATGGCCGTCACCGACCCGGAGAAGGGTGCCAACGGCATCTCCGCGTTCGTGGTCCACAAGGACGACCCGGGCTTCGAGGTCGGCCCGAAGGAGCGCAAGCTCGGTATCAACGGCTCGCCGACCCGCGAGATCTACTTCCAGGACTGCACGATTCCCGCCGACCGGATCATCGGCGCGGAGGGCACCGGCTTCAAGACCGCCCTCGCCACGCTCGACCACACGCGCCCCACCATCGGCGCGCAGGCCGTCGGCATCGCGCAGGGCGCACTGGACATCGCGGTCTCCTACATGAAGGAGCGCAAGCAGTTCGGCAAGTACATCGCCGAGTTCCAGGGCCTGCAGTTCATGGTCGCCGACATGGCGATGAAGGTGGAGGCCGCCCGCCAGCTCGTCTACGTGGCCACCGCGCGCGCCGAGCGCGGCGAGAAGAACCTCGGGTTCATCTCCAGCGCGGCGAAGTGCTTCGCCTCCGACACGGCCATGCAGGTCACCACGGACGCCGTGCAGCTGCTCGGCGGCGCGGGCTACACCCGGGACTTCCCGGTGGAGCGCATGATGCGCGACGCGAAGATCACGCAGATCTACGAGGGCACCAACCAGGTGCAGCGCATGGTGATGGCGCGCTCGCTCCTGCGCTGACCGCCCGCCCGGGCGGGTGCGGGAACCTCCCCAACGATGACCGTGGGGGAGCCTGCCCGGCCCGCGCCGTGCTACGAGACGGCAGGTCCGGCGCGCCTGGACCGCGCCTCGGCCACCACGCGGTGATCGCGACCGGCGCAACCCGGTGCAGGTGCTCGCCAATGTGGCGTTGCCCGCGAGGTGATCATCGATGCGGCCCGTGGTCGCCGATCGCCGGGATGGTCCCGCTCGTGGACCGCCCACGCAAGCTGCGCGCAGACCACCGCGAAGGCGGCCGCCTCGCGCAGCTCGGCCAGGCTGAGCGGCGGCACTATCCGAGCCGCGTGGTGGTCCGCTCCGACTCGGCCTTGCGGGTCAGCCGTTCCGGATCGGCGTTGCGCACCTGCACCAGGCTCGCGCCGCCGGCCAGCACCGCGAGCAGGCCGTCGGTGAGGCCCGTGTCCGACCAGTCCAGGGTGGACAGCACCCGGTCCCCGGCCGCCAGCCCGAGCTCCGCCGCCCGCGTACGGGCCGCGGCCAGCACCTCGTCCACCGAGGCCCCGGCCCACGCGGGGGCGTCGCCGGGCACCGGGGACCACGGCACGAAGTCGTCGCCGTGCAGCCGCACCTCGGTGGCGAAGTCGACCACTCCCGCGGGCAGGCCGGAGATCCCCTTGCCGAACGCGTCGAGGGACAGGGCCACCACGCCGTTGACCGGATCGGCGGCGAGTGCCAGGTCCACGCGGTCGGCGTCGCACAGCACGAGGTCGGCGCTGTCCGGATCGGCGACCACCTCGGCACCGCACCACCACACCGCCAGCAGCGCGGCCGCGGTCTGCCAGTGCGCAGGCAGCAGTACGGCGACGCGCGTGCCCGGCTCGACGTCACACTCGTCGCGCAGCAGGTTGGCGGCCTTCGCGGCCCAGTTCGCGGTGGTGACGCCGGAGAGCTCGATCCGCTCGCCCGTGGCGTCGTCGTAGAAGGTGATCAGCGGACGGGCCGCCGAGGGGCCGGAGCGGAACGGGTCGAGCAACGCGGCGGTGAGGGTCACTAGAGCATGGTCACACCCTCAGTCGATGCACGGCACCCCGGCCGCTGTGATCGGTCCACCGGCCGGGGGCACGGACGTGGGAGCAGCGGTGGTCGTGGCCGTCGAGGCCGGTTTCGCGGGCGCCGGGACGACGGACGGGTCGAAGTCCGACCCGATGACGACGGTCAGGTGGCCGGGCACGACGTCGCCGTTGCTCTCCGTGGCGATCCCGCCGAGCTGCGCGGCCACGGCGCTCGCGGCGGCGCCGTCGGATCCGGTGTAGCGCACCACCGACTCGTCGGTGGCCGGTTCGTTGTCGACGGTGCCCCGGCCGAACCCGAGCGTGCCGAGGTGCTGGGCGACCGTGGTGGCCAGCCCGGACGCCGACGAGGCGTTACGGACGTCGATGACGTAGCGCGACGCGATGACGTCGTCGGGCAGCGCGGCGGGGATCGGCTGCGCGGCCGGGGCCGGCTTCGCCGAGGCGGCCGCCGCCTGGGCGTCGATCCGCCGTTGCACGAAGTCGTGGACGTCGAACCGGTCGACGAGGATCACGTCGCCGCGGCTGTTGGTCTCGCCGCCCTTCGTCGGGATCGTGAGGAACTGCAGGTTGCCGCCCGCGATGGAGGACGCCTGCTGGGCGAAGGCGAGCAGGTCCCAGCCCGAGTCGATCACCAGGGACTGCTGGGCGACCCCGACCAGCGCCGGGATGCTGCCGGGACCACCGGCGAGGACCTTGTGGGCCACCGCGGCGAGGAACACCTGCTGGCGGCGGACCCGCGACAGGTCGCTCTGCGGCAGTCCGTGGCGCTGCCGGACGAAGGCCAGTGCGTCGGCGCCGGAGATCGTCTGCGGGCCCGCGGGCAGGTCCGCTCCCGAGAGCGGTTCGTTCACGGCCGCCCTGAGGCACACGTCGACGCCGCCGATGGCCTTGGTGAGGTTGTAGAAGCCGAGCAGGTTGATCTCGGCGTAGTGGTTGATCGTCAGCCCGGTCAGGCCCTCGACCGCGCCGATCAGCGCCTGCCGGCCCTGCTGCGACGACTCGGCCTCTATGCGGGCGCGGTCGCTGACGCCGTCGGCAACCATCTGCTGCTGCGCGAGCGCCTTCATCGCCGGGTACGCCGCGTTGATCTTGTCGGTGCGGTAGCCGGGGATGTCGACGTAGGAGTCGCGGGGGATCGAGAACGCCACGGCCGCGCCGCCGCCGTCGGGCACGTGCAGCACGATGATCGTGTCGGAGTTGAGGACGCCGGTGTCCGGCCCGGTGTGCAGGGCGTCGGTGATCTCCTTCGGCAGCGGGTTGCCCTGGGCGTCGGTGCGGCTGTCCACCCCGACGAGGAGGATGTTCTGCGCGCCGTCCGAGCTGCCGCCGGTGATCACGTCGGTCGTGGTGATGCCGCCGGTCACGCCGCGGTAGAGCCCCCACGCGGTGCCGGTGAGCGCCAGGACCAGCACCGAGAGCACGACCGTGGCGATGCGCAGCCGGCGGCCGAGGTTCCGCGGAGGCGGCGGAGGTGGGGGCGGGCGCACGGAGGCACGGCGGGTGGTCCCTGCACTCACGATCCACCTCCGCTCACCCCGACACCGGCCCCCTAGGGTGCAGCATCGGGAACGACCGTCACAGGCTGTTGACGGGCGTGTCGCGGGTGAGCCGCATCGCCGCCGAAGCGAACACCCAGCGTGACGAGGAGAAGGGGACGACGTGACCGAGAAGCTCTCGCTGCTGTTGCCGGTGTGGGCCGGTGACCGGGCGGACTTCCTCAGCGAGGCCTTCCGCTCCACCGTCGAGGACCAGACACGCCGTCCCGACCACGTGGTGATCGTGCGTGACGGCCCGGTCGCCCCGGAGCTCACGGCCCGGATCGCGGAGCTGGTCGCGTCCAGCCCGGTCCCCGTCGACGTCGTGGAGCTGGAGCGCAACGTCGGCCTCGGCCCCGCCCTGGACGCCGGCCTGGAGGCCTGCCGGCACGACGTCGTCGCGCGGATGGACGCCGACGACATCTCGCTGCCGCACCGGTTCGCCGTGCAGATGCCGATCATCGAGTCGGGGTTCGACCTGGTCGGATCGGGTCTGATCGAGTTCGGCACCCACGCCGACGACGTCGTGGGCACCCGCACGCCGCCCACCGACCCGGCCGACATCCTGGCCCGCGCACGCTTCGCCGACCCGTTCAACCATCCGACGGTGGTCTACCGCCGCGACCTCGTCCGCTCGGTCGGCGGCTACACCGACTTCGCGCTCATGGAGGACTACCTCCTCTGGGCGAAGATGATCGTCGCGGGTGCGCGGGTGGCCAACGTCGCCGAGCCGCTGGTGCGCTACCGGGTGGGCGCAGGCGCCTACGCACGCCGCGGTGGCACGGCGCAGCTCAAGGCCGAACTGGCCGTGCAGTGGCGGTTCCGCAGGCTCGGGTTCACCACACGCGGACAGTTCCTCCGCAACGTCGCGGTACGGGGCGGGTACCGGTTGGTGCCGGAGGCACTGCGCCGGATGGCCTACAGAAAGGCCATCGCCACCTACCGAAAGTGACGGACGGGGTGTCGGGATGGAAGCATGTCCACGATGGTGGACGATCCCGAACCCCTCTCCACCGAGGGGCGAGCGCTGGTCGACGCCGGCCGCCCCTACGACGCCGTGGACGTGCTGCGCAGCGGGGTCGCCGCGGGAGAGCCCTCGGCGCCCGATCTGCTGGTGCGGGCCTATCTCGACAGCGGCAACTGGCAGGCCGCGGCGGAGTGGCTCGGCCCGCTCGTCGAGCAGGGGCACGTCCGGTTCGCCGGACGGCTCGGGGTGGCGCTGGCCGCGATCGGTGACGACGAGCGGGCCGAGGAGGCCCTGCGGCTCGCCGTCCGCAGCGGCGAGAACGCCGCCGCCAACGACCTCGCGATCCTCCTCCGCGACGGCGGCCGCTTCGGCGAGGCCGTCCAGGTGCTGGTGCGGGCGGCCGACGACGGCGACCAGCAGGCGGCGTCGAACCTCGTGGCGCTGCATCTGGAGGAGGGAGACCTCGCGGCGGCGGTGACGGCGGCCGAACGGTACGCCGACGCGTCACGGCCCGACACGATCGTCGCCCTGGCGGACATCCGGAGCCTGCAGGGCCTGCTCGACGAGGCCGAGGCGCTCTACCGGGGCGCCGGGCCGGCTCTGCGCGCCCACACCGCCTACGGGCATTTCCTCCGGGACGCCCGCGTCGACCCCGCCGCGGCCGAGCGGGAGTTCCGGGAGGCGGGGCGGCACAACGAACCCGGTTGGGCCACCACGCTCGGTCGGTTCCTCGTCGAGGAGGGGCGGCCGGACGAGGCCCGGGGCTACCTGCAGACCGCCGTCGGGTGGGGGGACCGGGACGCCGCCGAACTGCTGGTGGAGATCGACGGCGGCGACCCCGCCGACGACTGAGCACTATGGTGGCGCGCGATGAACCCGGTCCGGTGCTACGGAGACGCGCTCGCCCTCGTGACGGCGAGGCGCGCGGACGCGCTCCTCGCGTCGCTGCCTGCGGCCACGGTGCGGCCGGTCCAGGTGGTGCACGTCGACACCGGCGGAGCCCCGTCGCCGACCGGAGCCACGACCGTCCGCATCACGGAGGACATCGGGCGGGCGGCCGCGGTCAACCGGGCCGTCGCGGCACTGGACGACGGGGTCGGCTGGGTCGCCGTGGCCGACCCGCGGGTCGTCTGGAGTGCGGGGGCACTGGACGAACTGCTCGCGGCCGCGGCCCGCTATCCCCGCGCCGCGCTGCTGGGATCCGGCCCGGGCGGCCCGTTGCCGGCGCTGCGCGACGCGCTCCGCGGGAAGGTCTCGACGGGCCCGGTCCCGGCCGGCCCCGTCGGTTGGATCAGCACCACCTGCGTCCTGGTGCGCAGGGTGGCGTGGGACTCCGTCGACGGGTTCGACGCCCGGTACCCGGGGTGCGGCGCCGAACCCGAACCGGCCGATCTGGACCTGTGCGACCGGCTCGGCCGCGCCGGCTGGGTCTGCGTCGGGGTCCCCACCGCCGGGGTAACGGCGATCGCCACGGCCCCGATGGGCATGCTGGAACCGCGCGACCGGGGCCTGCGCCGCTACGTGCGCGACCGCCACGGTGCCCCGGCCCGGACCCTGATGGCGCTGGCCCGCCGCAACTGATCTGACGAACGGACGAGGGAGAGCCTGTGCTGCACGACGTCGAGGCCGTGGTGCTGGTGGGTGGGAAGGGCACGCGGCTGCGGCCGCTCACGCTCTCGGCCCCCAAACCCATGCTGCCCACCGCGGGGGTGCCGTTCCTGGCGCACCTGCTCTCCCGCATCCGGGCCGCCGGTGTCCGCCGCGTCGTGCTCGGCACGTCGTACCTGGCGGAGACGTTCTCGGAGGCGTTCGGGGACGGCGCCGCGCTGGGTCTGGAGATCGTCTACGTCGTCGAGGACCAGCCGATGGGCACCGGCGGCGGCATCCGCAACGTCGCCAAGCACCTCACCACCGAGCACGTGCTGGTGTTCAACGGCGACGTGCTGTGCGGCACCGACCTGAACGCCGTCGTCGACACCCACCGGCGCACGGATGCCGACGTCACACTGCACCTCGTGCGCGTCCAGGACCCCCGCGCCTACGGCTGCGTGCCCACCGACGCCGACGGCCAGGTGCTGCAGTTCCTCGAGAAGACCGAGGACCCGCCCACCGACCAGATCAACGCCGGTTGCTACGTCTTCCGTCGCTCGGTGATCGAGTCGATCCCGGAGGGGCGGCCGGTGTCGGTGGAGCGCGAGACCTTCCCGGGCCTGCTCGCCGCCGGTTCCCGCGTCTCGGGCCACGTCGACAACGCCTACTGGCGTGACATGGGCACGCCCGCCGACCTGATCCACGGCTCGGCCGACCTCGTGCGCGGCGTCGCCCCGTCATCGGCGCTGCCCGGGCCGGCCGGCGAGTCCCTGGTGCTCGAGGGCGCGCAGATCGCCGCGGGCGCGCTGGTGTTCGGCGGCACCACCGTCGGGCGCGGGGTGCGCATCGGCGCCGGGGCACGCGTCGAGGGTTCCATGCTGTTCGACGGTGCGGTCGTCGGCGAGGGCGCGGTGATCGAGCACTCGGTGATCGGGGCGGGCGCGCGGGTCGACGAGGGTGCGCGCGTGGACGAGACCGTGGTCGGTGACAGGGCGGTCGTCGGCGCCCACTGCGAGCTGCGCCGGGGTATGCGGATCTGGCCGGACGTGGTCCTGCCCCCGCACGGGGTGCGCTTCTCGCCCGATGTGTGACGAACAGCGAGCGGCGGAGCCGCAGGTCAGGGAGTGGACGCCGGACTACCGGCTGGATCTGTCCGGTCTGCTCGCCCCGCTGCGGCGTGGGCGTGGTGACCCCACCTGGCGGAGCGCCGGCGAGGGCTCGGCGATCTGGCGCACCGGTACCACCCCCGACGGCCACGCGACGATGCGCCTGCACCGCCGCCCCGACGGCACCGTCGTCGCGGAGGCATGGGGCCCCGGGGCGGTGTGGACGCTCGACGGCGTGCCCGCCCTGCTCGGCGCCGACGACCGGCCCGAGGAGTTCGTGGCCCACCACCCGCTCGTCGCCGACGCCCACCGCCGGATGCCCGGCCTGCGGTTCGGCAGCTCGCGCCGGGTCTGGGACCAGCTGATGCCCGCGGTGCTGGAGCAGAAGGTCACCGGCACCGAGGCCCGCCGGTCGTGGCGGGAGCTCTGCTACCGGTTCGGTGACCCGGCCCCGGGCCCCGCCCCGGAGAGCATGCGCATGCCACCCACGCCCGCGCAGATCCGCGCGGTGCCCGACTGGGAGTGGCACCGCGCCGGCGTCGACAACGCCCGGCGCCGCGCGATCCTCGCCTGCGCCGCCGTCGCGCACCGGTTGGAGAAGGCCGCCGAGCTGGGTGGTTCCGATGGCCGCGAGCTGCTGCGCAAGGTCCCCGGCATCGGTGTCTGGACCGCCGCGGAGGTGGCCCAGCGCGCGTGGGGCGACGCCGACGCCGTCAGCTTCGGCGACTTCCACATCCCGACGGTGGTCGGCTGGGCCCTCCTGGGCCACCCGATCGACGACGCCGGGCTGATGGAGTTGCTCGCCCCGTACAAGCCGCAGCGTCAGCGGGCGGTCCGCTACGTCGAGTCGTCGGGCTTCCGCCGCCCCCGTTTCGGCCCGCGGTTCAGCCCCCGCGACTACCGCGCGATGTGACGGTCCGGCCGCCGTCGAGACCCTAGACTCGCGTGGCGGGCGCCTGCCCGAGCCGGCCGACGAAGGAGACCTGTCGCCGCGAGCCCCACGCGTCCGGAGCACCAGCCGGGTCGTCGGTCGTCCGTGGCCGCGGTGCGCGACGCGCTCGACCGGATCCGCGCCCTCGATCCCTGGCTGCGCGCGATGCTCGACGTCGACGGGGAGCGTGCGCTCGACGCGGCGCGGCACCGTGACGCGGTCCCCGGCACGGGCGGCGCGTTGTGGGGGCTCCCGGTCGTGGTGAAGGGTCGCCGCGGCCTGCGCAGCGAGCAGACCCGTCGACTGGTCGCGGCCGGCGCGGTCCCGATCGGCACGACCTCGACCCCGCTCGGCCCGGGCCACCAGACCTGGGGGCACACCGAGCGGGGCCCGACCCGCAACCCGTGGCGGGGCGATCTCTCGCCGGGCGGCTCGTCGGCCGGGTCGGCCGCGGCGGTGGCCGCGGGTATCGCGCCGTTGGGCACCGGCAGCGACGGCGCCGGGTCGGTCCGGATCCCGGCGGCGTGGTGCGGCATCTTCGGGTTCAAGCCCACCACCGCGGTGGCCCGCCGTGCCGGGCACACCGACCCGACCGGCCTCGCGGTCCCCGGACCGCTCACCCGTGACCCCGCGCTGCTGTCCGCATGGGCCGACGCCGTACTGGGACCCCTGGCGCGCTCACCGCGCTGCCAGTCGATCACCTGGTCACCCGCCCTCGGGTTCGCCGACGACCTGCTCGACCCCGAGGTGGTCGCCCTCGCCCACCGGGCCGTGCTGCGCCTGGCCGACCGAGCCGGACTGGGCTGGCGGACCTCGTCGACGAACCTGCGCGATCCGCAGCAGGCGTGGAGCGTCTGTCGCGACCGGGAGGCGACCGAGGCCGCCCGCTGCGCCGCGGCCGCCACCCGGGCACACAACGCCGCTGCGCTCGCCGCGCTGTTCCGCGGGGTCGACGTCCTGGCCACGCCGACCACACCGGGCCCGCCCCACGGCCACGACGGCCCTGGTGAGCACCTGAGCGTGGCGCTGACCTGGGCGTTCAACCTCTCGGGGCATCCTGCCGCCACCATCCCGGCCGGGTTCACCCGCGCCGGCGCACCCGTCGGTCTCCAGCTCGTCACCGGCCACCACACCGACGCGGCCCTGCTGGACCTGCTCGAAGGCTGCGCACCGGCCGAGCCGGCTCCGCCCCCACATCCGGATCGACCGTGAACCCCCGACTGTCGCAGCCCGCGACCGCAGGGGTGCTGGACCGCTGCCGGTGATCGTCCGACGATCGTCGTGGCACGATGTACACCGTGGACACGGAGGCTGTCTTCGCGGCATCGAGGGTGGAGCGCCTGGCGTTCGGCGACCTGATCGACTCCCTGGACGAGCCCGCGTTGACCAGCCCGAGCCTGTGCGCCGGCTGGGGGCGTGCGCACCGTCGCCGCCCGCCTGGCCGCCGCGGTCTCTCCCGGCAAGGGGGGCGCGATCGTCGGTGCCCTCCTGCAGGCCCCGTTGACCGACGTGCTGGTGCACGCCGGGGACATCCGGATCCCGCTCGGCCTGCCGCACGACCCCGCGGCCGATCACGTGCGTATCGCTCTCGACTTCGTCACCGCCCGACGGCCGATCGGTTTCGTGCCCCGGGGTCGGCTCCGCGGGCTCCGGCTGGCGGCCGAGGATCTCGACTGGTCTTTCGGCGAGGGGGCGCAGGTCGAGGGCCGCGGTATCGACCTGCTGATGGCCGCGTGTGGGCGAGCCGCCGCGTTGACGCAGCTCCGCGGCCCGGGCGCGGCGACGTTGAGGGCGCGGACGTAGGCTGGTCCGAGTGAGGATCACCGTGCTGGTCGGGGGCGTCGGCGGCGCCCGGTTCCTGGTCGGGCTGAAGCAGTTGCTCGGTTCCCCCGAGGGGAACACGCAGCACGAGATCACCGCCGTCGTCAACGTCGGCGACGACATCTGGCTGCACGGGCTGCGGATCTGCCCCGACCTCGACACCTGCATGTACACCCTCGGCGGCGGCATCGACACCGAGCGCGGCTGGGGCCACGCGGGGGAGACGTGGTCGGTGCGCGACGAGCTCGCGGCCTACGGCGCCGACCCCGACTGGTTCGGCCTCGGCGACAAGGACACCGCCACCCACCTCGTCCGGTCGCGGATGCTGCGCGCCGGCTACCCGCTCTCGGACGTCACGGCGGCGCTGTGCCACCGCTGGCAGCCCGGCGTCACCCTGCTGCCCGCCACCGACGACCGCGTCGAGACCCACGTCGTGGTCGACGACCCGGCCAACGGTCCCAAGGCGCAGAAGGCCATCCACTTCCAGGAGTGGTGGATCCGGCACAAGGGCGAGCTGCCCGCGCACCGCTTCGCCTCCATCGGTGCCGACGAGGCGCGCATCCTCCCGGCCGCCCGCGAGGCGATCGAGACCGCCGACGCGGTGCTGCTCGCGCCGTCCAACCCGGTGGTGAGCATCGGGGCGCTGCTGGAGGTCCCCGGTGTGCGTGACGCGCTGCGCGGCACGTCCGCGAAGGTGGTGGGCCTGTCGCCGATCGTGGCCGGGCGCCCGCTGCGCGGCATGGCCGACCGCTGCCTCACCGCGATCGGGCTGGAGACCTCCGCGGAGGCCGTCGGCCGCCATTTCGGGGCCCGCTCGGACGGCGGCCTGCTCGACGGCTGGCTCGTCCACGACACCGACACCGCCGACGTGCCCGGCGTCGAGGTCCGCTCGGTGCCGTTGCTGATGACCGACCCCGACGCCACCGCCGCGATGGCCCGCGAGGCACTGGAGCTGGCCGGTGTCCGTCCCTGACCACGCGGCGGCCGACGCCGTCACGGTCATGCCGGTACGCGGGCTGCCCGAGTTCCGCCCCGGCGACGACCTCGCGGGTGCCCTCGCCACTGCCGCCCCCTGGATCCTCGACGGTGACGTCGTCGTGGTCACGTCCAAGGTGTTCTCCAAGGTCGAGGGCCGGCTCGTGCCCGCGCCCACCGATCCCGAGGAACGCGACAAGCTCCGCCGCGAGCTCGTCGACGCCGAGACCGAGCGGGTGCTCGCCCGCCGAGGGAAGACGCTGATCGTGGCCGGCAAGCTCGGCATCGTGCAGGCGGCCGCCGGCATCGACGGGTCCAACGTCCGCCGCGACGAGCTCGCGCTGCTGCCGGCCGATCCCGACGCGAGCGCCGCCCGGCTGCGCACCGACCTGAGGACGCTGCTCGGCGTCGAGGTGGCGGTCGTCGTCACGGACACCATGGGCCGCGCGTGGCGCGTCGGGCAGACCGACGTGGCCATCGGCTCCGCCGGCCTCGCGGTCGTGCACCGGTACGCGGGAACGAACGACGCCGAGGGCAACGAGCTGCTCGTCACCGAGGTGGCGATGGCCGACGAGCTGGCCGGCGCCGCCGACCTGGTCAAGGGCAAGCTCGGTGGCCTCCCGGTGGCCGTCGTCCGCGGTCTGACCCCGGTCGACGACGGGTCCACAGCCCGCGACCTCGTACGGCCGGTCGACGAGGACATGTTCCGGCTCGGCGCCGACGAGGCCATCGCCCTGGGCCGGCGCGAGGCGGTGCTGTTGCGCCGCAGCACGCGCGCGTTCACCGACGAACCCGTCGAGGGCGCTGCGCTGCGCCGGGCCGTCGGGGTCGCGCTGACCGCACCCGCGCCGCACCACAGCACCCCGTTCCGGTTCGCGTGGGTGCGCGAGCACCGCACGGCCCTGCTCGACGCGATGGCCGACCGCTGGCGCGCCGACCTGTCGGCCGACGGCCGGGGGCACGAGGAGATCGAGCGGCGGACGGCGCGCGGCGACCTGCTGCGCCGCGCGCCCGAGCTGGTGCTGGCCTTCCGCACCGGCGACGGCATGCACTCCTACCCGGACGCGGCTCGGCTCGTCGGCGAACGCACGATGTTCACCGTTGCGGGCGGCGCTGCCGTCCAGTCCCTGCTGGTCGCGCTGGCGGCCGAGGGACTGGCCTCGTGCTGGGTCGGCTCCACGATCTTCGCTCCCGACGTCGTGCGCCGGGTGCTGGACCTGCCGGCCGACTGGCAGCCGCTCGGCGCGATCGCCGTCGGCGTCCCCGAGGAGCCGTTGGGGCCCCGGCCCGCGCGCGATCCCGGAGAGGGGTTCCTCGAGTGGTAGCCGCGGCCGCCGCGGCCGCGGAGCTGATGGCCTGGAAACCGGCTCTGCCGGACCAGGAGTCGCTGCGCAACGCCCTTGTCTCGTTCCTCGCGGCCCGGCCCGACGACGGCTGCGCCCGCTCGTGTGTGCCCGGGCACCTCACGGCGTCGGCGCTGCTGCTCGACGCCGCAGGCGAGCGCGCCCTGCTCACGCTGCACCCCCGCGTCGGGAAGTGGCTGCAGCTGGGTGGGCACTGCGAGCCCGGGGACGACACGCTCGTGGCCGCCGCTCTGCGGGAGGCCACCGAGGAGTCCGGCATCGCGGGCCTGACGATCGACGCCGACCCGCTGCACATCGCGGTGCACCCGATCACCTGCTCCCTCGGCGTTCCCACCCGACACCTCGACGTCCGCTTCCTGGTGCGCGCCCCCGCCGGAGCGCAACCGACGATCAGCGACGAGTCCGACGACCTGCGCTGGTGGCCCGTGACGGCGCTGCCCACCGAGGACGACACCCTCGCCGAGCTGGCCTCCGCGGCCGCGGCGCGCCTCCGCGGCTGATCGCGCCCGCCGCAACCTCACGCACCTCTCGGCACGCATGGTGTTGCGGCTGCGGCGATCTTGGGCGGCCGACGCTCGGATGATCGCGCCGCGCGCAGCCTTACGCTCTTCGCGGCATGCGTGGTGTTGCGCCTCCGGTGATCACCGTGATCTGCGTGCGGCGGTCAGCGCTCGTGCTGGGGCACGTCTTGCCGGTGGGGCACGGCCCCGATCCGCTTCGCCGCATCCCCGAGTCGGCGGGCGCGCCAGAGCGCGACCGATAGTGCGCCGAGAGCCACCATCTGGAGTCCGAGTGACACCAGGACGAGTTCGCTGGGCGGGCGCGTCCGCGCCGACCAGTCGAGCACCTGGTAGCCGAACTGGGCGGCGAAGAACACGAAGAACACGCTCACGAACTGCAGCTGCCCCGTCTCGTACGCCACGAGCCGGCGCTGCCGGTCGGTCAGCACGGCACCGGTCCGCAACGACGTGCGGGCCGCTCGGTAGTCCGCCCTGACCGGGGGTGGGCAGAAGGGGTCCCGGGACTCCCAGACGGGCCGCCGGACCCGACCGGCCGCGACCCACACCCACGCCGACGCGGTCAGCGCGATGGTCGCCCCGACGGCGATGAGCACCCACCGCCAGGGCGGTCGGGCCTCGCCGTCGAGTGCGACCTCGACGATCTGCCACAGGCCGCCGACCGCGTAGAAGCTGGCAGCGATGCGGCCGAGCCACGTCGATCCCCGCCCCACCGGTTGCAGCACCGGCCACCCCAGCCCATCCCCCATACGGGTGACGCTAGCGTCGGCTCGGGTGCGAGGCCACCCGACTGGTCACCGGCTGTCCCGACCGGTGCCGTCCACGGCAGCGGCGCTGCGACGCGGAGTGATCGCGCCCCGCGCAACCCGACGCCGGACGTCGTCGACGTGGCGTTGCGTGCTCCGCGATCATGGTCCGCAGGCCTGCCGGTGATCGCGCAGTGCGCAACCTCATCCTCCTGACGGCCGCGCTGGAGTTGCGGCGTCGTCGATCATGCTTATGTACCCGGAGAGGGCGGCCGCCGCGGCGAGGAGGGCGAGGCCGCGGGTGGTGAGCCGCGCCCGCCAGCCGTCGAGCGTCTCCTCAAGCGCAGCGACGCCGCCCGCGCCCCGTACCTGCGCCACGACGGGCGCGATCTGGCGGAGGAGGTAGCCGCCCCGGCGGAGCTGGTGCACCAGCTGGGCGTCGCGCACGTCAGCGGGGGAGTAGGTGCGGTACCCGGTGGCCTGGTCGCGGGCCGGCATGACGAGCCCGGCTCGCTCCCACTTCCGCAGCGTCGCCGGCCGGAGACCGAGCCGGTGGGCGAGCGGGCCCACGTGCATCGGCTCCCGCGTGGCCGGGGGAGCCGGCGTCAGGTCACGCAGGGCCCTTTCGACGGCGTTGAGGGTCTGGCGGTCGTCCAGGAGCTGGGCGTGGCTCGCGTCGACCTGGGCCAGCGCGGCGTCGACGTCACCGGCGTTGACCGCGCACATGATCGTCGCAGCTGCTGCGCGGCCGTGGGCCGGGACGAGCGCGAGGAACGTACGCAGGGCGTCGGCGTGCCGGGGGCGGTAGAGCCGGTAGCCGCTCGGGCTGCGCCGGGCGGGCGGGAGGATGCCGTCCTGCTCGTAGTTGCGGACGGCCTGGGTCGACAATCCGTGCTCGCGAGCCAGGTCCACCGGCCTCATGGTCACCTCACCTTCCACCGTTGGTTCAACGATACGGTCGAAGGGGTGAACGACGACGAACTCACCCGATTCCTGGACTCCCTCCCCGCCCGCCCCCGGCTGCTCGGCCTGGGCGAGCCGACGCACGGGGAGGACGAGTTCCTCCGCGTCCGCAACCGGATCTTCCGCCGGCTCGTCGAGCACGAGGGCTACCGGTCGATCGCGATCGAGAGCGACTGTCTGGCCGGCCTCGTGGTCGAGACGTTCGTGGCCGGCGGCCCCGGCCCGGTAGAGGACGTGATGGCCGCCGGGTTCAGCCACGGGTTCGGGGCGTCGCAGGCCAACCGGGACCTGGTCGAGTGGATGCGGCAGGAGAACGAGAACCGCGCGCCGGGCGATCGCCTCCGCTTCGACGGGTTCGACGGGCCGATGGAGACGGCGGGCGCCGCGAGCCCGCGCCGATCGCTCACGGCCCTGTCCGACTATCTCGGCACCCGCGACGCCGCGCAGATCGAGCAACTCGCGGGCGACGACGACCGGTGGTCCGATCCCGCCGCGATGTGGAACCCTGCGCGGTCGATCGGCGACACCGAGGAGGCCCGGACGCTGCGCCGCATCGCCGACGACCTCACCGCCCGGCTCGACACCGAGACCCCGGGGCTGATCGCCGCCACGTCACGCGAGGCGTGGGAGCAGGCGCGGCTGCACGCGCGCACGGCCACCGGGCTGCTGCGCCACCATGCCGTGATGGCCACGCCGTCGCCGTCGCGCTTCGGCCGGCTCAGCGCCCAGCGCGATGCCATGATGGCGGCCAACCTCCGCGCGATCGCCGATCGCGAGGCGCGCCGCGGTCCCACGCTGGTGTTCGCCCACAACCTCCACCTGCAGAAGGTCGGGAGCACGATGCAGTTCGGGCCCGAGTCCCTGCTGTGGTGGAGCGCCGGGGCGATCACGGCCGCGACCGCAGGCGACACGTACGCCTTCGTGGCCACGGCGCTGGGGTCCGCGCCCTCCCTCGGGCTCGACACGCCGGCGCCCGACACCCTGGAAGGCGTCCTCGCCACCCGGGAGGCCCTGCTCACCGCCGATGAGGTGCGGGCGGCGCTGGACGGCCACGACGTGGTTCCGCGCACCGTCACCGACCAGCGCTACTTCCCCCTGGACCCCGGGCACCTCGGCGGCGCCGACGGTGTCCTGGTCCTCCCGCGCGTCTGACGGGCTCCCGGCCCTCGTGCGCGGATATCACCGCGGGAACAGCGTTATCCGCGCACGGGCGCGTCAGCGCACGCAGGAGTCGCCGTACATCGTGATGAAGGTCGAGTAGTGGTCGGGCGTGTAGTAGCTCGCAGCCCTGGTCGGCCCGAGCACCACCCGCTCGGCGCCGCGGTTCTGACCGGTGACCTTCGGGTTGACGTCGTACTCCTTGAACGGCCCGAGGCCGTCGTCGAGGTAGCCCTCGCGGTTCTGGAACACGGTGTTGCCGACGTAGCCGGGCTGGGTCGCCCCGCTGTGGCTCCGGGCGTACTCGGCCACCGTGAAGGCCCTGCTCGGCACCCCGGCGGGGCCGGTGACGCAACCCGCCGTGGCGGCGGAGGCGGAGCCGGCGAGTGGCGCCACGAGGGCCAGGACCAGCGCGAGGCCGGTGAGCAGCCGGGCAATCAGCGAGCGGTGCATGACTGAGCGGTGCATGACATCGTCCCCCGGTCGATGAGTCGCCGCGGTCCCACGGCGACGGTCCGTGACGCTACCGAGCGGTACCGGGGTCGGTCATGGCCAACGGGTGAACTCACCGGCGCCAGAAGAAGAGTTCCTGATAGCCGTAGGCGGCGTACTGGGTGTTCCCGCCGACCGCTCCGAAGATCAGCCGGCCGAGGTCGAAGAACGCCGTGGACACCCCCGGCACGCCGATGATCAGCACGAACAGTGCGATGGGCGCCCACGGGCGGACGCGGGCCGCGAGCCGGCGGGCCGGCGCCGAGAGGTAGGGCTCGATGATGCCGAAGCCGTCGAGGCCCGGGATCGGGAGGATGTTGAGCACGAAGGCCAGCACCTGGATCAGGGCGAGCGCCGAGAGCCCGAGGGCGAGGCCGACCGGCATCGGCACGAACGCCACCGCGAGCGTGCACAGTGCGCCGATCACGAGGTTCGTGGCGGGCCCGGCGAACGAGACGAGGCTGCGGGTGCCCCGGGTGCGCAGCGCGGCGTTGTCGATCCACACCGCGCCGCCCGGCAGTGGGATGCCGCCGAGCAGGAGGAAGAACACCGGCAGGACGAACGACAGCCCGATGTCGGTGTAGCGGCGGATGTCGAGGGTCAGGTAGCCCTTGTCACGCACCGAGTGGTCGCCACCGCGGTAGGCGACGGCCGCGTGGCCGAACTCGTGCAGGCACAGTGACACCGCCCACCCGCCGAGCACGAGCAGGACGACGCCCGTGGTGAAGAGCACCGTCGAGCCACCCGCGAGGAGCTCCGGAGTGCCGGCGGCCGCGAGTACCCCACCGCCCACCGCCACTGCCAGGAGCAGGAGGAACAACGGGCTGACTCGGTTGGACACACCCTGCACTTAACCACTCTGCCAAACGGGGGACCTTACGGGTGGACAGTGTCACCCGGATGTTGGCTTCAGCTTGCCAAGAACCGGCTCACAGCGCTGTACTTACATCGCTGTCATTCATCCGGGCAGCCATTCGCCGGGGCACGGGGAGGTGGGCGAGTGAACGTGATCACAGACACGCTGACGCTGGTCGAGACGGCGGGCGGTGACCTGGGGGAGTCCATGAGCCCTCTGGTGCCGACGTCGATGTCGGTACTGGAGCCGTTCGTGCTGGTCCAAGGCCAGCTCGAGGACGACGAGGAGGGCTGGCAGGAACGGGCGCTGTGCGCGCAGACCGATCCCGAGGCCTTCTTCCCGGAGAAGGGCGGCTCCACCCGGGAGGCCAAGCGCATCTGCTCGGGCTGCGAGGTCAAGGCCGAGTGCCTCGACTACGCCCTCGGGCACGACGAGCGCTTCGGCATCTGGGGCGGGCTCTCGGAGCGCGAGCGCCGTCGCCTGCGCCGCGGTGAGATCAGCGCCGCCATCTAGCTCGGTGTCATTCGTTTAGGCAGGCCCGCCGTCGACGGCGTCGGGCTCAATATTCAAGTACTCCGCCACCTGCTCGACGAGCACCTCGTGAAGCAGGTCCGCGAGATCCATCCCGCCCTTGGCCCGCGCCTCCAGCGGCCGGCGGTAGAGCACGATCCGCGCCCGCGACGGCTGCCCCTCGGGGTCCAGGCCCGCCGGCACCAGCTGGGCCAGCGGCACGCCGATGTCGGCCAGCACGCCCGCTCCCCACACCACCTCGTCCGGTGAGGTCTCGACGACCTCCGGCACCTCGTCGACGGCGAGGTCGAGGTCGGCGAGCTCGGATCCCCAGCGCAGCTCGATCGGCTCCAGCGCCTCCAGCACCAGCGCGTCGAACCGCTCCGCCCGCGTGCGGGTGGCCGGAATCGTGTCCGGGTAGAGCAGCCCGCGCAGGCCGCGACCGCGCCTGTCCCGCCGTCGGGGGGAGCGGCGCAGAGTGCGGCGTGCGGTCGTCACCCCGCGATCGTAGGCCCTCGCCGCGCGTCGCAGACCGAAGTCCGCCGTTCCGCGCGCTATCGTCGTCGACGTGCTGAGCGTGAGGCGGTGTTCGCGGACGGGGTGCACCGAGCTCGCGGTGGCCACACTCACCTACGTCTACGCCGACTCCACGGCCGTCGTCGGGCCACTGGCCACGCAGGCCGAGCCGCACTCCTACGACCTCTGCAACCGCCACGCCCACCGCCTCACCGCGCCACGGGGCTGGGAGGTCGTGCGGTTCGAGGGCGAGTTCGCGCCGCCGCAGCACAGCAGCGATGACCTGACGGCGCTGGCCGAGGCCGTCCGCGAGGCGGGCCGGGCCGACCGCCGCGATGTGACCGTGGCGCCGGTGGGTACCGGCCGCCGCGGCCACCTGCGCGTACTGCCCGGCCCCACCGACGACTGAGCCTGCCCCCTATAGGGTCTCCTCCCGTGACGGACCTGTCGAGCATCGTGAAGGCGTACGACATCCGGGGCATCGTCGGGGAGCAGCTCGACGCCCCGCTCGTGCGCGCCTTCGGCGCGGCGATGGCCCGGTTGCTGCGGGCGGAGGATCCTGGCGCCACGGCCGTGACCGTCGGCCACGACATGCGCGACAGCTCGCCGGAGCTCGCGGCGGCGTTCGCCGACGGCGTCACGGGCGAGGGTCTCGACGTCGTCTCCATCGGCCTGGCCAGCACCGACATGCTCTATTACGCCTCCGGCACGCTGGGCCTGCCCGGCGCCATGTTCACGGCCAGCCACAACCCCGCGAAGTACAACGGCATCAAGCTCTGCCGTGCCGGCGCCACCCCCATCGGCCAGGACACCGGGCTCGTCACGATTCGCGAGACGGTCGAGGCCGGAGTGTCCGCCGGTCCGGGCGGGGGCAGTGTGTCCCAGCAGGACATGCTGGACGGCTACGCCTCCTACCTGCGCGATCTCGTCGACATCTCCGGCGGCCGGCCGCTGAGGGTCGTCGTCGACGCCGGCAACGGCATGGGCGGCCACACCGTTCCCGCCGTGCTGGCCGGCCTGCCGCTGGAGGTCGTGCCGTTGTACTTCGAGCTCGACGGCAACTTCCCCAACCACGAGGCCAACCCGCTGGACCCCGCCAACCTGGTGGACCTGCAGAAGCGCGTGCTCGAGGAGCGGGCCGACATCGGTCTGGCCTTCGACGGCGACGCCGACCGCTGCTTCGCCGTCGACGAGCGGGGCGAGCCGGTCAGCCCCAGCGCGATCACGGCGCTGGTCGCCGTCCGCGAGCTGGCGCGCAACCCGGGCTCCACGGTGATCCACAACCTGATCACCTCCCAGGCCGTGCCGGAGATCGTGGCCGAGCACGGCGGGCAGACGGTGCGCACCCGCGTCGGCCACTCGTTCATCAAGCAGACGATGGCCGAGACCGACGCGGTGTTCGGTGGAGAGCACTCCGCCCACTACTACTTCCGGGACTTCTGGCGTGCCGACTCCGGGATGCTGGCCGCACTGCACGTGCTGGCCGCACTCGGCGAGCAGGACGGCCCGCTCTCGGAGCTCATGGCCGCCTACTCGCGCTACGCGGCGTCGGGGGAGATCAACTCGACGGTGCAGGACCAGGCCGGGCGGGTCGCCGCCGTCCGCGAGGTCTACGCGCGCCACGGTGCGGAGTTCGACGAGCTGGACGGGCTGACCGTCAGCCTTCCGGACCGCTCCTGGTTCAACCTGCGCGCATCCAACACGGAGCCGCTGCTGCGGCTCAATGTGGAGGCCGCGGACGCAGCCGCCGTGGCCCGCCTGCGCGACGACGTGCTGGCCCTGGTGCGGGCCTGAGATCCACACCGTTCGGCGCTGCACCCCCGCACGGAATCGGCGGGCTGTTGCGCGCACTGGCAGAGTCGTGCCCAGAAGAGAAGGAAGTGACCCCGTGGCCGTAGAGCTCGACCCGCAGCTGATGGACATCCTCGCCTGCCCCACCGACGACCACGCCCCGCTGCGCGTCGGCACCGCGACCGACCCGGACGCCGAGGTGCTCACGTGCACGGTCTGCGGTCGCCGCTACCCGGTGCTCGACGGCATCCCCGTGCTGCTCCTCGAGGAGGCCCTGCCTCCCGAGAACGGTCCCGGAACCGGCGGCGCATGACCGTGCTCGACGACTCGCTCCTCGGCGACGCCAGAGCGCTCGCGGCTCTCGACACCGGTGGCGTGCTGCGCGCGGCCGCCACCGCCGGCGCGCAGGTCCGGTCCGCGACGCACAGCGCGCTGGAGGCCGGCCTGGCCGACCTCGAGGGCACGCGCCCCCGGGCGCTCGTGCTGCTGCGCAGGCCGGGGGCTTCGGTGTCGGCCGCCGGGATCCTCTCCGCGCTGCTCGGCCCCGCCTGCCCGGTCCCGGTCGTGCTGGCCGCCGCCGTGCCCGTCTGGATCGGCCCGCTCGACGTCGTCGTCGCCCACACCGCGGACGGCGGCGACGTCGAGCTGGCCGACTCGGTGGCCCGGGCCGTGGGCCGGGGGGCCGAAGTGGTGCTGTCGGCACCTGCCGAAGGCCCGGTCGCCTCGGCCGCGGCCGGGCGGGCCCGGCTCGTCGAACCCCGGATCCCGGTCCCGCCGGGTCTCGACCTGCCGCGGGCGCTGGCCGTCGGAATCGTCACGGCGGCCGTCCTCGGGCTGGTCGGGGGGCTGGAGCCGCATCTCGAGCCCCTCGCCGACGTCCTCGACGCCGAGGCCGAGCGCAACCAACCCGGTCACGAGCCGTTCATGAACCCCGCGAAGTCCCTCGCCCTGCGCCTGGCCGAGCACACCCCGCTGATCTGGGGCACCGACCCGTTGGCCGCGTCCGTGGCCACGCACGCCGCCACGGCGCTGGCCACGCACGCCGGGGTCGTGGCCTTCGCGTCCGACGTGGCCCAGGCCGCGACCGCCACCGGGCTGCTCCGGGCCCTGGACGGTGGCGGCGAACGGGACATCTTCCACGACCCGTTCGACGACCCGGCCGGACCCGAGGCGCCGCCGGCGCGGCTCGTGCTCGTCGGCACGGGCGAGGGGGACCCGGGCACGGTCGCACTGCGGCACATGGGGCGGGACCGCGCCCCCGCCGACGTGCTGCATCCCGTCGACGAGGTGGCGCGCGGCGTCCGGCACGCCGGGTTGCTGCGGGCGTGCCTGCTGACCTCCCGGTTCGACGCGGCCGCGGTCTACCTCGGGCTGGCCACCCGCACGATCACACCGTCTTCGGTGCCCGGCGAATGAGGGGCTCGACCAGGGATCCGGGCTCCTCAGCCGCTGGGCACGCGGACACCGAGGGAGGCTAGTCGTGGAGTTGCTGGAGAACCCCGTGCGCGCGTACGCGTGGGGGTCGCGCACCGTCATCGCCGACCTGCTCGGCGAGCAGGTGCCCTCGCCGCACCCCCAGGCGGAGATGTGGTTGGGCGCGCACCCCGCCGACCCGTCGCGGGTCGTCCATGGCGACGGGCAGCGGAGCTCGTTGCTCGACGCCGTCACGGGAGACCCGGCGCGGCTGCTCGGGGCCGAGCGTGCATCGCGCTGGGACGCGACCCTGCCGTTCCTGCTCAAGGTGTTAGCCGCCGACGAACCGCTGTCGCTGCAGGCCCACCCGAGCATCGAGCAGGCCCGCACGGGGTTCGCCCGGGAGGAGGCGGCCGGGGTGCCCCGCGACGCCGCCGACCGCAACTACCGCGACGCCAACCACAAGCCCGAGCTGATCTGCGCACTGACGGAGTTCCACGCGCTCGTCGGGTTCCGCGATCCGGCCGCCACGGTGGTGCTGCTGCACGCCCTCGACGTGCCCGAGCTCGCCCCCTACACCGAACTGCTGGCCGCGCAGCCCGACGCCGACGGCCTGCGTGCGCTGTTCACCACGTGGATCACGCTGCCCCAGTCGCTGCTCGACACCCTGGTGCCCGCGCTCCAGGCCGGGTGCGTCCGGCTGGCAGGCGACTCGGCCGAGCTGCACACCGAGGCCCGCACCGTGCTGGAGCTCTCCGAGCGCTACCCCGGTGACGCGGGCGTGCTCGCCGCGCTGCTGCTCAACCGCGTCACGCTGCACCCGGGGGAGGCCCTCTACCTGCCGGCGGGCAACCTGCACGCCTACCTGCAGGGCGCCGGCATCGAGCTGATGGCCAACTCCGACAACGTGCTGAGGGGCGGGCTCACCCCCAAGCACGTCGACGTGCCGGAGCTGATGCGGGTGCTGGACTTCGGCTCCGGCCCGGCGCCGGTGCTCACCGGCAGCGCCGACGGGGCCTGGGTCCGCTACGACACGCCCGCCCAGGAGTTCCTGCTACGCCGACTGGACTCCGACCCCGACCCGATGGGGATCGCGGTGCCCGACGGGGGTCCCCGGATCCTGCTGTGCACCCAGGGCTCTAGCTGCGTCCGGGCGGGCGGCGTCGACGTCGAGCTGAAGCGCGGCGCGTCGGCATGGCTGTCGGCCGAGGACCGCGGGGTGCAGGTCGTGCCGAGGTCGGAGGGCACGCAGCTGTTCCTGGCGGGCGACGGCCTCCGCTGAACCCACCCCGACGAACGGCACGTTCGTCGGTACCTATCCGACGAATGTGCCGTTCGTCGGAAGTGGGCGGGGTACCCGATAGGGTTTCGGCATGTCTGCTGGTGGGGGGACCCGGGCCATCGTCGCCGCGTTGCTGGCCAACGCGGGGATCGCGGTCGCCAAGTTCGTCGGCTACCTGATCACCGGGTCGTCCTCGATGCTGGCCGAGGCGGTGCACTCGCTGGCCGACACGTCCAACCAGGGCCTGCTGCTGCTCGGCGGCAAGCGGGCCCAGCGCGCGGCCACGTCGGAGCACCCCTTCGGCTACGGCCGCGACCGCTACTTCTACTCGTTCATCGTGGCGCTGCTGCTGTTCACGCTCGGCTCGGTGTTCGCGCTCTACGAGGGCATCCACAAGCTCGGGGAGCCCGAGCCGCTGAGCTCCCCGCTCGTGGCCGTCGCGATCCTGGTGGTGGCGATCGGGCTCGAGGGCTTCTCGTTCCGCACCGCGATCCACGAGTCGCGCCCGCTCAAGGGCACCGGATCGTGGTGGAACTTCATCCGCCAGGCCAAGGTGCCGGAGCTGCCGGTGGTGCTGCTGGAGGACTTCGGCGCGCTCATCGGTCTGGCGTTGGCCCTGCTCGGCGTCGGGCTCACGGTACTGACCGGCGACGCCGTGTTCGACGCACTCGGCACGATCGCCATCGGCACGCTGCTCGGCGTCATCGCAATCATCCTGATCATCGAGATGAAGAGCCTGCTGCTCGGGGAGGGGGCCACGGCCCCGGTGCTGCAGAAGATCACCGCCGGCCTGACGTCAGGGGCCGTGCAGCGGGTCATCCACATCCGCACGCAGTACATCGGGCCGGAGGAGCTCCTCGTCGCTGCGAAGATCGCGCTGACGCCCGGCCTGCCCGTGGAGGACGTCGCCCGGGCGATCGACGAGGCGGAGGCGAGGGTGCGGGCCGCCGTACCCGAGGCGCGGTTGATCTACCTGGAGCCCGACCTGGACCGGGCCGCGCTCGCGGGCTCGTAACCGTTCCTCACAGCAGCGTGTTCCGGAGGTAACACGCCGGTGACACGACGTCGGTGTACTCCCGATCACAACATTCGTTTTCTGATCAGGGAGAAGTCGCATGGCTGAGCTCACCGACCTCGAGAAGCAGAGCCTCGAGGAGATCGCCCACCCGTCGCTGCCCGAGGGCTCCACCATCTACGGCGGCACCAAGGTCTTCCCCGACTACCAGGCCGAGCCCGGCGAGACCTACTTCACCCTCGTCCACGGC
>JBBRLM010000033.1:0-80593 GCA_038231335.1 Mycobacteriales bacterium
CAGACCTGCGAGAGGCAGCCACATCTGCCCGACCCGACCCCGACCGACCCGGCCCCCGACCGCGGTTCCCATGCGCCACGCACAGTCCGCTCCAACTTCAAGCCGAGCCACAGAACCGGCTTCTTCAGCGCCGTCCTAGGTGGAGGGCGTGGCCGGCCGTGGCCGCCACGGCACGATGTACCCCTCGCGCAGCACGGCGTCCCAGGCGACGAACGCGGCCGTCAGACCGTCCATGACCGAGGCGTCCTGCTGCTCGCCGGTGCCGATCGCGAGCGCGTAGAGCAGGTAGCCGAACACCCCGTGCGCCTGCTTGCCGCGCTCGCCCGCGTTGTTCTGCAGCTCGGCGATGAGCGCGGGGATCAGGCGGGAGACGATCAGCTGGATGCCGTCGCCGCCGGCCTTGGCCAGCTCGTGCGCGCCCTCGACGACCTTGGTGCGGGCGTGCTTGATCTCGTCGGTCACCGGGGGCTGCTGCTGCGGCTGGAACGTCCGTGCCGTGTCCAACGCCGTGAACAGCGTGGAGACGAGGTGGCCGGCGTGGCCCTCGTCGTAGGCCTCGCCCGGGTTGGCGCCCGAGAGCAGCCACTCCGCGACGGCGTCGATCAGCACGATCTCCAGGCTCGCCGACTCGTCCGTGGTCAGGGACCGCAGGGCCCGGACGATGTCGTCCTCCCAGTCGTCGTCGCTCATGCCCCGCACGGTAGTGCGCTGTGCGCGTCCTGGGCGTCGCAATCTTGTACGCACTTCTGATGACGCTCTGAAACACCCCGGGGACGGTGGGCGACGAGGGGGATGCACGGCCAACGGTGGCCACAGTTTCTCGGGGAGATCGACATGGCGGACGGCACCACACCACGACACCGGTTCGGTGCGATCGTCTTCGGGCTGGCGGCGGTGGCCGCGCTGCTCGCCGTGTTCCCGGCCACCGCGCCGGCGGGCATGATCCTCTGCTTCCTCCTCGTGGTCCCGGCGATCGTGGCCGTGTGGCGAGCCCGCCGGGCCCCGGTCGGTGCACGACGCCGGTCGTGGGTGGCGCTCGCCGTGGCCCCGGTGTTCTTCGTGGTGGCGGCCGGGGTGATGCCCCACCCGCCGGTGACGGCGACGGCGGTCGAGGCCGCCCCGGCCGGGGTGTCGGCCGCCGCGCCGACCTCGGATCCGGTGGCTCCCGCGACGGTCGCCCCGACAACGGTGGCGGCGCCGGTCACGACGCAGGTCGTGCCGGTCCCGGCCCCCGTCGAGGTGGCGGCCGCGGTGGCGCCCGCACCGGCCGTGGCCGCTCAGGTGGTGGCTCCGCAGGCTGTCGCCCCGCAGGCGGCCGCTCCGAAGGCCGCCGCGGCGCCCCAGCCGGCCGCCCCCAAGCCCGTGGCCGGTGCGAGCTGCGGCGCGAACAGCTACATCAACTCCAGCGGCAACTGCGTCCCGCGTCCGGTCGCGGCGGCCACTGCCCCAGCCGGGGCCACCGCCCAGTGCAAGGACGGCGACTACAGCTTCAGCCAGCACCGCTCCGGAACGTGCTCGGGCCACGGCGGCGTCTCGCGGTGGCTCTGAGAGCGTCCGCCACACGATGGCGTCGGGGCTCAGCATGATCACGGTCAGCGCAACACCACGCGGGCCCGATCCCGTGCACTGTTGCGGCGGCGCCGATCACTGCGGCCCGTACCCGCCGCCGCGCTGAGGCGGGCCGTCACCAGATGCGCACCCGCTTGTCCGGCGGGGTGAACAGCGCGTCGCCCTCGTGGACGTCGAAGGCCTCGTGGAACGCGTCGAGGTTGGTGACGACGGCGTTGCAGCGCAGGTCCGGCGGGGAGTGCGGGTCCAGCGTGAGCCGGCGGATCGCCTCCTCGTCGCGGGTGACGGCCCGCCACACCTGCGCCCAGCCGAACAGCACGCGCTGGACACCGGTCATCCCGTCGAGCACCGGGGCCTCGGCGCCGTGGAGGGAGATCGCGTAGGCCTTGAGCGCGATGGTGAGGCCACCGAGGTCACCGATGTTCTCGCCGACCGTGAGCGCACCGTTGACCTTGTGGTCGGGCAGACCGACGGGCGACAGTGCCGAGTACTGCTCGATCAGCGCGCCGGACCGGGTCTCGAACTCGGCGCGATCGCGCGGCTCCCACCAGTCGGTCATGTTGCCGGCGCCGTCGTACTTGGAGCCCTGGTCGTCGAAGCCGTGGCCGATCTCGTGCCCGATGACGGCGCCGATCCCGCCGTAGTTGGCGGCGTCGTCGGCGTCGGGATCGAAGAACGGTGACTGCAGGATGGCGGCGGGGAAGACGATCTCGTTCATCCGCGGGTGGTAGTAGGCGTTGACCGTCTGCGGGGTCATCAGCCACTCGTCGCGGTCGATCGGCTTGCCGATCTTCGCGAGCTCTCGTCCGTGCGACCAGACGCCCGCCCGGGCGACGTTGCCGAGCAGGTCGTCGGGCTTGATCTCCAGCGTGGAGTAGTCCTTCCACACGTCCGGGTAGCCGATCTTGGGCGTGAACCGCCCGAGCTTCTCCAGGGCGCGCTCGCGGGTGGCGGGGCTCATCCAGTCGAGCGTGGCGATGCTCTGCCGGTAGGCCTCCACCAGGTTCGCGACGAGCGTGACCATCCGCTCCTTGCTCGACGCCGGGAAGTGCCGCTCGACGTACAGCCGGCCGACGACCTCGCCCAGCGCACCCTCGACGAGCCCGACGCCGCGCTTCCACCGGTCGCGCAGGGTGGGCGTGCCGGACAGGGTGCGGCCGTAGAACGCGAAATCGGCCTCGACGATCTCGGCGGTCAGGTAGTCGGCACAGACCGTGGCCGTGCGGAGCGCGAGCCACGCCTTCCACTGCTCCAGCGGACGCGAGGCCCACAGCGCCGCGGCGGCTGCCACGAAGTCGGGCTGGCGCACGACGACCTCGTCTAACGCTCCGTCCGGTGCGCCGAAGGCCGCCAGGAACGGGTCCCAGTCGAAGCCGGGGGCGCTCTCGCGCAGCTCCGCGAAGGTCATGAGCGTGTAGGTCTTCTCGGCGTCGCGGTTGGCCACGCGGTCCCACGACGCGGCGGCGAGCGCCGTCTCCAGGTCCATCACGGTGGCGGCGAGCGCGTCGGGATCGGGCAGGCCGACGAGCCCGGCGAGCTTCGCCAGGTGCGCGACGTAGGCGGTGCGGATCTCCGCGTAGGACTCCTCGCGGTAGTACGACTCGTCGGGCAGCCCGAGCCCGGACTGCGACAGGTGCACCAGGTAGCGGCTGGAGTCCTTCGCGTCGGTGCTGACGTAGGTGGCGAACAGCGACACCCTTTCCTCGCGCTGGCGGCGGCCCAGGACGGCGGCGAGCGCGGCGCGGTCGGTGGCGGCGGCGACCTCGTCGAGCAGCGGCTGCAGCGGCGCGGTGCCGGCGGTCTCGATGGCGTCGGTGTCCATGAAGGAGTGGTAGAGATCCGCCACCTGCCCGGTGGTGGTCTCCTCGACGATCTCGCGGACGTGGGCCTCCGAGCGGTCGCGGAGCACGCGGAACGCGCCGTCCTGCGAGCGGTCCTCGGGGATGACATAGGTGCTCAGCCAGCGGCCGTTCACGTGCCCGAAGAGGTCGTCCTGGGGGCGGGTGCCGGCGTCGACCCACTCGAGGTCCAGGCCGGTATTGCTCGGCTGCGTGGTGGTCATGCCTCATCCTGCCCCGCGCCCGGCGCGGTCCGCGACCCCGTGTCGATGTGTCCCTGATCGACGTGTTCCCGCGCGAGCAGCGCGAGCCAGACCTCGGCGAACTCACCGGTCTGTGCGAGGTCGCGCCCGGTGATCTCCCCGAAGCGCCGCAGCCGGTAGGCCAGCGTGTTGGGGTGGACCTGCAGCGCCCGCGCCGCGCGTTCGGTGTGGCGGTCGCGCTCCATCCAGGTACGGACGGTGGCGACGAGCTCGGACCCGTGGGCGGCGTCGTAGGCCAGCGCCTCGCCGAGCACGCGGTCGACGAGGGCGGCGAGCGCGCCGACGTCGGCGGGGAGCCAGCGGCCGGCGATGTCGTCCGAGCCGTAGGTCATGTGCCGACGGCCCCCGTCGCGGGCGCGGGCCAGTGCCCAGCGGGCCTCGCGGCGCGCGATCTCCAGGGGCTGGCCCACCCGGAACGGGCTCGACGAGCCGGCGTGGTTGGCCGTCTCGGCGTCGAGGGCCTGCTGCGCCGGGAGCCCGGACGGGAGCAGCACGAACAGCTCGTCCTGCTGGTGGAGCAGCAGGTGGGGCAGGGCGGCCTCGTCCAGGCGCGCGAGCAGACCCGACTCGTCGGGCTCCCCGCTGCGCCCGTGCAGGATCGAGAGCGTCAGCATCCCGCGGGGCTCGAACCCGGCCCGCCGCAGCCGCCGGCGCGCGGGCGTGGGCTCCAGCACGCCCGCGAGCAGTTCGGCAAGGGTCTCCGCGCCCTCGCGGCGGAGCGTCTCGCGCTGGTGGCGCAGCACCGTGAGCTGCAACGACGCCACCGTCGCGATGTGCTGCACCACGGCGAGCCCGGCCGGTTGCGCCCCGTGCCGCGCGACGGCCAGCAGGTAGCCCGCGGTGCCGCCCGGCGCCTGGACGGGCAGCACGAACCCGCCCGGGACCGTCGGCGGCGCGGACGGCGACGCGGGTAGGTAGCGGGTCTGCGCAGGTGTCGGGGCGCGCACGCCGGCCAGCAGTGGCCGCCCGGCGGGGGTGCACACCGAGAGCTCGTAGCCCGACAGCCGCTCCAGCCGTTCGAACACCTCGGTGATGGCCAGGTTCTCGACGCTCAGCCAGCGCAGCGCCCCGAACACCTGCAGCTGCGCGCCGAGCCGCTGGGCCACGTCGGCCTGCAACGCCGCCGCCACCTCCTGGGAGACCGCGATGAACGGCACCGACAGCGGGACGCCGAGTACGGGCATGCCGCGCTCGTCGGCCGCGGCGACGAACTCAGGGTGCAGGGGCGGCACGTGCAGGTCGTCGGAGACCGCGAGTGCGGCAACGCCGGCGTCGTCGAGGCGTTCGAGGTAGGCGCGCTGGGCGTCGGCCTCGGCGGGAACAGCCAGGCCCGTGGTCATGATGATCTCGGCGCCGAGCAGCCACGGCGTGGGGTCGGTGAGCTCGCTGACGTGCGCCCACGACACCGATCGCCCGAGCCCGGCCGCACCGGCGATCACGTGCAGCTGGAGTGCGGGGGAGCGCAGGAGGTCCTCGACGGTCACGGGCGGGTCCACCTTGTGTGGATACACAAAGATCAGTGTGATGTCGAGTTCTCCCACAATGGGCTCCGCGGCCCGTCGGCTCCACACTCGACGCATGACGACGACGCGGAACGAGCCGGGGACGGCGGTACGGGCGGGCGCCATCGAGACCCGCTCCATCGACTATGTCCCCGAGGACGAACGGCACGGGAAGGTGTGGCAGCAGGGACCGTTCTGGTTCCTCGGCAACTTCCAGTTCTTCACGATCGCCATCGGGTTCCTCGGCCCCAGCCTCGGCCTGACGCTGGGATGGTCGATCCTCGCCGGCGCACTGGGCATCGTGTTCGGCACGTTCTTCATGGCGTTCCACGCGACGCAGGGCGCCAAGCTCGGGCTGCCGCAGATGATCCAGTCGCGCGCCCAGTTCGGCTACCGCGGCGTCGTGGTCGTGATCATCGCGTCGCTGTTCACGTTCATGGCGTTCAACGTGGTGGACACGATCCTCGTCGACGGCGGCCTGAACGGGATCTTCGGCTGGAACACGACGGTGGTCGGCATCGTCGTCACGGTGCTCGCGGCGGTGCTGGCGATCTACGGCCACGACTGGCTGCACAAGGTGTTCCGCGTGCTGTTCGTCGTCTCGCTGCCGTTCTACGTGATCCTCACGATCGGCATCGTCGCGGGTCACGCGGGTGGCACGGCCCCCACCGGCGGCGGGTTCACTCTCGCCGGCTTCATGACGATGTTCGTGGCGGCCGCGGCCTACAACATCACCTACGCGCCGTACGTCTCGGACTACTCGCGCTACCTTCCGCGGAGGACCCGGTCGTTCCCGATCGTCGCGGCGGTGTTCCTCGGCGCGTCGTCGTCGGCGATCTGGCTGATCGCGATCGGCGCCTGGCTCGGCTCGCGCCTCGGCGCCACCGACGGCCTCGTGGCCCTGCGCGACGCGGGCGACGCCGTCTTCGGCGGGCTCGGCACGCTGCTCGCGATCCTGTCGGTGCTCGCGCTCATCGCGACGATGGGCCTCAACGCCTACAGCGGCATGCTCTCGACGGTGACGGCGGCCGACTCGGTCCGCTCGATCACCCCGGGCCGCCGGATCCGCGTCGTGACGATCGTCGTGCTCGCCGTGGTCTGGGCCGTGATCGGCATCGGCTTCGGCGGCAACGTGCTCGACGCGCTGTCCACCGCGCTGATCTACATGCTCTACCTGCTGGTGCCGTGGACCGCGGTGAACCTCGTGGACTACTTCTTCGTGCGCCGCGGCCACTACGCGATCACCGACCTGTTCACCCCGGACGGCATCTACGGCCGCTGGGCCTGGCGTGGCCTCGTGTCCTACGTGGTCGGGCTGCTGGCCATGGTCCCGTTCGCGGTGCTGCCCGCGTACCCGGCCTACACCGGGGTACTGGCCGAGGCGCTGGGCGGCGTCGACTACTCGATCGTCGTCGGGCTCGTCGTCTCCGGCGTGCTGTACATGATGCTGAGCCGGTCGCGGGACCTCGCCGCCGAGCAGCCCGCGATCGACGCGAGCGAGCGGTTCCTGAGCGGCGGTGCGCGATGACGATCGGCCCGCCCGACGCGTCCCTCGTCCCGCGCTTCGCCGGACCGGACACGTTCGCCCGCCTGCCGCGGCTGTCCGACATCGGCCGCGCCGACGTCGCGCTGCTCGGCGTGCCGTTCGACAGCGGGGTGTCCTACCGGCCCGGCGCCCGCTTCGGCCCGGGCGCCGTCCGCGCCGGTTCCAAGCTGCTGCGGCCCTACCACCCGCAACTCGATGTCGAGCCGTGGTCGGTGCTGCAGGTGGCCGACGCCGGTGACGCCGCCGTCAACCCGTTCGACCTGCGCGAGGCGGTCGCCCAGATCGAGGCCGCCGCGGACGCCACCTATGCGAGCGCCGAGCGGATCATCACCGTCGGGGGCGACCACACCATCGCGCTGCCGCTACTGCGGGCGGTGCACCACCGGCACGGGCCCGTCGCGCTCGTGCACTTCGACGCGCACCTCGACACCTGGGACAACTACTTCGGCGCACCCACGACGCACGGCACGCCGTTCCGGCGGGCGTCGGAGGAGGGGTTGCTGGCGATGGACCACGCCTGCCACGTGGGCATCCGCGGCCCGCTCTACTCCCGCGACGACCTGGTGGCCGACCGCAAGCTCGGCTTCGCCACCGTCTCCACGCACGACGTCGCCCGCCGCGGGGTGGACGACGCGATCGACCGGATCCGGGAGCGCGTCGGCAACCTGCCCGTGTACCTGAGCATCGACATCGACGTGCTCGACCCTGCGCACGCGCCGGGCACCGGGACGCCGGAGCCGGGCGGGCTCACCACCCGCGAGCTGCAGATGATCCTGCACGGGCTGGCCGATCTCACCGTCGTCGGCGCGGACGTCGTCGAGGTGGCGCCGGCCTACGACCACGCGGAGCTGACCGCGATGGCCGCGGCGAACGTCGTCTACGAGTACCTGGGGATGTTCGCGCTGCAGGCGTCCCGGACCGGCGGGGCCTGAGCTACCCCACCCGGCTCGCCCAGTCCCGCCCACCGTGCGCCGCGGCGAGGTTCTGCTCGAACAGCTGCGCCCAGTCCGCGCCCCAGCGCGGGCTGAGCGCAGCGCTGTGTCCGGTGAGCAGCAGCCGGGGTGCCTCCCACAGCGGGCTCCCGGGCGGCAGCGGTTCCCCGTCGACCACGTCGAGTGCGGCGCCGCGCAGATCGCCCGCGTGCAGCGCCGCGATCAGCGCGGGCTCGTCGACGATGCCGCCCCGGCCGACGTTCACCAGCCACCCGTCGCCCAGCCCGGTGAGCTGGGCCGCCCCGACGACACCGCGGGTGGTGGCGTCCCCGGGCAGGCAGACCACCAGGGCCTGCGAGCGTGAGCAGAGCTCGTCGAGGCCGATCACCTCGTCCACGTGCGGGACCGGGTCCGGACGGCGGCGCGTGCCCAGCACGGTCATGTCGAAGGCCTTGCCGCGCCGCGCGACCTCCCGGCCGATCGCGCCCAGCCCCAGGACCCCGAGCGTCAGCTGGGAGAGCTCGACGCCGATGCGCGGCACCCAGCGGTGGGCGGACTGGTCGGCACGGGCGTCGAGCACGCGTCGCGTCATCGCCAGCAGCAGGGCGAACGCGTGCTCGGCCACACATCCCGCCATCACCCCGCTCGCGTTGCAGAGCGGCACCCCGCGGGCGGCGAGCTCGGCCAGCGGGAACTGGTCGACGCCGACGCCGAGCACCTGGACCCACGCCAGTCCGTCGGCGAGGAAGTCCGGGCGCCAGCGGTGGCTCACCAGCACGCTTCCCGGGGCGCGGAGCGCGGCGGCGACCTCGTCGTCGCTGGTGGCGTCGACGAGGTCGATCACGCCGCGGGCCGCGAGCGCGAGGACGGCGTCGTGCACGCCGGGCGGGCGGGACGGGTGCAGGACGACCCGGACCGGCTCAGGCACGGTCCTGCCACCAGGTCGCGATCTGCTCGCGGTGCACCAGTGCGATCCCCGGCGTCGACGTGACGTGGGCGAGGAAGTCGCGCACGGCCGTCGCCCGGGACGCCTGGCCGCTCCACCGCGGATGCAGACCCACCGTCATCAGGCGGGCGCCGGCCCCGTGGCGGGCCTCGTCGAGCAGGAAGTCGGCCGCCCCGACCAGGGTCTCGGCGAAGTGCCGGGGCGTGGCGTAGGTGGGGGCGAGGAAGTAGCGGGTGTCGTTGTGCACCTTGGAGTACGGGATCACCAGCCAGCGCCGGCCGCCCGTCTCGGTCCAGTACGGCAGCTCGTCGTTGACCGCGTCGCTGTCGTAGAGCAGGTCCGGGTGGGCCGCGGCCAGGCTGCGCGTGTGCTCGCTGGGGAACGACCGCACGTACCAGCCACGCACCGGGCGCCCCACGAGCTCGGGCAGCACCCGCATCGCGTGCTCCAGGTCGGCGCGCTCGTCGTCCTCCGACATCTGCGAGACCTCGGCCCAGCGGTACCCGTGCCCGATCACGTCGTGGTCGCTCGCCCGCAGCCACGCGGCGAACGGTGGGTTGCGCTCGAGCGCGCGGGCGCACACGCCGAACGTGACGGGGGCGTCGAAGCGCTCGAACAGCCGCACCAGCCGCCAGATGCCGACGCGGCTGCCGAACTCGAAGTGCCCCTCGGTGCCGAGGTCGCGGATCTCCGGGTCGATCGGGATCGTGTACTCGCCCCAGCTGTCGTTGCCCTCGCCGTCGGGCCACGCCGCCTCGGCGCCCTCCTCGACGTTGACGACGATGTTGACGGCGACGAGGGACCCGTCGGGCCAGCGCTCGAGGGGCGCGGTGCCGCCGTAGCCCACGAAGTCACGCACCGGCGTGCTCCGCCGGCCGCGCGAGGTTCCAGCACGGGCCGGCCCCACCCCCATCCGGGGGCGGCGACGGGGGCGGGGTCACCGGGTGGCCGGGGTGTGCTGGCGGGTCATCTTCGCCGCCAGGTGGTGCCCGGCCAGGACCGGGGCGTAGCGGGCCGGGCGGGTCGCGGAGACGCAGCTGGGCAGCGCCTCGACCAGCGCGTCGGCGTCGGGTTGGTGGAAGAACCCCAGCGACAGGCTCGGTCCCGAGCCCGCCACCACCCGGTGCACGGTGGACACCCAGCGGTCGTTGGTCCACTGCGCCAGCAGGTCGCCGGTATTGACGACGAACACGTCCTCGGCCGGCCGGAGCCGCGACCATCCGCCCGTCCTCGTGCGTACCTCGAGATCGTCGGCGCCGGGCTGCTTGTGCAGGATCGTGAGCGTGCCGTAGTCGGAGTGGGCCCCGGCGCGCATCCCGGCGGACGGATCACCGCCGGGGTAGTGCACCGCCGACAGCGTGCTCGTCGGGTTGCGGCAGGCGGTCGCGAACCGGTCCTCGGCGAGGTCGAGTGCACGGGCGAACAGGGCCAGCAGCCGGACGGCCAGCCCGTCCATCGCGCGGTAGTAGGCCGACCACGTCTCCGCGAACCCCGCGACGTCGGGCCAGCGGGTCGGGGGGAACCAGCGGGCGAGCGCCGGATCGCCGCTGGACCCGTCCCGCAGCGGGCCGGTGGTGAACGACTCCTTGGCGTCCGGTGGCCCGTCCTCGCCGAGCGTGCGGGCGAGCGAGCCGGTGGCCAGCGGGTAGTAACCGGGCGCGCCGTCGGCCACTGGGCGGAAGGCCGACTTCGCGTCCTCGGCGAGGGCGAAGAACCGCGCGGCCATCTCCCGCGTGCGGTCGATCAGCGCGGGGTCGATCCCGTGCCCGGTGACCATGAGGAAGCCGGAGCGGCACAGGTGCTCGTCCAGCGCCCGCTCGTCGGTGTGCGCCAGGTCGACCAGGGGTGTGGTCACCGGTCGTCCCGCCCGTGGCTGGTGTCCTGCTTGCGGCCCTTCTCCGCCATGTACTCACCGGCCAGAACCGGCTGGTACCGCGGGCCCTCCGGTCCGACGCAGGTCGGGATCGGTGCGATCACGGCGTCGTCGTTGGGCTTGTGGAAGAAGACGATCGACTGGCGCCGGGCGGCAGGTCCGCTGCCGGGGGGCGGGTTGGCGACGCGGTGCATGGTCGAGACCCACCGGTCGTTGGTCCACCGCGCCATCAGGTCGCCGATGTTCACCACGTACGACCCGAGGACGTAGGGAACGTCGGCCCAGGTGCCGGGCCCGACCTCCACCTGCAGCCCGCCGGGCACGTCCTCGACCTTGAGCAGCGTCAGCGTGTCGTAGTCGGTGTGGGGCCCGGCGCGCAGCTGGCCCGGCCGGGGTTCGACGAGCTGCGCGGGGTAGTTCGAGACCCACAGGCTGGCGTCCGCGTGGTCGATCCGGTCGTCGAACCAGTGCTCGTCGAGGTCGAGGGCGAGAGCGAAGATCCGCATGACGCGCGCGGCCAGTGCCGCCAGCGCGCGATAATACTCCTGCCACGTGGCCCGCATCGCGGCCGGCCGCCGGGGCCACTCCTCGGTGTCGAGCCGGTAGACCGAGTAGGCCTCCTTGAGGTCCGGCGGCGTCACGAGGTCCAGCGACGCGGCCACGCTCTCCGAGCCCATCGGCACGTAGCGGGCACCGCGCTCGGGGTGGCGGTGGCCGGCCTTCTCGGCGTCGGGGAGGTCGAAGAACTCACGGGACACCGCGCTCATCCGCTCCACCAGCTCGGGCGCGATCCCGTGCCCGGTGACGACCAGGAAGCCGACGTCCTCGCACGCCCGCCGCACCTCGTCCACCACCTGCGCGCGGCCCGGGCCGTCGAACGGCGAGAGGTCGATCACCGGGACGCTCGCCACGGACGCTGTCATCTGCTCACCTCGCGGGTAGATTGTTGACAATCTACGGGCGATGCGGGCGTCCCGGGTGACTTTCCTGTTTCCGCGCGCGCCCCGACGGAGGTCCGATGCAGCGGCTCGACGGACGCGTCTGCCTCGTCACCGGGGCCTCGTCGGGCATCGGCCGCGCCATCGCCGTGCTGTTCGCCGCGGAAGGCGCGACGGTGGTGTGCGCCGACGTCCGGTCCACCCCGGTGGAGGGTGGCGAGCCCACGGCGGCGCTCGCCGGTGGCCACGAGGTGCTCGTCGACCTCGCCGATCCCGCGGCCGTCGCGCGTCTCGTCGACGGTGTGGTGGCCGAGCACGGCCGGCTCGACGTCCTGGTCAACAACGCGGCCACCTACGTGTCGAAACCGCTGCTCGACACGACGTTGGAGGAGTGGGAACGGGTCTTCACCGTGAACGTCACGGCGGTCTTCCTTCTCATGCAGGCGGCGGTGCGGCACATGCTGGCGCGGGATCCGGACGTCCACGGCGTGCGCGGGCGCATCGTCAACATCTCCAGTCAGCACGGCTTCGTCGGGGCGCCGCTCGACATCGCCTACGGCACGTCCAAGAGCGCGGTGGTGTACCTGTCACGCCAGGTGGCCACCGACTACGGCCACTCCGGGATCATCTGCAACGGCGTGGCCCCCGGCAAGATCATGACCGGGAAGGGCGGCCGCGAGGACGACCCGGAGTGGGTCCGCCGATGGCAGGAGCGCACGCCCTACCCGCGGCTGGGCCGCCCCGACGACGTCGCGCACGCCGCCCTGTTCCTCGCCTCCGACGAGGCCCGCTACATCAGCGGCGAGAACCTCATGGTCGACGGCGGCTGGAGCGCGTCGTGAGGCTGCGTCCGAGGACCCTCCGGGTGGCACTCGTCGGGGCGGGCTGGGCGGCGGGGGAGCACACCGCGAGCCTGGCCGCGCTCGACGAGGCGCCGCCCGTCGCCGTCACCGATCTCGATCGCAGCCGCGCGGAGCGGCTCGCCGCCGGCTGCGGGGCGACGGTCGTCGACGACATGGACGCACTGCTCGCCCTCGGCCCCGATGCGGCGCTGGTCACCACCCCGCCGGGCGCCCACGCCGCGGCGATCCTCCCGCTGCTCGCCGCGGGCGTGGCGGTGTTCGTGGAGAAGCCCCTGTCGGTGACCCTCGACGACGCCCGGACGGTCGTGGCGGCGGCGGAGGCGAGCGGGGTGCCGGTCGCGGTGGGGTACCAGTGGCGCGCGGTGCCCGCACTGGAGTCGTTGCGCAGCGAGCTGGCCGGGCAGCGGATCGCGCTGCTGTCCACCGTCGGGATCGGGATCACGCAGGCCCGCCCGTGGTTCGTCGACGGCGGGCTCAGCGCCGGTCTGATCGGCGAGCGCGGATCACACCACCTCGATCTGCTCGCCCACCTCGGCGGGCCCGTCGTGGAGGTGCGGGCGGTGCGCGGCGGCGTCCGGGTGTCGGGCGCGGCGCCGGTGGGGGCCGAGGACGTCGTGACGGTGACGTGCACATTCGCGAGCGGCGCGGTGTCCACCACCGCGCTGGTCTGGGCGTCGCAGGAGCACCTCGGCGAGCAGTCGCTGCGGGTGGTCTCCGACGGCGGGCACTACCTGCTGGCGCTGGACCCGGACTTCCGCCTCACCGGCCGCACGGGGCGTCGTGACGTGGTCGTCGAGTCCGCCGAGGTGCCGTTCGCGCGGCAGCTCGCGCGCTTCCTGGCGGCCGTCCGGGCGGGCGGGCGCGGCGACGTGTTCTGCACCCCGGCGCAGGCCGGGCGCACCGTCGCGCTGGTCGACGCCGCGTGCAGGGCGCTGAACAGCGGTGATGCCGCTACGGTGAACCCATGACGGGGGACGTCGATGGTGCACACCTGCGTTTTCGCCGTGAAGCCATCCACGGCTCCGGCCTGACTCCGACGATCGGACACCCATGCTCTGGCGAGTAGGAACCAGGCGCCTCGACGGCGTTCGTTCGCAGGTCAGCGCGGCCGAGGGGCACGTCATCGACGAGCTGCTCGCGGGTCGGCTGGGCCGCCGTGAGTTCCTCCGCCGGGCCACGGTGCTGGGCATGTCGATCCCGCTCGCCGGCGGGATCCTCGCGGCGTGCTCCGGCGCGGTCCCGGGGGAGGCGCCGGCCGGTGCGGTCGGCCCGCAGCAGGCCGGCGGCACGCTGCGCAACGCGGTGAACACCCCCACCGCCGCGATCAACCCCGTCACGGTGGCCGACAACGGCGGCCTCGTCACGATGTGCCAGACCGGGGAGTACCTCGCCTACACCGACGCCAGTACCGGCCTGCGCCCCGTCCTCGCCGAGAAGTGGGCGCCGGACGCCACCGGCAAGATCTGGACGTTCGACATCCGCCAGGGCGTCACCTTCCACAACGGGGCCCCGCTCACCGCGGCCGACGTCGTCGCCACCTTCAACCGGCTCGCCGACCCCGCCAACGGCTCCAACGCGCTCTCGGTGTTCAAGGGCGTGCTGAGCAAGGGCGGCGCGCGGGCGCAGGGCAACCAGGTCGTGTTCACCCTCGACCGGCCGAACGTGAACTTCCCGTACCTGGCGAGCTCGCAGAACTACAACGCGATCATCCTTCCGGCGAGCTACGACCCGACGAAGTACACGACGGACTTCATGGGCACCGGCCCGTTCACGTTCTCTTCCTACACGCCCGGGGTCGGCGCCGCGTTCGTGAAGAACCCGACGTACTGGGACACCTCGCGGCCGCCGTTCCTGGACCGCGTCGAGCTGAAGTACTACAGCGACCTGCCCCCGCAGGTCGTCGCGCTGCAGGGCAACGAGGTCGACGTCGTCTCCGGCATCTCCTACTCCGCAGGCCGGGGCCTGTTCACCGACCCGAACTTCACGGCGCTCTACGTGCCGTCGAGCTACACCCGGCAGCTCTCGATGCGCTGCGACCAGGCACCGTTCACCGACCCCCGCGTCCGCCAGGCGCTCGCGCTCGCGCTGGACCGGCCCGCGGCGCTCAAGGGGCTGCTCGACGACAAGGGCGACCTCGGCGACGACTCGCCGTTCGGGCCGACCCAGCCCGCCACCGACAAGACCGTTCCGCAGCGCGCGCAGGACCTGGCCAAGGCCAAGCAGTTGCTGTCGGCCGCGGGGCTGGCCGCCGGGTTCGACGCCACCATCGCCGCACCGCGGGTCCAGGAGATCCCCGACCTCGCGGTGACGCTGCAGAACGCGGCCAAGGAGGTCGGCGTCCGGCTCGCGCTGAACATCCAGGCCCCGAACGACTACTACGGCAACGCCACGTTCGGCGCCAGCCCGTGGCTCGACAGCCAGATGAGCCTGGTGGACTACGGCCACCGCAGCGTGCCCGACGTGATCGCCAACGCCTCGCTGCGCAGCGACGGCGTCTGGAACGCCGCGCACTACAAGAGCCCGGCCTACGACGCGCTGTTCGACGACTACACCTCGCAGCTCGACGTGCAGAAGCAGAAGGACGCCGTGGGCAAGATGCAGCGGCTGCTGCTCGACGACACCCCGATCATCGTCCCCTACTTCCTCAACTGGCTCGGCGCAACGAAGAAGAGCGTGCAGGGCGTCAACCTCAACCCGACGGGTCAGCTCGACGTCTCGAGAGCCTCGATCGCGTGACGGCGGTCTCGCTCGGCGGGCCGCCCCGGCTCGCCGACCCGGGCCCGCCCCCACGGCGGTTGCTGCGGCGGCTGCTGCGCCCGGTGGTGCTGTTCGTGATCAACCTGCTGCTGCTCTCGGCGCTCGTGTTCTTCGGGGCCGAGGTGCTCCCCGGCAACATCGGGCGGCTGCTCTTGGGGCGCACGGCCGACCCGCGCTCGGTGGACGTGCTCAACCACGAGCTGGGCACCGACCGGCCGATCGTCGTGCGCTACCTGTCGTTCCTCGACGGCCTGCTGCACGGCGACCTCGGCACGTCGCTCGCGCTGCGGCAGCCCAACAGCGACCTGCTGGGCGCGGCGCTGCTCAACTCCGTCAAGCTGGCGGCGCTGGCGTTCGTCATCGTGGTGCCGCTGGCCCTGCTGGGCGGGGTGGTGGCCGCGCTGCGCCGCGACACGTGGGTGGACCGCACCATCATCGGCATCGGTGTGGCGCTGACGGTGCTGCCCGAGTTCGTCACCGGCCTGATCCTCATCCTCGTGCTGAGCCTGGGCCTCAAGCTGTTCCCGGTGACGGCGACGCCGCCGCCGGGCTCCGGAGCGCTGACCCAGCTCTACTACCTGGTGCTGCCGGCGCTGCCGCTGGTGATCGTGCTGTTCGGCTACCTCGCCAAGCTCGCGCGGGCCGGCACGATCACCGCGCTCGACTCCGACTACCACCGCACCGCGGTGCTCAAGGGCCTGCCGGGGCGGGTGATCGTGACCCGGCACGTCCTGCGCAATGCCCTGCTGCCGACGGTCAGCGTGCTCGGCACCCAGGCGGGATACCTGATCGGTGGCCTCGTCGTGGTGGAGATCCTCTTCAACTACCGGGGGATCGGCAGCCTGATCTTCATGGCCGCGCAGAGCAAGGACATCCCGCTGCTCGAGGTCGGTGTCCTGACGGTCGGGGTGGCGTACATGCTGCTCTCGGCGTTGTCCGACGTGGTCGCCGGGCTGCTCGACCCGCGGGTGCGTTCCCGGTGACCCCCGACGTGACGCGCGCCGTCCGGGTGGGTCCGCGCCCGATCGGCCTCGTCGTCGGCGCCGTGATCCTCGCGATCTGGGTGATCTGCGCGATCGGGGGCGAGCACCTGGTGCAGGACCCCTACGTCGGCGACTCGTTCGCCACGCTCGCCCCGCCGAGCGCCCAGCACTGGCTCGGCACCGACCGGCTCGGTCGCGACGTCTTCGCCCGCGTCGTCGTCGGGGCGCGCAGCATCCTGCTGGTCGCCCCCGCGGCCACCCTCATCGGCACCGTGATCGGCACCGCGCTCGGCCTCGTCGCCGGGTACGCGGCCGGCATCGTCGACGACATCATCAGCCGCCTCATCGCCGTCGTGCTCTCGGTGCCGGTGGTGATCGTCGCGCTGCTGGCGCTGGTGGCGCTCGGCCCGTCGAACTTCACGGTGATCGGGGTCATCGGCTTCATCTTCAGCGCCCCCATCGCCCGCACGGTGCGCGCCGCCGTGCGGGTGGAGCGCGACAAGGACTACGTGGAGGCGGCGAGGCTGCGCCGCGAGCCCGGCGTGCTCATCCTCGTCTCGGAGATCCTGCCCAACGTTCTCGGGCCGGTGCTGACCGAGGCCACCGTCCGCCTCGGGTACGCGGTGTTCTTCATCGCCACGCTGAGCTTCCTCGGGTTCGGCATCCAACCGCCGTCGCCCGACTGGGGTCTCGCGATCTACGAGAACTACACGCTGATCCGGGCGTCGGCCTGGCCCGTGATCGTGCCGGCCGTGGCCATCGCGAGCCTCGTCGTCTCGGTCCACCTGGTGGCCGAGGGCCTGGTCCGCAGGAGCGAGCGATGACCGCGTCGTTGATCAAGGCGGCGGCTCTGGAGCTCCAGGACCTGCACGTCACCTACCGCTCCCGCGGCCGCGACCTCACGGTGCTGGACGGGTTGTCCCTCACCATCGCCCGCGGCGAGAGCTACGGGCTCGTGGGGGAGTCCGGGTGCGGCAAGTCGACGGCCGCGCTCGCCGTGCTGCGGGCGCTGGCGCGCGGCGGACGGATCGCGTCGGGCCGGGTGCTCGTCGACGGACACGACGTCGGCGCGCTCGACGACGAGGGGCTGCGCCACTTCCGCTCGCACACCGCGTCGATGGTGTTCCAGGATCCGGTGGCCGCGCTCAACCCCACGCTCGACGTCGGCGCCCAGCTCGACGAGGTCTTCGCCCTGCGTGGGGCCGGCCGCGGCGCGGCCCGGAAGGCGACGCTCGCCGCGCTGGACCGCGTGCGCATCGCCGACCCGCGGGCCGTCGTCGAGCGCTACCCGCACCAGCTCTCGGGCGGGATGGCGCAGCGCGTCGTCATCGCCGCCGCGCTGGCCACCGAGCCGCTGCTGCTGCTGCTCGACGAACCCACGACCGGGCTCGACGCCACCGTCGAGGCCGAGGTGCTGGAACTGGTGTCGGACCTGCAGACCGAGACGGGCACGAGCGTCATGCTCATCTCCCACAACCTCGCGGTGGTGGCGGCGACGTGCACGCGGATCGGCGTGCTCTACGCCGGGCGGATGGCGGAGGAGGGCCGGGTCGACGACGTGTTCGCGGCACCGAAGCACCCCTACACCGTCGGGCTGCTGCGCTGCCTGCCCGGCGCCGGCACCCACAAGACCACCACGCGGCTCGCGACGATCCCCGGGGTGCTCCCGGAGCTCGGTTCCCGCGCCGCCGGGTGCGCGTTCGCCGACCGGTGCTCGCTCGCCGAGGACGTCTGCCGGACCGAGCAGCCGCAGCTCGTCGCGTTCGACGGCCGCCAGACCGCCTGCCACTTCCCCGACCGGGTCGCGACACTGGCCGCGGCCTCGCTGGAGCGCACCGAGCCGTTCCCGGCCCCGGACCGCAGTGGTGAGCCCCTCCTCGGTGTCGCCGGGGTGCGGAAGACGTTCTTCCAGTCCCGCCGGCCGATGCGGGCTCTGCGCGAGGTCGACCTGTCCATCTGGCCCGGTGAGACGCTGGGGCTGGTGGGCGAGTCGGGCAGCGGCAAGAGCACGCTGGCCCGGATCCTGCTCGGCCTCCTCACCCCGGACGAGGGCGGGCGGCTCACCCTGCGCGGGGAAGCCCTCGCCGCCGACGTCGACGACCGCAGCGAGCAGGCGGTCAGCGACGTGCAGATCGTCTTCCAGAACCCGGCGGGCGCCCTCAACCCGCGCCACACCGTGGCGCGGATCCTCGGCCGGGCGGTGCGCAGGCTCACCGGTCTGCGCGGGGAGGCGCAGCGCGACCGCGTCACCGACCTCCTGGACTCCGTCCGCCTGCGCCCCGAGCAGCTGACCGCGCGGCCCGGGCAGCTGTCGGGCGGGATGAAGCAGCGGGTCGCGATCGCGCGGGCGTTCGCGGGCAAGCCCGCGCTCGTGGTGTGCGACGAGCCGACGTCCGCGCTCGACGTCAGCGTCCAGGCGGCGATCCTCAACCTGCTGTCGGACCTGCAGGAACGCGACCGCGTCTCCTACCTGCTGATCTCCCATGACCTCGGTGTGGTGCGCTATCTCGCGGACCGCATCGCGGTGCTCTACCTCGGCGAGGTGCTGGAGGTGGGCCCGGTCGAGGAGGTCTTCGGGGGGCCACGCAGCCCCTACACCTCGACGCTGCTCGACGCCGTCCCGACCATGGCCGGCGCCGGGCCACGGCGGGCCCGCACGACCGGGGGCGGTGGTGCCCCGACCCCGGACGGGTGCCCGTTCGCGCCCCGCTGCGCGCACGCCGTACCGGACGTCTGTGCCGTGTCACCGCCCCCGGTCGTGCGGGCCGGGCCGGACCACGTCATCCGCTGCCACCTCACGCTGGAGGTACTGCGCGAGGTGTCCGTCGGGGTCCTTGCCACCGGGAACGACGCCACCGGCTAGCGAGGGGCTCATCCGGCGACCCTAGATCAACCTCTCCAGCCGGGCCTGCATGTCGTCCAACCTGGCCTGCAGCAACGACATCTCGGCGGAGAGCAGCGCGACGAGCCCGGCCGGGTTCTCGGGCTCACCCGGCGGGGCGGTGCACGTGACGGTGACGCCGGCGCCGGCGAGCCCGCCGAACGTGCTGATGTCGACGCGCGGGCGGGTGCCGACACACGCCACGCAGCTCGGGACGAGCCGCCGCCAGCCGACGCTGCCGGAGCCGGAGTCGGCGAAGCCGGTGGCCGGCCGGCCGCAGCGGCAACGGCCGATCTGCACGGCCTTCACCCGCTGACGCGAGTACCGCAGCCCGCGTTCGTAGCGCCGGTAGCGGCCGGACGCGGCCACCTGCAGCAGCACGGCGTCCCGGTGTTCGGGATCGCAGGCCAGGTCCTGCGCCGCGCCCATGTCGTGGAAGCAGTAGAAGCCGCAGTCGCACCAGCGTGACGGAGAGCTGTGCTTGCCGCCCTGCACGCACACGGCGTCGTCGACCACGCGGTACACGTGCCCGCGGCCCACCGTGACCCCGCTGAAACCGATCCGTGTGCCGTCCGCGGACAGCATGGGATGGGCGAGCTTGAACCCGCCCAGCGGTTGGTCGGAGTGCTCGCGGTGGCGGGTGCGCCACCTCATGGTCAGACCCGTGCGGGCTGCTCGACCTGCTCCAGGTCGACCTTCACCTCGACGGTGTGGGCCTCGACGGGCGGCTGCTCCAGCGCGTCCGCCTCCAGGTCCACCGCGAAGCCTTCGGAGAGTTTCCGGCCCAGCTGCATGACGCCTCCTGAGGGGATTCGACGAGCCTTCGACCAGGGTGACCTCCGGATCGGCGCCTGTCCAGAGGTCAGGCCACCCCGGCACGTAACGTCGTGTAACGAGCCTTGAGGGCGCGGTCCTTGTTGATCGTGCTCTGGGCCTCGTCGGGTGCCACGTCGTTGGCGGTGGCGATGCCGTTCATGGTGCCGACCATGCGCACCAGGTGGGCGATGCGGGCCTCGGCGGCGTCCATCGGGCCGGCGCCGGCCATGAGGTCGAGCGTGCGGTCCACCCACAGCGCCTCGACGTGCAGGCCCGCCTGCTGCAGCACGGCACGGAGCCGGTCGCGCAACTCGCGGGCGTCCAGGTCGGTCCACTCGGCGATCTCGGCGGCGGCGATCGGGAAGAGGCGGTTGCGGTCGCGGAGGTGGAACAGCTCGAGCGCGTACGCGTGGCCGTAGGCGCAGTAGGTGCAGCCGTTGCGCAGCGAGATGGTGACGCAGGCCAGGTGGGTGCGGACGGGGCCGAGCACCTTCAGCGTGCCGAGGTAGCGGGGCATGTTGCGCGCGAACCACGCGACGGCCCGGAGCGCGCCCATCCGATCGACGATGAACGGGATCATCTTCGGCGGGAAGCCCCACATCAGGCGGCAGGCGGCCTGGAGCATGCGGACCACGAGCCGGTCGAGCCCGCTGGCGTCCATGTCGAGCTCCTCACCCACAGTGCCGGTGAGACTACCGCAGGACCGACACGATGGGGTGGCGAAGTCGGCGTGCGCAGCAGGGGTAGGACGATGGCTCCGTGTCGCTCTCCACGTATCTCGCCGGACTCGACGCCGCCCGCCTCGCGGCACTCCTGGCGCAGCGCCCGGACGTCCTCGTCGAACCCGTGCCGCGCAGCATCGCCGAGCTGGCTGCCCGGCTCGACGGCGTCGGCGATGCGTCTCATGGACGCCGACGAGGTGGCGGTCGCCCGGGCCGTCGCGCTGATCGGGCCCGTCGAGGTGCCGGAGCTCGACGCCAGGGTGGGCCCGGGCGCTCGGGCGGTCGTCGACCGGCTCTGCGCCCGCGGGCTGGGGTGGGAGGTGGCCGGCCGCGTCGGGCTGCCGGGCCGGCTGGCCGGGCACCTCTCCAACGGCCTGGAGCTGCTCCGGCCGCTGGCCGAGATCGTCCGGCACTCCCGCGTCGACGACCTGCGCACGGCCGTCACCGGGCTCGGCGGTGATCCGGGTGGGCGCACGAAGGCGGGTCTGGTCGAGCAGCTGTCCGCGCTGCTGGCCGATCCGGAGGTGGTCGTCCGGACCGTGGCGCGCCTGCCCGCACCGGCCGTGCGGCACCTGGAGATGCTGCTGGTCGGCGACGGGTACTTCTTCGTCAGCGGCGGTGTGCCGCCGGCGCTGGTGGCGCGCGGTGTGCTGGTGGGCGGTCAGTACGGGCGCCCCGAGCTGCCACGGGAGGTGGCGAGGGCGATCCTGCTGCAGACCGGGGACCGGATCACCGGTCGACCCGAGCTGCCCGCCGCCGCCGACCTGCCCGACGACGGCCGCACCGCCGCGGAGTCGGCCGTCCTCACCGTCACCACGCTGCTGGACGAGGCCCGCCGCAAGCCCCTGGCCGCGCTGAAGAAAGGCGGGATCGGCACGCGGGAACGGGCCCGGCTGGCCAAGCTGGGCGTGCCCGAACCGGCGCTGGCGATCGACGTCGCGTTCGGGGCGGGCCTGCTGGCCTTCTCGGCGACGGGCTACGGGGCCACGGCCGACTACGACGGCTGGCGCGCCGACGACCTGCCCGCCCGCTGGGCCGTCCTCGCCCGTACCTGGTTCGCGCTGGACGTGGCTCCCACCAGCCGCGAGACCGACGACGGCGAGGTGCACCCGCCGCTGCCGCTGGACTCCGCCGGCGGGATGCTCCGCCGGGCGTTGCTGACGGCCGCGGCGGGAGGGCGTTCGCTCGCTGCCGTGCGCGGGCACATCGAGTGGTTCTGCCCGTTGCACGGCTACGACGACGAGGGCCGCGACCGGAAGATCGCTGCGGCGCTCACCGAGGCCGAGCTGCTCGGGGTGGTCTCCGGCGACCGCCTGACGGCGCTGGGCGAGGCCCTCCTGGCCGGCCGCGACCTCACGGACCTGCTCCCCGAGACCCGCGGCATGCTGGTGCTGCAGTCCGATCTCACCGCTCTGGTGTCCGGCCAGGTCAGCGCGGCGGCGGCCCGCCTGCTCGCGGCGTGTGCGGTGGCGGAGAGCCGGGGCGTCGCCGTCACGTGGCGGTTCACGCCCGCCAGCGTCCGTTCGGCCCTCGACGACGGCTGGACGGCCGACGAGCTGCGCACCGAGCTCGCCGCCGTCTCCGACCGGGAACTGCCGCAGCCGCTGGACTACCTGCTCGGCGACGTCGCCCGCCGCCACGGCAGCGTCCGGGTGCGCGAGGTGCGCTCGTGCGTCACCGGGGCGGGGGCGGAGCTCACGGAGATCCGCCACACCCGCTCGTTGGCGAAACTACAGCTGCGGGCGGTGGCCCCGACCGTGCTGGTGAGCCCGTGCGAGGTCGGTGAGGTGGTCACGAGACTGCGCGCCGCCGGGTTCTCCCCGATGCCCGAGGACGCCGACGGGGTGGTGGTCCTGCCCTCGCGGGCGCCGGGGCCGCTACGGAGCCGCCCGTCGGCGCCGGTGAGATCGTCGGTGGACGCCGCCCACCTGGCCGTCGAGCTGCTGGCCACGCCCGCGGGGCCCCTGCTCCTCGACGGCGTCCACGCCGAGCTGGCCCGGCTCGCCGTCCACCTCGACGCGGCGGAGGTCGCCCTGCTCGCCGACGCGCTGGAACACGGCCGGGACGTGCGGATCAGCTACCGCAACAAAGACGGCAACCGCAGCGTCCGTGAGATCCGCCCGCAGGAGCTGTGGGACCGCTGGCTGACCTCGTGGTGCCATCTGCGCGACGGGGAGCGGGACTTCGCGGTGGCCGGGATCGAGGCGGTGGCGCTGCCCGGCTGACGGTCACACCCAGAGCGGCACCTGGGTGCCCTCGGGCACGGCGTTCACAGCGACGATCTTGTTGAGCTCGACCTGGTAGTAGAGCGTGTGCGTGCCGAAGATGAACACCAGCAGCAGGCCGAGCAGGCCGCTGCAGGTGGCGGGCAGGCCCGCCGAGCGTTGCGTCGCGGCGATGGTCTGCCCGGTGTTGTAGGTGGAGATGAGCGGCCAGATCATCAGCGTGAAGCCGCCGAAGATCCACGCGAGCACCGGTCCGACAGCTCCCACGATGCGACGCCGGTCGAACATCCCCAGCTCGGAATGGATCTTGTACTGCCAGACGAGCGTGTAGATGCCCAGCGTGATGAGCGGCAGCCCGAGCCAGACCCCCAACGGGTTGCGCTGCTTCATCTGCAGGCCATCGGCCACCGGCCGTGGACCGGTGGGGACGAGGGGGCGCCGGTCGTAGACGGCCGGCATCTGGGGCTGCGCGGGGTAGTAGGGCTGCGGAGCACTGGTCGGGGGCGCGTTGTACTCGGGAGCGGACATGGCAGGGCCTCCGTGGGCAGGGCAGGTGCGGGGGAAGACGCCCGGCCCCGCGCCTCGCGAGGGCGAACCGTGCCGGCAGTCACACGGTTGTCGCGCAGTGTGCGAACGTTGTTACGGCGTGCTGCACCGAGGGGTCACGGCATGTCCAGATCCGCTGGGGTCGCCGGCCACGGGCTCCACCGACCCGCCGGTCTGGTCGGCCGGCCGGCGGAGGAACTCGTCACCCACCACGACCTGGACGGTGTCGGTGAGCTCGCGGCGGATCAGCACCTCCAGCATCGGGGCACCGGCGGTACCGGCGGGCACCCCGTCGGCGCTGGAGCGCTGGATCTCGACTCGTGCATTCCGTTTCGGGCGATCACGAGCACAGGTCGGCCACCAGGTCGTCGAGCACCCGTTCCTCCTCCACGGCCCAGCCGTGCTGGTGCATCACCCCGTCCAGGTCCGGATCCCAGCTGGCCCGGACCGGGGGGAACGCTCAGCGGATGGCCCCCGGCGGCGACCCGTCGGTAGGCCGCGGTGTGGAACTGCCAGGGCACACACGGCAGGTGTCCGAACAGGACGTTGCCGATGCGCAGCCCGCCCCAGTCGAAGTCGCTGTGGTAGCGCAGCGTGGCCCCGCGCGGTCCACGGCGATCAGCAGCGCCATCACCGCGGCCCCAGGCTGGCCGGACGTGCAGATAGCCGGGGCCGAGCCCGGCCCGAGCTGCTCGGCCGCGGCCGCCACGACCACCGGGTTCTCGCACACCGACACCACGCGGCCGGACAGTGCGAGCCGCGGCGGATCTCGGGTGAGCTGGCGCAGCGTGAGCACGGCCGGCTCGCCCGCGTCACCGAGTGTGCCGAGCACGCGCCCGGTGGGGGTGGTCGGGGTCGCCGCGCAGCCCGAAGGTGAGGACGATGGACGACAACTCATCGCGGACCAGCACTACCGCTGCCCACACCTCCCGCCGCCAGGACGCCCCCCGACCCTCGGGAACATCGCCGAGCGCGCGGGCCGCGCCGAACAGCAGACCCGACAACGGCCGGTCGGCGTCGAGGGCGTGCGCGGAACCCAGCACGCGTTCGGCGAATCGGCCGACCGGCTCGGGATTCACGGGTGGGGCGATCACGGCCCGGGCCAGCCGGTCGAGCAGCGCGGGCACCGCGATCGCCGAACCGGAGTCGCACGACCGACCCCGATTCCCGACGGAGCACTGGACGCTGCGTGCTTCGCGTTGATCGAGAATTACCGCATCGTGCTCGACCACCACCCGTGCAACTCCAGGAGATGGCGCACCAGCACAGTGCGCTCTCGTGGGCCTCAGGTGCTCATCTGCTCGAGGAACTCCTGCGTCTCCGGATCTGTCGAATACAGCGCCGTCGCTTTCATTCCACGGGTGAGTAGCACCTTGTAGGTGTTGCGCACGAGCGCCGGGAACTCTTGCTCCGACGCCTTCTTCACCTGCCCGTCGAACGAACGGTCGCGTCGCGCCACCCAACGCCCGTCGCGGCGGACGAGGTCGTTGCCGAAGATCACTCCGGACCAGTCGTACTCGAAACCCTGTGCCGTGTAGATGCAGCCCACCTGCCCGAACCCGCGGGTGTCGCTGGCCCAGTAGTGGGAGGCCGGTACGCCTGGCACCGGCTTCTCCGGCTTGGCGTTCCAGGGTCGCCGCCAGTCGCCGATGACGACGTCATCCACGAGCCTCTTGTGGCCCTCGACGATCTCCGGGTCGTTCCATCGCCAGCAGTAACCCGCAGCGATCCGGGCAGTGTCGCCCGAATCCGGTCGCCTCGTGAGCAGCCAGGACTCCAGCGCCTCCGGGGAGGGGAGCGCGGCGACCCCGTAGTCGTCGTCGGTGCCCCGGGTCAGCTCCGACCACGGAACCGGGTTCATGCTGGACAGCCCCAGTAGCCGAAGCACCCACTGGTCGTAGATCTGGGAGCCCCCGCAGCGGAACTGTCCCTGCAGCCGTACGACCTCGACCCTGCAGTTCGCTACTTCCGCCGCTCGACGGATCTCAAGCTCGGTGCCCATTTCGCCGGGTCGCACCACCTGCTGCTCGTCGAGGAGGAACACCGGTGTGCGGGCGACGTCGATCAACTCCTGAACCTGCCGCTTCGCCTTGCCGCGCTTGTCGGCCTTGGTGAAGCGGTTGACGCTGGTCTCGCGGATCCGGTGCGCCTCGTCGCAGATCAGCATGTCGAGGCTGTTGGGCGGCTCGCCGATGAAGGTGTTGAAATAGACGAACATCTGCTGGGCCCGCGTGCTGCGTGATCCGACGACGATTTTGCGCATCGTGTTGGTGAAGGAGCTGGAACCCGTCGCGTGCAGGACGGATCGGCCACGGCGGCTGAGCTTTCCCAGCAGGCTCAGGGCGATCACGCTCTTGCCCGATCCGGGACCACCGATGACGATCACGACGGTCTTCGAGTTGTCCCGGTCGGCGCGCTCGACGGCCTGCTCCACGGTTGTGTACGCCACCTGCTGCTCATCGAGCAGCACGAACTGCTCGCGGTCCTTGATCTCCGCTGCAGCGTGTCGTAGCAGCTGCTTGGACGGCGTGATGTAGGCGGCCTGCAGGTCGTCGGCCGCGTGCCCGGACGCCGTCGCCGTGGTGGGATCTGTGTCGAGCAGCGTGGTGAGACGGTTCAGGAACTCCTGGCGCTTGTCGCGGGTGTAGAGCTGCCCGTACTCATCGACCGTGTACTGCGACAGCTTCCAGCCGGACGCGCCGGTATTGTGCAGGTAGGCGAGACCCCAGACACCGCTACGGCCTTCCGCCAGCATCGGGGTGAAGTCCACGAGCTGCTGGCAGTAACGGCGGACCTGTTCGGCCGGGTGCAGGACGGGTTGGCCGTACTGGGGAACGCGGACGAGGTCGTGCCCGATCGACTCGGCGTTCGTCCACTGCTTGAGCTCAACGAGCACGTACGACGGCCTGCGCGTCGTCGGGTGGACACCGCACAGCAGGGCGTCGACCCGCTTGGGGGTGTAGGGCAGCTTGTGTTCCAGCAGTACCTCGACGTGGCCGAGGCCGGCGTGCTGGAGGTCGGCGAGGAACTCCGGGAGGCTCAGCTCCCAGGAGCGCAGTTCGCTGACGCCGGTTCCGGCGTTGAACTGGATTCGCGCCTGCTGGGCGAGCAGTTCGTGCAGCTCCTTCGCCTCGGCCTTGACCAGCAACGAGCTGGCGTTGTCACGGAACAGGGCCACTCAGGTTCCCCCACGAGAGCACGCGTCATCGGCGTGCGGGTGGGGGCAGCAACGAGCTCACGCTCGGTGCCCGTCGGGCCGCGACGTCACTCTAGGGGATAGGCCGGGCACACCCGGTCAACGACTGGCTGGCATCCTCATGCTCTCGACGACGAGCCCGACGCCGTCGTGCTACTCGTGCAGCTCCACCGCAGTGAGCGCCGGCTCGTTGGCGTGGTGGTCGGCAGCCTTGCTGAGCTGGTGCCAGAGGTCCCGTCACCCGACGCCCGAGGTGGGGGGCCACCGTGCGGGTCATGGTCAGCAGCTGGACCGTCCCGACACCTCGCGCATATCGGCCCTGTGAGCCGTCCAGCCGATCAGCTGATGTACGCCCGTGGCCAGGCCTCCACGAGATCGGGCTCGCACAGCGCACCGCGGATATACGGGGACAGGTCCCTCGTCAGGGCCATCGCGCGGGCGTTCTGCAGGCAGCGCCCGACGGGGTCGTCGCTGCGGCGCGTCTCCACCACGGAACGCTCCCCGCGTTGCACCTCCCAGACCGTTGCTGGGAGCTCCAGGCGTCGGACGGCGTCGGCACGGGGTCGTCGGGGGCGACATCACGGGTGACTCGGAACGTCCCCGACAGCGACTGCCCTGCGTTGTTCCCGATCGCAAACCGTCCGGCCGAACGCGGAACCTGCCGCTCGTCGGCGCCGTCTGTGCCCGCATGACTCTCGAACTCCCGCCCATGCGCCCCCTCGGCCCCGCTCGCGTGAGCCGCGATCTCCTCGAATCCCCGCCCGCCTACCTGTCGCTCCTCGCCGATGCCGCCAGTACCGCCTGCGTCCCCGTGTGGGTCTCCGAGCGCGGACTGACGATGCTGGAACCGCCGGACGATCCGCAGTCCGTGCTCGCCGACGTCGCCCACCGCGACCCGGCCGGGTTCCTCACGGATCACTGGCCGCGCAACTGCCCGATGTGTGGATGCCGCGATTCGTTCGACGAGTTCTCGGGGCTCGCCCCCGCAACGGCGCCGGTCGACGATCCCCTCGAGGTGGCGGTGCGATCGGAACCCGCTCGGCGCCGGTCCCACCTGGCGATCGTCCCGGCCGCGCGCCCGGCTGATGCTGTCGCCGTGTTGGGCTGGAGGGGCACCTGCAACTACCACGACGACACGGTCGGTCTCTCGTCCGTGCTGCGCAGTTGGGAGGAACGGTTCGGCGCCGTGCTGGTGCAGATCGACTTCATGACGCTGTGGCTGTCGGTGGCCGCGCCTCCACGCACGCATCAGGAGTGCCGGGCCGTTGCGGCGGAGCACTTCGCCTTCTGTCCCGACGTGGACAGCGAGGATCCGCGGCCGCTCCGGCGGTACGCCTCGACCCTCGCCGGGCGCTCCTGGTGGCGGTTCTGGTGGGACTGATCCGCATCACCGCACCCGGTAGCGACGGGCCGGCTTCCCGGCGCTTCTACGCGCCAGCTCCCCGGTCTCCACCAGCCCGGCGAGCATCCGCCGCCGGAAGGTGTCCTCTGCAGCATCTCGCCCTCCACGGCCTCGTGCACGCGCTGCAGCTCCAGCAGGGTGAAGGTGTCGCAGGCCAGGCCGGGGCGAGGTAGAGCGCACGCACCCACCGCACCGCGTGGACGACGATCTCGGCGTGGTCGAACGCCGGTTTCCCGTGTGCCGCAACGGAAGCGAGGTCGGCGTAGCCGATCTTCTCCACCGGGACCAGGTCGACGTGCGCCACGCTCAGTACCCGGCCGCGTTCGTCGCGCGCCAAGTCGTCGAAGACGCGGAGCTGCTCCGGGTCCTGGCCGGTCACGCCGACCGTGTCGCGCAGGCCGCGGACTCGCACGTCTCGTCGATGCGCACGAACGTGCCGGGCAGGGCGTGGGTGCCCGTCGGGGCGCTCGTGCAGAAGGACCTGGAGCTGTCCGTCACGGACGGTCAGCAGGAAGACTTCGACCGACAGGGAAGGGTGCGTGCGAAGCCGGTGCGGTGGTGGCAGGAGCTACACGTTGACCGGGGCTGCGCGGGGACCTGACGCGGCTGGCGGAGCTCACCGTGCGGGGCCACGGGCTCGGAACGTCCACCTCGCAGACCGGCTGACCTCCTCGCAGACGCCCCGCGGTCTGCGAGGAGGACCCGCGGTCTGCGAGGAGGACCCGGTGGAACGTCCGGCGCTCCGGATCCGTCTACGTTCCCATGACTCTCGTCCAGCCCTACCGCGGCATCCTCACCCCGTCCACTCGCTGCCCCGTTCGCATCACCGATGGTGGCTTGGCTTCTCTCCGTCCCGGCCACAACGCCGCCGCTGCGCTGCTGGAGATCGAACGCCGGGACCCGCGGGAGGTGCTCCGCTATCGCGAACCGCCCGGACCGGACGACGACGGCGGGCCCGAGCATCTCGCCCTCGTCTCTGTCACCCGTCCCGCCGACATCCCCGCCGCCCTGGGCTGGTTCGGCACCTACGACGACGTCGCCGACCTGTGCGCGGTGCTGCGCAGCCGGGAGGACCGGTTGGGGGAGTACCTCGTCCGGCTGGGACGCACGGAGATGAAGTTCTCTCAGGCCTGACGCCGCCGCAGCCACCGCCGCTGCTCGGGCTCGGCCTCCGGCTCCTCGGGCACGAGCGCGAGCTGCGATGCCTGCCTGCTCAGTACTTCGAGATGCGCGTTGACGTCGCTGTGGGCTAGGTCCACGGCCACCTGCTCCGCGATCTCGGCGGCCTGCGTCACGGCGGCGGCGAACCCGGCGCCGGCCGCGTCGAGGCGCGCGGCGATGCGGCGGGCGAGCTGCTGGCGGATCCGGCGGCGGGCCGGCTCGATGGAGTCGCCGACCGTGGCCAGCCGGATCACGGCGTCCAGTTCGGCGTCGAGACGCTTCCCGATCTCGGCCAGCCATGTACAGGCGGGGCCGGTGGGCAGGGCGGCGGTGATGCGGTGACGGTGACGTAAGGGAAGTGGGCCACGGTGGCCGCGCACTCGGCGACGCGGCGCTTCCAGTACCGCGACAGCGCGGGCGGCTGCGGTTCGGGCGGCGTGCGTGGAACGGCGTCCAGCACGCCACGGCGGACCGGCGGGCATGGGACGCGTGGGGCTCGTGCTCGCCGGTTCGGCCGCGCGCGGCCCCCAACCAGGCCGGAGCACTGGCCGAGCTGCTCCCGGCCGCCCGCACGGCCCTCGACGCCGCGTGGCCGACCTGACCCTCAGCCCGTCGGCGTCCGGGACAGCCGGTCCAGCTCCGCGGCCACCCGCTGCTCGTGCTCGGCCACGTCCTGCCGCGCCCGCCGCGGGCTCCAGCGGCCCGACATCACGAACACGAACGGGATGAACAGCAGCTCGCCGCCCACGCACACCCACCACCAGGTGCGCCACTGGCCTGCGCTCTCCTCCGCGGCCGAGGCGACCTCCTTGCCGTGTTGCTGCAGGAACGCGAGGTCCTTCGCCGGCACCGTGGAGACGGCCTGCAGCCGCGCGGTGGCGGTCGCCGCGTCGACGTTCAGCTTCTGCGCGATCTGGCCGACGGCCGCGGCGGCGGCCGACGGGGTGGTCGGCAGGGCGGCGAGCGTCGCGGGGTCGACCGCGGCGATCGTCTGCAGCTCCGGCGCATACTGCGTCGACAGGGCCTTGACCTCCGCGCCGTACTGGACGAGCGGCGTCATCGAGCTCACCACCAGCGGCAGGATGAAGATCGAGACCGCGACGACGACGCGCACGATCCAGCCCCACACCGCCAGGCCGGTGGCCATCAGGGCGGGGTTGCGCCGCTCGACGGTCTCGGTGAAGCTCGCCATCCACGGCGCGTAGGCGACGCCCAGCGACACCGCGGTCAGGCTCGTGATCACCACCAGCGCCGTGTAGGACGTATCCGGCCCGCGGGTGAGGAACACGATCGTCATGATCACGCTGGCCACCGCTCCCAGCAGCATGAACGGCTTGCGCACGCCGAGACGGTCGGACACGATCCCGACGACGATCAGCGCGATCGCGTCGAACGCCCAGAACCAGTTGCCGATGCCGTTGGCCTCGGCGAGGCCGTAGCCGAAGATCGTCGTGAAGTAGATCGTGAAGAAGCCGACGGCCGTGTAGTAGATGATCAGGAAGACGGCGACGGCGAACGCCGAGCCGATGACGTCGAGGTGCAGTACCTGCCGCCACGGGTGCCGGGGATCGGTGTCCACGCCCGCGGCCCTCGCCTCGATCAGCGCCCGGTCGTGCAGGCTGACCATGAGCTGGTCGCGCAGGTTGGGTGAGAGCTCGCGCAGCCCGACCAGCGCGATCACGAAGACGACGAGCCCGACGATCCCGCAGATCACGAACTGCGACTGCCAGTCCGGCAGCGCGTCGACGGTGCTGCTGGAGACCGCGGCGACGATGAGGCTGCCCACCACGGGCCCGAGCGTCCAGAACCCCATCGCGGACGCGCGCCCGATCTGCGGCGAGTAGTCCCGCACCAGTGCCGGGGTGGCCACGAGGATGATTCCCTCGACGAAGCCGACCACGGCCGACAGCAGCCCGAACGTGAACGCCGTCGGGGCGTTGGGCAGGCCGAACGCCACGAGCAGGCCGGTGACGCCGAGCCCGTAGGTGACGAGGTTGGCGCGGCCCCAGCGGTCGGCGAGACCGGCGAGCAGCGACGCGAACGCGCCCACCGCGTTGGCCACGACGGTGATGTAGACGTAGTACGGGAAGCTCATGCCGTAGGACGCGATGATCGACGGCGCCACGGCGCTGGCCACGTACGCCTCGTAGTACAGGACGATGGTGGCCACCATGACGATGGCGAGCTGCACCATCCGCGGCCGGGTGTCGGGGTAGTGCGCGAGCCTGCGGTTCCAGAGGGTGGCAGCGACCATGATGCCTGCTTCCTGAGACGATGTGCGCCCGGTCACGATCAGGAGTACGAAGGCGTACGTTAGGACGGGAGGGGACGTGCCACAAGGGGGATCGCTCGCGCGGACGCACGACGCCGAGCCCGGGCTGCCGCGGGGGCGCTCCAGCCTGCCCGCGTCGGAGGTGGCGGCGGCGCAGCGGCTGCGGCTGATCACGGCCACCGTCTCGGTGGTGGCGGGCTCGGGCTTCCGCGCTGCCACTGTCGCCGACATCGTGCGGGCGGCCAAGGTGTCGCGCGCCGCGTTCTACCAGCACTTCGCCGACAAGGACGCCTGCCTGCGGGCGGCGAGCGCGCACGGGTGGAGGCTGCTCGTCACCGCCGTCCGGGCCGCCACGCGGGGCCTCCCGGCGGGCACCGAGCCGGAAGCCGAGCTGCGCGCGGGCCTGCGCGCCTACCTGCGCTTCCTGGCCGCCGAGCCCGCGTTCGCATGCATCTTCTACGTGGAGATGCCCGGCGCCGGAGCGGAGGCCTGGCCCGATATCGAAGCTGCCCAGCACCAGTTCGCCGAGCTCAACCGGACGTGGCACGAGCACGCCCTGCCGCGGCGGCCCGGCTGGCCGCGGGTGCCGTTCGAGGCCTACCTCGCGGTCGGCGGGGCCACCACCCAACTCGTGCGGACGTGCGTGCGGGAGGACCGCACGGCGGAGCTGCCGGACCTGGAGGACGCGCTGGTGGCCCTGCACCTGGCGGTGCTGGCTGCGCGGCGGTGGGAGTGACAGGCGGCGCGGGCGGGGGCCGGCGTCCGGTCGATGACGGCCCCGTGTCGACGGCTACCGGCCGCGCAGGCCGATCGAGTTGCCGTCGGCGTCGGCGAGCACGCACACCCGCGCCCCGGGTGCCACCTCGCGCGGAGCGCTGCGCTCGGTCGCGCCGGCCGCGACAAGGGCATCGCGGGTGGCGTCGAGATCCTCGACGTCGGCGAAGGCCACCGGGCCTCCGGTGTCGCCGGCCGGGTTCAGGCTGACCTCGAAGCCGTCGACGTTGTACCCGACGTAGTAGGGCTGGTCGGTGTGGGGCGCGCCGAGCAGCGCCGTGTAGACGGCCTTGGCGGCGTCCAGGTCGGACACCGGGATCACCAGGCTACGGATCGTGGGACTCATGTTCGTCTCCTCAGGGTGTGGCAGTCACGTCGGCGATCACGGCAACAGAATGTGACTGTGGTGGACGACCTGACCGTACGAGCGCGCGTGCCGCCGGTGCTTCTCGATTCCTGACCGGTCGCGGCCCGAGTAGCCGTCGCGGCATGATCGCGACGTGGGTCCGTCTCGTCCTGTACCCCGTTCGTGGTGGCGCTTGTCCAGAGTGATGCGGGTCACTATCATCGTTGCGACTTCGTCGCGTTGGCAGCGTTCTGGGCGCGACGGTGGCCTGAGGAGTCGGCATGACCGTTGCGTCCCGGCCGGTGATCGAACTGAGCGACGTCTCCAAGATCTACGGTGCCGGGGACACGATGGTCCGGGCCCTCGACAGGGTCGACCTCGTCGTGCAGCGCGGGGAGTACGTCGCGGTGATGGGCGCGTCCGGCTCGGGCAAGTCGACGCTGATGAACATCATCGGGTGCCTGGACTCACCCACCCGGGGGCGTTACCTGCTCGACGGGGTCGACACGCGGCGCCTGGACGAGAAGCGGCAGGCGCTCATCCGCAGCCGCAAGATCGGGTTCGTGTTCCAGTCGTTCAATCTGATCCCGCGCACGACGGCGCTCAGCAACGTCGAACTGCCGCTGGCGTACGCGGGCATCAAGCCGGGCGAACGGCGCAGGCGGGCGATGGAGGTGCTCGACCGCGTCGGCCTCGCCGACCGGGCACGCCACGGCCCGTCTCAGCTCTCGGGCGGGCAGGCGCAGCGGGTAGCGATCGCTCGGGCGATCGTCACCGATCCGGTCCTGCTGCTGGCCGACGAGCCCACGGGCGCACTGGACAGCCACAGCACAGCAGACGTGCTCGCGCTGTTCGACACCCTCAACGCCGGTGGCCGGACGGTCGTGATGATCACACATGAGGCGGATGTCGCCGCGCACGCACGGCGCATCGTGCGGATGCACGACGGCCGCATCCTCGCCGATGAGCGCACGGACGTGGCCGGCACCGTCACGACGGGCTGAACTGTCCGAGGCTCCCGTGCTCAGGCCACCGCTCGGGCGCTCCGGTGCGGCGGGTGGTGATCACACCGGGGAGACTGGAGGCGTGGACCCTGCGCTGCCCGACCTCTCCGGCACCGTCGCCGTCGTCACCGGTGCGGGTGGGGGGATCGGAGCCGGGGTCGCCGTGCGGTTCGCCGCCGCCGGGGGTGCGGTGGTGGTGCACCACCGGGCCAGTGGCGGGCGGGCTGCCGCGGTGGTGGCGGGCATCGTCGAACGGGGCGGGCGGGCCGTCGCGGCCCGGGCTGACGTCACCGATCCTGATGAGTGCGCGGCGCTGATGGGTGTGGCCGTCGAGTGCTTCGGGCGGCTCGACGCGGTGGTGGCGGCGGCCGGTGTGCAGCCCGTGGCCGACCTGTCCGGGATGGGGACGGCCGAGTGGCGACAGGTGGTCGACACCAATCTGACGGGCTCCTTCGCCACCGTGCAGGCGGCCGCGGCGGTGATGCGGGGCGGCGGGTCGATCACGCTCGTCGCGTCGGTCGAGGGCAGCCGCCCGGCCCGCGGGCACGCGCACTACGCCGCGTCGAAGGCGGGGGTGATCATGCTGGCCCGTAGCGCCGCGCTGGAGTACGGGGCGGCCGGGATCCGGGTCAACACCGTGTCGCCGGGGCTGGTCGACCGCGACGGGCTGGACGTCGACTGGCCGTCCGGGGTCGCGGCGTGGCGCGGGGCCGCGCCGCTGGGCCGGCTCGGGACGGCGTCGGAGATCGGCGACGCGTGCGTGTTCCTGGCCTCCCCGATGGCGCGCTGGATCACCGGCCACGACCTCGTCGTGGACGGCGGCATGTCCGTCGTGCCCGCATGGTGACGGGCGCGGAGGTCGCCGAGTTGCTCGGGCTGGAGCCGCTGCCCGGCGAGGGCGGCATGTTCCGCCGCACCCACGTCGACGCCCACTCCTCGGCGATCTACTACCTCCTGATCACCCCCGACTTCTCCGCCCTGCACGCGCTGACCGCCACCGAGACCTACCACTGGTACGCGGGCTCACCGCTGCGCCTGCTGCTCCTGCACCCGGACGGTGGCGTCGAGGAACCGGTGCTCGGGCCCGACCTCGCCGCCGGTGAGCGGCCCCAGGTGGTGGTGCCCGCCGGGACCTGGCAGGGATCCACCTCGGCGGGCGAGTGGACCCTGGTGGGCACCACCACGGCCCCACCCTTCGACTGGACGGGCTTTCGGCTCGGCGACCGCGCCGACCTCGCCGGGGGCTGGCCCGGCGTCGCGACCAGGATCGTCGACCTGACCCGTGATCACGAACGCTAGATGTCGAGCGTGGCGCACACGCGGTGCTCAGGCGGGCGGCTGGACCAGCGCGAACGTGGCACCGAACGGGTCGGTGAGCACGCCCATCCGCCCGAACGGGGTGTCCTCCAGCGGCATGAGGACGCTGCCACCGCCCTGCTCGGCGGCGGCGACGGCTGCGTCCGCGTCGGCCACCGAGAAATAGGTGAGCCAGTGGGCCGGTGCGTCGGCCGGCCCACCCATCGTGCCGCCCATGCCACCGACGGGGTCGCCGCCGGCGTGGACGGTGCCGTAGTCGTCGGGTGCTCCCGGGACGGCCTGGTAGGTGTAGCCGAAGACGGCCGAGTAGAACGCCTTGCCCGCGGCGACGTCGGTGAGCCGGGCGTCGGTCCAGGCGACGGAGCCGGGCTCGTTGGCGATCGCGAAGCCGTTCATCCCGACGGCCTGCCAGACGCCGAACGCGCCGCCGTTCGGATCCAGCGCCACGGTCATGCGGCCGTTGCCGGGGACGTCCATCGGCTCGAACAGCAGCGAGCCACCGTTCTCGGTGATCAGCTTGGCGGTGGCGTCGGCGTCCTCGCTGGCCAGGTAGACCGTCCAGGCGGTGGGTGTGCCCTCCTGCATGATCGGGCCGATCGCCGCGGCGGCCCGGCCGTCGGTCTGGGCCATGGTGTAGTGCCCGAACTCCTCGCCGGAGTCGACGAACGTCCAGCCGAGCACCGCGCCGTAGAACGTGAGGGCGGCCGGGAGATCGGGAACGGCGATGTCGACCCAGCAGGGCGTGCCGGCGGGCCAGGGGGTGTCACGGTGGGACATCGTTCCTCCTCGGAAGGTGGGGCGCAGAGCGTCCCACCGACCACCGACAGAAAGAAGTCCCTACCGTGCGCCCAATCGGGCGGCCTCCCGCTGCGCCCCCGACGCCAGCCGTCCCGAACGGGATCCCGCCAGCTTCTCCCGCAGGTGCTCGCCCACCGTGACGGGCTCGTACAGCGGGGCGCCGCGGCCGGGCAGGCAGCTGATCACGGCGTCCGCGTCGCCGTCGTGGAAGAAGGCCGCCGACCGCCGAGGCACCAGCCCGCCGCCGACGCGCGGGGCGGCGACGCGGTGCATCGTCGAGATCCACGCGTCGTTCGTCCAGCGCGCCATGGCGTCGCCCAGGTTGACCAGCAGGGCGCCGTCGGCGGGCTGCACCGGGTGCCAGACGCCGTGGCCGTCGAGGATCTCCAGGCCGGGCACCTGGTCGGCCCACAGCACGGTGACGATGCCGTAGTCGGTGTGCGCGCCCATGCCCACCTGCTCGGGCTCCAGCACGGCGTCCGCCGCGGGCAGCCGATAGTTGATCATGCGCAGGACGTCGATCGAGTGGCCGGTGAACCCCGCGAAGAAGTCCTCGCCCACCCCGAGCGCGCGGCCGAAGATCCGCGTCATCGTGCGGGCGACGCCACCGGCCGCGGTGAACCAGTCCCCGACGGCCGCCTCGAACCCGGCGACCTCGGTGGGCCACACGTTCTCCGGATAGTCGTCGGGGGAGAGGCCTGCTGCCGTGTAGCCGACGTTCATCGCCTCGAACAGGTCGGCCGCGCTGGTCAGGCCCAGGCTGTTGGCCAGCGACTCCGACTTCGGCGGGCTGTACCCGCGGTTGACGCCGGGCGGGCAGCGGTAGCCGGACTTCGTGGCCGCGTCGAGGGCGAAGAAGGCGTCGGTGGCGGCGGTGAACGCGGCCAGCACCTGGGAGGGGATGCCGTGGCCGACGATCTGCATGAACCCGACGGTGCGGGCAGCGTGGTCGACGGCCGCGGCGACGGCGTCGCGTTCGAACGGGGCGCCCGGCCGCAGGAACGGCGCGATGTCGATCACGGGCACGTCGAGTACCCCGTCACGGGTCTGTGCGGTGCTCATGCGACCGTCGCCGCCATCTCGCGCTCCAGCAGGTAGTCGCCGGCGGTGACGGGCGGGTATCCGGTGCTGCCGTCCAGCGGAGTGACGACGGTGTCCACGTCGGCCTCCAGGAACAGGATCAGCGAGATCAGCTCCTCGTCGGGGGCCTGCGCCGACGGCGGCAGCACCCGGTGACGGGTGGAGCGCCAGCGGTCGCCCGTCCAGCGGGCCATCAGGTCGCCGATGTTGACGGTCAGCGCGCCGTCGACGTGCGGGGCGTCGATCCAGCCCCCGTCGAGCCCCTGGATCTGCAGCCCGCCGTACCCGACCTGGCGGTCGAGGATCGTCACCACACCCCAGTCGGTGTGCGGGGCGATGCGGAACTGGCCGTCGAGCGCGGCTCCGGTCGTGCGCAGCGACGGATAGCGGTTGATGTTGAACGTGTGCGGCGAGCGGCGGGTGCGGTCGACGAACCAGCTCCGCGGCAGGCCCAGCGCCACCGCGCAGATCTCCAGCAGTTCGGTGTAGACGCTCTGGACGGCCTCGGCGTAGGCGTCGCAGAGCGCGGCCAGCTCCGGCACCTCGGTGGGACGGACGTTGGGGAGGAACCAGGTGTCGTCGATGTGTGCAGAGCCTGTGTGGAGTTCCCGGCCCATCGTCCAGCTCTCCTTGAGGTCGGCGCGCGTGGCGTCGGCGACCTCGCCGTAGAAGGCGTTGGCCTCGCGGCCCGGCGGGATCCAGCCGCGCCCGCCCACCGGCGCCGCGTACGGGGCCCGGACCGCGGGGGAGAGGGCGAAGAAGCGCCGGGCGGCGGCACGGACGCTGTCGCGCAGGTCGGGGCCGATGCCGTGGCCGTCGAGCAGCAGGAAACCGGACGTGCGCAGGGCGTGGTCGAGCTCGGTGGCCACGGCGGCGTCGCCGTCGCGCCAGCGCTGCAGGTCGATCAGCGGGATGGTCATGACGTGCTCCTGGGGGTGGGGCGGGCGAGGACGAGGTAGAGCAGGCCGCCGACGATCAGGCCGGCCGGCACGCTGAGGTCGAGGCCACCGGTGACGGCGGCGAGCGGCCCGACGAAGACGGTGGTGTTGATCCACAGCGCGCTGGCGACCATGCCGCCCAGCTGCGCGATCACCCCGGGGCGGTGGAAGCCGCCGGGCCCGCCGCCGTTCAGGAGTGACGTCGTGTCGTAGCGGCCGCGGCGCAGGAGGAAATCGACCACGAAGATCGCCGCCCACGGCGCGAACCACACGATCATGAAGAGCAGGAAGTTCGACAGGATCGTGGTGAAGTCGCCGGAGAACACGACGACCAGTCCCAGCACCGCGCAGAGCGCGCCGTCGAGCACCACGGCCTGCCAGCGCCCGATCTTCACGCCCATGGCCTGCAGCGTGACGCCGGACGAGTAGAGGTCCACCGCGTTGATCGCCGTCATCTGCACGACCAGCAGCACGAGGTAGGGCACCACGAACCACAGCGGGAACGCGGCGGGCAGCCCGCCGACAGGGTCGCTCGCGCCGGGGACGACGAACGCGACGGCCGCGCCGAGCGTCATCAGCAGGACCTGCGGGATGCCGCCGCCGAGCGCGACGGCGGTGACGATGCCGCGACGGCTCGTGCTGCGCGGCAGGTAGCGGGAGTAGTCGGCGGCGTTGGACGACCAACCCAGGCCCGACGCGCTCGCCGTCAGCGCGACGCCGCCGAGGAACGCGGCCCACCCGGCGGGCACGCCCGCGACGAACGTGAACCGGTCGGCGGTGAGCCACGCGAGCACCAGGAACAGTGCCGCGAACGGGACAACGAGCAGGTGCAGGACGCGCGTGATCGCGGCGTGGCCGATCACCGGCAGCACGCTCTGCAGCACGGCGAGCCCGAGGACGACGGCGATCTCCCCGGCGGTGGAGAGCTCGACGCCGACGAGGCCGAGCAGCGCCGTCGCCGCCAGCACCATGAGCACCAGGTCGAGCACCTCGTAGCCCACCTGCATCAGCCAGTTGAAGAACGCGACGGGCCGGTTGCCGTGGCGGCCCAGCGCCGCGCGGTTGATCGCGAACGTCGTGGTGCCCGCGGCTTGCCCGGCGAGGCTGCACAGGCCGGTGACGAACCACGTCAGGTTGCCGATCACGATCGCCAGCAGGCACTGCCACCAGCTCAGCCCGAAGCCGACCAGCAGCGCGCCGTAGACCACGACCTGGACGTTGAGCACGACGCCGCTCCACATCAGCCCGACGTCGCGGGGGCGGCCGCGGCGCTCGTCGTCAGGGATGTGGTCGATGCCGCGCAGCTCGATGGTCTGATTGCTCTCAGATATCGGCGGCGGGGCTTGATCCGTGGTGGTCACCATCGGGCATACTCCTGAGGTGGCGATAGCAGTGATTGCTCTGTGCAGTCAAAGTGACCTCATTGAATGTCATGGGTTGTCGTTTGCGGTTACGGGTGTGTGAACGATGGATCCGAACGTGCAGGACGAGGCCACGCTGGCCGCCCGTATCGGCGCGACGATCCGGCTGCTGCGTGAGAAGTCAGGGCTGTCGATGCGGGAGCTGGCACGGCGGGCGGCCATCAGCCAGCCGTTCCTGAGCCAGATCGAACGCGGGGCGAGCGCGCCCTCGATGGTCACCACCTACCGGCTCGCCGAGGCGCTCGGTGTCCTGCCCGGCGCGCTGCTGCCCGCGCCCGACGCGGCGCCCGTCACCGTCGTGCGGGCGGGGGAGGGGCGGATGCTGCCGGTGGCCACCCGCGTCGACGCGGCCGTCGGGCGGGCCGTCCTGATGCGCGCGGAGAACCCCCTCGAGGTGATCGAGTACCGCGTCGAGCCCGGCCAGTACCTCGAGGAGTGGTTCCAGCTCCCCGGCGACCTCGCGGTCTACCTGGTCAGCGGGCTGCTCGACGTGGAGGTGGACGGCGTCGGCACCTGGCGGCTGGAGGCCGGCGACCTCATCGCCCACCCCGCGCCGCTGCGGCACCGCTGGCTGCTGGTGGACGACCAGCCCGCCCACGTGCTGTTCATGATCGCCCACCCCGCGGAGGGGCGCTCATGATCCCGACCGGCGCAACGTCACGCAGGCCGCTACATGTCCAGGGCTGCGCACACGGTGATCACGACGCGTTGCCCGTCGCATGATCGGCACGCTCGCAACGTGAGACGTGGCCTGACCGGCGACAGGTTGCGTGCGGAGCGATCACCGCGGCGGCGCGATCACCGACCCGGCGACACGTTCTCGTCGGCGGGCAGCAGCGTCAGGCAGCGCAGTGTCACGTCGTCCAGGGCCAGCTCGCCGTGGTCGTTCTCGCGCAGGACTCCGAGCCGGTCGAGCCGCTCCAGCAGCTCCGGAACCTCCGACGGCTCGGCCGCCACCACCGCCGACACGTCGTCGCGGGGGATGAACTCTCCCGCGTCGCACAGCTCCGGCCAGGGACGCAGCACGGCGAGCAGCTCCTCGTCGACGCCGATGCCGGCGAGCAGCTCCCGCGCCTCGCCCGCTGTCCGGGGAAGGGTGACGACGCTCGACGACGTCCGGGCGGGCGGGATCGTCGCGGGCACGGCGTCCAGCTCGCGGTCGATCTTCTCGAGCATCGTCCGGTAGCTGTCGACCAGGAACGCCGGCCCGCCGCCGGCCTCCAGTGTCGCGATGGTGGCGCTGATCCCCATCCGGTGCTCGTGCACCAGCGCCCGTTCCGCGGCGAGGCGCTCCTCCTCGGCGACGCGGTCGAGGTGGGTTCGGACGCCGTCGAGATCCGGGGGGACGGGCTCGTCGCCCAGCAGCGAGCCCAGCTGCTTCGCCAGCTCCGCCATCTCGGCGGCAAACCGGGTCAGCGACGCCGCCGTCGGCTCCGCGTCGACCGGCAGGGTGCCGGCGGCCACCGCGTCGGCGGCGGCCCGCAGCGCAGACGGGAGGGCGGTGGTGTCGTGGCGGAGCCGGTCGACGACCTCGGCGACGTCCGCCCAGGTGGTCTCGTGCGTCGGACTCTGGTGCGGCGCGGTGGTGGTGATGGGGAGCTCCTCGTCGAGTGCGGTCAGCAGGTGTGTCGCGTACGCCCGCGCCGTCGACGACGCGGGGCCGTCACCGATCAGGAGGGCGTGCAGCGCCAGCCGTCCGTGGGCCGTGGGCAGGTGGTCGACCAGCATGGCCCGTAGGTCCTCCGGGTCCGGGGCGTCGATCTCGTCCTGGGTGAAGCCGTCGGTGCGTAGCCGTTGACCCACCCCGGCGAGGAAGGCGCGGGCCAGTCCCTCGACCTGCTGGTCGGTGAACTCGCGGATCCGCAGGCGCAGGTCGTCGAGGTCGTCGGATCCGTTCCTCGCACGCCGCAGCGCCGGGGTGACCTCCACGACGGACAGCAGGTCGTCGTCCGGCAACGACGCGAGCCAGTCACGCATCGTCACCGGGCTGTGTCGCATGGCGACGCAGTATGTCACCCCGTCGAGGGACGACCGGCGGCCCCGCTATCGTCGCCCGGGTGTCGGACCAGCCCGTCGGCCTCGTGGTCGGCACCGTGGACTCAACGCCGTTGCTGTTCTCGGTGGCGCTCGCCCCGGGGCAGTACCTGCAGCTCGACGACGTCGTGGTCACCGGCCGCACCGTGCCCGGGTTCGGGGCGGTGCTGACGTCGGGCGTGGTCACGCAGGTGGTGGCCCGCCACGAGGGCGCCACCTACGGCTCCGACGTCTTCCTGATCTCCGACGGCGTGCTGCCCGCGCAGGTGCAGGAGATCGCCGAGATCACCACCACGCGCGTCGAGCCCGAGTGCTACGTGCCACCGACGCCCGGCTCGCCCGCCCGCCGCGCCACCGGCGAGGAGCGCGCGCAGGCGCTCTACTTCGACAAGATGGACCGCAAGGTGCCGGTCGGCCTGGGCCGCGACGGCGAACCGATCTACCTCAACCTCGAGTTCCTCGACGGCACGCGCGGCGGCCACGTCTCCATCTCGGGCATCTCCGGCGTCGCCACCAAGACCAGTTTCGCGCTGTTCCTGCTCTACTCGATCTTCCGCAGCGGCGTGCTGGGCAAGAAGTCGGTGAACGCGAAGGCGCTGGTGTTCAGCGTCAAGGGCGAGGACCTGCTGTTCCTCGACCACCGCAACACCCGGCTGGACGCGGATCTCGTCGCCCACTACGCCCGGCTCGGGCTGCCCGCCGAGCCGTTCTCGTCCGTCGGCTTCTTCGCCCCGCCCACCCCCGACGACCCGTCCGGCCGCCCGTTCGTCGCGGGCCGGACCAGCGGCGTCACGTCGTTCTGGTGGACGCTCGCGGAGTTCTGCTCCGAGGAGCTGCTGCCCTACGTTTTCGCCGACGCCGAGGACGAGCGCAACCAGTACACGATGGTGATCCACCAGGTGGCGGCCCGGCTGCGGCGTTCGTTCACCCCCGTGGGCGACGGTGCGGTGTCGATCGACGGCCGCATGGTGCGCACCTACTCCGATCTCGTCGAGTTCATCTCCGACCAGCTCACCGACGAGGACAGCCGCCGCGACTGGGCCGGGCCCGTCACCGGCGTCGGCACGATCAACGCGTTCCTGCGCCGGCTGCGCTCGTCGCTCAAGCCGCTGCGGACGCTGGTGCGCGGCGACCTCGCCTCCACCCCGGGGCGGCGAGTCTCCACCGAGGGGCAGCAGGTCACGGTCGTCGACCTGCACAACCTCCCCGAACGCGCGCAGCGGTTCGTCGTCGGCGTGGTGCTCGCCGCGGAGACCGCCCGCAAGGAGGCCGCCGGCGCCGGTGGACTGCTGTTCACCATGATCGACGAGCTCAACAAGTACGCGCCGCGGGAGGGCTCCAGCCCGATCAAGGAGGTGCTCCTCGACATCGCCGAGCGCGGCCGGTCGCTGGGCATCATCCTCATCGGCGCGCAGCAGACGGCGTCGGAGGTGGAGCGGCGGATCGTCTCGAACTCCTCGATCAAGGTGGTCGGGCGGCTCGACCCCGCCGAGGCCGGGCGGCCGGAGTACGGCTTCCTGCCGCCGTCGCAGCGGCAGCGGGCGACGCTGGCCAAGCCGGGCACGATGTTCGTCGCGCAGCCGGAGATCCCCGTGCCGCTGGCCGTCGAGTTCCCGTTCCCGGCGTGGGCCACGCGGGTGTCGGAGAGCGCCGGCGACGCCCCGTCGCGCAACGGGTCGGCCGCGCAGGACCCCTTCGCGCGCATCCCCGCCGCGCCCGAGGACGACGACGCGCCCTTCTGAGGTGGATGTCCGTTTCCGCAGGTCGGGGAGCGGGGTGCCCGCTCGTGACCGTGCCGGGGCGGGCATCATCGGGGCCCGACCACCAGGGAGTGCCCATGAAGTCCGCCTACCGGATCCTCGCCTACCTGATCGCGCTCGAGGTGCTCGTCCAGGCCGCTGCGATCGCGTTCGCCACGTTCGGCCTGCTCGCCTACGTCGACGGCGGTGGGACGTTCGACAAGTCCACCGCCGACGGCGGCGTCTACGGCGGCGCGGTCGGGTTCCTCGTGCACAGCGTCAACGGGGAGCGGGTCATCCCGATCCTCGCCGTCGCGTTGCTGGTCGTCGCCTACTTCGCGCACGTGCCCGGGGCCGTGAAATGGTCGGCGATCGTCTTCCTGACCACGCTCGTCCAGGTCGTGCTGGGTGTGCTCGCGGGCGCGGTCCCGACGCTGGGATGGGTGCACGGCGCGCTGGCGATCGTGCTGTTCGCCGTCGCGGTCGTCGCGGCGCGGCAGGCCGGGGCGCAGGCACCGGTGGACGCCTCCGCGTGAGCTGAACGGGCGGCCTACGATGGCCGCTCTATGCGCTTCCTGCACACGTCCGACTGGCACGTCGGCAAGACGCTCAAGGGCCACTCCCGAATCGACGAGCAGGAGCAGGTGCTCCGCGAGATCGTCGGCGTCGCGCGCGATCACGAGGTGGACGCGGTGCTGGTGGCCGGGGACCTCTACGACACGGCGGCGCCCACGGCCGCGGCGCAGCAGCTCGTCGTCCGGACGCTCATGGGGATGGCCCGCGACGGCACCCCGGTGATCGCGATCGCCGGCAACCACGACCACGCCGCCACCATCGACGCCTACCGTCCGCTGGCCACGGCCGCCGGTATCACGCTGGTCGGATCGCCGCGCACGGCCGACCGGGGCGGCGTCGTCGAGTTCACGGCGCGCTCGACCGGCGAGCCCGTGACGGTGGCCGTGCTGCCGTTCCTGTCGCAGCGCTACGCCGTGCGGGCCGCGGAGCTGATCGCCCACACCCCCGCCGAGCACACCGGCGCCTACGACCAGCAGCTGCGCGACATCCTCGCCGCCCTGACCGCCGGGTTCCGCGACGACGCCGTCAACCTGGTCATGGCCCACCTGACCGTGCTCAACGGGAAGATGGGCGGCGGTGAGCGCACCGCGCAGTCGATCTTCGAGTACGCCGTGCCCGCGTCGATCTTCCCGGTGGAGTCGCACTACGTGGCCCTGGGCCACCTGCATCGCCGCCAGCGGATGGAGGCGCCCTGCCCCGTCCACTACTGCGGCGCGCCGCTGGCCGTCGACTTCGGGGAGCAGGAGAACGAGCCCGTCGTGTGCCTGGTGGATGCCTCGCCCGGCTCGCCCGCGAGGATCACCGACATCCCGATCGCGTCGGGGCGGCGGCTGCGCACCGTGCGCGGGACCGTCGCGGAACTGTCGGTGCTCTCTCCTACTGTCGGCGACGACTACCTGAGGGTCTACGTCAGGGAGCCCGCCAGGGCCGGGCTGCGGGAGGAGGTGACGGCGTTGCTGCCCAACGCGCTGGAGGTGCGCATCGATCCGGAGTTCGCCGCGCCCACCACGGTCTCGCGGCCTGCTGAGGCCGACGGCGTGGAACGCAGCCCCGCCGAGCTCTTCGGCGAGTACCTGGGCACCCGCGGTGTCGAGGACTCCCGCGTCGAGGAGCTGTTCCGGCGGCTGCACGACAAGGTCCTCTGATGCGCCCCGTCGTGCTGGAGATGAACGGGTTCGCGTCCTTCCGCGAGCTCACCACCGTCGACTTCCGCGAGGCCGAGTACTTCGCGCTCGTCGGACCCACGGGGTCGGGCAAGTCCACGGTCATCGACGCCATGACGTTCGCGCTCTACGGGTCGGTGCCGCGCTGGGACGACAAGCGCACGGTGTCCCTCGCGCTCGCGCCCACCGCCGGGCGTGGGGCGGTCAAGTTCGTGTTCGACGTCGGGGGCGCCCGGTATGTCGTGGCCCGCGAGCTGCGGCGCGCCGCCTCGGGCGGGGTGTCGGTGCGCACCGCACGGCTGGAACGGCTGCGCGATCCGGCCGGCCTCGGGGGCGTCGACGAGGAGACGGAGCCGCTGGCCGACGGTGCCGGGCCCGTCACCAAGGCGGTGGAGGAGCTGCTCGGGCTGCCCTTCGGCGATTTCACCACGTGCGTCGTGCTGCCCCAGGGCGATTTCGCGGAGTTCCTGCACACCGAGCCGCGCAAGCGCCAGGAGAAGCTGGTGCGCATCCTCGGCCTGGGCGTCTACGACGTCATCGCGAAGGAGGCCAACAGCGAGGCTGCCTCCCAACGCCAGCGCGCCGAGGTGCTCACCGAGCAGCTGGGCGCCTACGGCGACGCCACGGAGGACGCCGAGAGGGCCGCCGGTGCCCGGGTCGACGAGCTCACCGCGCTCGCCGCCCGCGTGGAGGCGGTTCTGCCCGAGCTGACGGCGGCGGGTGCGGCCCTCGACGCCGCCTCCTTGCTGGTCACGGGCTTGCGTGAGGAAAGGGTGCGACTCGCGGCGTTGGCCGTGCCCGCAGGTGTCGCTGATCTCGACGCGCGGCAGCGCGCGGCCTCCGATGCCGCCACGGCTGCGGCGGAGGCGGCCACCGCGACGGAGGCCGCCGACACGGCGCTGCGCGAGCAGCTCGCCGCCGCCCCCGCCCGGGGGCCGCTGGAGCAGGCCCGTCGTGACCACGCGGAGCTCGCCACGTTGACCGCGGAGCTGCCGGGCGCTCGGGAACGCCACCTGAAGACCCGCCACGCCGAGGAGACGGCCGCCCGCGACGCGCTCGCGGCCCGGTCGGCCCTCGACGCGGCGCGCTCGGCCCGCGACATCGCGGCGGCGGCCGTGGAGGCGGCCCGTGAGGTGGGGCGTCGTCTCAGTGGCGAGCGTGACGCGCTGCGCGCCCCCACCCTGCCCGCAGGCCTGGACGCGCTCGACCAGCGCCGATCCGGGGCCGCAAGCGCGCTGGAGAGGGCCGACGAGGCGCTGGCCGCGGCCGAGGCCACCGACACCAGCGCCCGGGCGACGCTGGCCGGAGCCCCGGCGCGAGGCCCGCTCGAGCAGGCCCGGCGCGACCGTCGCGATCTCGACGCCGCGCAGGCCGAGGAGCGCGCCACCGCGGCCCGGCTCGCCGCCGCGCAGACCGCCGTCAGCGCGGCGGAGGAACGGGTGGCCGCGGCGCGGGCCCACGTCGAGCACAGCCAGGCGCTGCGCGACGAGCACCTGCGCTCCGACCTCGCCGCCGCCCTGCGCCCGGCGCTGGTGGCGGGGCACGACTGCCCGGTGTGTGCGCAGACGGTCGCGACGCTGCCGTCGCCGCTGCCCGAGGCCGACCGGGCCGGGCTCGACGCCGCCGAGGCCGCGGTCACCACCGCCGTGCGGGAGCACGACGCCGCCCGCGCCGCGGAGAGTGAGGCCCTGGCCGCCGCCGCTCGCGCGGCGGGGGAGACCGAGCGCGTGGGCGCCGGTCTCGAGCGGCTGCGCGCGGCACTGGCCGACGCCCCCGCCGACGTCGACGCCGCGCTGGCCGAGCTCGACCGGCTCGCGCTCGCCGTGGAGGAGTCCGATGCGGCCGCCCGCGCCGCCCGGCGGGCGCGGGAGGCGGCGGCGCAGGAGGTGGAGGCCGTCCGGCGGGACGGCGAGGCCGCCACGGCGGCGCTGCGCGCGGCGCGTGATCCGCTGGTGGGGCTGGGTGCGCCCGCCGTCGAGGCCGGGGAGGACGTGCTCGCCGGATGGGCGTCGCTCGTGTCGTGGGCCCGCGCCGAGGCCAAGGCCCGCGACGGCGAGCTGCCCGCGGCCCGCGCCGCCTTCGCGACTGCGGAGGCCGAACGGGCCGGAGCCGAGGAGGCCGTCACCGCCGCCGACCGGGCCGCGGCCGACCGGCACCGCGAGGAGACGGCCGCCGCCCGCGCCGAGCAGGACGCCGCGAGCGCGGTCAGCCGCATCGAGGACCGGCTGATCCAGCTCGACGCCGCGCTCGCCGCGGCCCCCACCGATGCCGACGCGGCCGAGCAGCTCGCCCGCATCACCGAGCTGGAGGCGGCCACCCGCAGGGCCGACGGCGAGCTGCGTGCAGCCCGCGTCGCGCAACGCCGCACCGACCGGGTCGTGGCCGAGGTGGGGCTGGAGGTCACCGCGGCGTCCGAAGCCCTGCGCTCGGCCCGGGACGGGCTGGTCGGTCTGGGCGCGCCCGCCGTGGGGCGCCGCGACCTCCTGGCCGCCTGGACCGCGCTCACCGGGTGGGCCCACGCGGAGGCGGGCGTCCGCGGCGAGCGGCTCGTGGTTGCCGAGCGGTCGGCTGAGGCGGCCCTGGTCGCCCGGTCCGGTGTGGAGCAGCGGATCGTCGAGGATCTGGCGGCCCACGACGTGGGGCTCGGAGAGGCGGCCCCGAGGTCCCTGGTCGGATCGGAGTCGGCCGCCGCCACCGTGCTGCACCCAGGGCATGACGCCGGCTCCGACCAGGCCGGGACCGGCGCCGCCCGGACCGGCCCCGCCCGGATCGGATCGGCCGGGTTGCCCGCGGCCGTCCAGTCGGCCGTCGCGGCCGCCCGGGAGCGGGCCCGCGCGGCGCAGGAGCGCATCGCCGAGCGCCGGGCGTCGGCGGGCACGATCCTGGCCGACCGCGACGCCGCCGAGTCCGCCCAGCAGGTGGCGAAGCTGCTGGGCAACCTCCTGCGCTCCGACGGGTTCCCCCGCTGGCTCGTGGCGTCCGCGCTCGACACGCTGGTGGCCGACGCGTCGCGCTCTCTGGCCGATCTCTCGGGCGGCCAGTTCGAGCTCACCCACGACAACGGTGAGTTCCTGGTCATCGACCACGCCGACGCCGATTCGCGGCGCCCGGTCAAGACGCTCTCCGGCGGCGAGACGTTCCAGGCCAGCCTGGCGCTCGCCCTCGCGCTGTCGTCACAGATGTCGGGCCTCGCCGCGCAGGGGGCGGCCCGGCTGGAGTCGATCTTCCTGGACGAGGGCTTCGGCACCCTCGACGAGGCCAACCTCGAGATCGTCGCGAGCACCCTGGAGAATCTGGCCACCCGCGGCGACCGCGTGGTCGGGGTGATCACGCACGTGCCCGCGCTGGCCGAGCGGGTGCCGGTGCGGTTCGCGGTCAGCCGGGATCAGCGCACGTCGTCGGTGGTCCGGGAGGGCATGTGAAGTTCTCGGTGGATCCATGGGATCCCTCGTACGGCGCCAGCGTGGAGTCCGAACTCGAGCGCTCCACCGCAGAGGTGGCCGTCGACGTCGAGATGCCGGCCGAGCGGTGGGTGGCGGTCGACCCCGACCCCGCGATGGCCTCACCCGACGCCGTCCTGTTCGTCGACGGGGTGCGCCGCATCGACGCCCAGATGTGGGTGAACGAACCCGACGGCACCGCATCGCCCGCGCTGTGTGCGTCGTACGCGGCGGGGGTGGTGTGCTGCTGCCGCGACGCCGGGGCGCATCTCGTGATCGCCGACGTCCGGCGCGGACTGTTCACCACCGCGGTCGACGGCGCCGATGTCGTCACCGCCGCCGGCGCCTACCGCTGCCACCACACCGAGGCCCGTCCGGGGTCGGAGCCGGCGCAGGTGCTGAGCCAGGCCGTGCAGCGGGACATGGGCCAGACCGAGCTCCTCGCCGCGGTACGGGCCCGTGACGATCACGGCGTCGAGAATGACCTGCTCGTCGTCGACGGGAAACTGCAGGGGCGCCAGACGCTTCCGCGCGCTCTCGGCTTCATCAAGACCCACTCCGCCACCTATCTGCCGGTCGAGCTCGGAGGCCTCGTCGGGGCCCTGCGGACCGGGCAGCGAACTCCGGTGTTCCGGCTCGGCAACGCCACCTCGGGCTCGATGCTGCAGCGCCACACCTGGTACCTGCGGTTGCCCTGCGCTCCGGGGGCGCCGTGGGCCGGGATTGCTCGCGTGGAATGCAGCGCCGAGCTCGCGCCAGCTGCCGCCATCGCGCTCGCGGACCTCAGCCAGGTCACGCTGCCGCGGTACGCCTCCACCGAGTACAAGGACTCTCGTGCGCCGCAGAACCTCTACCCGATCGCCGGGTTGGAACGTCAGCTCCGGCGGCGGCTGGGAGAACCCACGCTCCTGTACCGGGCCCTGCGCCGGGCCGCGGCCGCATAGCGCCCGAACGGCACCGTGCTGCTGTTCGCCGTCGTCCGGACAGCAATGTCGTGCCGTTCGACCGCGTGCCCACGGGCCCCGGGTGCTCTCCGTGGGTTCGCCGGGTCAGGCCGGAGCCATCAGTGTGGTGGCGACCCACCGGAGCAGGGTCGCGTCGCGGCACGCCGCCAGCAGCTCGGCCTGCTCGAGCGCCGCTTCGCTCCGAGCCGCGGGAGCCGTGTGACGGCGGCGCAGCTCATCGGGCTCCAGCACCGTCTCGCCGGGGAACGGCAGCAGCGGGCCGGCCAGGCCCAGCTCGGCCAGTAGCAGCCGGAACGTCTGGAAGCCCACCACGCGCACCCCGCAGGGCAGGGTGGTCAGGCCGTAGCCGTGGATGCTGGTGACGCCGCCGTCCAGCACCGCCCACGCGTCGACGTCGGGCAGATGCAGGTCACGGGGTGACGCGCACGGTATGTGTTGGCGCCGCGCCCAGTCGCGCACGGTGACCCGGTGCCCGGGCAGGCACTCGAACACGGTGGGACCCCACCTACCGTGTCGGAACACCTCCGTCCAGCAACCACCCATGGCGTGACGGTAGGGCGGTGGGCCCATGATCGCCGCAGGTTCACCCGGAGAGTGCCTAAAACGCCCACGCACGAGGGGTGCACGGCAACGCCTCCCACGCCCTGCGGCTGGCCGGCCACCGCGACGACGAGGTCACCCGCAGCGCGCTGCAGGCCCTCGCCGCCTGGGGTCCGGTGGGCGCCCGAGGCCCGGCGGAACTCGCCGCCGCGCTCGTCGACGTCACGACGACCGCCACCTGGCGCTCCGCCGCCGCCACCGTGCTCACCCCCACCGTGTGGACCGTGCAGCCCGACCTCCTGCCGGACGTCGTCGCGGCGCTCGTCCGCGGGGACGCCGGGCCCGACGCGGAACGGCTGCGCGACCGGCCGGCCCGGCAGCGCGTGCTGCATCTCGTCGACGGCCTGTGCGGGCAGTCCGCCGTCGCGCGCCGCCCCCCGGTCCCGGTGCGCCGGGTGGCCGACCTGCTGGCCGCCGACCCGACCACGCTCGCCGCGGCCGCCCGCCTGCGCGCCGCTCTCATCTGGCCCCGGTGCCACGTTCGTCGCCGATCTCCGCGCCCTCGACGTGCTGGTGGCCGGCCGGTCGCTGGTCGCGGCGGTAGCAGCGGCACAGCTCGCGGTGCGGAACTGGGAGCCGGATGCGGTCGGTGCGGCGGTGGACGGCCTGGCCGGGGGCACGTGGCGCTCACCCTCACGGCGACGGCCGGTGCCGCCGCAGGCTGGACCGACGAGTGGCGGGCCCGGCTGCGCACCCTGCGCACCCACCCCGACCCCGATGTCCGCACCGCCGCGCTGGCGGTGACGACCGCACCCGGGTCGCTCAGGTCGTGACCACCAGCTTCCCGGCCGCAGCCCCCGACTCCATGTCCGCGTGCGCCTGGGCGATCTCCTCGAACGCGTAGACGCGGTCGATCGGCACGGTGGCTGTTCCGGCGGCCACCGCGTCGAGGAAGCCCTGCAGTACCGCGGCGGGCAGGTCGCCGGCGTCGCCGCCGTACGCGGTGAGGCGTACGCCGCGGGGGAGGTAGTCGATCGGGTAGAAGTCCTTCACCGTCCACTCGTTGGACAGCATCCCGGTGAAGCAGACGACGCCGTGCACGCGGGTGGCGCGGAGTGTGTCGGGCAGGGTCGGGGTGCCGATGAGCTCGAGCGCCGTGTGCACGCCGTCGGGCAGGATCGCGCGGACCTGGGCGGCCACGTCGCCGTCGTCGACGAGGACGTGGTCCACGCCCAGCGCGCGCAGGGCGTCGGCCTTGCGGGCGCTGCGGGTGGTGGAGAAGACCGTCATGCCGTGCTGCTTGGCCAGCACCGCCGTCGCCATCCCCACCGACGACGTGCCGCCGCGGACGAGGATCGACTGCCCCGGCTGCGCGTCGAGCCCGACCGTCAGCGAGCCGTGGGCCGTCTGCAGCATCTCCGGGACCGCGCCGAGGACGCCCGGGTCGAGGTCGCTGCGGAACGGGATCACCTGGGTGGCGGGCACGCAGGTGTACTCGGCGTAGCCGCCGTCGAACGTGCGGCCCATGCCGCCCATCATCGCGACGACCTGCTGCCCCTCGGCGAACTCATTGCCGGGGCACGCGTCCACCACCCCGGTGGCCTCGATGCCGAGCACCCGCGGGAAGACGACGCCCTCGGCCAGGCCGAGCCGCGTGTGGAGCTCGGAGCGGTTCAACCCGAATGCGGTGACGCGGATCAGGACCCAGCCCGGCGCCGGGACGGGTACCGGGACCTCCCGGATGGCGAGGGCCTCGGGCGGGCCGGGGGCGTCGAGGACGACTGCGCGCATGGTGCGGTTCATCGGTGTGCCTTCCTGAGTGCGATCACGGTGGTGTGCAGTCGTGCGAGGTCCGCCGCCGGCAGTACCGATCCCAGCCGGGCGCGGAGCTCGTCCTCCACCACGGTGGCCGCGGTCGTGAGCAGTGACCCGCCTGCCGGGGTGAGCTCGATGATCGACGAGCGGCGGTCGTCGGGGTTGGACCGGCGGACGCAGTGCCCCGCGGCCTCGATGCGGTCGACCATCTTGCTCGCGCCTCCGACGGTGATCGCGAGCCCTTCGGCGATGTCGAACACCCGGCAGGGGGTGGTCCGCGCCATCACCCGCATCGTGTCGAAGCGGCCCATCCGCAGGCCGCACTCGTCGCGCAGCCGGACGTCGACCGCGTCCCACAGCTCGGTCTCGAGCCGGACCAGGTCGCTGAACAAGCTAGTGAGATCTCCGGAAGTAACTTCCATGGAATCAAAATAGCACCGATCGGCGGGATGCGATGATGGGCGCCATGGACGACCGGTTCGTCGCGCTGGGCGAGCGCCTGATCGACCAGGTCATCGAGCTCGGGGTGAACGGTGGCGGGCCGCTCGGCGGCGCCGCGCAGATCGCCGACGAGCACCTCGTCGCCGCGGGCGGGGACCGGGAGGCCGCGGTGGGGCGGCTCGTCGCGTCGCATGTGCGGCTGGCGGCGATGTCGGGGTTCGTCACCGGCCTGGGCGGCATCGTGACGCTGCCGATCGCGGTGCCGGCCGCCACCGCGGGCCTGTACGTGGTGGCCACCCGCATGTCGGCGGGCATCGCCCACCTGCGCGGCTACGACATCGGCACCGCGGAGGTGCGCAGCGCCGTCCTGGTCTCACTGATGGGCAGTGCGGGGGCGGGGGTGCTGCGCCGCGCGGGCATCGAGGTGGGCCGCCGGTCCGCTGCGGCGGCGCTCGAGAAGGTGTCGGCCCGGCTGCTCGTCGAGATCAACAAGCGCATCGGCTACAAGCTCGTGGCCAGTGCCGGGGCGAAGGGCGTGGCCAACCTCGGCAAGCTGGTGCCGCTGGTCGGCGGGCCGATCGGCGCGGGCGTCGACGCGCTGAGCTGCCGCACCATCGCCACGTACGCCCGGCACACGTTCCCGCCGCACATGTCGATCGGACACCAGGTGGTGGACGGCGAGGTCGTGCCGCGTTCGTGAGCGTGGGGCACGCCACGTAGGCCGGGGCTTCTCATGATGAGACACTGGACGCTTCACCGGGTGGTACAAGAGTCAGCGCCGACCACACCCTCCCCCCGAACGACGGGTCGGAGACTCATCATGGTCAAGCTCTGCGAGCGGTGCTTCGCCCCGGTCGAGGACGGCGAGAAGAACGTCGTGAGCCTCGCCCACATCGACACGGCCCTCCCCGACGGTTCCATCACGTGGAACCACACCTACGTGCACACCGCGGGGTGTGCGGAGCCGCGCGTGCCCGAGCACCAGCGCCCGGACCCCGGCACGTGGGACGCCAGCCGCGGAATCCAGTCCCGCCGCCGTCCCTGATCCGGGGGCGCTCACGACGCCGCCAGCCGCTGCCGTAGGCCACTCGCCCGCGCCACCGGCCGTTCGACGGCGGCGCGCACGGCGTCCTCCGTGCCGACGACGCGCACGAACTCCCGCGCGCGGGTGACCGCGGTGTAGAGCAGCTCCCGGGTGAGCAGCGGCGACTCCGCCGGCGGCAGCACCACCGTGACGCGCCGGAACTGGCTGCCCTGGCCCCGGTGCACGGTCATCGCGTGCACGGTGGCGACCTCCGCCAGCCGGGACGGCGGGTAGAGCGTGGGCGGGCCGCCGCGCGCGAACGCCACCCGCAGGCCCTCGGGGAGCTCGACGACCACGCCGGTGTCGCCGTTGAAGAGGCCGGTGTCGTAGTCGTTGGCGGTGACCAGCACGGGCCGGCCCGCGTACCAGGGACCCTCGGCGGTGGTGGCTGTGCTGATGCCGGCTCCGCCTGCGCTCCGCGGGGCCAGCCAGCGTTCGATCTCCCCGGTCCACCGCGCCACGCCCCAGGGCCCCCGGCGGTGGGCGCACAACACGCGGTGGCGCTCCAGCGCGGCGAGGGCGTCGTCGGTACGGCCGTCGCGGGCCGCGCGGGTGAGCGTGTGGCCGGCTTCCACCACGTCGTGGCGGACGGGACCCAGGTCGGCGGGATCGTCGAGCGCCAGGTCGTCGGCGCCGGAGCGCAGCACGGCGATGGCAGCATCGGCGTCGCCCGCCTGCACGGCCCGGGCGAACGCGGCGATGGCGCCGCCGAACCGCCAGACGTGGTCGAGGGTGACCACGCCGTTGACCACGTCGGACGGCAGGCCGAGCCCGGTCAGGGCAGCGTCCAGCGCCGGTTCGCGCCGCCCGGGGGCCCGCGCCAGGTCGCCCAGCACGGCACCCGCCTCGACCGATGCGAGCTGGTCGGGATCGCCCACCAGCACCAACCGCGCGGTGGGGCGCACGGCGTCGAGCAGGCGCGCCATCATCGTGAGCGACACCATCGACGTCTCGTCCACCACCACGACGTCGAACGGCAGCCGCTGCATGTGGTCGTAGCGGTAGCGCCCTCCTGGCCGCCAGCCCAGCAGCCGGTGCAGCGTGGACGCCTCGGGCACCCGCAGGTCGGCCGCCGCGAGCTCGCCCTGCACCGCTTCCTGCAGCCGCGCGGCCGCCTTCCCGGTGGGGGCGGCCAGCGCGATGCGGGGCGGTGGACCGGGCTGCTCGGCGATCACCGCGAGCAGCCGGGCCACCGTGGTGGTCTTGCCGGTGCCCGGCCCGCCGGCCAGCACGGTGACGCGGCGCAGGGTGCCGACCGCCGCCGCCAGGCGCTGGCGGGTGGAGTGCTCGTCGGGGAAGTGGTGCGCGAGGCTCGCGCGCAGCGTCGGCAGGTCGACCTCCGGTGGCGCCGCGGCGGCCCGTTCCTGCAGTGAGCGGCGGACCTGCTCCTCCTCGCCCCAGTACCGCTCCAGGTACAGCAGCCCGTCCACCAGCCGCAGCGGGCGGCCCGCGGGGGCGTCGGCCCCGTCGGCCACCAGCGGGCCGGCCGTGCACGCCGCGAGCCATGCTGCGGGCTCCGGCCAGGGCAGCGCCGAGACGTCGACGACCACGTCACCCTCACCCAGCACGGTATGGCTGACGGCGGCGAGATCGACGCACACCGACCCGAGCCGCACCGCCCGCACCGCCAGCGCCGCCGCGAGCAGCACCGCCTCCGAGGGCTCGCCGCCGAGCCGCCCGAGCCGGGTGGCGACGTGCACGTCGGACGACGACAGCACCCCCGCAGCGTTGAACACGGCCAGCAACCCGGTGGCGGAGTAGGCGACGGACGGGTCGCCGCGATCGTGGACACCCCACCTCGCAGCCCCGGTGGTGTCCTCGCAGCGCGCCGGCGCGCTGCGAGGTGACTCGCCGCGCTGCGACGTCGGGGCACTCACGAGGCACCTCCGGCCAGCAGGTCCGAGAGTGCCACCGTCAGCGCGGCGGGCGGGGCCCAGCCGAACACGCCGCAGGGCACGCCGTCCACCAGGGGAGCCTGCTCGCCGCACATGCCGCGCACGAACAGGTACAGCGAGCCGCCCAGATGCCTCTCCGGGTCGTAGCCGGGCAGGCGCCAGCGCAGGTAGCGGTGCAGGGCCACGCCGTAGAGCAGCGACTGCAGCGGGTAGTTGGCGCCGATCATGGCCTCGGCCAGGCGGTCGGGCGTGTAGTGGGCCGACGTCAGCGGCTCGCGACCCTCGGCCGCGAACGGCCCCAGCCAGTTGGTCTTGTAGTCGACCACCACGAACGAACCGCCCGGCAGCCGGAGCACGGCGTCGATGCTGCCCGTCAGGTAACCGCGGAGGGGCTGGTCCGTGAGCGCGGCGGACTCCAGGGCATCGGGGTAGGCGTGCAACGGGTCGTCGACGGCGAGGTGGCGGCGCAGCACCGGGGCGAGCTCACCCAACACCACCTGGCGGACCGCATGCTCGCCACCCGCCAGGGGCAGCTCGAAGTCCAGCTCCGTGAGCCGGTCGCGCGGGGCGACATCGGCCAGCCGCAGCCCCCCGGCCAGCGGCCCGAGCGGGGTGCGGGCCGCGGGGAGCAGGGCCGCGGCGAGACCGGCGACGTCGATGCCGGCCACCGGGTTGCGGACCAGTTGCTCGGTGCAGTGAGCGGTGAGCTCGGCGAGCAGGTCGGGCGCGGTGAGGTCGGCCGTCTCGAACACCGCGTGCACGAGCGTGCCGAACCCGGTGCCCAACGGCAGGTCCGCCATCGGCGACGGCACGGCGTCCACCGCCGGCGCGCGCGTCCCACCCGCCGTCGCCCCGATCTCGACATCGGCCTCGTCCTCGGTGCCGGGGGCCTCCGGCTCGCTGGCCACGGAGGGGCCGTGGTGGCCCGCCGTGGCGGTGAGTCCCGAGTACGAGGTGCGGCGCCACCGCCGGTCGATCTCCCGGTCGAAGACCGCCGCCTCGAGTGCGGTGTTGCCTCCGCTCTCCGGTGTGAACGCGGCGGCGGGCCGCGGGCCCACCTCCTCCACGGCCAGCACCGGCGACGCGAGACCGCGCAGCGCGTCGAGCGCCGCGGTGTCGGCCGGGATCCGGTAGCTCTCCGCGGGTTCGGTGCCCGGCGCCGGGCGGCCGATCAGCAACCGGTGCAGCGGCGCCGACGACGTGGTGGTGGACGGCACCCACCACGTGACCACCTGGCACTTCGCCCTGGTCAGCGCCACGTACAGCAGGCGGAGATCCTCGCCGGCCTCCTCCGCGCGGTGCTGGGCACAGCGTTCCTTCCAGCCCTCGCCGGTCTCACCGCCGACGTCGAGCACCCGGGCCGGGCCGTCGTGCAGCAGCGGCACGGTGGGATCGGGTACGAACCGGTCCCAGGCGAAGGGGACGTACACCACCGGGAACTCCAGCCCCTTGCTGCGGTGGATGGTGATGATCTGGACGGCGGCCGCGTCGGACTCCAGGCGCCTGCTGCGCTCGGTGCCGACGTCGATCGTGGCCTCGCCGATGCGGTGACGCAGCCAGTCGACCAGTGCGGCGGGCCCGAGGTGGCCGCCCACGGCGGCCGCGTGCAGCGACTGCGCGATGTGCCGGAGATCGGTGAGCAGCCGCTCGCCATCGGTGCGCCCGAGCAGCCGCTGCGGCAGCGCCGTGTCGGCGGTGACGGCCTCCAGCAACGCCGCGACACCGCGTTCGTGCCAGGCCGTGGCCCAGGTCCGGACGCCGGCGCCGAGACGGTCGAGCAGGTCGTCGGCGCCGGGCCCGCACAGCTCCTCGACGGTGTGGCCGAGGAAGCAGGTGAGAGCCGCCGCGAGCAGCCGCGCCAGCCGCGGCTGCTCACACGCCTCCAGCAGCACCAGCCACTCCCGCGCGACGGGGGTGCCGAACACGCTGGCCGTACCCGAAAGCACCGCGGGCACGCCGGCGTCGGCCAGAGCGGCGCGGATCATGGTGCCCTGGCCGTTGGTGCGCACCAGCACGGCGACGTCGCCGGGGCGCACCGGCTCGCCGTGGATGGTGGCCGGGCTCGCGAGCAGGGCGGCGATGTCAGCCGCCGCGTCGGCCGCCACCCGTTCCCGCGCGGGCCCGACGATGGCCAGATCGCGCCGCGGGGGCTTCGGCAGGGTGGCGCGGGGGATCACCCGCAGCCGGAACGGGGTGTCGACGGGCGCGCCCCGCAGCCGCTGCCCGGGATGGGCGGAGTCGACCGGGTAGACGGTGATCCGATCGCCCAGCGCCGCCCCGTTGAACACGGTGTCCAGTGCTCTGAGCAGGGGCTCGTCGGTGCGGTAGTTGGTGGCGAGGGTTGCGTGGTTGCCCGCGGCCTCGGTGGCGTCGAGGTAGCTGACGACATCGGCGCCGCGGAAGGCGTAGATCGCCTGCTTCGGGTCGCCGATGAGCACCAGGGTCGTGTGGCCGTGGAAGGCGCGCCGCAGGATCGACCACTGCACGGGATCGGTGTCCTGGAACTCGTCGACCAGCACCACGGAGTACCGCGCCCGGAGCCGCTCCGGCGCGCCGCGCGTGGGGTCGGCGAGGGCGTCGTCGAGGCGGGTGAGCATGTCGTCGTAGGTGTAGAGGCGGCGTTCGCGCTTGCGGCGCGCCACCTCGGCGCGCACGGCCGAGGCGAACCGGTACCGGGTGCCCGCGGTGCTGCCGGGCTGCGCGGTGAACGGCTCCAGGCGGGCCTGCCCGTCCTCCACCGCGGCCCGCGAGAGCGTCAGTGCCTCGGACCGGCTGAACGCCGGCGTGCCCGCCGACCGGTCGCCGTACTTGCGCACGTAGAAGTCGTCGACCACCTCGGTGCGCAGATCGTCGATGGACTCCACGAACTCGGCGTCGGCATCGGCGTCGCCCGCCACCCCGAGCCCGGCGAGCATCTCCTGGCAGAACTGGTGGGTGGTGGCGATGGTGGCGGCGTCGAAGCCCGCCAGCGCGCGCGCCAGCCGGGCCCTCCGCAGCGCCACCTGCGCCTCGGTGCCGGTGGCCAGCAGGGTGTCGACCGCGTCGCGGGGGGCCTGCGGATCGGCCAGCGCGCGCTCCGCCCGTGCGAGCCGCTCACGCACCCGCTCCCGCAGCTCCTGGGTGGCCTCGCGGCCGAACGTCACGAGCATCAGCTGCGGCAGCTCGGCGAGGCCCTCGGCGACGTAGCGGGCCGCGAGCGCGGCGATCGTGAAGGTCTTGCCGGTGCCCGCGCTGGCCTCCAGCACGGTGGTGCCGGTGGGCAGCGGGCCGCAGACGTCGAAGGCCGCGGCAGCCAGCGTGGCGGTCATACCGAGTGCTCCTCGACCGGGGTCGCTGCTGGAATCGGTGCCGTGATGCTGGCCGGCACGATCGTGACTGTTCCCTCCGCAGGATGAAGCCCGTCGGCGGTCATCGGCGCACCAGCTCCTCGGAGACCAGCAGGGGCGACCACAGGCGCATCGCGAGCGTGCCGAACCGGGTGGGCTCGCCGCCAGCCGGGCCCGGCGGGCCGCTGATCACCTCGGGCGGGGCAGCGGCGCCCCACACCCGGACGTGGGCGTCGTCGGCCCGTTCGGCGCCTGCTCCGCTGCCCCACAGCCGCATCGCCTCGGCGAGTGCGTCCTCGGGGCCACCGCCCGACCGTGTCTTCGCGTACGTGTGCCCGCCCTGCGTGGTGAGCGGCAGCGGCTCCCGCAGGCCCTCGCGGTAGAGCTCCACGAGGTCCGCGAGCGTCGCGACGGACGACTCCCGGCCCAGCGGCCCCACGGTGGCCATCGCCAGCCCGAACCGGGTGCCCCGGCCGAGCGTGACCGCCCGCCAGGGCTCACCCGTGGTGGCGGTGAGCGCGAGCAGCCGGACCCACGCCCGCACGCGCTGCTTGGGGGCGAGCCGGGAGAACTCGACGCGCAGCAGCACCTGCTCGTGCAGCCCGCCGAGCGTGCCGACCACGCGCGTGCCGTCGGGCAGCGTGACGTCGACGTCGCGGTCGTCCGCCTCGCCGCGCCGCACGGTGGCGGCCGCCGCGACCAGTGGCTCCACGTCGTCGAGCACCCGGGTGAGCAGCGCGTCGCCCAGCGCCCCGGGGGGCAGCTCGCCGCGACGCCACTCGGCCTGCCGGCAGCGGTCGATGTCGAGCCCGGCGAGCCGGTCGCGCAGCAGCCGGTCGCCGATGGCCCAGGTGGCCAGCCCGTTCGGCTCGACGGGCAGCGCGTCGGCCGGCTCGTCGTCGCCCGCGAAGAGCGAGAGCCCCACCCGCTGGCGCAGGAAGCCCTTCACCGGGTGCTCCAGGAAGGAGACGAGGTCGTCGAGCGCCACGGTGTCGGCGACGACGGGGGCGAGTGGCGCGACCACGAACGCCGGGGGAGTGGCCTTCGGCGCGGCCGCGGCCAGCGCCCCGGCCAGCTCCACGCGGTCGAAGCTGAACGGCCGCCCCGGGGTGAAGTTGCGCGGGTCGAAGGGCTGCAACGGATGGCGGACGACCACCCCCGACACCGGCCCGATGGCGTCCAGCACCTCGTCGAGCGGCACCGCGGGCGGGCGGCGGGCGCCGGTGCGCTCGTCGGCCCCCGAGTGGATGACGACGAGCCGCTCGCCCGCCGCGCAGATGGCGTCGAGCAGGAGCTGGCGGTCCTCGCTGCGGGAATCGCGCTCGCCGACGTGCGGATCGCGGGCCAGCACGTCGTCGCCGTCGACGATGCCGGCGCGGGGGAACGCGCCGTCGTCGAGCCCGAGCAGGCACACCACGCGGTGCGGCACCGAGCGCATCGGGACCATCGTGGCGACCGTCAGGGCGCCGGTGCGGAAGTTGGACCGGCTGGGCCGCCCGCGCAGCCGTTCCGCCAGCAGCCCGCGCACGTCGGCGAGCCCGAGCGGCACCCCGGCTGCGTGCGGGCCGGCGGCGCGGGCGGACTCGGTGAGCTCCGAGCGGGCCTGCGCGGCCTGCCAGGCGTCGGTGGGCGTGGTGTCGGTGAGCAGGTCGAGCCCCCTGACGAGCGCGTCGATCCATGCCGTCAGCGGCTGCTCGCCCGACAGCCCCGAGAGGACGCCCGCCAGCCGGTCGACGAACTCCGCGAGCCGGCCGATGCGCTCGGTGTCGCCCGACTCCAGCTCGGCCAGCGGCAGGGCCGTGCCGAGCCAGGTGTGGTCGGCCCCCGACATCGTGACGCCCAGCAGCAGCCGGTCGAGCCCGGCCGCCCACGTGTTCTGGCCGAAGCCCTCGAGCCGGTAGGGCGCGCGGTGGGCCCCGTCGAGCCCCCACCGCACCCCGGACGAGGTGGCCAGCTCGCGCAGCCGGTCGAGATCGTCGTCGTCGAGCCGGAAGCGGTGGCGCACCGGGCCCGACGCCAGCAGGTCCAGCACCTCCGACGCCGTGAGCCGCGCCCCGGCCAGCTCGAGCAGCCGGGAGACGGTGTCGAGCAACGGGTTGAGCTGCCGTAGCGCGCGGTCGGCCAGCCGGACGGCGAGCTGCCGGCCGGGGTGGCCCGTGACACCCCCGTCGCCGAACGCGGCCGACACCAGCGGCGCGAACGTCTCGATGTCGGGGCACATGACGGCGATGTCGCGGGGCTCGAGGGTGGGGTCGGCCGCCAGGAGCCCCAGGACGATCTCGCGCAGCACCTCGACCTGCCGGTCGGCGCCGTGGCACGAGTGCACGCGCACGCTCTCGTCGCCGGCGGCGATCGGCTCAGGCGTGGACCTGCGGTCGTCGCGCAGATCGCGCTGCAGTCGCCCCAGCAACGTCGGCGCCGGCTCCGCGCCCGCGTGGTGGTGGTCGACCAGCGCGGGTGCGGCCGCCAGCAGCCGCACCTGGAGCTCGCGCACATCACGGCCCAGCGACGACAGCAGCGGGTGCGCCGCCACCACGCCCGCGTCGGCCCGTCGCAGCGGCACCGCTCCGGCTCCGGCCACCCGCTCCCACAGCGCGGGGGAGGGATGGGGCAACCACAGGTGCACGTCGCGGTGCTCGGCCAGCGCGGCCAGCACCGCGAGCTCGTCGGCGCCGAGGCGGGTGGCCCCGAACACCGAGATCCGCGACGGCAGCTGCGCCGCCGCCGGATCGCGGCGGAGCACCCCGCACGCCGTGGCCAGCCGCTCGGCCGGGCCGGGCACACCGATGCGCGCGCGCAGCCGCCGCCACAGCTCGGGCTGCCAGGCGAGATCGGGAGGCACGCCGTCGTGGCCCCCGGCCCACCCCCGCACCATCTCGGGTCGGTACGCAGCGTAGGAGGCGAACAGCTCGGCCAGCCGCCGCGCGGTGGCGTAGCGGCGGCCGCGGCGATCACCCTGCAGGTGGCTGCCCAGCGGCGCGCACCAGGCCTGTCCTGTGCTCTCGTCGACCACCTCCAGCAGCGGCCACACGGACCGCGCCGGGCGCCAGGGGTCCTCGACCGGATCGACGCCGGCCGCGGCTGCGACCGCCGCGCCGACCACCGAGCCGGGGGAGGGGAAGGCGACCCCGGCGCAGATCCCGTCGGCGTGGGCTCCCGCGCCCAACCGGTGCGACAGGCGCTGCGCGAGCCAGCGCTCCACGCCCTTGGCCGGGACCGCCACCACCTCGGTGGCGAACGGATCGGGCAGTGGCTCGGACAGCAGGGCGCCCAGCGCGTCGGCGAGCGGGCCGGCCCGCTCAGCGCGGTGCACCTGGAAGGTCATGACCACAAGTTAGGGCCAGGCACCGACGGCGACCGACGCGGGAGGCCTCCGGAGAGGGAGTTGTCCACAAGTCACCGACAGTGACGTCCAGAAGAAAACGACACGATGGTGGTATCCCTTTCCGGCCTGGATAACGGCAGAGTGGGTGGCACGCGATCTGAAGGTAGATCCGCGACGAAGGAGGCCGACATGCACGAGGCAGCACAGGGTCCCGAAGCACCCACCAGCCCCGTCATCCCGCAGCAGCGGGGTGTGCGTGACGCCGCGCGCGGCGAGGTCCTCATCCGGCACGCGCGCCTGGCCAACAGCGGTCGCCCCGTCTTCTGCACGCCCAGCCGCGCGGAGATCGCCGGCACCGTGCCGCTGCGGCAGAGCCGCGGCACGAACGGCAAGGTCATCTACGGCACCCGCGAGGACGCCGAGGCTGCAGCCCGTGAGCTGGAGACGCTCGGCGCCAACCGGCTGCGCGCCTACCGCTGCAGCCGCTCCCGCAGCGGACACTTCCACCTGACCACGGACAACACGCCGTCGTCGGCGCTGCCGCTGCACCTGCGCATCCCGCAGCAGCGCCTCTCCGCCTGACTACGCAACGTCACCAGCACGGATCTCGGCGTGTGACGCCACCACCGCCGGCATCCTCGGGTTGGTGGTCCCGACCGGCCGAGCCGCACCGGGCAGGATCGGGATGTCGATCACGGTGGCGCTGGCATTGTCGCCCGCTCCGCCCAGCAGCGCCGCGTCGGTGAGCCAGCGGGCGGCGGACGCCACGTCGGGCGCCCGGGCCAGCAGCGCCCCGATCTCGCCCTCGGACAGCTCGTGGTGCACCCCGTCGGTCATGAGCGCGAGCCGGCCGACGGCGGGCGGCACCTCGCGGTGACCGAGCGTGGCGGCCGTGGCCCTCCCGACGGTCTCCAGCACGACGTTCTCCCAGCTGCGCGGCGGCGTTCCGCCGGTGTTGCGAACGGCCTGGGCCGCCGTCTGGTCGGTGGTGAGCAGACGAACGGTCGCTACGCTGTCGTGCGTCTCCCGGGAGCGGACTACGTCGGCGCGGTCGAGGAGATAGGCGCGGCAGTCGCCGACCCACGCGATCTCGCACCAGCCCGGCCGCACGGCGGCGACCACCATGACGGTGTCGCCCTTCCCCTCGGCCCGGACGGCCTCGCCCGCCGCCAGCAGGGCTGCCACCGCCCCGTCGTGGGCGGCCATCAGGGCGGCCGCATCGGCGGCGACGCGGGCGGCGACGGCCGCCCCGGCGGAGTCGGCGATCCCGTCGGCGACCGCGACGCCCAGCCCGTCCGGGCCGGTGATCACGGCCACGGCGTCGGCGGCGTAGCGTCGGCGTCCGCGGTCGCTGGCTGAGCCGGTGACGGGACGGGGATCGGGTCGCATCGCGGACCTCCTGCGGAATCGTGCGTTCCCCCAGGGTGCGACGGGTGTCTGGGAAGTAGCTGTGGATTTCCCGTGGGCGGGCGGTACGGTCAGGGTGTGGAACGTTCCCCTACAGTTGTGTTCGATCTCGGCGAGGTGCTCGTGCCCTCCAGCGGCGTGCTGCCACAGCTCGCAGCGGAGCTCGGGGTCACCGAGGAGGAGCTGGCGGCCGCCTACTGGCCCCCCCGCCCGGCCTACGATCGCGGCGAGCCGGCCACCGCGTACTGGACGGCGGTCGTCGGGGGGCTCGGCCGATCCCCGGAGCCCGACCTGCTCGCACAGCTGGAGCGCCTCGACTCCACCAAGTGGTCGACGCTCCCGCCGTCGAGCGCGGCCCTGCTCGACCGGCTGACCGGCGACGGCGTGCGGCTGTGTGTCCTGTCGAACGCCCCGGCCCCCCTCGCCGCGGCGGTGCGGGCGGCGTCGTGGAGTACCCAGGTCGACCATCTCGTCTTCTCCGCCGACGCGGCCCTGCTCAAACCGGAGCCGGAGATCTACGCCCACGCCGACGGCGTCTTCGGCACGTCACCGGCCGACGTCGTGTTCTTCGACGACCGCGCCGACAACATCGAGGCGGCCCGCGCCCACGGCTGGGACGCGCACGTCTGGGTCGACCCCGACACGGCCCTGAGCATCGTGGCCCGGGGATGACCGACCGCGCGCGCAACCCCACGATCATCGACGTCGCCCGGGCGGCCGGGGTGTCGAAGTCGGTGGTGTCGCGCGTGTTCACCGGGCAGGGCAGCGTCGGGGTGCAGACCCGCGAGCGGGTGCTGGCCGCGGCGGCCGAGCTCGGCTACGTCGTCAACGCCATGGCGCGGGCGATGGTGGCGCGGCGGACCTACACGATCGGCGTGTTCGTCCGTGACGCCGCCACCCCGTTCTACGGCCACCTGCTCACCTCCATGCAGGAGCGCGCCTCGCATCACGGCTACCGCGTCGTGACGGCCACCGGCTCGGGCCGCTTCGAGCTCGCGGAGGAACGGCACGCGCTGGAGACGCTCGTCCAGTTGCAGGTGGAGGGCCTCGTCGTGTGCAGCGGGCTGCTGCCCGCGTCGGACGTCGCCACGTTCGCCGCCCGGATCCCGACGGTCGTGGCGGGGCGCCCGGAGATCCACGCCGACGTCACCAGCGTGTTCTGCGACGAGGACGAGGGAGGTGCCGGGCTGGCCGACCACGTCGCCGATCTCGGGCATCGCAGCGTCGCGGTGATCACACTGGAGGCCGGCCAGTCGCTCACGATGGCGCCGCGGACCGCCGCGATGGGGCGGCGGCTGCGCGAGCGCGGCGTCGCGGTCGTCGAAGTGGCGGGCGGGCTCGTCGACGAGGTGCCCGAGCTGGTGCCGGAGATCCGCGCGCACCCCGGCGTCACCGCGGTGATGGCCCCCAGCGACCTCTACGCGGTGCGGCTGCTCGAGGCGCTGGCCGATGCCGGCGTCGAGGTTCCGGGGCGGCTGTCGGTCACCGGCTACGACGGCATCGGGGCGCTCCGGACGTCGCTGATCGGGCTGACCACCTGGCGCCAGCCCGTCGCGGAGATCGGCGCCCGAGCGGTGGACGCGGTGGTGGGGCTGCTCGACGCGGACGCGGTGCCACCGCACCACCGGTCGCTGGCCGGGGAGCTGGTGGTGGGGCGGACGGCGGCGCAGCCCTCCAGGGGGTAGCGACGGGTGACGGGCTGTCCCCGGTGATCACGGGCGAACGGTGGTCGTTGGGCCGTCTCGGGCCACCATCCAGCTGTGATCGGTGGCGGGCTGCCTGGGGGTGGCTCACGGCCAGTGCCGCCATCAAGCCGTGATCACCGGAGTCGCGGTGGTGCCGGCCGCCCGCAACTACGGGCAGACGGTCGCCGGCGGATCTCCTCCTGCCTGTGATCAGCACCGCGGGGCGGTCCCTGATCAGTTCATGATCGCCAGAAAAGGGCAGAGCCGGCGATCACGAACGGGGGTTACTCCAGTTGCTGCTCGTCCGCCGGTCCACCCTCGGCGACGCCGGGCCCGGTGGTCGCGGTGGGGTCACCGTTCCCCGCCCTGTCGACCGACCGGTCCGCCTCGGGCTCGTCGCCGGCCGTGTCGTCGATCCGGTGCAGCACGTCCTTGGCCTTGTCGAGGAAGCTCATCGGACCACCATGGACCCCATCGGTCACTGTCGCGCGTCCAGGCGATCACGGGCTCGTGGTGGTCGATGGATCACCGGGAGCGACCATCCGCCCGTGATCGGCGGGTGGGCGAGCGGCTGCCCCGGCCCATCGCGCTGATCACGGGCGGATGGTCGCCGTCCCGGCGGCGCCGGGCGCCTTCTGCCCGTGGTCACCGCAGTACCCGCCCCGAGGTGTTCACCTTTCGATCACCTGCCTGGGTTGCGTCGACCATGCCTCTCGTGGAACGTTCCCACCGTGCTTGGGAACGTTCCACTCAACCGCCGGTCGCGAGCGCCGCTCATGGTGCTGCCGTGCGTCCTGCTGCTCGCGGTGTTCGCCTACCGGCCCGTCCTGCGCAGCATCGAGCTGAGCCTGTTCGGCTCCGACCTGCTCGGGCGGCCCACCCGGTTCGTGGGCCTCGACCACTACGTCACGCTGCTGACCGACCCCGACCTGCGCCGCACCCTGCTCGTCACGCTCACCGTCACCGTGCTCAGCACCGCGCTCGCCACCGGCGGGGCGCTGGCCGCGGCGTTGCCGTTGCGCCGCGCGTCGCGTCGGGGTGGGGCGGTGGTGTCGCTGCTGCTGTCGCTGCCGTTCGCCTACTCCGCCGCGGCCGCGTCGGCGGTGTTCGCGGGGCTGTTCGCACCGGCCGTCGGCACGATCAACACACTGTTCGGCGGCGGCCCGCCGTGGTTGCAGGCGCCGGGCTGGGCGATGGTGTCCATCGCGCTCGCCACCGCCTGGTACGAGTTCGGGTTCGCGTTCCTCGTGCTGCTCGCGGCGCTGTCGGCGCTCGACGACTCGGTCCTGGAGGCCGCCGCGCTCGACGGTGCGGGCGAGTGGCGGCTGGCGTGCGCCATCGTCGTGCCCACGATCCGACCCAGCCTGCTGTTCCTCGTCGTCACGCAGACGATCAGCGGGCTGCAGATCTTCACGCAGGTGCAGGTGCTCACCCGGGGCGGCCCGTCCGGCTCGACGTCGACGCTGGTGTTCGAGCTCTACCAGCGCGCCTTCGGTGACGGCCTGCCCGACTACGGCACCGCCTCTGCGATCGCGCTGGCCCTGCTCGTGCTCGTCGTGGCCGTCACCGCACTGCAGTTCCGGCTCGCGCGGGGCGGGTCGTGACGGCGACGGTCGGGCGCCCGGCATCCCGCCCCGCGCCCGCCCGGTCGACGTCCGGGATGCACGCTGGATCCGTCCTCCGCTGGACCTGGCTGGTGCTGGTGGTCGGGGTCGTCGTGTTCCCCGTCGTGGTCACCGTCGTCACCGCCGCCGGGCCCGAGAACGTGCGTGCCGCTCTCGACGCGATCCCGCTCGGCCGCCAGTACCTCGTCAGCATCGCGGTCACGCTGCTGCAGACCGGTGCCCAGCTGGCCACCTCGGCGCTCGCCGCGTACGCGCTGGTGTTCCCGCGCTGGCGCGGCCGGACCGTGGCGTTCGGGGTGGTGCTCGCGACGCTGGCCATCCCCGGGGAGAGCTCGGTGATCCCCAACTTCGAGCTGGTCACCTCGCTCGGCCTGCGCGACACGCTGCTCGGGATCACCGCGCCGTTCCTCGCCGCCGGTTACCCGGTGTTCCTGTTGTGCCAGGCGTTCGCGGACCTTCCGCGCGAGGTGTGGGAGGCCGGCCGTCTCGACGGCTGTGGCGACCTGCGCAGTCTCGTCACGGTGATCCTCCCGATGGCCCGCCCGCAGCTCGCCACGGCCGGGCTGTGGTGCGCACTCGCCGCCTGGAACGGCTACTTCTGGCCGTTGCTGATCACCGACTCGCCCGCGAACCGCACCGTCCAGGTGGGGCTCGCGCAGCTCGCTGCGGGGGAGTCCACCACCCCGGCCGTGATCTACGCCGGAACCCTGCTCGTCCTGCTCCCCACCCTCCTGCTCGTGCTCGTGGGCCAGCGCCACCTGGTCCGCGGCCTCGCATCCCGACTCTGAAAGGACCCCCATGCGCCGTCTGCTCCTCGCCGCCGCGCTCGCCCTCGCCCTGACCGGGTGTGGCGCGCCCGCGGCCGCCCCCGCCGAGGTACCCGGTCCGGACGCGCTCGCCGCGGCCACCGGACCCGTCACCGTCACGCTCTGGCACGGCCTCGGTGGCGCCGCGGGCAAGGCCCTCGACGCCCAGGTCGCCGCGTTCAACGCCGCGAACACCGGGAAGATCGAGCTGCAGGCCGCCTACCAGGGCAGCTACGCCGACACGCTCGCCAAGTACGCCGCCGCCCTGCGCGACGGCGGCACCCCCAGCATCCTCGTCACCAACGACATCACCACCGGTTTCGTCCGCGACACCGGGCAGACCATCCCCGCGCAGGACCTCGCCGCGGCCAACCCCGGCGACCTCGACCTCGCCTCGCTGCGCCCTGCCGCCCGCAACTACTACACGGCGGAGGGCAAGCTCCTCGCCGTCCCGCTGGCCACCTCGATGCCCCTGCTGTACGTCAACGACGCGCTGCTGGCCCGCGCCGGCGTCCAGAAGCTCAGCCTCGGCACCCTCGACGGCGTCGCGGCCGCCGCCCGGCTGGTCAGGGAGCACACCGGCGTCGCCGGGCTCGTCCAGCCGTTCGACGGCTGGTGGTTCGAGCAGCTCACCGCGGCCGCCGGGCGGCGGTACTGCACGCCCGGCAACGGCCGCGAGGCCGGGGGCGCGACAGCGCTGACGCCCGCCCGCACGGCGATCACCACGATGGCCGGCGTCTACCGCGACGGCGCCGGCCTCGACACCGGTGTCGACGGCAACGCCGCGCTGAAGGCCTTCGCCGGGAACCAGGTGGGCATGATGATCAACTCCAGCGGCGCCATCGGCGGCCTCAAGCAGGCCGGCACCACCGGCTGGACCGCGCTGCCCTACCCGCTCTCGGGCGACCGCGCGAGCTCCGGCGCGCTGATCGGCGGCGCCGCGATGTGGGTGGACGGGCCTGGCCACAGCGCGGCCGAGCAGGTCGCGAGCTGGAAGGCGATCAGCTTCCTCGCCTCCGCGGCGGCCCAGGCGCCGTTCTCGCAGGCCTCGGGCTACGCGCCGGTGGCCTCCGCCGTGGACACCGATGGGGGCGAGCAGGCGTTCCTCGCCGCGAACCCCGCCTACGACGTGCTGCGCAGGCAGTTCGCCGACACCCCGGCCGTCCCCGCGACGGCGGGCTGCCTGACAGGCGCGCTGTCGGGCGTCCGCGCCGAGGTGGTGGACCGCATGCAGGCCGCGTTCTCCGGCGCCGAGCCCGTCGACGCCGCCCTGACCGAGGCCGAACGGGCCGCCACCCAGAAGATCACCGACTACCGGAAGCAGGCCGGACAGTGACCGACGAACGCTTCGCCGCCGCCCCCGGTGACCCCTACCGGTGGGGCGTCTACCTCCGTCCCGACCCGCACACGTGCTCCCTGGTCACGACACTGACCGGGCACCTGCGCGCACAGTACGGTCTCGTGTCGGCCGGCGCGTTCCCCCCGCACGCGACGCTGGTGGGCAGCCAGCACGTCGTGGTCCCGGCCGTCGAGATCGTCGCCGCCGTGGCCACCGCCGTCCGCGACCGCCCCGCGTTCGAGGTCCACAACGCGGGCATCCGGCCACTGGGCCACGGGTTCGTCTACGACGTGCACCACCTCGCCGACGGCGTGACGCCCAACGCGTCGTTCGTCGACATCGCGACGGCGGTGGACGCCGCCCTCGCCCCGCTGGTGACGCACGCCCCCAACCCGAAGTCGCACACGTTCGACCTCGAGCACTTTCGGGCGCACCTCTCGCTCGCGTCGCACGACCTGCAGCAGTGGCCCCACCTGCACGACGAGGTTCAGGAGTACCTGCGCGCGGTACCGGCGGACCCACCGCGGGCCTTCCGGGGTGACACGGTGGCCCTCTACCGCACGCGCAGCGACGACTGGTCGGGCCGCTGGTGGCGCACCCTGACGTGGGAGCACGTCCACACCTGGCGGTTGCGCAGCTGACCGTGCAGACCGGATGGCCACCGTGCAGAGGGCATAGCCTCTGCACGGCGACCACGAGACGGTGCCCCTGAACCCAGCTTGGAGTGACCGATGGCGACCGATCCCCGCGCCGGAACCCCCGCCCAGCCGAGCGACCTCGTCGACGTCGGGAAGCTGCTGGACGCCTACCACGACCTCCACCCCGACCCGGCCGTCCAGGCCCAGCGGGTGGCGTTCGGGACCTCCGGGCACCGGGGCTCGTCGCTGCTCACCACGTTCAACGACGACCACATCGCCGCCACCAGTCAGGCGATCGTCGAGTACCGGGCGGCGCAGGGCACCGACGGGCCGCTGTTCGTCGGGCGCGACACCCACGCGCTGTCCGAGCCGGCGTGGGTCACCGCGTGCGAGGTGTTCGCCGCCAACGACGTGCACGTGCTCGTCGACGCGGCCGACGGCTATACCCCCACGCCGGCGGTGTCGCACGCGATCATCCAGCACAACCGGGGCAAGGTCTCCGGCCTCGGCGACGGCGTGGTGATCACGCCGTCGCACAACCCACCCGCCGACGGTGGCTTCAAGTACAACCCGCCCCACGGCGGCCCGGCCGATTCCGACGCGACGACCTGGATCGCGAACCGCGCGAACGAGTTGTTGGGCGGCAACGACATCCGGCGCCGGAAGCTGGACCGGGCGGCGCTGGGCAACTACGACTTCCTCGGCGAGTACGTGTCCGACCTGCCCTCGGTGGTCGACCTCGACGCCATCCGCAACGCGGGCGTCCGCATCGGCGCCGACCCCCTCGGTGGCGCCAGCGTCGCCTACTGGGGGGCGATCGCCGAGCACCACAAGATCGACCTGACTGTGGTGAACCCGGACGTCGACCCTCAGTTCGGGTTCATGACGCTCGACTGGGACGGCAAGATCCGGATGGACTGCTCGTCGCCCTACGCGATGGCGTCGCTCGTCGCGGCGAAGGACCGGTTCCCGATCTCCACCGGCAACGACGCCGACTCCGACCGCCACGGCATCGTCACCTCCGACGGCGGGCTCATGAACCCCAACCACTTCCTCGCCGTCGCCATCGGCTACCTCTACGCCAACCGCCCCGGCTGGTCCGCGACCGCCGGCATCGGCAAGACGGCCGTCAGCTCGTCGATGATCGACCGGGTGGCCGCCGACCTCGGCCGGACGCTCGTCGAGACCCCCGTCGGCTTCAAGTGGTTCGTGCCCGGTCTGATCGACGGTTCGCTGGGCTTCGGCGGCGAGGAGAGCGCGGGGGCGTCGTTCCTGCGCCGCGACGGCGGCGTGTGGAGCACCGACAAGGACGGCATCATCCTGGCGCTGCTGGCGTCGGAGATGCTGGCGGTCACCGGCGAGAGCCCGTCGCAGCGCTACGCGACGCTGACGGAGAAGTTCGGTGCCCCCGCCTACGCCCGCATCGACGTGGCCACCACGCCCGAGGCCAAGGCGAAGCTGGGCAAGCTCTCGGCGAGCGACGTGACGGCCGACGAGCTGGCGGGGGAGAAGATCACCGCCCGGCTCACGGAGGCTCCCGGCAACGGCGCGCCCCTGGGCGGGCTCAAGGTCACCACCGACGGCGGCTGGTTCGCCGCGCGCCCGTCGGGCACCGAGGACGTCTACAAGGTCTACGCCGAGAGCTTCCACGGCCCCGAGCACCTCGCCCGGATCCAGGAGGAGGCCCAGCAGGTGGTCTCCGCCGCCCTCGACGCGAGTTGACCGCATCGACACACTGAGTGTGCCGATCCGGCACGGTTGAAGCGTGCCGGATCGGTCCACACTGCGGGTCGAAACGGTCAACTCGCGGGTGGTGGGGTCAGGCCATCGCGCTCCCGGACACCGGCGGCGCGGCGGCCTGGATGGGTGCGTCGTCGTGGGAGGACTCCACTGTCGCGAAGCCCGGGTCGTCCGCGAAGGACTTGGCCCGGGCGATCTTGAAGATCAGCAGGCCGTACAGCGCCTTCGCCAGAATGTCGGCGATGGAGTAGCCCGCCTGCTTGAGCACCCAGGCGTCGGCCCCGTCGAACCCGAGCAGCGGGAACAGGTACGCGATCGGGTAGACGCCCCAGGTCGCGAACAGCAGGATGCGCATCCGGCTGATCGTGCCGCGCACGGCCTGCGGCTGGCGGTCCAGCGACTTCGTCAGTTCGACGAACAGCACGTAGAGGATGAACAGGAACGGGATGGTGGACAGCCCGCCGAAGACGAAGCGGGTGAAGTTGTCGCCGCTGACCTCGCCCGGGTAGCCGAGCGCGATCATGAGGGCGGCCGCCGGGATGAGCTTCACGAGCAGCGAGCGCTGCAGCTTGCGGGCCAGCGTCAGCACGACGATGAGCTCGAGCAGCAGCAGCGGCACGGTGAGCAGCCAGTCGACGTAGCGGTAGCCCTCGTTGAACGACAGCCCCGGTGCCTGCGTGTAGATGCCCCGCCCGCCGGGCGCGCTGGTCACGAACGCGGCCTTGAACGAGTCGAAGATCCGGAAGTAGTGGTACGCGGCGATGCCGCACACCACCGCCGACACGACGATGGCCTGCCGGTAGCGGGCCAGTACGCGGGGTTGCGCGACGAGCAGGTAGAGCGCGGTGAACAGCTGCGCTGCGATCACCAGCGAGAGCAGGTTGTAGACCGTGTCGAACTGACCTTGTGTCAGTTGATCGGGAATCATGTCGGCCTCCATAGCCGTCGGTCCAACTCGGTGAACCCGGCACGCAGGCACGACAAGATTGCCGCGACCTGCGGTCACGGCAACATCGGCGACCCACCGTCGGGTGCTGGTCCAGCATGGGTTCTCGCCATGCGCCGCGCGACTTGAACAACCTTTGGCGCGTTTCAGGAGATCGACGCGCGCCCCTGTGGGGCGTCGCTGATACTGCCGGAGTGGCCTACTTCGCAGCGGTGCGACCGCCCCTCGACCGGGCGGGGGTCGCGCGGGCGGCGGCGCGCTGGTCGCGCTGGATGGTGGTCGGCATCGTGGGGGTGGGCGCGGGGCTTCCCTCGTGGTGGACCCCGCCCGTGGTGCTGGCCGTCGCCGGGGTCGGGTTCCTGGCCGGGATACCGCACGGCGCGGTGGACCACGTCCTGCTCAGCCGGCTGGCCGGGCGCGGGCTCGTCGTCGTGACGGCGGCCTACGGCGCCTGTGTCCTGGCGACGTGGGCGCTGCTGCGCTGGTGCGGGCCGGTGCCGCTCGTGGCCGTTGTACTGCTCAGCATCATCCACTTCGGACTGGGAGAGCTGGAGGCCCAACCGGGATCCCCCGGGCCCATCGCTGCCGTCGCCACGGCGATCGCGGCCACCGGGGCGCTGCTCCTGCCGCTCGCCCGCTCCGGGGCGGAGATGCGGGCGGTCGCGGCGGCGCTCTCGCCCGGGCTCGGCGCCGTCGTCGGCTCCGACGGGTTCCGGGCGGCTACCGCCCTCACCTGGCTCGTGGCCGCGTGCGTGACGGGTGTGGCGGCGGTGCGCGCGAGGCGTCCGGTGGTACTTCTCGACGTCGTGCTCGTCGGCGCACTGGGTGCGCTGCTGCCGCCGCTCGTCGCGTTCGCGGTCTGGTTCGGGAGCTGGCACGCGCTGCGCCACGCCGGGCGGCTGCTCGTCGCCGAACCCGGATGTGCCGCACTCGTCGACGCCGGTCGGACCCGCGACGCGGCGCGGCGTCTCGCACGGATGGCGGCGCTGCCCACAGCTGCCGCGGTGGCCACCCTCGTCGCGATCGCACAGCTGACCGCGACGGCGGCGGATCCGGCAGGCGCGGTCGCCGAGGCGTTGCGCGTACTGCTGGCGCTGACCGTGCCGCACATGCTCGTGGTGCTCTGGCTCGATCTGCGGTCCTCCCGGCCCACCGCCACGGGTTAGCCTCGACCGGTGCGCTCACTGCTGCTGTCGCGTCGGGATCTCGACTTCCTCCTCCACGAGTGGCTCGACGTCGAGTCGCTGACCAAGCGGGAGCGGTTCGCCGAGCACTCCCGCGAGACGTTCGACGCGGTGCTGGACCTGTCGGAGCAGGTGGCCACGGAGAAGTTCGCCCCCCACAACCGTGCCGCCGATCTCGACGAGCCGCGCTTCGACGGCGAGCGGGTGCACATCATCCCGGAGGTCGCCGAGGCGCTGGAGGTGTTCGCGGGCACCGGCATCACCGGCGCGGCGATGGACGAGGCCGTGGGCGGCATGCAGCTGCCGCAGACCGTGGCGCAGGCGTGCTTCCTGTGGTTCCAGGCGGCCAACATCGCCACGGCCTCCTACCCGTTCCTCACCATCGCCAACGCCAACCTGCTGCTGGCCCACGGCTCGCCCGAGCAGGTCGAGCGGTTCGTCGGGCCGATGGTGGAGGGCCGCTGGTTCGGCACGATGTGTCTCTCGGAGCCGCAGGCGGGCTCGTCGCTCGCCGACATCACCACCCGCGCCGAGCCCCGCGACGACGGCACCTACCGGCTGTCGGGCAACAAGATGTGGATCTCCGGCGGCGATCACGACCTCAGCGAGAACATCGTCCACCTCGTGCTGGCCAAGATCCCCGGCGGCCCGGCGGGGGTGAAGGGCATCTCGCTGTTCGTGGTTCCGAAGGTCTTGGAGAACGGCGAGCGCAACGACGTCGTGCTGGCCGGTGTGAACCACAAGATGGGCTACCGCGGCACCGTCAACACGCTGCTGAACTTCGGCGAGGGCAAGTTCACGCCGGGCGGCGAGGCGGGCGCGGTCGGCACCATCGTCGGCGAGCCCGGCCAGGGCCTCGCGCTGATGTTCCACATGATGAACGAGGCGCGCGTCGGCGTCGGCGGGGGAGCGGCGGCGCTGGGGTACACCGGCTACCTGCACGCGCTGGACTACGCCCGGACCCGCACCCAGGGTCGTCGCGACGGCAAGCAGGTCGCCATCGTCGAGCACACCGACGTCGCCCGGATGCTGCTCGCCCAGAAGTCCTACGCCGAGGGCGCCGTTGCGTTGATCCTCTACTGCGCGAAGTTGCTGGACGAGGAACGCACGGCGGCCACGCCGGAGGCCCGGGCCCGGGCCCACCTGCTGCTCGACACGCTGACCCCGATCGCGAAGAGCTGGCCGTCGCAGTGGTGCCTGGCCGCCAACGACCTCGCGATCCAGGTGCACGGCGGCTACGGCTACACCCGCGAGTACGCCGTCGAGCAGTTCTACCGCGACAACCGCCTCAACCCGATCCACGAGGGCACGCACGGCATCCAGGGGCTGGACCTGTTGGGCCGCAAGGTCGTCATCGGTGACGGCGCGGGCCTGACCCTGCTGCTGGCGACGCTCACCGCCACCGTCGACAAGGCCCGCGCGGCCGGCCTCACGGAACAGGCTGATGCGCTCGGCGCCGCCGTCACGCGCCTGGAGGAGGTCACCCGCACGCTCTGGGGGGCGGGCGACCCGGCCGTCACGCTGGCCAACTCGTCGGTGTACCTGGAGGCCGTCGGGCACGTCGTGCTGGCGTGGATCTGGCTGGAGCAGCTGCTCGCGGCCGGCGCCGGAGAGGGCGACTTCTACGCGGGCAAGCGCGCGGCGGCGCAGTACTTCTTCCGTCACGAGTTGCCCCGCACCGGCCCCCAGTTCGCGCTGCTGGAGAGCCTGGACCGCACCACGCTCGACGTCGACCCGGCCTGGCTCTAGTCCGTCTTCAGCGAGCCCGTGGTCAGCCCGCTGTCCAGCGGGGTGGCGATGCAGGCGACCTCACGGTCTCCGCGGGTCCAGTTGGACTCGAGCGGGTAGACCACGAACAGACGCTCGTTGTTCGGATCGGAGCTGGAGTAGCCGCCGAAGCGGGCGCCGCAGCCGTTTTCCGACAACGAGTCCACCTGGGACTGGCCCGGGTAGGCGCCGGAGGGAAGATCGAAGACGGCGAACACCTCGCCCTCGTGCGGCTGCGCGCAGGGCACCGCGGGCAGCGAGCGGAGGTCGGTGGAGTCACGGAGGTTGTTCAGGCAGTCGCCGGGCCGCAGGTCGCGGCTGGAGACGGTGCCGCTACTGGCCACCTGCCCGGTGCTGGTGTCGCGCTGCGCGGACGTGGCCACCGCGAGCGCGATGAGGCCCCCGACGATGAGTACCCACACCCCGGACAGGACCAGGCCTGCGATCGCCATGCCGCGCCCGCCCTGCCCGGACCTCTTGATCTGGCTCAGGGCGACGAACCCGAAGATGAATCCGAGCAGCGCCCCACCGATGATGCCGAAGACCAGCGCCGCGATGGCGAAACCGTTGGTGCCGCGCGGCGGCGGGTGGTACCCCTCCGGGGACGGGTACCACCCCTGAGGTGGCGGGCCGGGGAACGGTCCGCCGAGGCCGGCCGGGGCCCGGTTCCACGGGGGTGCGGGGTAGCCGGGGTCCGGAGGCGGCGGCATGGACATGATCGGACCCTAACGGGAGCACTGCGCCCGAGCCGGGAGAAACCGGCTTTTCACCACGACGGGTCACTTCTGTGATGTACCGGGCCGTGATGTACCGGGCCGTGATGTGGTGGGCCGCGGGCTGCGAGGTCAGAGTGGCAGCCCGCCGCCGGGGTCGGGCTCGCCAAGATCACCGAAAGGGGCGCACGGCGCCAGATGTGGCCACTCCTGGGGATCCCGCGAGCGGCGGTCGCCCGCCATGATCACGGTCGGCGCAACACCACGCAGGCCGCAACCCGTGCACCGTTGCAACGGCGCCGATCACCCCGCCCGGCGGCGCACCGTCAGCCGTCCCCCGAGCCGTCTGACATTGCATCCGCCATGACACCGTCGCTGCGCATTCTGCTGGAACGCCGAGGGGCGCACGGGCCCGGATTCGCATCCCGGGCGACCTGAGGTTACAGAGAGTGCTGTCGAACGAAGATCCAACAGCTCTGCTCGCACTCTCACGAGGTCACCCGCAGGCTCAGCGGGGGTCGACCGCGACGACCTCGTCGAGCGCGCCCATGCGGGCGGCGAAGGAGTCGGACTCGGCGCTGGTCAGGGAGACGGTGCAGCTGACGGAGCTGTAGGGGACGCCGTCGCGGACCTCGACGGTGAAGTCGCGGACCGGGTAGCCGGGCGCCCGCAGCGCGGCGCCGACGCGCAACACGCCCTCCATGCCGCCGGTGGTGACGATCTCGTGGCGGCGCTGCATGCGGAAGGCGTAGCCGGTGGTACGGGGGGAGTGGTCGAGAACGGTCACGATGGGCTCCAGGGGGTTCCACTGCGGTGGGGACCCGAGCCAGGCCTCGGTGGACTCAGAGGACGATCTGCGCGCCGGCGGCCTGGCTCAGCCGACGCGCGGCGGTACGGCCGCGTCGAGGGCGAGAAGGGCGATGCGCATGCCGATGACCATAGCGTCCCCCCGCGTGGATGGCCAACCGGCGGGTAGGAAGGGGACATGACAACAGTTGCGGTGACCGGCAGCAGCGGCAAGCTCGGCCGCCACGTGGTGCGTGACCTGCAGGAACATGGATACACGGTGGTGGCACTCGATCGGGTGGCCGACCCCGGCTCGCCCGCGGCGGCGTTCGTGCGGCTGGACCTCACCGACTACGGCCAGGTGGTGGAGGCCCTCGCCGGCGTCGACGACCGGCACGACGGCGTCGACGCGGTGGTGCACCTCGCCGCGATCCCCGCCCCCGGCCTGACCACCAACTCCGCGACCTTCGCGAACAACGCGCCGTCCACCTACAACGTGTTCGCCGCGGCCCGCGCCGCCGGCGTCCGCAACGTGGTGTGGGCGTCCAGCGAGACCGTGCTCGGTCTGCCCTTCGACTCGCCCCCGCCCTACATCCCGGTCGACGAGGAGTACACCCCGCGCCCGGAGAGCACCTACTCGCTGGTCAAGACGCTCGAGGAGGAGATGGCCCGGCAGTTCTGCCGGTGGGTGCCCGAGATGAAGATGGTCGGCCTGCGCTTCTCCAACGTCATGGACGTGGCCGACTACGCCGGCTTCCCCGCCTTCGACGCCGACCCGCAGCTGCGCCGCTGGAACCTGTGGGCGTACATCGACGGCCGCGACGGCGCCCAGGCCGTGCGCAGGGCCCTCGAGCACGAGATGACGGGCACCGAGGTGTTCGTGATCGCCAACGCGGACACGGTGATGTCGCAGCCGAGCGCGAAGCTCGCCGCCGAGGTCTACCCGGGCGTGCCCGTCACCCGGGAGCTCGGCGAGCACGAGACGATGCTCTCGATCGACAAGGCCCGCCGCGTGCTGGGCTACGAACCGGAGCACACCTGGCGCGACGAGGTCTGAGTCACCCCGCCTTGCGCAGGGCCTCGATCGCCGGGGCGAAGATCGCGTCGTCGTGGGCGTAGGGGGCGTAGAAGGTGAAGCGGTCCACGATGTCGCCGTAGCGTTCCAGCAGCGCGGGCCCCAGAGCGTCGGGCTCGGCGATCACGGCGAACGTGCGCAGCACCTCGTCGTCGATCAGGTCGCCCATCCTCGCCCAGCGGTCGGGGTCCGTGCCACGGGAGAGCGTGTTGAGCTCCACGCCCAGCTCGCCCCAGCCGTGCATGTCGAGCACCGTCCGGTAGCTGGGGGTGCTGCCGTAGAAGGCGATCTGCTGGCGCATGCCGGCCTCCGCCACCGCCATCTCCTCCTCGTTCCGGCCGGTGACGACGAAGCCCGAGAAGCTGATCGAGAAGTCGGCCAGGGTGCGGCCCGACGCCGTCAGGCCCTCGGTCAGCAGGGGCAGGGTGCGCTCGCGCAGGTAGCGGTCGGTGGTGAACGCGTGCGGCTGGATCCCGTCGCAGACCTCGCCGGCCACGCGTGTCATGTGCTCGCCCACCGCGGCCAGGTAGACCTTCGGCGGCCCCCACGGGCTCGGGGCGGGGGAGAAGAACGGCGTCATCAGGGTGTGGCTGTAGAAGTCGCCCCGGAAGTCGAGCCGCTCCTCGTCGTCCCATGCCGACCAGATCGCGCGCAGCGCCTGCACGTACTCGCGCATCCGGGGCGCCGGGTGGCTCCACGGCATTCCGAACCGCCGCTCGATGTGGGGCTTGACCTGGCTGCCCAGCCCCAGCAGCAGCCGGCCCTCCGAGTGCACCTGCACGTCGTGCGCGACGTAGGCCATCGACATCGGGTTGCGGGAGAACGCCACGGCGATCCCGGTGCCCACGGACACGTGGTCGGTGTGCTCGGCCACCGGCATCAGCGGCAGGAACGGGTCGTGTGCGGCCTCGAAGCTCCACAGCCCGTCGTAGCCCGCCGCCTCGCGCCCGCGGGCCTCCGCCGTCAGCTCACTGATCGAGTTGCCCGCCAGCATCGCGTCCACCCGCATGCGCACCTCCGTGTGTCGTTCCCCCGATCATGGTCGACGCACGGCGGCGGTGTCGACCGCCGGTAGCGTGCCCGCGTGCTGACAGCAGTGGGCGACAGGCGGGCGTGGGCGGTCGGGGTCACGGCCGTCGCGGTGCTGGGGCACGCGGTGGTGCTGGTGATCTGGCCGGCAGCGCACACGCTGCTCATCGACCTGCAGGTCTACGCGGCGGGCGGCGAGCACCTGCTGAACGGTCGTCCGCTCTACGACGGCGGGGTGCTGCTCACGCTGCCGTTCGTCTACCCGCCGTTCGCAGCGCTGGCGTTCGTCCCGCTGTCGCTGCTGCCGCTCGGGCTGCTGAAGGTCGCATGGACGGGTCTGTCGCTGCTCCTGCTCGGGTACGTGGTGCACCGGGTCCGACCCGGGTCGCTCGTCGTCCCGGTACCGATCAAGACTGGCGCCGTCGTGGCCGCGGCGACCTGGCTCGATCCGGTGCGCACCACGCTGTACCTCGGCCAGATCAACGTCGTGGTCATGGCGTTGGTGGTGGGGGACCTGCTGGGGAAGGGACGGTGGCGGGGGGTCGGCGTCGGGCTGGCCGCGGCGCTGAAACTGACGCCGCTGCTGTTCGTGGCCTACCTGCTCGTGACGCGCCGCTTCCGCGCGGCCGCGACGGCGCTGGCCACGTTCGCCGCGGCCGCCGGACTGGGTTTCCTGGTCGACCCCGCGGACTCCGTGACCTACTGGTGGCACGGCACATTCGCCGCGGCCGACCGCATCTCCGACGTCGCGGGACCCTCCAACCACTCCCTGAGCGGTCTCGTGGCCCGCGTGCTGGGGCCGGACGCACAGCCGGTGTACGTCGCCGGTGCGGCGCTGCTCGTCGCCGTCACGCTGGCCCTGGCGGTCCGGACCCACCGGCGGGGTGACGAGCCGCTCGCCGTCGTCCTGTGCGGGCTGTGCACGGCCGCGGTGGCGCCGTTCTCCTGGTCGCACCACTGGGTGTGGGTCGTGCCGCTGGCCCTCGTCCTGTGGCAGCGCAGGGCCTGGCTCCTCCTGGTCTGCGTCCTCGGGGCGACCGTGGCGGTGATCACCGCACTCCCGGTCCCGGGCGTCGGCCCGATCCCGGCCACCGGCCTGATCTCGCTCGCCCCGGACGCCTACCTGGTGCTGTACCTGGTGGTTCTCATCGGCCTCGGATACGACGAAGGCCCCGCCGGTTGGCGGGGCCTTCGTCGTGGTGTGTGACCGGATCAGTCGGTGATGTCCTTCGGGCGGCCGGCGTCGGGACGACCGGCCTCCTCCAGCTCACGCTGCCCGTTGCCGCTGTGCAGGGCGTTCTCGGCGGCGGCCTCCTCGGCCCGGGCCTTGGCCAGCGCCCTGGTCTCGTCGACCGCGTCCGGTGTGAGCAGCGAGCCGACGACCGGCGCCCCGCCCAGGCCGAGCTGGTTCATCTTCTTGGGCACCGGGGCGCCCTGGTAGGCCAGCGGGATCGGGTGACCGTGGTCGTCGACCCCGGCCAGCGGCTGGTGCACCTCGATGAACTCGCCGTGCGGCAGCCGCTTGATGATGCCCGTCTCGATGCCGTGCTCCAGCACCGCGCGGTCGGAGCGCTGCAGCCCCAGGCACAGGCGGTAGGTGGCCCAGTAGGCGACCGGCGGCAGCACCAGCAGCCCGATGCGGCCCATCCACGTCGTCGCGTTGAGCGAGATGTCGAAGAAGTAGGCGAACCAGTCGTTGGCCGAGCTGATCAGCAGCACCATGTAGAACGCGATGGCCATGACGCCCAGCGAGGTGCGCACCGGCACGTCACGCGGGCGCTGCAGCAGGTTGTGGCGCGCGTTGTCCTTCGTGAACCTGCGCTCGATCGACGGGTAGGCCCCGGCGAGCACGAAGATGATCGGCAAGAATGCCGCGGTGGCCCAGAACGCGGCCGGGACGCGGTAGTTGCCGATCACGATCTCCCAGGCCGGGAACAGTCGGGCCATGCCGTCGGACCAGCCCATGTAGAAGTCGGGCTGCGACCCCGCCGAGATGTGCGCGGGGTTGTAGGGGCCGAAGTTCCAGATCGGGTTGATCTGGAACAGCCCGCCCATGAGGCCGATGACGCCGGCGAACACCGCGAAGAACGCGCCGCCCTTGGCCGCGAAGGCCGGGAGGATGCGGACGCCGACGACGTTGTTCTCGGTGCGGCCGGCACCCGGGAACTGGGTGTGCTTCTGGTACCAGACCAGCCCGACGTGCAGGCCGATGAGCGCCAGCAGGACGCCGGGCAGCAGGAAGACGTGGATGATGTAGAGCCGCGGGATGATCTCGGTGCCCGGGAACTCGCCGCCGAACAGGGCCCACTGTGTCCAGGTGCCGATGACCGGCACCGTGAGCGTGATGCCCGAGGCGATCCGGAGCCCGGTGCCCGACAGCAGGTCGTCGGGGAGCGAGTATCCGCTGAAGCCCTCGAACGTGCCGACGAAGATGAGCAGGATGCCGATGATCCAGTTGGCCTCGCGCGGCTTGCGGAACGCGCCGGTGAAGAAGGTGCGGAACATGTGCGCGAACATCGCGGCGACGAACAGCAGGGCGGCCCAGTGGTGGACCTGGCGCAGGAACAGGCCGCCGCGCACCTCGAAGGAGATGTGCAGGGC
>JBBRLM010000034.1:0-79569 GCA_038231335.1 Mycobacteriales bacterium
TCGATACTGGACGGAGCGGTCATCGCGTGGAACTCCTCGAGTCTGTGAGAGGTCTCAAGAAGATCACGCGGTGGCCGCCCTATCCGTCTGCGCCACGCCCGTCACCGGGCCTGCCGCACACCACCTTGGTGGACACCACTCGAGTTGGCGGTCAGCGATCCGGAGGGCCATCTGACGCCGGTGCCCTCGATCCCCAGCAGCACCAGCGAGCCCAACGAGAGCAACCACCCAGTAGGACGCATAGCCGGCCGCGGTGGTCGGGAACTGATGACTGCCCATAGCTGACCGGTGGAGTCCAGCGCTGCGGCGATGTGGGTGTCCTTGTGCGTGTCGGCCCCGCCAGTGATCTCAACGATCGAAGGGGCGGCGGGATCGCGCTGGGGTGCGGGCTCGGACTGTGTCATCGTGGGCGTGTCCCTGTTCTCTCGACCGGGCAGGGCAACGCACACCAGCCGGGCGAGCGGACAGGACAGATCCCGTTGAAGGCACGCAGCCAGTCAGATTTCGGGTTAGGACGACCGCTGCAGGGCTCCCCTACATCCTCACTGTCAGGATTGGCCCGACGTTGACAGGCCATCGCCGGCGCGCGGACGCCAAGGTCATCACCCTCCGGGAGACCGCGCTGACCCACCCACGAGCGGCGACGCGGATCGTGACCGATTTACGTCACGTGCATCCGAGAGGCTCTGAAGTGTGGTGTGCTGACATCCGTCGCTCCGGTCCCTGGCGAACCCGTCACTGACGAGGTCCTAGGAGCTCGCTCATGTCAGTAATGTCCCTTTTTCACGGCGGCTCCGCATGACCTCCGAGGTGCCCGCCGAGGCGGTTCCCACCCAGCCTGTCGGGGCCCCCACACTGGTCCGGTCGTTGACCCTGCGACCGGTCGTCCTCTTCGGACTTGCCTACCTCGCCCCGATGATCGTGCTCGGGACCTTCGGGGTGCTCGCCGAGGCCACCGACGGATCAACACCGACGGCTTACCTGTTGGCGCTCGTCGCGCTGTTCTTCACCGCGCTGAGCTACGGGAAGATGTCGGCTCGGTTCCCGGTGGCCGGATCCGCGTACACCTACACCCGGCGCGCCGTCGACAGCCGGGTCGGGTTCCTGGTCGGGTGGGCGGTTCTGCTCGACTACTTCTTCCTGCCGATGGTCATCTGGCTGATCGGAACCTCATTCCTCTCTGCCGAGTTCCCCGCGGTCCCCTCGTGGATCTGGCTCGTGGCCTTCATCGCCATCTCGTGCGTTCTCAACATCGTCGGAGTCACCGTCGCGGCGAACGCCAACCTGCTGCTGATGGCGTTCCAGATCCTCGTGCTCGCCCTGTTCGTGGTGCTGTCGCTCGTGCACGTCGCGCAGGCGTCCGGGGCGGGCAGCATGGCGAGCATCGCCCCGTTCGTCAACGCGCGGACATCGATATCGGGGGTGTCGGCCGGGGCCGCGCTCGCCGCGTACTCGTTCCTGGGCTTCGACGCGATCACGACACTGACCGAGGAGACCCTGGAGCCGAAGAAGACCATCCCGAAGGCGATCCTGCTGGTGCTGCTGATCGGCGGGATCATCTTCCTCATCGTCACCTACGCCACCCAGCTGGTGCATCCCGGCGGCAAATTCGACGACGTCGACTCGGCCGCGTTCACCATCGCGCAGACCATCGGCGGGACCCTCTTCTCGGCGTTCTTCCTCGCAGGCCTGATCGTCACACAGTTCGCCTCGGGGCTCGCCGCGCAGTCCAGCGTCGCCCGGTTGCTGTACGCGATGGGGCGCGACTCGGTGCTGCCCAAGCGCGTCTTCGGCTACATCCACCCGCGGTTCCACACCCCGGCGATCAACATCCTGCTCTCCGGTGTCGTGGGCCTGATCGCGCTATTCCTGAGCGTCGCCACGTCCACCTCGTTCATCAACTTCGGCGCATTCACGGCGTTCACCTTCGTGAACGTGTGCGTGATCGCGATGTTCATCCGCGGCCGCGCGGACGGTACCCGGCGCAATGTCGTCACCCACGTGGTCTTCCCGGCGATCGGGGCGATCGTCGACATCTACCTCCTCTTCAGTCTCGACGGGATCGCGAAGCTGCTCGGGCTGATCTGGCTCGCCATCGGCATCGTCTACCTGGTCGTGCTGACCAGAGGCTTCCGGCGCCCGCCGCCCGAGATGGAGGACGTCGCGGAGTGAGCGATGCCGCGCTGACGTTCCAGGGCTACGACGAGCCGGTCCCCGGAGCGGGCTGGCTGCGGCTCAGAATGTCCTCCACAGAGGGGACGGGCGGCTGCTTGGCCGCCGGCTGTTCAGGATCGGTTGTCGACACGCCGGGTGTCTGCGTGGCCGGGTCGGTGGGTGAACTCAACGACGGCGGGTACCGCGCCGGGCCGCAGGGCGCCGTGCAACGCTCTTCTTCGTGGGGGCGGGTCTGCCCGCTGCTGGGGTCTCGACGCGGCGGGGGGTGCGTGAGCTGTTGACCGTGCGCCCGCGGACGATCCCGATGAACTCTTCCATCAGCTCGGTGTTCTCCGCGTCCGGCCAGGCGAGACCGACGGCCGAACCCGGCGCGTCGGTCAGCGGTCGGTAGGTGAGGTCGCGGCGGTGGTGGAGGCGGGCCAGTGACTGGGGGACGACCAGCAGGCCGACGCCCGCGGCGACGAGCTTGATCGCCTCGGCCGTCGTCGCGGGGGCGAACGCCGCTGCTCGCCCCGGCCGGTCACCGGGCCAGACGAGTGTGTCGTCCTGCGGGCGGAGGACGACGTCGTCGGCCAGGGCCGCGACCGTGGCCTCGTCGGTCGCGGTGACGGCGTGTTCTTTCGGAACGACGGCCACGATGGTCTCGGTGTAGAGCGGGATCGTGTGGAGCCCGGTCCGGTCGATCGGCAGCCGGACCACGGCGGCGTCCACCGCGCCGGTCCGGACCAGCTCTACCGCCTCGTCCGTGGTGACCGTGATCAGCTCCAGCGGGACCTGGGGACGGCGCTCGGCCCAGATCCGCGCCCACTTGCCCGGCGTGACGCCTGGGACGTAGCCGAGCCGGAAGACTGCGGTGTCGCTCGGCCCGGTCACCGGCCCAGGCTATCGGCTGGGCCGGCCTCGATATCCTCGGCACATGACGCGGCAGAGGTCGACCCAGACGATGAAGCCCGCGACGGCGGCGAAGAAGCTCGGCGTGCACCCCGACGCGACGCCCGAGGAGTTCCGGGCCGGGGTGGTTTCGCGTGACGAGCTCGACGCCCTGCAGGCCGATCCGCCCGACTGGTTGCGCGAGCTTCGACGCAACGGCCCGCATCCCCGCCAGGTCGTCGCGGACCGACTGGGAGTGTCGATCTCCGGACTGGCCCGTGCTGAGATCACCGAGCCGCTGACCACCGCTCAGATCGTGGCGTTGAAAGAGGAGCAGCCGGAGTGGTTGCGCCGCGAGCGCGCCAACCGGGCGGAGACTCAGCGCGAGGAGGCCCGACTGCGGGCCGAGCGGTCCGGGAGGCGTCGCGACGATCCGGCCGGAGGATGAGCGGGTCCTGTCGGCGTTGGTGACCCGCTGCGCGGTGTGGCATCGAGGATTGGCTGGTCTGCGCCGCGGTCCGCTGTGTACCTCGCCGACGCCGCAGGGGACCGCCCTCTCGCCGTCGCTCGCTCTGAGGGTGTCGACCGTGCAGGCGGCCTCGTGCGCTACGAGGCGCCGAACGAGCTGAAGTCGAATCGCCCCTACAGCTTTGACGTCGTCCTGGACGTGCCACAGTCGACGGCCTTCGACCCGGTGCGCAACGGCGGCCGGGAATGGCCCATCCCGTAGACGTATCAGCCGGCGCGGCGATGTTCTGAGGGAAGGCCGGTTCGGCTGGTGAGCCGGCCGGCGCGTTGGTAGGAGATTCCGAGGACAGCGCCGAGTTCGCGTATCTCCCGGATGCAGGAACTCCGTCGCCCGCTCGGCCTCGGCCTCGCGGAGAGCCTTGGGGATGTACCACCCGGGCGCCCACGCTGCGAGCTCGTCCCCGATGCGGTGGATCGCGTGGACGGTGACGCCGGTTGCGAGGACTGGTCGGCGATCAGCCGCCGAGCCACATCGGCGGTCACCCGTTCCTCGTCGCGGTGCCTCACACGGCGAGCACCGCATCCGTCTCGAGCCGGCACTCCGACGTCGTGCACCGCCTGAGTCCCAGCATCCCGGCGGCGGCTGTCCCCCAACCGGCCGAGGCGCGTATCCACCGCTGCGTCCACCGGTCGACCGACCGTGCGCGGCGTCCCGCGACGGCAGGGTAGTGGCAGCAACAACAACACACCGCCGCCGGACGCACTGCGATCCGGCGCCCCAGCCAGGAGACATCATGCGCATGATCACCCAGCTCACCGCAGCCACGGTCACGGCGGCCGCGCTCCTCGGGACGGTCGGCGTCTCCGCAGCCGCCGCTGCCACACCATCGGCCGCTGCCGCAGGTATCTCCCTGACGGCCGCAGCGGTCGACGGCGACACGTCGGCGTCCCAGGCCGTCTATCACCGCACCTTCGTCGTCGCCAACCACAGCAGCTACACGCTCGCGCTGGTGGGCTACGACGGGACGAACGCCGACGACGAACTGCCGTCGCCCGATGCGGTTGTCCAGCCCGGCCAGGAGATCTCCTTCAACGTGACCTACCGGTTCCTGGAGCAGCGTGAGCTGCGGGTGCAGTTCACGGTGTGGAACCCGCAGGGCGACCAGCTGGCCGACTACCGCCCGATCCTGATCGTGGACGGCGGCATGGGGCTGACGGGCATCGAGGTGCAGGAGATCCCCGACCAGCTCGGCTGGCTCCCGCCCCCGCCGACCAACGTCGGGGGTGGCCGGATCACGGAGCTGTTCGACCGGGTCACGCCGCCGGCAGCGGACGCACAGCACCTCTGATCGCTCAGGACATCCACCCACCCACGAGAGAGCTCGATCTGCCATGAGAACCATCGGAAGTGTCGTCATCGGAACGGCCACCATCTCCGCGCTCCTGTTCGCGCCGCTGATCACCGGCACCGCTGCCGCGGCCGAATCCACAACACCGGTGGCGGCCGCGACGCAGCCGGAGCCTGACGGCGAGATGTCGGCGACCTACACCCGCGGCTTCACCATCACCAATCTCAGCAGCCACCCCTTGAAGCTGCTCTCCGTCGCCGGGAACACCCACCAGGAGGACGGCGTACCGATCATCGGAAGCACGGTCGAGCCCGGGTTCTCGACACGTTTCGAGGTGGCCTGGCTCTACGCCCAGAATCGCGACATCAAGGCCAAGTTCGCGGTACTCGACGGGCAGGGCGTCACGATCGGCACCTACCACGCGACCATGAAGGTCTACCAGCAGTCCCTGATCGGACCCACCACCGCCTCCGAGGCGACGATCTCGCCCGGCGTCGGGCAGGTGCGGGCCGGCCTCGAGCAGCTCTCCGTGCTCGACATGCCCGGCACCGTCGTCGACATCCCGGCCGAGCAGGGGCAGCAGCAGTCGCAGGTACTCGACCGGTTCTGCGCCGCGAACCCCTCGGCCACCTGCAAGTTCGTGCCCACCACCCGGGACGGGAACGCCTACACCGGAATGCACCCGGCGCAGGGCATCGTCTACAACAACACCCCTCTGGAGCAGCCCGACCAGTACACCTGGACCGACACCGCAAGCCTTACCCACAGTCTCGAAGTCAGCGCGAGTGTGCAGGCCACCGTGCTGGAACTCGTCGAGGTCTCCCTCTCGGCGACCTACGGCCACGGCTGGACCCAGGAGCACCAGTTCTCGATCTCCCAGACGCTGAACCTCCCGGCGTACTACAAGGGCTGGCTCGACGTCCGGAATCCGGTGATCCGCGATACCGGCGACTTCACCGTGACGCTGGGCAACACCACCTGGAAACTCCACGGGGTCTCGTTCGACTCCCCGGACCCGGCCCGGCCCATGATCTCCGTCAAGCAGGCCGTGCCGATGACGCCGGAGGATCTCGAGAAGTACAAGCCGGGCAACGGATTCGACCCCGACGCCCGGGTCGCCGAGGGCGACCAGACGACCGCGATCAGCCTCTCCTGACCGGATCGGCGCGCCGTACAGCTAGTCGACGCGACCTCTCAGGTCCTCCTTCGCAGCGGCCGGGTCGGCCGCGGAGAGGGCCTGGCCGCGGCACACCACGCCGCTGACCGCGTGCAGGTTGGCGGCCGAGGTCGTGGGGTCGGCGTCGAGCAGCACCAGGTCGGCGTTCCTGCCCGCCACCACGGTTCCGGCGGTGGCCTCGTGGCGCAGGAACCGGACGATCCGGTCGCCCTGCACCGTGACGTCCTGATGCGGAGTCCGTTTGCCGTCGCGGGGATCGCCACTACGACGTCGGCGATGCGGTATCCGGTGCTCATCGATCCTCCTCGAACCCACCCCGCGCAGCGCCGCCGGACCTACACTGCCGTACGTGATGGGACGGCAGGTCGGCACGGTGCTCTACGTGCTCCTTCTGGTGGTCGTCGTGGTCGGTGTGGACGTCCTGTTCCTCCGGAACCTCTTCTGGTGGCGGCTGGCGGCGAACGTCGGCATCGTCGCGATGTTCGGGGTGTTCTACCTCAGGTTCCTGAAGCCCTCGTGATTGCCCTGGTCAACGGCTGATGGCCCGCTGCACCGACACCGCCGCCAGCTTGTCGGGATTGCGCATGGCGTAGAAGTTGGTGATCCTGCCGTCCATGATCTCGACGGTGATGATGCCTTCCAGGTGGTCGTCGAGGTAGAGCACCAGGGCCGGCGCGCTGTTGTAGACGGCCTGCTCGAACCGGCCCTGTCCGACAGCGCCGCGCACCATCCCCGCCACGAACCGGGCGACCTTCTCCGCTCCCACCACCGGTCGTCGGGCGGCGCTGGCCTTGCCGTTGCTGTCGGCTGTCCACGCCACGTCCGGGGCCAGCTTCGCCATCAGCTGCTCGATGTCGCCGGTGGCTGCGGCGGCGAGGAACTCGGTGGTGATCTGCGCCCACAGCGCCTTGTCGACCGGTTCGAAGCGCCGGCGACGGGATCGGACGTGTTCGCGGGCCCGGTGGGCGATCTGGCGCACCGTCGGTGCGGGTCTGCCGACAGCGGAGGCGATGTCGTCGTAGTCGAACCCGAACACCTCGCGGAGCACGAACACCGCACGCTCGTCGGGGCTCAGCGTCTCCAGCACCACCAGCATCGCCGTGGACACCGACTCGGCCAGCACGAGGTCGGCCGAGAGGTCGTGCCCGTCGAGCAGCAGCGGCTCGGGCAGCCACGGACCGACGTAGTCCTCGCGCCGCCGGGCGTTGCCCCGCAACACGTTGAGCGCCTGTCGGGTGACGACCTTGGCGAGGTACGACTTCGGGTCGCGCACGGTCGCCAGGTCGACGCCGGCCCACCGAAGGTAGCTGTCCTGCAGCACGTCGTCGGCCTCGGTCGCGGAGCCGAGGATCTCGTAGGCGATGGTGAACAGCAGTGGCCGCAGCAGGGTGAAGCGCTCGGCGTGGTCGCCGTCGGTGGTGGCGGTCATGGGACCGGCACCGTAGCCGCCGCGAGCCGCTGCTGCCGCTTGCCGCCCTTCAGCAGGAAGTAGGAGCCGGGCTTGCGGGCCTCGTGCGCCAGTTGCCAGACGGTCCCCTTGCAGACGGCTTCCTTGATCGCGGCAGCGGTGCGGCCACCGACGAACAGCGGGAGCGCAGTGTCGTCGGTGTGCGCGAGCTGGATGGTTCCCCCGTGGCGGCCCAGGCTGACGCACTGGCCGACGAACGCCTGGTCGATCACAGCGGGCTCCGTGCCGGCGATGCGGCTCAGCACCGTGTCGGCGGCCTGGACGCCGAGGGGCATGGCGGCCTGGCAGCTCATCCGCAGCGGCTCGCCCGACGGTGCCGCCGCGTCTCCTGCGGCCACGATGCGCGGGTCGTCGATGCTCGTCAGCGTCTCGTCGGTGAGCAGCCGTCCCGTCGCGTCGGTGCGCAAGCCGCTGCGCGTGGCCAGGTCCGGCACGTCGAAGCCCGCGGTCCAGATGGTGACGGCGCTGGGCAGCTCACGTCGGTCGGCGAGCACGACCCGGTCCTCCCGCACGGCCGTGACGGTGGTGTCGAGCACCGTCACGCCCAGCGTGGCCAGCCGGCGGGCGACCGAACGGCGGCCCGGCGCGCTGAGGTAGGGCCCGAGCCCTCCGCCGCACACCAGCGTGACCGGGCGGCCCTCCTCGGCGAGCTCGGCGGCCGTCTCGATGCCGGTGGGGCCGCCGCCGACCACGGTCAGCGGTGCACCGGGATCCAGCTCGTCCACGGCCGTGCGCAGGCGCTCGGCATGTTCGAGCTCACCGACGGTGTGGGCGAACTCGGCCGCTCCCGGCACGGTCGGTGGGGCGGTGCGGCTGCCCACCGCGTAGACGAGATAGTCGTAGCCGACGGTGCCGCCCGACGCCAGCGCCACCGAGCGGTGCGCCGGGTCGATGGCCGTCGCCTCGTCGACGACGAGTCGGATGCCCGACCCCAGGACGGACGCGTAGTCGACGACCGCGTCGTCGGATCCGGTGACCAGCTGGTGCAGCCGGATCCGCTCGACGAACGACGGCCGGGGATTGATCAGCGTGATGCTCACGTCGTCGCGGGTCCTGAGATGGTTCGCTGCGATCACGCCGGCGTATCCGCCGCCGATGACGACAACCTGGGTGTTCGTGGCCATGTCCGCTCCTCTTCTCGGTCGGTGTCCGGCCTCAGGACACCGACCGGCCCAGGGACGTGACGGTGCGACGTCCGATGTGCGCCAGGTCACTCCGATCCGGCGTCCTCAACGGGCCCGCCGCACCGGCAGGACCGCGACGGCTCCGACGACCGCGCAGACCCCGGCCACCGCGTACAGCACCCCGTAGCTGCCGTTCCCGATCGCCAGGATCACCGGTGCGATGGCCGGGGCGAGGGAGAAGGGGAGGGCGCCGGCGATGTTGAGGACCCCGAGGTCCTTGGCGGTGTTCGCCCCGTCCGGCAGCACGTCGGCGACGAGCGCGAGGTCCACGGCCACGTACACGCCGAACCCGAGTCCGCTGATGGCCATGCCGACGAGGAAACCGTTGACGCTGCCCGCCGCGGCGAGCACGAACAGGGCCAGGCCGTAGACGGTCGACGCCGTGAGGACGAAGATCTTCCGCCGGCCGGTCCGGTCGGAGACCAGCCCACCGACGAGGGATGCGACCACGACGACGGTGGATTGGACGAGCGTGCCGAGGAAGATCTGCCGCGGCACGTCGGACTCGGCGCTGCCGATCCGGTCCAGCAGGTAGTAGGCCTGGTAGGTGATCAGGAAGGCGTAGGCCAGCAGGAACAGGAAGCGGCTCGCGAAGGCCCAGGCGAAGTCCGGGTTCTTCCAGGGGCTGACGTAGAACGTGCCGGCGAGCTCCCGCAGCGACCAGGGGGGCCGCTCCTTCGACCCGAGCCGGCGGTCCTTCAGCGTGGCCGCGAAGACCAGGACGAAGAACCCGCCGACCGCACACGGGGCCAGGAACATGAGGAGCGTGTCGCCGGCGAAGAGCTGGACCAGGAAGGTGCCGCTCACCGACGCGACGGGCACCGAGATGCCCAGGATCCCGGCGACGAGTCCACGTTGGATGGTGGGGACCCGGTCCCGCAGCACCGCCACCTGCGCGGCGAGCAGGGCGTTGAAGAACAGCTGGGCGACGCACCAGCCGACGACGACGGTGGGGATCGTGGGGGCCAGCGCGACGATGAGGATGCCGAGGGTCCCGCCGATGAGCCCGATCACCATCCACGGCCGTCGCATCCCCAGCCTCGACGTGGTGCGGTCGCTCATCCGGCCGAAGAACGGGTTCCCGAGGATCGAGACCAGGGCGCCGAGGGAGGCGACGAGCGCCAGGCTGTTCGGTGCCTGCTCGATCCCCACCAGCGAGTCGACCTTCAGGGCGAGGGTGACCAGCAGCGGAGCGATGAACAGCAGGGAGGTGCTCGTGGACGCCAGTGCGTAGAGCGAGATGAAGCCCCATCCCACCCGGTGCGCCGTGTCGGACATGTGCCCGTCCCTCCTTCGCGACCGTGCACGGTCAGGCGGTGATCGGGGAGGGCCGGAAGCCCTTGACGACCAGCCACCCGCCGAGCGAGAACTCCCACAGCGCCACCGGGAGCGCGGCGATCAGGGCCACCGAGGAGAACTGGCCGAAGACGCCGAAGACCGTTGCGGTGACGGAGGCGAGCAGAACGGGTGCTCCGACGAGCCCCACCGTGGGAATGATGCGCGGCACGAGGCCGGACCGGTAGAGCAGCGACCCGAGCAGCAGCGCGTTCACGCCGGGCATGAGGCCCTGCCCGAGCACGGACGTCCAGTTGCTGAACGCGACGAGCATGTGGCCTTGGCCGAGAAGGGTCGCCGCGTCCGCTCCGGCCGGGTCCTGGCGCAGGGTCACGACCGTCAGGAGGCCCACGACGCCGACGACGATCACGGCGCCCTCCAGGAGGCGCGAGGCGACGAATCCGAGCGCGACGGCCTCGTTCTGCCGCCTGACCACCGGATACAGCGCGATCGCTGTGCCGACGCCGGCGAGGGCGCAGACCACGTCGAGGAGGTTCCCCCAGAGCACACCGGTGATCGGGCCGGAGCCGAGGACGAATCCCGGATCCGTCATCACGGGAACCAGGAGGACGAGCGAGGCCGGGATCGAGGTGACGAACGTCAGCAGGTAGAGCGCGCCCGCGACGAGCGAGGTCCTCCGCAGCGAGCCCGTCGGGGCAGGGGTCGTCGTCGTGGTCCGGTCAATGGTCGTCATGTCGAACTCCTTCGGTGGGGGGTGAGCGGTGGAGGCCCGGGTCGACCCGCATGACCGAGACCAGTGGCAGACCTGTGTCGCGAACCTTCTGGAGCAGGCCGTGCAGGGCGGCCTGATCGGCGACGACCCCGTGGATGACGGTGGTTCCGTCGCTCTCGCGGGTGAGGGCGAGCCCGTCGAACCAGGCCGCCCACCGGGAGTGGAGGTGGCCCGCGAGACGGATGTCGTACCGTCCCGAATCGCCGGTCGCTCTGTCGTCCATGGCTCCTCCTTCCGAGCGGAAGGTAGGAGGCGATGTGGTGAGTGGGCATCCCCACGTGTGGTGATCGGGGGCGTCAGCCGTTCAGGCCGAGCTCCCCGGCCCTGCGGACCGCCGCGCGGCGGTTGTTCACGCCGAGCTTCGTGTAGATGTGCTTCGAGTGGGAGCGCACGGTGTGCAGGGAGACACCGAGGTGGCGGGCGATGTCCGGGCCGTCCAGATCGGTGCCGAGCAGCCGGAGCACGTCGAGCTCGCGTTCGCTCAACGGCTCGATCAGGTCCTGCTCGACGGGGGTGCCGGCGCCGTCCTCCACCGCCGCGAGGAGCCGGCGGACGTGGCCGGGGGCGATCGCCCGCTTCGCCACGGCCCGCAGCAGCGTCGCCATCGCGGGGCCCTCGTCGGCGAAGACCCGGACCCAGCCCTCCGGCTCGGCCATCGTGACCGCGCGTTGCAGTACGGCGAGCGCGGCAGACAGGTCGCCCCGCGCCCGGTGGGCGAGCGCCAGCAGCACGAGAACCTCGATGACGCTTCCCGCCCTCGCGCCCTCCTCCGCCGCGGCCAGCAGCCGTTCCAGGAGGCCGGTGGCCTCGGGGACGGCGTGTCGGGCCAGCAGCGCCCTGGCCAGGGTGATGTGCTCGAACTCGCGCAGGTAGCCGAGGTCGTCCGCGACGGAGAGACCGCGTTCCCCGGCCCAGGCGATCACGTCGTCCGTTCTTCCCTGCGCGAGCCACAGCCGGGCCCGCACCGCCGGGACCGGTCGCACGTCGGGGAAGAAGTCGCTGGTGTAGAGCCGCTCCGCCTCGTCGAGCAGGTCGGCCGCGCCGGTCAGGTCGCCGGCGGCCTGTCGCAGCCGGGCCGTCGCCACCCGCAACCGGTACCGGTTGCGGGGCAGACCCGCGTGCTCACCCAGCTCCCCGGAGCTCACCAGGTGAGCCGCGGCGGCGTCGAGCTCGTTGCGTTCCGCCAACCGCTCGCTGATGCCCACGTGCATGTCCGCTGCACCGCGCAGCGCGGTCGGACCCTGCCCGGTGGCGATCCGGAGGCCCCACTCGTAGGTGCTCATCGCCGCAAGGAGACGCCCCTGCGCGACGCGGATGTCGGCCACGGCCATCGCGCAGCCGACCACGTCGGAGAGGTACCCGGCCTTCTCCAGGCTCGCCATCCCCTCCGAGTACCGCCGGTGCGCCGCCCCGAGATCGCCGCGGGTCCAGTGCGCCAGGCCCAGCAGCGCGGCCGCCGCGCCGCGCCCGACGTGGTCGTTCTCCCCGATCAGGTCGAGCGCCCGCCGGGCGTGCACCATCGTGCCGTCGACGTCACCGAGCATCCGGGCCAGCCCGGCGCGGTGGACGGCGACAGCGCCGGGCAGCCGCCGGAACTCCGCGACGTCCGCCACGACTGTCGCCCCGGCCGCCGTCCCCAGCCCGCCCTCGGCGTCCCGCAGGCGCGTCTCGACGCCCTCGACCTCGCCCCGCACCAGCAGTGACCCGGCGTAGCCGTTGCTGAGCACGGGCCGCACGCGGATCAGCTCGTCGGGCAGGGCCTCGAGCCAGCGGCGCAGGGTGGCCTCCTGCCGCCCCAGGCGCGTGGCCGGGATCGCGAGCTCGACCAGGTCCGCCGCCCGGTCGAGATCGCCGCCGGCCATCGCGTGCCGGATCGCCTCGGCCGGCTCCCCGTGCTGCGCGTGCCACGTGCTCGCCCGCCGGTGCAGCTCGGGGACGACGTCGGGCTCCTCGTCCTGCAGGTGGGCGCGGAGCACGTCGGCGAACAGGTGGTGGTAGCGGTACCAGCGGCGGTTGTCGTCGAGCGGGACCACGAACAGGTTCGCCCGCTCCAGCTCCGCCAGCCGGGCCCGGCCGCCGTCCTCACCGGTGACGGCGTCGCACAGCGGGCCGCCGAGCCTGCTCAGGACCGACGTGCGGCGCAGGAACCGTCGGACGGCTTCGGGTCGGCGCGCCAGGACCTCCTCGGCGAGGTAGTCGACGATGTACCGGTCGTCGCCGGCGAATCCCGCGATGAACCCGGCGACGTCGGAGCGGCCCTGCATCGACAGCGCCGCGAGCTGCAGCGCGGCGATCCAGCCCTCCGTGCGTCCCTCCAGCGCCGCGACGTCCGGCGCCGTGAGCGCGAGTCCCATCGCGCCATTCAGGTATGCCGCGGCCTCGTCGGGGGTGAACCGGAGGTCGGCTGCGCGGACCTCGGCGAGCTCGCCGCGCGACCGCATCCGGGCCAGCGGCAACGGCGGGTCGGCGCGGCCGGCGATCACCAGGCGCAGCTGCGGGGGCAGGTGGTCGAGCAGGAACGCCATCCCGTCGTGCACGTCGCGGGCGTCGACGAGGTGGTAGTCGTCGAGCACCAGCACGACGTCGTGCGGGAGCGCGGCGACGTCGTTGAGCAGCGTGGTGAGGACCGCGTCGATCGTCGGCCCGGGCCGCTGGAGGGACGAGCGTGCGGTCGCCGCGACCCCGGGGGCGGCCGTGTCGAGCGCCGCGAGGACGTACGCCCAGAACAGCGCGGGATCGTTGTCCCGCGGGTCGAGCGCCAGCCACGCGACGGACGCCCCGCCGGGTGGCGCGCCCGCCAGCCACTCCGCCAGCAGCGTCGTCTTGCCGAACCCGGCCGGTGCGGACACCAGGGTCAGACCCGCCTCGGCCCCGCGGCTCAGGGCCGCGCCGAGCCGGGGCCGCGCGATCAGCGAACGCCGGCGCCGAGGGACGCGGAGCTTGGTCTCGAGCAGTGGGCCCGTCATGGTCGCCGACCACCGTGCCACACATCCGGCCGTCCACGGTCACTTCCGCGACGGTTCGTCGACGTCCACGGAGAGCAACGGGATGCCGAGGTCCCGGACCTTCGTGAGCAGGCCGTGCAGCGCCGCCTGGTCCTGGACGACACCGCTGAGGCTGGTCGTCCCGTCGGCATGGCGGGTGAGGGTGAGGCCGCCGAACCAGGCCGACCAGTGGTCGTCGAGATGCCCCTCCACCCGGAGCCGGCAGGGGCGGGTCACGGGAACCGGACCCGCCGGATCACGTACTCGGCGACCGCGAGGTTGATGACCCAGCCGGCGCCCAGCATGAGGTCGGTGCCGAAGGCCGCGGATCCGACGGCCTGCGTGAACGCCTGGGTGCCCGCGCCCAGCGCCAGGGCGTACGCGCGGGTCATCCACGCCCGGTGCCGGGCGACGTCACCGCGACGGATGGCCGCGACGCCGAGGACGAGGCTGACGGCCATCCCCGACCCGAACGCGAGCCGGAACAGGTGGGCGAGCTCGCCGGTGCCGGGCTGGCGCGGGTAGAACTGCGTCATCCACAGCGCGGAGAACGCCACGGCCAGGCCCAGCACCACGAGGATGCGTCCGGCGGACCGGTGCCAGGCGGGCCGGCTGCGCCGCAGCGCGCCGGAGAACTGGAACGCGCCGAGGACGGCATAGGCGACCGCGCAGACGATGTGCACGACCACCGGCACCGGGGAGGCGCTGATGCGCGGGTTGGCGGGCAGGAGATGCGGTCCGCCGAACACCTCGACCAGCCGCAGCGACCCGGCGACGGCCGGGACGATCACGAGGGCGACCAGCGTGAGCGGCACCCACCGGCCCGAGTGGCCCGCCCGGGCGGGGCGGGCCGGGACGCGGCTCGTCACTGGACGACGGCCGGGGCGAGCTGCGGGGCGTCGACCGTGGGCCGGACGACCGGCGTGCGCTGCCGGCGCCACAGCGAGTACCCGAGGCCGATCAGGGCGATGCCCGTCGGAACGGCGAACAACCTGAAGTTGACCTGCGGCAGGAGAGGGATGGCGAGGGAGGCGACGGTGCCGACAGCGAGCACCGCGGCGGCCCACCTCGCGAGGACGCGGGCGCGGAAGAGGGCGATGCCGAACACGAGGCCGCCGCCGATGTAGGCGATTCCGGCGACCAGGTTGACGGTCTGCAGCAGGCCGATGTCGCCAGTCGCGTGACCGCCGGTGGCCACGGCGAGGACGTCGTCGACGTAGCCGGGTTCGCGGCGGGCGAGAGCCGGCAGGACGCCCACTCCGACGACCTGGATGCTCAGGACGATGAGGAAGTTGAGGGCGAACAGGAGGTAGCCGAGCAGGCCGAGGAAGCCGGTCTGCTTCACCTGGCTCAGGTACATGCCGGTGATCCCGGCGAGCGCCAGGGCGGCGAAGAACAGCTTCACGGTCTCGCGGACCGCATACTCGGTCGTCGTGACGAAGGCGGCATCGAGGTGTGGATGGTTGATCTGGACGGCGATGAACAGCAGGCCCGCCGCGACGGCGGCCAGGCCGGCCGCGCGGGTGAGGGTGGTGGTCGAGATGGTCATGTCCGGCTCCCGGCTTCGGAATGTCCGCGGCGGTCGCAGCGGGACGATCCGACGCTAGGGACCGGTGGGGTGCGGGGGCGTCACCACATGATGTGACGGACCCGGTGAGAGCAGGCCGAGCTCGTGGGCGCGGCGCACCGCCGCGCGGCGGTCGGTGACCGCGAGCTTCGTGAAGATGTGCTTGGTGTGGGTGCGCAGCGTGTTCTGCGTGACGTAGAGCGCCTGCGCGATCTGCGGGCCTCCTCGGTCGCCGGCGAGCAGGCGCAGTACCTGCAGCTCGCGGTCCGTCAGGTCCGGGGTGGGCGTCGGTGACCGGCCGTCCCGTGCGAGGGCGAGCAACCTCCGGATCTCGACGACGCTCCCGGCTCGTCCGGAGTTCTCCGCGGCGTCGAGCAGCCGCTCCAGCAGCGGGACGGCCTGCGACGCCCGGTGCTGGGCGATGAGCAGGCGCACCAGGGTGAGGTGGTCGAACTCGCTGAGGTAGCGGGCGTCGTCGGTGGCGCTCACGCCGCGTTCGCGGGCCCAGTCCGCGGCGTCGGCCAGCCGGCCCTGCGTGATCCGGATCCGGGCCCGCATCGCCGCGATGGGACGCACGTCGGGGAGGAATCCCGGCAGGTGGTGCGCTTCCGCCTGGTCCAGGAGGTGGACGGCCTCCTCGGCGTCGGCGAGCAGCGCGGCGGCCACGAACCACCGGTAGCGGCCCTCGGTGGTCGACACCCGCTCGTCGAGGGCCACGGCGGTCTCGAGGTGCCGCCGGGCGCCGTCGAGGTCGCCGGCCTCGTGGTCGAGCTCGCTCAGAGCGACATGCAGGTCGGCGTCGTCGTGCAGAACCAGCGCACGCTCGACGAGTCGGCGCGCCGTACGGGGCCGTCCCGCCGCGAGCCACATGTCGGCGAGCACGACCGTGCCACTGAGCTCGTCGACGAGGTTGCTGGCCGCGTGCAGGCTCGCCACCGACTGCCCGAACGTCCGCAGCGCGGTGGTCACGTCGCCCTCCGCCCACGCGGCGAGCCCGAGGAACCCGGCGCCGCCTGCCCGCGCCAGATGGTCGTCCGGGCCCGCCAGGTCGAGCGCGCGCCGGGCGTGTTCCGCCGTGCCGACGACATCGCCCCGGGCCTGGGCGAGCGACGCGCGGTAGACGGCGATCGTCGCCGGCAGCGTGTGGAGCTCCGCGGTGTCGGCCCACGGGGGAGCGGTCCCGTCCGGGACGGTGGCCAGCGCGCGATCCGCGTCGTCGAGCCGGACCTCGAACGCGTCGAGGTCGCCTGCGAGCATCAGCATCCATCCGTGGAAGACGCTGAGCACCGGGCTGCGCCGGACGACGTCGTCGGGCAGCTCCCTCAGCCAGCCGAGGAACATCGTGTCCTGCCGGGTGCGCCGGATCTCCGGCACGGCCAGCTCCATGAGACGCGCCGCGCGGTCGACGTCGGCGGCGGCCAGGGCGTGCCGGACGGCGTCGTCGGTCAGGTCGTGCTGCTCGTGCCAGCGGCTGGCGCGCCCGTGCAACAGCGGGACCTGGTCGCCGGGCATCCGCGCCCGCAGGACGTCGGCGAAGAGATGGTGGTAGCGGTACCACTCCCGCCGGTCGTCCAGCGGGACGAGGAACAGGTTGGCGCGCTCCAGTTCCACGAGCGTCCGGGTCCCGTCGTCGCGCCCGGTGACGGCGTCGCACAGCGTCCCCGTGAGCCGGTCGAGCACCGCCGTCCGCAGCAGGAAGTCGCGAACGCGCTCGGGCTGGTGGGCCAGCACCTCCTCGACCAGGTAGTCGACGATGTAGCGGTCGTTCCCGGCGAACCGGGCGATGAAACCGCCGGCGTCGTCGCGGCCCCGGAGTGAGAGCGCCGCGAGCTGGAGGGCGGCGATCCAGCCCTCCGTGCGCTGCTCCAACGTCGTGACGTCCGCGACGGCGAGGTCCAGGCCAGCCACCTCGCCGAGGTACGCGGCGGCCTCGCCCGGGGTGAAGCGGAGGTCGGCGGCCCGGATCTCGACCAGCTCGCCGCGCGCCCGCATCCGGGCCAGCGGGAACGGCGGGTCGCTGCGACCGGCGATCACCAGGCGGATCTGCGGGGGGAGGTGCTCCAGCAGGAAGGCCACCCCGTCGTGGATCTCGGGCTCGTCGATGACGTGGTAGTCGTCCAACACGAGCACGACGTCGTGGGTGAGGGCCGTCAGGTCGTTGAGCAGCGCGGTCAGGAAGGACTCCGGGGGCGGTGCCGGCACCGCGAGCGCGGCGACCACGTACGTCCAGAACCGCGAAGGGTCATTGTCGTTCCGGTCGAGCGACAGCCAGGCCACGGTCGGTCCGGCGGCCGCCAGCCAGCCCGCCAGCAGCGTCGTCTTGCCGAACCCGGCGGGTGCCGACACGAGCGTCAGCGTCGCCGCCGTGCCGAGACGCTCACCCAACCGCGGACGGGCGACCAGCGCCCCCCGCGGCCGGGGGACGTGCAGCTTGGACGCGAGAAGCGGCACGGGGTGGCGTCACACCCCGTCGTCGAGGGTCGGCATGCACGGACGGTACCGGTCTCGTCGTTCACCGCGGTCGTGCGGAATCGTCAGTCGTTGTCCGGCGGGGGTGGCACGGCGCCGGCCTGGTTGATGCCGAGCGCGGCGAGGTTGTCGACAGCGGGGTGGGAGGCGCCTGCGGGGCCGACCGCGAACCGCTGGAGCAGGCGGGTGCTGATCGCGTCGAGCACCCGCCCGACCCGGCCCGCGCCCTTGCAGGCCGGGTCCATGCCGCAGACCCAGCCCTGCGTGCCGCTGGAGAACACCCCGGCGCCGCTGCGGGTCGTGTAGTAGGTGACGTCGGAGAACTCGGGGCGTCGCGTCGTGCCGCAGACGACGGGGGAGTGGAACAGCACCTCGATCGGGCGCGGTGTGGGCACCGACAGGTTCACCTTCGAGTACTCGACGCCCACCACCCCGGCCAGGTGCTCGCCGTTGCGCACGATGCCGGCGAGCAGCCAGTTCCCGGAATCGGACGCCACCAGGTCGGCCCGCCCGGGGAAGCAGCTGTAGTAGCCGCCGACCAGGACGCTCTCCGGGCGCGGGTCGGGTGGCTGGCGCCAGTCCTGGGTGGACTCCGCCGGGTCGGTCCGGCTGATCGGGTCCTCCGAGGCCGACTTGTAGTTGATCTCCAGGCGGTTGCCCCCGAGTGGGGTGGAAGCGAAGCGCATGTGCCGGTAGACCTCGTTGCCGCCGAAGAAGGCCAGGTTGACGCCATGGTCGCGGGCTGCGGTCGCCGCGGCCCGCATCGCGGTGGTCCAGTACTCGTCGTGGCCGAGGGTGACCACGGCCCGCGCCCCGTCGAGCAGATGCGGGTCCGCATGCAGATCCGTGTCGGTGGCGTACCCGAGCGGTACCCCGGCGCGTTCGGCCACCCGCAGGAACCCGAGCTCGAACTCGAGGAACTGGCCGGCGCCCTGCATCCCGGCCTCGTACGGGCGGTCGAAGCTCACCGCCCGGGAGCGGCTCGGCCGTTTGCCGTCCGGACCCTTGTAGAGGCTGTATCCACCCCACTGGTTGTAGGCCTGCCACGTGGTCACCGCGTTGATCACGACCACCCGGCCGGCGTTCGACGGGGTGCGCAGGGTCAGCGGGACGAAGCGCTGGTTGCCGTCGTCGCCGTCCAGACGCAGGAGGTAGTCCCCGGAAGGCCAACCGCGGGTGTCCACGGTCAGCGACGGGTGCCAGGGCGCGACCACCGTGTTCGTCGGCCTCTGCACCTCCGCGAGCGCCTGCAGGCCGCCGGCCTGGCGGGGTGAGGTCCACACGGCCTGGGCGTCGGAGCGCCGGTAGTCGCCGATCCGGAACGCGGTGACCGTGAACCCCGCGGCCGACGTCGAGACGAACAGGCGGACCGTCTCTCCGGGCACGACGCTCACCCGGTCGGCGAAGCCCTCGATGGCGTGGTCGGGCCCGGGCTTCGAGAGTTGCCAACCGGGTGTGCCGTCGACGGCGGGCGCAGTGACCGCGGGAGTGGACGGAGGGTCGGGCGCGACCGGCGTCGGGGTCGTGCACGCGGCGGCGACCGCCAGCACGAGGAGGCTGATCGCGACCGCGGCCGTCCGACCGGAGGGGAGCACGACGTCATCCTGCCGGGTTTGCAAGGATCCCCGTCGTGGCTGATGCCGACGACGTCCGGCGGGTGGCGCTCGCACTCGACGGCGTCCTGGAGAACGAGAGCGACGGCTTCGACTTCCGCGTCGGCGGTCAGGGCTTCGTGTGGTCCTACCCGGAGCGGGAGCCGGGGCGGCGACGGGTGATCCGCACCGACATCGCGGTGCTCTACGTCGGCGACGAGGCGGAGAAGCAGGCGCTGCTGCTCGGCGAACCCGAGCTGTTCTTCACGCCCCCGTCCTACGACGGCTTCCCGCTCGTCATGGTGCGGCTCGAGCAGGTGACCGCGGAACGGCTCGAGGAGCTCGTCACCGACGCCTGGCGGATGCGGACCGCCCGGTAGTTCAGGGGCGCGCTTCGTAGACGTGGTTGAACGGTGTCTCGGTGGCTCGCCGGAAGCGGGTGAAACCGGCCGCGGCCACGACCTCGGCCAGAGCCCGCTGCCCGGCCTGTGCCCCGAGAGCCCGGCCGCCGCTCTGGGAGAGCGCACCGGGCACGCACACCAGGTTGGAGAAGCCGTAGTACATCCGGCCGACCGGGTTCAGGTTGTCCTCGAGACGGTCGCCGGCGGCCGGCTCGACCAGCATCCAGCACCCGTCGTCGGCGAGGGCGTCGCGCACGTGGCGGGCGGCACCCACGGGGTCGCCCATGTCGTGCAGGCAGTCGAAGCTCGTGACCAGGTCGTAGCCGGTGCCGCCGAAGGTCTGCGCGGAGGCGACCTCGAACACGGCCCGGTCGCCGACGCCCGCGTCGGTGGCGCGTTTGCGGGCCAGTTCGATCGAACGGTCGTGGTAGTCCGACCCGTGCACCGTCGACCGCGGATAGCCCTGCGCCATGATCACGCTGGACGCGCCGAGCCCGCACCCGATGTCGGCGATCCGGCCGCCCGCTTCCAGGGTGGCCTCGACGCCGTCGAGGACCGGAATCCACGACGAGGTCAGGTTGGCCAGGTAGCCGGCACGGAAGAAGGCCTCGCAGCCGAGGAACACGTCCTCGTCGTGCTCGTGCCAGCCCATCCCGTGCCCTGTGCGGAACGACTCGGTGATCCGCCGCTCGGCCCGCAGCGCACCCAGAGCCAGCTGGAACGCGCCCGGGACGTAGACGGGCCCGTCGGGGTCGGTGAGGCAGAAGGCCTGCTCCTCGGTGAGCGAGAACTCCCCGGTGTCGGCGCTGTAGGTGACGTACCCGCCCGCCGCCTGCCCACGCAGCCATTCGGCCACGGGACGGACCTGCGTGCCGGTGCGGTCGGCCAGCTCCGCCGGCGCGGCGGGACCCTGCGCCAGGGCCCGGTAGAGGCCCAGCCGGTGCCCGATGACCACGCCCGCCGCCGCGGCCGTCGCGCCGAGGTCGGTGACGAACCTGCCCAGGAACTCGTTGAGAGCGATCTCGTCGACGGCCATCAGACGGTCGCCGGTGCGGACCCGACCAGCGCGATGCCGGGCTGGGTGCGGCGGGTTGTGGTCTCGTCCACCGCGTACCTGCGGACGGTGACGCCGGCGAAGTGCGGGAAGTCGCGCACGGTGCGGTAGAGAGCCGAGCCGAGGTACCTGTCGGCGGCGTCGGTGTCGGTGAAGAGGTAGACGCCGCCGTACTCGCCGGTGTCGTCTCCGGAAAGCCACACCTTGGCCAGGAGGCCAGGCAGCTCGGCGAAGGCCGGGGCCAGTTCCGCACTGACCTCGCGGTAGCGCCGGGGGCTCATGTCGGTGAGGGTGAACGTGATGATGACGGTGTGCACGGATGCTCCTCGCGGGTGCGGTGACCAGGACGGATCGACGCTAGGACGATCACCGCACCCCTCGCATCGGGCGATCACGCCATCTCGTGACCCGGATGCTGTAGGAGGCCCTGTTCGACCGCGACGCGCGCGGCTTCGGCGCGGGTGTGCACGTCGAGCTTCAGGAAGATGTTCGAGACGTGCCGCCCGGCCGTCTTCTCGCTGATGAACAGCTGCGCCCCGATGTCGCGGTTGGTCCGGCCCCGGGCAAGCAGGCCGAGGACCTCCACCTCGCGATCGGAGAGGTCCGTGTGGGGTGACGGGGCCGGGCCTGTCTCGGCGTCGACGAGCCGTCCGAGCCAGCCGTCGACGCTGCCGGGGCCGAAGTCGAGCCACACCCCCTGGTGCAGGGAGCCGTCCACGTCCACCGGCGCCCCGACCGGGGCGAACCCGAGCGGGAGGAAGATCGGCCCGAGCTGGCCGAGATCGACGACGGTCAAGTACAGGCGCCGCAGCCGGGGCCGCAGCTCCATGTAGACGCGCTTGACGTCCAGCCAGCACGCCGAGACCGGCGGCGACCGCAGCTCCCCGGACTCGCGGCCCAGCCAGCGGCGCATGAGCAGGACCTGCTCGTCGGGGGCGGGTGGCGCGGCCCGCAGGTGCTCGAGCCAGGGCTGCGCCGCAGGATCGTGGGCCAGCACCGCCGGGTCGACGCCGCGCAGCTCGGCGATCTGGACGAACGCCTCGACCGACCGGTCGGCGCCCCGCGCGACGGCGAACGTCTCCGGGTGCCGGGCCCACCACCGGGCGAGCGCCGCGGCGGCGGCCGGCGACTCGTGTCGTGCGGCGATGTCCGCCATCGCCGTGACGTCATCGGCCCGGGCGGGCTCGACGACGTACTGCGGCCGCGAACTGGGGAAACAGGCGTCGCGCACCACAGGGTTCTCGATCAGGAAGATGAGGTCGGCGGTGATCTGCCAGAGATTGCCCTGTTCCGCGGCCGCCCGCCCGGTGAAGTAGCGCGCCGCCCGGCGCCGGTAGGTGCGCCGGACGTCCGGGTCCCGGACCGCGAGGTCCCGGCCCACGGTGTCCCTGACCACGTCGTGCAGGAGCAGGCCGTCGACGCCGGATTCGGTGAACGGGAGTGCCCGCAGGGTGGCGAAGGCGGCGGAGGCGTCGTCGGTGGCCAGCACGGCCTGCAGGATCGGTTCGGTCACCCGGCGCAGGGTGGACGCGGCCTCGACCACCGCCACGGCCTCGGCAGGCAGCTGCCCGAGGAAGGTGTCCACCAGCCCGGCGGGGGCGAGGACCGCTCCTGGGTCGGAACGGAGGGTCGCGGCGGCCAGTTCCAGGGCGAGCGGATGCCCGTGGGCGAACTCGTTCGCCCGCCGCACGTGCTCCCCGGCGAGACCGCGGGCGCGCAGCAACGCGGCGGCGTCGTCGTCCGGCAACGCGGTGAGGGGGAACTCCGCGGCCAGCCCCGACCAGCCGGGCGCCGTGTGCCAGGCGCTGCTCGGGCGGTCGCGTCCGGCGAGCACCGTCAGCACGGACGCGGGCAGGGCGGGCAGGAACGTGGTCCGCAACCAGGTGTCGAGCAGGCCGAGGACCTCGAAGGTGTCGATGACGATCACGGTCCGCCGCGGGTCGGCGGCGATCGTCGTCACGATCGCCGCGGTGTCAGGTGCCGCTCCCAGCGCCTGGGCGAGGGCCCGGCGCATGCCGCGCGGGGTCGGCTCCATGTCGCGCCCGTCGAGCAGGATCGGCCGGACACCGGCAGGCGGATCGGCGAAGAGGGCCTGCAGCAACCTTGTCTTCCCGATGCCGCCCGGGCCGTGCACGAACGCGGCGAGGAACGGCGGGTCGGCTGCCGTGAGCGCGCCCGACAGGGCGGCCAGCTCGCGCTGCCGTCCGACGAATCCCCGACCGGCGCTCTCCGCGAGCCGTTCTGCGATCGTGCGCGTCATCGGCGCCTCCAGGTGTCCTGACAACCAGAGACGCGAGGGCTGCCCCGGGATACACGGACCGTGCCGGATGACGGTCAGGGCGCCGGTCGTCCCGCCGGGCCGGGTCTGCGATCATCGACGTCGTTGTGGGCCGCTGCCCGCGCGAGCGGGTGTGCACCGGTCTGCGCCGTGACGGGAGACTCCGATGGGTTCGTTCGACGCGCTGCTGGACGACGAGCGCACCCAGCTCGACGCGTTCGTCGAGGAGTACCGGGGCGCCTTCGAGGCGACCCTCGACGACCTCACCGACGAGCAGGCCCGCCGCCGGCTGGTCTCGTCGGCGACGACGTTGCTCGGGCTGCTCAAGCACGTCACATGGATGCAGCGGGTGTGGTTCGAGGAGTGCGTCGGCGGCACGTCCCGGCGGGAGCTCGGCCTGGTGCAGAGCCCGGACGAGTCCTTCCGGCTCGCTGCCGACGACACCGTCGCCTCCGTCACGGCGGCCCACCGGGAGGCTTGCGCGAGGGCCCGGGAGGCGGTGGCCGATCTGGCGCTGGACGCCGTCGTGACCGGCCACCGGGGCGGCCCGCGCACGGTGCGCTGGGTGTACCTGCAGGTCCTGCGCGAGCTGGCCCACCACTGCGGGCACGCCGACATCCTGCGCGAGCAGGTGCTTGCCGGCTGAGTGCCGAGACCCGGGTACCCGCGCCGGGCCAGGATCACCCGTCCGTGCACGGGAATCAGCGCCCCCACACCGATATCCGCGCACGATCGCCCTGGACACCATCGCGATACTGCCTCCATGAGCTACGACGCCGACATGGCCGACCGCCTGCGCGAGATCCTCGCCGTCGAGCCCGACGTGCGGGAGAAGGCGATGTTCGGCGGCCTGGCGTTCATGGTGGCCGGGCACATGGCCGTCAGCGCGAGCGGCCGCGGCGGGCTGCTGCTGCGCGTCGACCCGGCCGGGACGGACGCGCTGATCGCCGACCCGCGGGCGAGCCGGTTCGCCATGCGCGGGCGTGAGATGGACGGCTGGCTGCACGTCGACATGGACGCGGACGCTCCTGACGAGGAGCTCCACCGGTGGGTCAGGATCGGCGTCGCGTACGTCCGGTCCCTGCCCCCGAAGTAGCTGCCCCCGGAGTAACCGCCCCCGACGTAGCTGGCCCCGACGTGGCCGATGCGCGTCGCCGGCGCAGCTCGGCCCGGTCGTGGTCGGTCAGGGCCCGCGGGTCGGGGTGGCCGACGGCGTGGGCCTCGCACACGAACAGGCGCACGGTCTGGGGGCGCGGGTGCTCGACGCGGTGGGTGACCGTCAGCACCGGCTGGGTCAGGCACAGCCCGGTGCCGCCGCCGCGGTGCCGGAGCCCGGCGCAGCCGGCGTTGTCGGGAAAGGGCAGGCCCATGGCCCCACGATGGCGCCTACGGCGCCGGCCACGCAACCGCGTTCCCCCGGCCAGCCGACCCGCAGCGGCTGGTCCGGGCGCTGTCCGGTCACTGGGTCAGCTTGACGTAGTCCACGAGCATGGTCTGGGGCAGCGTGCTGTTGTTGATCGTGCCGCCACCCCCACCGCCCAGAGCGGTGTTGATGATCATGAACATCGGCGTGGTGGGCACGGCCTTCGTCTGCGTGCAGGTCGTCGCGCCGTCCACCTTCCACACCAGCGACCCGGGCTTCCAGACGAGCTGGTAGACGTGCCAGTTGGTGTTGGCGTTGGACACCGCCGGCTTGCAGGTCAGGAAGCCGCTGCTGCCTGAGATCACGTTCTGCCAGTCGACGGTGGTGCTGCTCTTGAACTCGCTGACGTCGATCTCGTCGGAGCCGGGCTGCGGCCAGTTGCAGCCGCCCGTGTTCTCCGTGGTGGTCTTGAACGCGGCCTGGCAGTTGGCCCCGAGCAGCCACTGCGCGGGCCAGGTGCCCGTGCCGGCCGGCTGCTTGGCGCGGTACTCGAGCGTGCCGTAGGTGTAGGAGAAGGTGTTCCACTGCACCATGCCGGAGGTGTAGGCGTAGCCGCTGCAGGAGGAGTCCACCTTGGACAGGATCTGCAGGCTGCCGCCGGCCTCGGTGACGTCAGCCGGCTTGTAGCACTGCTTCTCGGCGTTCGACGCGTCGCCGGGACGGTTGCCGACCGACCACAGCCCGGGATCCACCGACGTTCCGTTGAACTCGTCGTCGAACACGACGGTCCCGCCCGTGCCCGCCGGGGTGGTGACCGTGACGGTCGTGCTCGGGGCGCTGGTGTTGCCGGCCGCGTCCGACGCCGTGACGGTGTAGCTGAGCGCCGTACCGGCGGTGAGTCCGGTGTTGGAGTAGCTGGTGCCGGTGACCGTGGTCAGCTTCGTGCCATTGCGGTACACGGTGTAGCCGGTGACCCCGACGTCGTCGGTGGCCGCCGTCCAGCTCAGGTCGACCTGCGTGGAGCTCGTCGCCGTGGCGGTCAGCGTCGGAACGGTGGGTGCGGTGACGTCGGCGACCACCAGAGGGGCGGCGGCCGAGGCCGCACTGATGTTCCCGGCCGCGTCGAGCGCCGCCACCGCGTAGTAGTAGGTGCCGGGCGCGACCGTGTCGGTGAACGACGTGGTCGTCGCGGTGCCCACGAGCGCTCCCTGGGATCCCGCGGTGGGTGACCGGTAGACGTTGTAGCCGGTGACCCCGACGTTGTCGGTGCTCGCGCCCCAGCTGACGGCGGCGTGCGTGGCGTCGGTCCGGGTCGCGGTCGGTGCGCCGGGCGCGGACGGAGCCTCGGAGTCGGAGGGGGCCACCACCGCGGTGGCCTGCGTCGACGCGGCGCTGGCGTTGCCGGCCGCGTCCCGGGCCGTCACGGCGTAGTAGTAGGTGCCGGCCGGGACGGACATGTCGACGTAGCCGGCCGTCGTGGCCGTGCCGAGCAGGCTGCTCGCGTCCGGCGTGAAGCCCGCCGTCGTCGAGCGGTACACGCTGTAGCCGGTGACACCGACGGCGTCGGTGCTGGCGGTCCAGGCCAGCGTCACCTTCGCGTTGGCCACGGTGGCGGTGAGCGCGGTGGGGCTCGTGGGTGCGGTGGTGTCGGCCAGGACCACCGACGCCTGGTTCGAGGACGGGCTCACGTTGCCCGCGGCGTCCCGGGCCCTGATGACGTAGTAGTAGGTGCCGAGGGCGAGGCCGGTGTCGTCGTAGCCGGTGACGGCGCCCAGGCTGCGCACCAGGGTGGCGGCCGACGGGGTGAAGCCGGCCGTGGTCGACCGGTAGACGTCGTAGGCGGTGACGCCGACGGCGTCGGTGGCGGCCGTCCAGCTCAGTGTCGCCCGGCCGGCGCCGGGAGTGCTCGCCGACAGACCTGACGGCGCGGTCGGAGCGGTGGTGTCGGTGTTCGCGGGCAGGATCTCGACAGTGCTGAGGTTCCACCGGTCGCCGGTGGGAGCCGTGTCGTTGATCGAGACCGGAGTGCCGGGTGCCGCCGTGCCGGGGCTGGTCTGACGCTGCACCCAGAACGTGTCACCCGCGGAGGCGAGGTACTCGTCGACCTTGGTCTGGGCGGTGCCGACGGTCCGAGCGATCCGGCCGTCCCAGTCGTTGCCGACGCCCCACACCCAGGAGCCGGTCTGCGTGGTGGTCAGGGTCGCCGTGGGGGCGCCGCTGCGGGCATTGCCGGTGCCGGTGGCGCCGATCGTCGGCTTCGCGCCGCTGAACGCCGCCACGGTCAACGAGCTCATGTAGGAGCCCGGGTACGTCGCCTTGACGGTGACGTTCTTCAGGACCGCGGGGGCCGGGGCGGTCCAGATCTCGGCGGTGCCGGCCTGGGTGTCGGTGCGCCGCGCGAGCTGCCAGGTGAGGCCGCCTCCGGCCACCGCGGAGATGCTCTGCGCCCCCGGGCTCGGGCCGTCCGCACCGACGAACGCCACGACGAGGTCGTTCGCCTGGGTCGTTGAGAAGGACGGCGAGGTGACGGAGGTGGTCTTGGTGCCCTGGTGCGCGGAGACGGTGGCGTCGAGTGCCACGCCTCCGGTCGCCGCCGTCGTCTGGACACCGACGACGCCGGCGTCACCGGCGACACCGACGACGCCCACGACCGCGGCGGCCGACAGCGCGCCCACCACCGCCAGAGCGATACTCGAGAAGACCCGCATCGTGCACCCCGTCCACATGAGACAAACCCCGTGCCTGCTACCCCGGGTTCGCTCGCTGTGAGAGGTGTGTTACGGAAGGTCATCACTATTGAGGAGGAACCTGGCGAACCGTTCCACGAACGGGGTGGCGGCGGTCATGATCGCGTTGTGGTCCGCCTGGGGAACGACGACGTGCCGGGCCCGCGGGAGCGCCCGCGCCATCGCCGCCGAGGCCGGTGCGAAGTAGGCGGGACTGCGCCCGCCCGTGGCCAGCAGGACCTCGGTGGTGACGGCGGAGTAGATGCTCGCGGGGCCGTCATGGGCCCGCACCTCCCGCGCCTCGGCCACCGCGCTGGGGATCATGAGCCGCCACGCGCGACCCATCGCCGTGGCGGCGAAACCGTGCGCCAGCACCGTCAGCACGGGAACGGGTAGCCGCGACAGCGCCCCGACGGACCCGAGACCGTGGCTCAGGACGGCCATCGCCCGCGGGAAGTCGCCGGCCGCGGCGGCTCGGGCGAAGGGCTCGACGTAGGCCGAGGGGAACCCGCCGTCGATCGACACCGCGGCGTCGAAAACGGCCAGCCGGTCGATCGGCAGCGTCGGGGCGCCGGTGAGCGCGACGAGGCCGCCGTAGCTGTGGGCCAGCACGGTGCGGGCGCCGGTGTGCTGCAGCACGGCGCGCAGGTCCTCGACGTCGGACTCGACGCCGTGCGACGGCTCGACGGGCCCTCGGGAGCCCCGCCCGCGCCGGTCGTAGAGGTGCACGGTGAACCGTGGGGACAGAGCGTCGGCGAGCCTGCGGTAGTCGGCCGCGGACACGGCACTGCCGTGCACGACGACGACACCCGGCCCGTCGCCGACGGAGTGGAGGTCCATGTGACGGCCGTCGGCCGTGGCTACCTGATCCGGGACCACGGAGGGGATTCTGCGCTACTCCCGGTCAGACCGCGCGACACACGACGTCGCGTCCCGCCTCGTGCCATGCGAGTGGATCAACGGGCGGTCCAGCCACCGTCCATCGAGAGTGACGTACCGGTGATCGACGCCCCGGCCGGCCCGTAGAGCACGGCCGCCAGCTCCGCGACCTCCGACGGCTCCACCAGCCGCTTCACGGCCTGCTGCACCAGCAGCACCTGCTCCAGCACGGCGTCGCGGGAGATGCCGTGGGCGCGGGCCTGGTCGTCGATCTGCTTCTCGACCAGGGGTGTGCGGACGTAGCCGGGGGCGAGGCAGTTGCTGGTCACGCCATGTGCGGCGCCTTCCAGCGCGACCACCTTGGACATGCCCTCCAGCCCGTGCTTCGCGCTGACGTAGGCCACCTTGAACGGGCTGGCCCGGTGCCCGTGCGCGCTCGACACGTTGATCACCCGGCCCCAGCCCCGCCCGTACATGTGCGGCAGCACGCGGCGGACCAGCCGGAACGGCGTCTCCAGCATGAGGCGCAGGATCAGGGCGAACCGGTCGGGATCGAAGTCCTGGATCGGCGCGACGTGCTGGATCCCGGCGTTGTTGACCAGCACGTCGACCTCGGCGGGCAGACCGTCCACGGCGGCGGGGTCCGACAGGTCGCAGACCACCTGCTCGATCCCCGGCACCGTGTCGGCGAGGGCCTTCAGGCCGGCCTCGTCCCGGTCGACGGCGAGCACGGTGGCCCCGTCGGCGGACAGGCGCGCGACGATCGCCGCGCCGATCCCGGACGCGGCTCCGGTGACGAGTGCGGTCCGGTGTGACAGTGGGGGCATCACCCCACGCTACGGAAGGGGACCCTCCCCGGCACGAGCTCGACGGTCCCGAGGCCGCCGTCGGCGTCGGCGTAGGCCAGGGCCAGCGCCAGGTCGGTGACCCCGTTGCTGTGGCTGCGGTCGAGGAACTCGGTGCTCAGCACACCGACCGCACGGCCGCCCGCGTCGAGGAAGCCGCTGCCGGAGTCGCCGGGCACGCCGGGCGGGGTGATCACCACCTGGTGCGTGCGGCCGCTCACGTCGTCCTCGACGCTGCGACCGGTCTTGACGCCGCTGCCGCCGTTGTTGGGCTGGAAGCTGTAGACGGCCTCGCCGGGCGTCAGGCCGTTGGAGTCCAGACCCGTGGGCCCGCCGAGCAGCGGGACGCTCGGGTCGACGAGCCCGGCGTCGGCCGGGTCCACCGCGACCAGCGCGAAGTCGTTGTAGCGGCACAGCGCGGGATCGTTCTCGCCGCGCTCCTGCATCGTGACCCACGAGCTGTAGGCGAGCCGGCCGGTGCTGTCCTGCCCGCCGCGTCGACCGCTGATGGTCACCTCGGTGCCGAGCGGCAGCGTGGGCGCGGTGCAGCCGCTCGGGTCCTCGGACCCGCCCGCGCCGACGCAGTGGGCCGACATGCCGATGTACAGCGCGCCCGGCCCGCTGAACACGAAGTCGGCCGTGCACAGCGAGGCGGTCCGTGCGTCGATCTGCGTGGTCATCACGGAACCCGGACCGATGCCCGAGGACGGTGCACGGAGCGTGACGCCGGCGGCCGAGGCCGACGGTGCCAGTCCCCCGCCGGCTGCGACGCCGACGGCGGCGACCACCGCGATGGTGACGGCACGTGAGCATCTCTTCACGAACGACCTCCCGACGAGTGAGGTCCGACCGTATGGTGGTTCCGACGGCCCGGCGGGGGATCCCACCCGACAGGGTCGCGCAGACATCCGATCGGGCGGCGCCGACGGCCTGGGCGGGCCGGTTCGGTCTCAGTCTGAGACGGTTCCTGCCCTGGTCCGTCGTGGGTTCGGCTGCGTGGAGCTGCTACGTGCTGGCCGTCGGCATGGCGCTCGGGCCGTTGACCGGCGGGAACCCGCTGCTCAACCTGCTCGCCGGCGGGGTCATGGCGGTGGTGACAGGCGTTGCTCGAGCCCCGGTGCCCTTGCTCGTGGGCCGATACTGCCGCCATGGCTGATCACCGGTGGGTAGCAGATGTCGGCGAGGACAACGCGGTCTTCCTGGCCACGGAGAGCCGCACCGCGCGGCTCGCCCGTGAGTACCGGCCCGTGGACCTCGGCGGCGGGAAGATCGAGTTCAACGCGCTCGCGCTCGGCGCGACGCGGGAGATGGGCGAGGAGGAGGACGGCTTCGTCACCGAGGACGGTGAGGGCCTGCGCATCTGGATCGGCGACGACGCCTTCGAGTTGGAGCTGCACGAGAAGTAGCAGCCCCGAAGAACGAGAGCACTGCTCTTGACTTCGGACCCCCGGTAGGCGTTCACTGTTCTCAGACGAGAGCAGTGCTCTCATCGACTCGAGGAGAACCTGATGACCGCCACCCGCTACATCCGCCCCGACCGCAGCACCGAGATCTTCAACTCCGTCGTCGCCGGGCTCACCCGGATGGGCGTCAGCGTCTGGGGCAGCCGCGTGCTGGCCGTCCGCGGTCGCACCAGCGGGGAGTGGCGCACCACGCCGGTCAACCTGCTCACCGTCGACGGCGTGCGTTACCTCGTCGCCCCGCGCGGCGTCACGCAGTGGGTGCGCAACATGCGTGCCGCAGGCGGTGGTGAGCTGCGGGTCGGACGGCGGACGGAGGCGTTCACCGTCGTCGAGCTCGCCGACGACGAGAAGCCCGCGATCCTGCGGCCGTACCTGAAGCGGTGGAAGTTCGAGGTCGGGGTGTTCTTCGACGGTGTCGACGCGTCGGCGTCGGATGCCACGTTGCGCGGGATCGCGCCGGGATATCCGGTCTTCCGGCTGCAGTAGTCGAGCCGGGGGTTCAACCGAAGCCGGCGGAGGCTCCCCTGTTCCGCCGGCCCCGGTCACTCCCCTCAACGCGTCGCGGTTCGGCGGGTTTCGGCCGATTTCGTCGCTCCGTCGAACGGGCGGACACGGTCGGTGACCGGTCGGTGACCGGTTGCACGATCAACGGTCGCCGTCGAGCGACCGGCGGCGACCAACCGGCGCCATGTGGGCGAGTCGCCCGCTCGGCGTGTCACGCGTCGACACGACCCGCGAAATCGATGATCGCCTGGTTGACCTCGGCGGGTCGTTCCTGCTGGGTCCAGTGTCCGCAGCCGGGCAGTGACACGGCCGATCGCAGGTCGGTGACGCTGCGCCGCAGCGTGGACACGAGCCCGTCGAACGGCACCCCGGCCACCACCACGTCCTGGTCGCCCGCCATGTACAGCGCCGGTGGCGTGATGGTGGCTCCGCTCCATGCCGCCGTCAGGGCCCAGTTGCGGTCGAGGTTGCGGTACCAGTTCAGGCCACCGGTGAACCCGTTCTCCGCGTACTCGGCCTCGTAGGCGTCGAGGTCGGCCTCGGTGAGCCAGTCGGGCAGCCGGTCCGGCTCCGGCAGCGTGTCGAGGAACCCACCGCCGCCCTCGACGGCGAGCACGGGCGGCCGGTCGCCGCCCGAGGTGGCCGAGAGCAGCCTGCGGTGGGTGGCCCGGGGATCCGCGGCGAGCTCGGCGTCGGCGACGCCCGGCGCCTGGAAGTACAGCTGGTAGTAGCCGGGCCCGAACCGTTTCGCGAGTCCGACGGTCGGGGCGGACGACGAGCGCGGAAGGAACGGCACCGACAGCCCGACGACGCCGCGCACCCGATCGGGTCGCAGCAGAGCGGTGTGCCAGGCCACCGGGGCGCCCCAGTCGTGCCCGACCACCACGGCCCGCTGCGCCCCGACCGCGTCGAGCACGCCGATGGCGTCGCCGACCAGGTGCAGGATCGTGTACTCGTCGATGGCCTGCGGGGCGTCGCTGCGGCCGTAACCGCGCTGGTCGGGGGCCACGACGTGGAAGCCGGCCTCGCCGAGCGCGGCGAGCTGGTGGCGCCAGGAGTACCAGCACTCCGGGAAGCCGTGCAGCAGCAGGACGACCGGCCCATTGGCGGGGCCGGACTCGGCGATGTGCAGCGTGAGGCCGTTGACGTCGACGATGCGGTGCGAGATCACAGGTCGGACCGTAACCTCCACCCGTGGCGGACGAGAGCGGGCTGAGCAAGGGTGATCAGGGAGAGAGCACCCTCACGGTGCTCGTGGCGTTGGGGGCCAATGCGCTCATCGGCGTGCTGAAGCTCGTGGCCGGGATCCTCACCGGATCGGCGGCCATGCTCGCCGAGGCCGCGCACTCGGTGGCCGACACAGCCACCGAGGGGTTGCTGCTCACGGCGTTGCGCCGCTCGGAGAAGCCGGCCGACCGCCGTCATCCCTTCGGCTACGGCAAGGAGCGGTTCTTCTGGGCGCTCATCGCCGCGGTCAGCATCTTCGTGTCCGGCGCGGTCTTCGCGATCTACGAGGGCATCACGACGATGCTCGGCGCGAGCGAGGAGCAGACCCTGATCTGGGTCGCCTACGCGGTGCTGGGCGGGTCGTTCGTGCTCGAGGGCATCTCGTGGCTGCAGGCGTTCCGGCAGGCCCGCAAGGAGGCCGCCACCCACCACCAGACGTTCGCGGCGTTCCTGCGCACCACCGACGACCCCACGGTCAAGACCGTGTTCTTCGAGGACAGCGCCGCGCTGATCGGGCTCGTACTGGCGTTGGCGGGCGTCGGGCTGCACCAGATCACCGGGTCGGGCTTCTGGGACGGGCTCGCGTCACTGCTGATCGGGCTGCTGCTCTCGGGCGTCGCCTACATCCTGGGACGCACCAACAAGGGCCTGCTGATCGGACGCCAGGCCGACGCGCGGCTGGTGTACGCGGTGCGCGACCGGCTCGCGGACCGTCCCGAGGTGGAGAAGGTGGTGGACCTGCTGACGATGATGCTCGGCACCGACCGCGTCCTCGTGTGCGCCCGCCTCGACTTCGACGACGCGCTCGGCGCCGCGGACGTCGAGCGGGCGTGCGTGGCCATCGACACGGCCCTGCGCGAGGAGTTCCCCGACCTCGACGAGATCTTCATGGAGCCGGTGCCCCGCAGCGACGAGGGCATGCGCGCCCGTGTGCTGGAGCGCTACGGGCCCAATCCTTAGACATCTAATCGATTGATGTCTACTCTTGTGGCATGACCGTCATCCGACCCTTCCGTTTCGGCGTCGTCGCCACGCCCGACGGCAGCTGGACCGCCACCGCCCGCCGCGTCGAGGAGCTGGGCTACTCGTCGCTGCTCATGCCCGACGGCATCCACCTCCTCGCGCCCTTCCCGTCGCTCGCGACGGCCGCGGCCGTCACCACCACGCTGCGGGTCGGCACGTTCGTGCTGGCCTCGCCGCTGCGCACGCCCGGCGCGGCGGCCTGGGAGGCGCACAGCCTCTCGGTGCTGTCGGGCGGCCGGTTCGACCTGGGCATCGGCACCGGCCACGGCGGCGTCCCGCACGCGGCCGCCCAGCTCGGCATGCCGTACGGGTCCGCCGCCGAGCGCCGTCAACAGGTGGTCGACACGGTCGCCCGGGTGCGCGAGCTGGATGCGAGCATCCCGGTCCTGATCGCCGCCAGCGGGCCGAAGATGCTGGCGCTCGCGGCCGAGCTGGCCGACGTCGTGACGCTCGCGACCGACCCGCTCGCCACCCGCGACGAGGTCTCCGCGCTGGCCGCCCGCCTGCCGGAACGCGTGGAGGTCGCCATGAACCTCTTCGTCGTCGGCGACGAGGTGCCGCAGGAGATACGCCGCTTCGTCGGCGCCGACGCCGCCACCCTCATCGCCGCCGACTCGCTGGTGATGCTCCGCGGCTCCGCCACCGAGATGGCCGACGAGCTGCAGCGCCGCCGCGACGCGTTCGGCACGTCCGCGATCACCGTCAACGGGGCGTTCCTCGAGCAGTTCGCCCCCGTGATCGGGCTTCTCGACGGGAAGTAGGTGGGGGTCAACCCCACTACAGGTCGGCGGCCAGCAGGGCTGATCGACGGGCACCCGGCGACCACGCTGGGGCCATGGACGTCGTCGCGTTGCTGCACTCCGGTTGGTTGCTGCCGCTGCTCGCCGTCCTGGTCCTGCTCGACGGGCCGTTCCCCGTGGTGCCGAGTGAGCCCCTGTCCGGTTCGGCTACGGCCATCTCGGCGCCGCCGGGAGCGCGCAGTTGCCGCAGGTGGCGAGGCTCGCGAACCCGCTGGCCGGGTCGCCGATAGAGACGCGGATCCGGCTCGCGATCCAGTTCGCCGGCCTGCCGGTGCCGGTTCTGCCGGTTCTGCAGCACCCGGTGGGCCCGTACCGCCTCGACATGGCGTACCCGGAGATCATGCTCGGCATCGAGTACGACGGCCGCGAGCACCTGACGCGGGAACGGGCGGCGCAGGACCTCGACCGGCAGGCCTACGTCACCGCGGCCGGCTGGACGAAGATCCTCCGGTTCGGCAAGGGGCCGGTGCTGCACCGGCCGTGGGAGGTGGCGGCCATGGTCCGCAGCGAACTCGCGGCCCGCGGCCTCCTCTGATCGCGCTCCCAGTACGGCGGCGCCCGCAGCGGGATATGATCGCCGCGCACCGTACGACGTGGCTGTGTGGAGGGCCGCAAGGTGCTGCTTGCGACGATCAGGTCGAGCGGCCCGCAGCATGATCGCCGCGCGCCGCACCTCAGCGACGCGGACGGGGGCGCTGGAGTGCGACCCGCGGCGATCACCGAACCTGCGTGACTCAGACCAGGGGGCGGTCCGTCGGGTTGATCGGGCGGGGGAGGACGTTACGGCCGGTCAGGAACGCGTCCACCCCGGCCGCCGCGGCCCGGCCCTCGGCGATGGCCCACACGATCAGGCTCTGGCCGCGGCCGATGTCGCCGGCCGAGAAGACGCCCTCGACGCTGGTCATGAAGCTCTGGTCGCGCGCGACGTTGCCGCGCTCGTCCAGCTCCACACCGAGGTCGTCGAGCAGCTTGCCCTTCTCCGGCCCGACGAACCCCATGGCCAGCAGCACCAGCTGCGCCGGGAGCGTCTGCTCGGTGCCCTCGACCGGGTCGAAGCCCTTCTCGCCGCGCTCGACCTCGACGATCCGGATGCCGGCCAGCTTGCCGTCGGCGTCGCCCACGAACTCGGTGGTGTTCACCGAGAACAGCCGGTCGCCGCCCTCCTCGTGCGCGGACGACACCCGGTAGACCATCGGGTAGGTCGGCCACGGCATGCCCTCGGTGCGCTTCTCCGGGGGCGTCGGCATGATCTCCAGCTGGGTGATGGAGCGTGCGCCTTGGCGGTGCGACGTGCCGAGGCAGTCGGCGCCCGTGTCACCGCCGCCGATGATGATCACGTCCTTGCCCTCGGCCGTGATCTCCGGCGCGTCGATGTCGCCCTGCTGCACGTGGTTGGCCCACGGCAGGAACTCCATCGCCTGGTGGACGCCCTCGAGCTCGCGGCCCTGGGCGGGCAGGTCGCGCCACGCGGTGGCCCCGCCCGCCAACACGACGGCGTCGAAGTCGGCGCGCAGCTGCTCCACTGTGATGTCGGTGCCGACGTCGACGGAGGCCTTGAACAGCGTGCCCTCCTCCTGCATCTGCGCCAGGCGCCGGTCGAGGCGCGCCTTCTCCATCTTGAACTCGGGGATGCCGTAGCGCAGCAGGCCGCCGATGCGGTCGGCGCGCTCGTAGACCACCACGTCGTGCCCGACGCGCGTGAGCTGCTGCGCTGCGGCGAGCCCGGCGGGTCCGGAGCCGACGACGGCCACCTTCCTGCCGCTCTTCACCGTGGGCAGCTGCGGCGGGATCCAGCCCTCGTCCCAGGCACGGTCGACGATCTCGATCTCGACCTGCTTGATCGTGACGGCGTCGGAGTTGATGGCCAGCACGCAAGCCGCCTCGCACGGGGCGGGGCACAGCGTCCCGGTGAACTCCGGGAAGTTGTTGGTGGCGTGCAGCCGTTCGGTGGCCTCGCGCCAGTCGTGGCGGTAGACGAGGTCGTTCCACTCCGGGATGAGGTTGCCCAGCGGACAGCCCTGGTGGCAGAACGGGATGCCGCAGTTCATGCATCGGCCGGCCTGCTTTTCCAGGTTCGCGCGCGGGAAGTCCTCGTAGACCTCACGCCAGTCCATCAGCCGCAGGTCCACCGGACGGCGCGTCGGGGCCTCGCGGGGGGTGGTCAGGAACCCCTTCGGGTCACCCATGTGCCGCCTCCATGATTGCGGTATTCACGTCGCGTCCTTCCCGCTCAGCCGCTTCGCGGGCCTGAAGCACGCGCTTGAAGTCCTTCGGCATGACCTTGCCGAAGCGGCCCATGTGGCTGTCCCAGTCGGTGAGCAGCTTCTTGGCCACGGCGGAGTCGGTCTCGCCATAGTGCTGCTCGACGGCCGCGCGCAGGATCGTGCGGTCGTCGTCGTCGAGGGGGTCGATGTCGACCATCTCGGGGTTGACGCGGTGGTGGGGAAGGTCCAGCACGTACGCCACACCGCCGGACATGCCCGCGGCGAAGTTGCGCCCGACGCGGCCCAGGATGACGACGGCGCCGCCGGTCATGTACTCGCAGGCGTGGTCGCCCACGCCCTCGACGACGGCCAGCGCGCCGGAGTTCCGGACGCAGAACCGCTCGCCCACGATGCCGCGGACGAAGATCTCGCCGGACGTGGCCCCGTAGAGGATCACGTTGCCGGCGATGATGTTCTCCTCGGCCTTGAACGGCGCCGACGGGTCGGGTCGCAGGGTCAGGCGTCCGCCCGAGAGACCCTTGCCGAAGAAGTCGTTCGTGTCGCCGACCAGCCGCAGCGTGATGCCCTTGGGCACGAACGCGCCGAAGCTCTGCCCGGCCGAACCGGTGAGCGTGACGTCGATCGTGTTGTCGGGCAGGCCCTCGCCGCCCCACTGCTTGGTGAGCTCGTAGCCGAGCATCGTGCCGACGGTGCGGTTGACGTTGCGCACCGGCACCTCGAGCGACACCTTGTCGCCGTAACGCAGCGCACCCTCGCACAGTTCGATGAGCGTGTTGTCCAGGGCCTTCTCCAGGCCGTGGTCCTGACCCTTCGTGTTGTGCAGGGTGGCGCCCTCCGGGGGAGCGGTGAAGATCGGCGACAGGTCGAGGCCCTGGGTCTTCCAGTGGCGCACCGCGTCGTCGGTCTCCAGCATGTCCGCGTGGCCCACCGCTTCGGCGATGCTGCGGAAGCCCAGCTGCGCCAGGTACTCCCGCACCTCCTCGGCGATGAACATCATGAAGTTGACGACGTACTCCGGGCGCCCGTCGAACCGCTCGCGCAGCACCGGGTTCTGGGTGGCGACGCCGACCGGACAGGTGTCGAGGTGGCAGACCCGCATCATGATGCAGCCGCTCACCACCAGCGGCGCCGTGGCGAAGCCGAACTCCTCGGCCCCGAGCAGCGCCGCGATGACGACGTCACGGCCGGTCTTGAGCTGCCCGTCGGCCTGCACCACGATGCGGTCGCGCAGGTTGTTGCGCAGCAGCGTCTGCTGGGTCTCGGCGAGGCCGAGCTCCCACGGGCCTCCCGCGTGCTTGATCGACGAGAGCGGCGACGCTCCGGTGCCGCCGTCGTGGCCCGAGATGAGCACGACGTCGGAGTAGGCCTTCGCCACGCCCGCCGCGACCGTGCCGACACCGACCTGGCTCACCAGCTTCACGTGGATGCGGGCCTTCGGGTTGGCGTTCTTGAGGTCGTGGATGAGCTGCTTGATGTCCTCGATGGAGTAGATGTCGTGGTGCGGCGGCGGCGAGATGAGCCCGACGCCGGGCGTGGAGTGGCGGGTCTCGGCGATCCAGGGGTAGACCTTGCTGCCCGGCAGCTGGCCGCCCTCGCCGGGCTTGGCGCCCTGCGCGATCTTGATCTGGATGTCGTCGGCGTTGACCAGGTACTCGCTGGTGACGCCGAAGCGCCCGGACGCCACCTGCTTGACGCGGCTGCGGCGGGAGTCGCCGTTGGCGTCGGGGGTCCAACGGTCGGAGTCCTCGCCGCCCTCGCCGGTGTTGGAGCGGCCGCCGATGCGGTTCATCGCGATGGCGAGCGTCTCGTGCATCTCCTGGCTGATGGAGCCGTAGGAGATGGCGCCGGTGCCGAACCGCTTGACGATCTCCGACGCGGGCTCCACCTCGTCGATCGGGACCGGCGGGCGCACCCCGTCGGCGAACTTGAACAGCCCGCGCAGCGTGGCCAGCCGGTGGGACTGCTGGTCGACGAGCTTCGTGTAGTCCTTGAAGATGTCGTAGCGGCCCTGGCGGGTGGAGTGCTGCAGCTTGAAGACGGTCTGCGGGTTGAACAGATGCACCTCGCCGTCACGGCGCCACTGGTACTCGCCGCCGTCCTGCAGCGCCCGGTGCGCCGCGCGCACGTCGTCGCGGGGGAAGGCCCGGCAGTGGTGCTTGAGGACCTCCTCGGCCAGCACGTCGAAACCGACGCCGCCGAGGCGCGAGGTGGTGCCCGTGAAGCAGGTGTCGATGACCTTGCGCCCGAGCCCGACGGCCTCGAAGATCTGGGCTCCGGTGTAGGAGGCGACCGTCGAGACGCCGATCTTCGACATCGTCTTGCGGACGCCCTTGCCGAGCGCCTTGACCAGGTTCTTCGCCGCGGTGGCGGGGTCGACGCCGGGGATGTCGCCGCGCTCGGCGAGATCCTCGACCGTCGCCATCGCCAGGTACGGGTTGACCGCGGCCGCGCCGTAGCCGATGAGCAGCGCGACGTGGTGCACCTCGCGCGCGTCGCCGGACTCGACGACCAGGCCCACCCGCGTGCGCGTCTTCTCCCGCACGAGGTGGTGGTGCACGGCTCCGGTGAGCAGCAGCGACGGGATCGGCGCGTGGTCCTTGTCGACGCCGCGGTTGCTCAGCACGATCAGCCGGGCGCCGTCCTCGATGGCCTCCGACACCTCGCGGCAGATCTCCTTGATCCGCCTCGACATGCCGTCGCCGCCCTCGGCGACCTTGAACACGCCCTTGGCCGTGACGGAGACGAAGCCGGGGTACTCGCCGTCGTCGTTGATGTGGACGATCTTGGCGAGGTCGTCATTGCCGAGCACCGGGAACGGCAGCACGATCGTGCGGCAGTTGGCCGGGGTGGCGTCGAGCAGGTTCTGCTCCGGCCCGAGCTGGCTCTGCAGCGAGGTGACGAGCTCCTCGCGGATGGCGTCCAGCGGCGGGTTGGTGACCTGTGCGAACAGCTGGGAGAAGTAGTCGAACAGCTGGCGCGGGCGCTCCGAGATGGCCGCGAGCGGCGCATCGTTGCCCATCGAGCCGATCGGCTCCGCGCCCGTCTTCGCCATCGGCTTGAGGAGGATGTTGAGCTCCTCCTCGGTGTAGCCGAACGACTGCTGGCGCAGCGTCAGCGCCGAGTGGCTGGGCAGCTCGCGCTCGCGCGCGGGCAGCTCGCCCAGCCGGATCAGGCCGGCGTGCAGCCAGTCGGCGTAGGGGTGCTTGGCCGCGAGCGCGCCCTTGACCTCGGCGTCGTCGACGAGCCGGCCGCGCGCGGTGTCCACGAGGAACATGCGGCCGGGCTCCAGGCGGCCCTTGCGCACCACGCGGTCCGGCTCGACGTCGAGCACGCCCACCGCGGACGCGAGCACGACGGTGCCGTCGTCGGTGACCCAGTAGCGGGCGGGGCGCAGGCCGTTGCGGTCGAGGACCGCGCCGATGAGTGTGCCGTCGGTGAACGTGACGAGCGCGGGGCCGTCCCACGGCTCCATCAGCGTGGAGTGGAACTCGTAGAACGCGCGCAGCGCGGGATCCATCTCGGCGTGGTTCTCCCACGCCTCCGGGATCATCATCAGCACGGCGTGCGGCAGGCTGCGCCCGCCCAGGTGCAGCAGCTCCAGCACCTCGTCGAACGTGGCGGAGTCGCTCGCGTCCGGGGTGACGATGGGCGACAGCCGCGCGAGATCCCCCGGGATGACGTCGGACTCCAGCAGCGCCTCGCGCGCGGCCATCCAGTTGCGGTTGCCGCGCAGCGTGTTGATCTCGCCGTTGTGCGCGACGTAGCGGTACGGGTGCGCGAGCGGCCACGCCGGGAAGGTGTTGGTGGAGAAGCGCGAGTGCACGACGGCGAGCGCGCTGACGACGCGCTCGTCGGACAGGTCGGGGTAGAACGCCTCGACCTGGGGCTCGGCGAGCATTCCCTTGTAGACGATCGTGCGCGGCGACAGGCTCGGGAAGTAGGTGCTCCCGGTATCGGCGCTGTGCTCGGTGCGCTTGCGCAGGCAGAACGTGAGGCGCTCCAGCTCGATGCCGCTCTCACCGTTGCGGCCGGTGACGAACAGCTGACGGAACGACGGCATGGCCGCGCGCGCCGACGGGCCGATGTCGGCCTTGTCGGGGTCGATGGGCAGCTCGCGCCAGCCCAGGACCGTCAGGCCCTCCTCGGCGGCGAGCGCGTCGATCGCGGCGACGGCGGCATCGGCCTCGGACCGTGCGCCGTCGTCGGACATGGCGGGGAGGAAGGCCGTGCCCACGGCGTACGCGCCGGCCTCGGGGAGCTCGAAATCGACCGTCTCGCGGAAGAACGCGTCCGGGACCTGGATGAGGATGCCCGCGCCGTCACCGGTGTTGGCCTCGGCGCCGCGCGCCCCGCGGTGCTCCAGGCGCAGCAGGGCCGTGATCGCCTTGCGGACGATGTCGTGGGTGCGACGTCCCTGGAGGTCGGCCACCATGGCGACGCCACAGGCGTCGTGCTCGAAGTCCGGGGCGTAGAGCCCCTCCGAGGTTGCTGCTGAGTTCACGGTCAACAGTGCCTCCTTGTCGTCTCGGTGCACCCCGACAGCTGGCATCGGGACGACGTGTCGATGTGGTGTCAAGAATATGCGGAGGGTCCGCCCGGACGCCGGTTCTGGTCCGAACGGGTGCATGCGGTTATGCCGGAACCCGTGGGTGGTGGCCAGGGTGCCGGCTTCGACGGCCACCCACCGTGGTGTGGTGCGGACCGTCGTTTGCGCAGGTGCGAGCGGTGCACGCTTCGTCGGGTGCGGTTCGCGCTGCACAATGTCGCACGCGGTAGTGACAATTCGCCAGCGCGAACGGAGTGATGCAGGTGACCAGCCGCACCACTACGCATTCGGCCGTGCACGTGCTTGACCTGCGCAGGCCCTGATCGGCCCTGCCGGCCGACGTGGTTCTCTGGACGCGTGGACGTGTGCGGATCCCTGGCGGATGTCGCGTCGCTCGGGGCGTTCTTCGTCGTGTCCACCGGGGACGCCGAGGGGGCCGATCCCACCTGGCGGCCCCTGCGCGACCTCTACTCCGACCCGCAGCCGCTGCGGGACCGCATCGCGCACGTGGGGCGGGTGCTCGGGGCGGGGGAGCGGGTCGCCGCATCGATCACGTTCCAGGGGCTCGCAGCCCGGGTGCTCTCGGCACCGTTCGCGACGGTCGCGCTGCACGGCGTGCTGCCCGATCTCACCGCCGACTCCCTGCACTGGCGGCCGTCGGCCACCGGGCCGTGGCCGCTGTGGTGCGCCGACCCGGGCACCCGCGACCCGGAAGGCCTGGCCACCCTCCTGTTCGGCGAGCACCTCGCGCCGCTGGTGGAGGCGGTGCGTGCCCAGGTGTCGATCTCCGAGCGGCTGCTGTGGGGGAGCGTGGCGTCGTCGGTGGCGAGCGGGAAGCGGCTGATCGGCACGCAGCGCGCCACCTCGGTCGCCGAGCAGTTGCTCGCGACCGGGCCGTTGGCGGGGACGGGGGAGTTGCGCCCGCCGACAGGTCCCGACCGCGACTGGTCGTTCCGGCGCCGCTCGTGCTGCCTCTACTACCGGGTCCCGAACGGCGGACTGTGCGGCGACTGCGTGCTGCTGCGGTGAAGATCAGGGCGGACGCCGAACAGGAAGGTCTCAGTCCAGCAGGACGTCGACGATCGTGACCCGGACCGTCACCGCGAGCCCGGTCTGCGCGGCCACCTCCGCCGCCACCTCCCGCTGCACGGTCTGGCAGAGCTCGCGGCAGTTGTGGCCCAGACGGGTGGCGAGGGTGATCGACACCTCGGCCTCCTGGTCACGCACCACCGCGTTGACGCCGTCGGTGGGCAGCCGGGAGCGGTCCTGGCCGAGCACGCTGCCCGCCACCCCGAGCAGGGCCTGGGCCAGGTCGGCGCGCAGGGCCACCACACCCGGCACCAGAGCGGCGCGCTGGGCGGCGATGCGCGCCACCGCGCTGTCGCCCACGTTCAGTCTGACCTTGGTCATCCATCCCCCCAGATGTCGACCACCGAGATGTCGACGCGGCGTACCGGCACCCCGAGGGCCTGCTCGCCTGCGGCGATCACCATCTGGCGCACGCGCGCGGTGACCGAGGCCAGGTCCACCCCGAACCGCGCCGTGACGGTGATGGCGACGTCGGCGTCGAAGCGGTCGGGCACCTGCTCGATGCGGCAGCTGCGGGCGCGCAGGCCGTCCATCCGGTCGACGACACCGCGCAGCACCGCCGCCGCAGCAGGCCGGCCCAGCCGGTTGGTGCCGTGTGGGGACTCCAGCAGCAGGAGGTCGTGCGGGCGCAGCTCGCTCATCACCGCGCCCATGACGCGTTCCATCACCGACGGCGGCGGTTCGATGTCCTCGGCCGCCATGCGGTGCACGAGCGAGTTCAGCCCGGCGGCGTCGGCGCGCACGGCGGTGCAGTGCGGGCAGCCACGCTCGTGCTCGTCGGGGACGGTGCCGGCCTCGGCGCGGTCCCAGGCCGTGGCGGCGTCGCGACCACAGGCGAGCGGCTCGAGCGGTGCGTCGTCCGCCGGGCCGCCGTCGAGGAAGGGATCTAGCGCCATGCGCGCATCACCTCCGCCAGCCTCGTGCGGGCCCGGTGGATCCGGCCGCGCACGGCATCCTCGCTGGCCCCGGTGATCTCCGCGATCTCGGTGTACCCGAGGCCCTTCATCTCGCGCAGCACCCAGCAGATCCGCAGGTCGTCGCTCAGCCCCTGCAGGGCCGTGCCGAGCGCGGCCATGCTGGCGCCGGCCTCGGCGGAGCGTTCGGGCGAGTCGGGAGCGGGCCTGCCGTCCTCGACGTCCTCGACCGGCAACGGCCTGCGCTTGCGCAGCATCGCCAGGCACCGGTTGGTGACCACCCGGTACATCCAGGTGGAGAACGCGGAGTCGCCGCGGAAGCGGTCGATACGCCGCCACGCGTCGAGCAGCGCCTCCTGCAGGGCGTCCTCGGCCTCGGCGTGGTCGCCCATCACGCGCACCGCCAGGCGGTAGAGCGCGGCCTGGTGCCGCCGCGCCAGCGTCTCGAACGCGCGGACGTCGCCTTCCTGCGCGCGGACGACCAGGGTCAGATCGTCCAGGTTGGGGCCGGGTGGGACCGCGGCGCTCACCGGCGCCGGTTCCGCGTAGCCCTGCACACTCACCGTGCTCCACCCACGAGACCCGGGAGTGACGTGGCTCACCGTGAGGCACGCGTACCGGGATGCGTCTGACCTGACGAGACCACGGTAGCCGCACCCACTCCCGGCTGCGCCCGGCGGTCAGCACGAGAAGGAGTACCGCGATGAGCTTCATCGACAAGGCCAAGCACAAGGCCGAAGAGGTCATCGGCGACGTCAAGGAGAAGGTGGGGGAGCTGACCGGCAACGAGGAGCTGCAGGCCGAGGGCAAGAAGGACCAGCTCAGCGGCAACGTCAAGCAGACGGGTGACTCCGTGAAGGACGCCGCCTCGGACATCGCCGACAAGTTCACGAGCTGATCGACGTAGACACCGCTGCGAGCGGTCCGTCCGGAGCGGGGTCCGGAGGGACCGCTCGTCGGCATGTCGGGATTCCACCGATCGGTGGCGCTAATCTCGCTCTCGTGCCCGAGTCCGAAGCCCTCACCGACGCGGCGAAGGTCGCGGCGGCCGTGCTCGCCCACCCGGCGGTGGCCCGGCTCGACGGTGGCCCGTTCGGCACCGTCGCCTCCCTCCTGCCGGGCCGGCGGCGCATCCTGGGCGTCCGGATCGGTGTCGGTGACGAGCCCGTCGAGATCGCCGTCGTCGCGCGCCTGGGCACGCTCCTGCCGCAGCTGGCCGAGGAGCTGGGCGAGGCCGTCCGCTCGGTGCTCGGACCCGTCCGGGTCGACGTGACGGTGTCCGACGTCGCGCCGGTCGTGGCTGGGGTGGGCCGGGGTACGAACAAGGCCGTGCGCAGCGAACGCGGCCCTTTCGCCTAGACTCGCGGGATGCCCGGCGCCACTTCGCGCGTGCCGGCGTCCGCGGCTGGTTGCCAGCCGGCTGAATGAAGATCCACAGATCGAGGAGTAACCCCACCGTGAAGAGCACCGTCGAGCGGCTGAGCCCGACGCGGGTCCGGATCAACGTCGAGGTGCCGTTCGACGAGCTGAAGCCGGATTTCGACCGCGCGTACAAGAAGATCGCCCAGCAGGTCAAGGTGCCCGGCTTCCGCCCGGGGAAGGTGCCCGCCCGCATCATCGAGGCCCGGCTGGGCCGCGGCGTGGTGCTGGAGGAGGTCGTGAACGGCGCGGTCCCGGCCAAGTACTCGGAGGCCGTCACCGCAGCCGAGGACCTCACGCCGATCGGTAGGCCCGACATCGAGGTCACCGAGATCGCCGACAACGACAAGATTTCCTTCACCGCCGAGGTCGACGTCCGTCCGGAGATCACCCTCCCCGACCTCGACTCGCTGGCCGTCACCGTCGACGACGTCGAGGTCACCGACGCCGACGTCGACGAACAGCTCGAGAACCTGCGCGCGCGCTTCGGCACGCTCACCGGCGTCGAGCGCCCGGCCGGCAAGGACGACTTCGTCCTCATCGACCTCTCGGCCACCGTCGACGGCAAGGACGTCGAGGAGGCCCAGACCTCCGGCTTCTCCTACCAGGTGGGCCAGGGTGGGCTGATCGACGGGCTCGACGAGGCAGTCCAGGGCCTGTCGGCCGACGAGTCGAAGACCTTCACGTCCACGCTGGTCGCCGGCGAGCACGCCGACAAGGACGCCGAGATCACGGTCAAGGTCACCGCCGTCAAGGAGCGCCAGCTCCCCGACGCCGACGACGAGTTCGCGCAGCTGGCCAGCGAGTTCGACACCCTCGACGAGCTGACGTCCGACCTGCGCGAGCGCATGGGCAACGTCAAGCGCATGGAGCAGGTCACGGCGGCCCGCGACAAGGTCCTCGACGCCATCGTCGAGGCCACCGAGGTCCCGCTGCCCGAGAGCGTCGTCGCGGCCGAGGTCGACTCCCGTGTCCACGACGCCATCCACCGCTTCGAGCACGACGAGGACGCCTTCGCGGAGTTCCTCACCACGCAGGGGCAGACCCGCGAGGAGTTCGACACCGAGGCCCGCGAGGAGTCCGAGAAGTCGGTGCGCACGCGGCTGGTGCTCGACGCGCTGGCCGACGCCGAGGAGATCTCGGTCAACGACCAGGAGCTCACCGAGCGCATCGTCTTCCAGGCCCGCGAGTACCAGATGCCGCCCGAGGAGTTCGTGCGTCGCATCCAGGAGGCCGGCCAGCTCGGCGCCATCTACGCCGACGTCCGGCGCAGCAAGGCGCTGATCGCGGCGGTCCGCGCGGCCACCGTCACCGACGCGTCGGGCAACCCGCTCGACCTGTCGGACCTGCTGGGCGAGGACGACGACCAGGATGACGCAGCCGGCATCGAGGTGCTCGAGGTGCCGGCCCCCGAGGACGCCGACGAGACCCCCGTGGTCGTCGAGGGCGAGACCGTCGAGGCCGTCGAGTCGAAGTCCGCCACTTCTTGATCGCCCGTTCGGGGCGCCACGCCCAGAGCGAACATCCGGCGCGTACGCGGACGGCCCGGTGGCCGTCCGCGTAGGGTCGGAGCCAGAGATACAGACCGAGCTGACCAGCACAGAAGGCAGGGTGAAGTGAGCCCAACTGACCGTCTCATCGGAGCAGCCATGCGCGGCGGCGCACCGTCCTCGATGACGCTCTCGGACTCGGTGTACGAGCGGCTCCTGCAGCAGCGGATCATCTTCCTCGGGCAGCAGGTCGACGACGACATCGCCAACCGCATCACGGCGCAGATGCTCCTGCTGTCGGCGGAGGACCCGAACGCCGACATCGCGCTCTACATCAACTCGCCGGGTGGTTCGGTCACCGCGGGGATGGCCATCTTCGACACGATGGAGTTCATCCCCTGCGACGTCGCCACCTACGCGATGGGACTGGCGGCCTCCATGGGCCAGTTCCTGCTCTCGGCCGGTGCCCACGGCAAGCGCTACGCGCTGCCGCACTGCCAGATCCTCATGCACCAGCCGTCGGCCGGTGTCGGTGGCACCGAGTCCGACATCTCCATCCAGGCGGAGCTGTTCAAGCGCCACAAGCGCGAGATGGCGGAGCTCATCTCCGGGCACACCGGTCAATCCGTCGAGAAGATCATCGCCGACTTCGACCGTGACCGCTGGTTCTCCGCGCAGGAGGCCCTCGAGTACGGCTTCGTCGACCACGTGATCTCGCGCGCCGGGCAGCTGCCCGACGCGATCAGCGAGAACGGGAACGGGAGCAAGTAATGGGCTTCGAGATGCCCAACTCGCGGTACGTCCTGCCGTCGTTCGTCGAGCGCACCAGCTACGGGGTCAAGGAGTCGAACCCGTACAACAAGCTGTTCGAGGAGCGCATCATCTTCCTCGGCGTGCAGATCGACGACGCGTCGGCCAACGACGTCATGGCGCAGCTGCTGTGCCTGGAGTCGGCCGACCCGGACCGCGAGATCAGCATGTACATCAACTCGCCCGGCGGGTCGTTCACGTCGCTGATGGCGATCTACGACACGATGCAGTTCATTCGCCCCGACATCCAGACGGTCTGCCTCGGGCAGGCCGCGTCGGCCGCGGCCGTGCTGCTCGCGGCCGGTACTCCGGGCCGTCGGCTCGCGGTGCAGAACGCGCGCATCCTGATCCACCAGCCGGCCACCGAGGGCTTCTACGGCCAGGTGTCCGACCTGGAGATCCAGGCGGCCGAGATCTCCCGCATGCGCCGGCTGCTCGAGTCCACGCTGGCCAAGCACACCGGGCGCGACGAGGCCCTGGTCCGCCAGGACATCGAGCGCGACAAGATCCTCACGGCCACCGAGGCCAAGGACTACGGGATCGTCGACGAGATCATCCAGAGCCGCAAGCTCTCCGCGGTCAGCTAGAACCCTGCAGTACGCGATACCAGCGCCGGGGCCGCTCGCCGGCCCCGGCGCCGGACCGCCCGTCGAAGACTGTTCGAATCCGAGCGAGCTGACGCTCCCGCGGAGGCCGGTTCGGCGGGTACCGTCACGAGCGCGCGCCTACCCAGCCCACCAGATGGGGCAGCGCTACAAAGAATTTGGGGGTCTGCTCCTATGGCACGCATCGGCGATGGCGGTGATCTGCTCAAGTGCTCGTTCTGCGGCAAGAGCCAGAAGCAGGTCAAGAAACTGATCGCCGGTCCTGGCGTCTACATCTGCGACGAGTGCATCGACCTCTGTAACGAGATCATCGAGGAAGAGCTGGCCGAGGCCGGTGAGGTCAAGCTCGACGAGCTGCCCAAGCCCGCCGAGATCCACGACTTCCTCGACCAGTACGTGGTGGGCCAGAGCCGGACGAAGCGCGCACTGTCAGTTGCCGTCTACAACCACTACAAGCGAATCCAGGCCGGAGACAAGGGCCGGGGGCCCGACGGTGACGGCATCGAGCTGGGCAAGTCCAACATTCTGATGCTGGGTCCCACCGGCTGTGGCAAGACCTATCTCGCGCAGACCCTCGCGAAGCTGCTCAACGTGCCGTTCGCCATCGCGGACGCCACGGCGCTCACCGAGGCCGGGTACGTGGGCGAGGACGTCGAGAACATCCTGCTCAAGCTCATCCAGGCGGCGGACTACGACGTCAAGCGGGCCGAGACGGGCATCATCTACATCGACGAGGTCGACAAGATCGCCCGGAAGTCGGAGAACCCGTCGATCACGCGCGACGTCTCCGGCGAGGGTGTGCAGCAGGCGCTGCTGAAGATCCTCGAGGGCACCACCGCGAGCGTCCCGCCGCAGGGCGGTCGGAAGCATCCGCACCAGGAGTTCATCCAGATCGACACGACGAACGTGCTGTTCATCGTGGCCGGGGCCTTCGCGGGTCTCGAGAAGATCATCAGCGATCGGGTCGGACACCGTGGTCTGGGCTTCGGTGCGGAGATCCGCTCGAAGAACGATACGGACGCGTCCGAGAGCTTCGCGGAGACCATGCCCGAGGATCTGATCAAGTTCGGCCTCATCCCGGAGTTCATCGGCCGCCTGCCGATCGTCGCCTCCGTGACGTCGCTGGACAAGGAGGCGCTCGTCAAGATCCTCACCGAGCCGCGCAACGCACTGGTGAAGCAGTACCAGAAGCTGTTCGAGATGGACGGCGTCGAGCTGGAGTTCACCGACGACGCCATGGACGCCGTGGCCGATCAGGCCATCCTCCGCGGTACCGGGGCCCGCGGCCTGCGGGCCATCATGGAAGAGGTCCTGCAGCCGGTGATGTACGACATCCCCAGTCGCGACGACGTCGCCAAGGTGGTCGTCACCGAGCAGACGGTGCGCAGCAACGTCAACCCGACGATCGTGCCGCGCAGCCCGACCCGCCGGACCCGGCAGGAACGCTCCGCCTGACCGTTTCTCCACAGTGACGCCCGACAGTGACGCCCGGATGCCCATGGGGTCCGGGCGTCTCTTGTTGCGGGCTCACCCACCCCCCTTTACGTTCACCAGATGCCTGCCGGATTTCTCGCTCGTGAGCGCATCGTCGCGCCGCCCGGATGGAGCCGCTGGCTCATCCCGCCGGCCGCCCTGTCGATCCACCTGGCCATCGGCCAGGCCTACGCGTGGACGGCGTTCAAGACCGCGCTGACGTCCACGATGCTCAACGGGAACCCGAACGCGGGTGTCCTGAGCGCACTGCCGTTCCAGCTGGCCATCGTGATGCTGGGCCTGTCGGCCGCCCTGTTCGGTACGCAGGTCGACGCGCGGGGGCCGCGCTGGGCGATGGTCGTGTCCAGCTCGTGCTTCGTCGCGGGGTTCCTGATCTCCGCGCTCGGCGTCTCGATCGGCGCGTACTGGCTCGTGGTCCTGGGCTACGGCTTCGTCGGCGGCATCGGCCTGGGCATCGGCTACATCTCGCCGGTGTCGACGCTGATCAAGTGGTTCCCCGACCGGCCCGGTCTGTCCACGGGCATCGCGATCATGGGCTTCGGCGGTGGCGCGCTCATCGCCACGCCGCTCACCAACCAGCTGCTGGCCGCCTTCGGCGGTGCGGTCAAGGGAGGGTCGGCGTCCCCGGTCGCGTCCACGTTCCTCGTCATGGGGATCATCTACGCGGTCTTCATGTCCGTCGGCTGGCTGCTCATCAGGGTGCCCGCCGAGGGCTGGCGGCCCGCCGGATGGGATCCCGCGACGCAGACCGCGGGAGCGATGATCAGCACGAAGAACGTGTCGGCGGCCAACGCGATCAGGACGCCGCAGTTCTGGCTGCTGTGGGTGGTGCTGTGCTTCAACGTCACCGCGGGCATCGGCATCCTGGAGCGCGCGCAGGACATCTACACCGACTTCTTCGGGGCCGGGGTCTCGCCCGCGGGGATCGCCGCGGCGGCGGGTGGTTTCGCCGCGATGCTCTCGCTGGCCAACTCGCTGGGGCGCATCCTGTGGTCGAGCGCGTCGGACCCGTTGGGGCGCAAGCGGATCTACATGATCTACCTGGGCGTCGGTGCCGTGCTGTACCTGGCGATCACGCTGCTGGGCAACAGCAACAAGGTGGTCTTCCTGATCTGCTCCATCTTCATCCTGTCGTTCTACGGAGCCGGCTTCGCCACCGCGCCGGCGTACCTGCGTGACCTGTTCGGCACATACCAGGTCGGAGCCATCCACGGCCGGCTGCTCACGGCGTGGTCCGTGGCCGGCGTGCTCGGCCCCCTGATCGTCAACGCCCTCGCCGACGCGAACAAGGGGATCGCCGGTCCCGGCCGCTACACGACCGCGTTCACCATCATGATCGTGCTGCTCGTGATCGGTTTCGTCGCGAACGCGCTGATCCGGCCGGTGAACGCGAAGTTCCACGAGCCCGACACGACGACCGTCACACCCGAAGGGGCGCAGGCATGACCACGCCGGAGAAGCCCGCCGTCAACCCGGCTCTGGCCGTCCTCGCGTGGCTGTGGGTGATCGTGCCCTTCGGCTACGGGTTGTACGAGCTCCTGATCAAGATCCCGGCGCTGTTCGGATAGCTGATACTGCGGACCCGGGCCGGTCGCACTAACGTGCCTGCGATGACTGAGAGCAGCGATGCGACCGCCCTGTCCGACTGGGTCACCGCCGTCGCGCGGGAACTGGGCCTCGAGGACGCCTACGACGGCCGCGGCACCGTCGACATGGTGCTGGACCTGACCGCGGACGTCGCCCACGGCGTCAGCCGTCCGGGGGCGCCGGTCACGGCGTTCCTGGTGGGGATCGCGGCCGGTCGGGCCGAGGACCCGACGGTCGCGGCCCGCGACTACGCCCAGAAGATCAGCAAGCTCGCCGACACCTGGAAGGACTGAACCCGGCCGTCAGGCCGTCATGTCCATCTGGGCGATGACCTTCGTCGGACGCAGCCGCACGAGAAGCTCGCCCGGCACGCCGTTGCGCTTCCCGAACTGCTCTGCGAGCTCGTCCCCGACGTAACGACGGGCGATCTCCGTGGCCGAGCGGAGCAGCTCGTCGGGGTCCTCCGACGTCACGGCGTCGCCCTGGACCTGGACGAAGCCGAACGGTGGCACCTCGGAGTCGACGCAGATCACCAGGCGCGGGTCGCGCGCGATCGCCCGGCCCTTGGCGGTGTCGGTGCCCGTGTTGAAGATCAGGTCTTCCCCGTCGAGGGCGAACCAGACGGGGGCGACCAGCGGGCGCCCGTCGGCCGCCACCCAGCCGAGCTTGCCGGTGCGGCCGGCTTCGGACAGGAACGCGCGGACCTCTGGGGTCAGTTCAGCCATCCTCGAAGCGTAGGGCTGGGCGGAATGATCCGGGACTCCGGCGGGGTTGCGCATGCGTGACGACCGCAGTCTCCCCGCGCACCCGGATCCCCCGCGTGGTGGTGGTCCTCTCCGCCTGCGTGTTCGCGCTCGGCACCAGCGAGTTCATGATCGCCGGATTGCTGCCGGAGATCGCGTCCGACCTGGCCGTGACGATCCCGCAGGCCGGCTACCTCATCTCGGCGTTCGCGGTGGGCATGATCGTCGGCGCGCCCACGATGGCCGTCCTCACCCTCCACATGCCGCGCCGCATCACGCTGGTCACGGAGCTCGCGGTCGTCGCTGCCGGTCAGGTGGCCGGGGCGCTCGCGCAGGACTACACGCTGATGTTCATCGCGCGGATCGTCACCGCGGTTGCGATGGGGGCCTTCTGGGCGGTGGCCGCCGTCGTCACCGTGTCGTCGGTGAACTCCCGGGACCGGGCCCGCGCGCTCTCGGTGCTGCTCGCCGGGCTCACCGTGTCCAACGTGGCCGGTATCCCGCTGGGCACGCTGGTCGGACAGCAGTTCGGGTGGCGGGCCTCCTTCTGGGCGGTTGCGGCGCTCGCGGCGCTGGGTGTCGTCGGGGTGGTGGTGAGCGTCCGCAACCGTCCCGCCGAGGACGCGCCGCCGCGGCTCGCAGCCGAGGTCGCCGTGTTCCGGCGCGGGCGGCTGTGGGTCGCGTTCGGCACCACAGCGCTCTATCAGGCGTCGGTGGTCGGTGTGATCAGCTACATCGCACCGCTGCTCACCGACGTCACCGGCCTCGACCCCGGTTGGGTGCCCCTGGTGCAGCTGGGCTTCGGCATCGGCAGCTTCGCGGGCGTCATCCTCGGTGGGCGGGTGGCCGACGCATACCCGTGGTCCACGCTCTTCGGAGCCCTCGCCGGGGTGATCGTCCTGCTGACGCTGGTCGGGCTGTTCGCCCCGGTGCCCGTCGTCACGGTGACGCTCGTCGTGCTGTTGGGCATGGTGGCGTTCATCGTCGGCACGCCGCTCAACGCCCGGGTGTTCGCGCTGGCCGGGACCGCCCCCACGCTGGCGAGCGCCGCCAACACCTCGGCCTTCAACGTCGGCAACTCGGTCGGGCCTGCCCTGGGCGGGCTCGTGATCGCCGCGGGCCTCGGCTACACCGCCCCCGCCTGGGTGGGTGTCGGGCTGGCGTTCGGTGCGGTCGCGCTCGGCCTCGTGTCGTGGTCGCTGGATCGGCGCGAGTCGGCGAACCCGTAGCGGCGCGGGCGCCGCCGGGGGAGGATCGGGCCCATGCGGACGGTGTGCGGGCTGGCGAGGCGGGCTCAGACGCTGATCGGACGGCACCGGGCCCGGCCCGCGCCCGTCGCGCCGGTGCGCCCGCTCGCCGGAGGCCGCAGCCCGCTGATCACCGACCAGCTCGGTGAGCAGCAGCGCGGCGGCGCCCGCCTCGACCAGGTGGACGGCACCACCTGCGGCTCCGCCGTCCTCGTCGCGCTGGCGGCGTGGGCCGACCCGGCCGAGATCCACGCCCTCGACGGCGCTACCGGCGTGGCCGTGGGGGCATCGATCGGTACCACCGTCGGCTTCGGCGCCCGGTTCGACGCGCGGCAGAAGCAGGTGCACAAGGAGTCCACGCGGTTCTGGCCGCAGGCGATCGGCACGTCGCCGTGGGGGATGGTGGCGTGGCTGCGCCGCCACGCCCCCGGGGCCGGGCCCTACCGGGTGCGGCTGATCGACGACATGTCCGCCGCCGACGTCGCCGACGCCCTGGCCGAAGCCGGTGCGGCCCTGTCCGCGGGCAGGCCGGTGCCGCTGCTCGTCGGGACCTTCGTGCCGAGGCACTACTGCATGGCCCTGGGCCGCGACGGCACGGGCTGGCGGGTCTACGAACCGAGCAGCGGCCAGGTGCGGGCCTTGGACCTCGACCTCATCCGGAACCGCACGCTCGCCCCCGTGCTGGGCTTCGACCGCCTTGGCGCGCTCCTGCTCCCCACCTGAAAGGGGGAGCGGGGGGCTCGTAGACTTGGTGGGGTGACCGACACCCTCCCACCGCGAACTGCCGACCTCCCCGCCCAGCCACTACCAGCACAGTGGAACCCGGGCGAGGTAGAGGCGGGCATGTACGAGCGCTGGGTCGACGCCGGCTACTTCACCGCCGACGCGGAGTCCGACAAGCCGCCGTTCTGCATCGTCATCCCCCCGCCCAACGTCACGGGCAGCCTGCACATCGGCCACGCGTTCGAGCACACGCTCATCGACATCATGTGCCGCCGCAAGCGCATGGCGGGCTTCGAGACATTGTGGCTGCCGGGCATGGACCACGCCTCCATCGCCGTCCACGCGCTCGTCGAGCGCGCGCTGGCCGCCGAGGGCACCAGCCGCCGTGAGCTGGGCCGGGAGAAGTTCATCGAGCGCACCTGGGAGTGGAAGGCCGAGTACGGCGGCCGGATCCTCGCCGACATGCGCCGCCTCGGCGACAGCGTCGACTGGACGCGCGAGCGCTTCACCATGGACGAGCGCTCCAACCGTGCCGTCCGCACCATCTTCAAGCGCCTCTTCGACGACGGTCTGATCTACCGCGCCGAGCGGATGGTCAACTGGTCGCCCGAGATGCGCAGCGTGCTCTCCGACGTCGAGGTCGAGCACAGGGAGGTCGAGGGCGAGCTCGTCTCCATGCGCTACGGGGACGGCGAGAACGCCATCGTCGTGGCCACCACCCGCGTCGAGACGATGCTGGGTGACACCGCCGTCGCCGTCCACCCCGACGACGAGCGCTACACCCACCTCGTCGGCACCGAGATCGAACTTCCCCTCGTCGGGCGCCTGATCAGGATCGTCGCCGACGAGCACGTCGACCCGAGCTTCGGCACGGGCGCGGTCAAGGTCACCCCGGCCCACGACCCCAACGACTTCGAGATCGGCCGGCGCCACGACCTGCCGATGCCGACGATCATGGACGAGACCGGGAAGATCGCGAACACGGGCACCGAGTTCGACGGGATGGACCGGTTCGAAGCGCGGGTGAAGGTCCGTGAGGCGCTCGCCGCCCAGGGTCGGATCGTCGCCGAGAAGCGCCCGTACGTCCACAGCGTCGGGCACGCCTCGCGCGGCAAGTTCGAGCCCATCGAGCCGCGGCTCTCCCTGCAGTGGTTCGTCAAGGTCGCGCCGCTGGCGAAGGCCGCGGGCGATGCCGTCCGCAGCGGCGACGTCACCGTCCACCCCAAGGAGCTCGAGCCGCGCTGGTTCAGCTGGGTCGACAACATGCACGACTGGTGCATCTCGCGCCAGCTGTGGTGGGGCCACCGCATCCCGGTCTGGTATTCACCGGAGGGCACAGCGGTCTGCCTCGGCCCCGACGAGCAGCCGCCCGCCGGCTACACCCAGGACGAGGACGTCCTCGACACCTGGTTCTCCTCGGGCCTCTGGCCGTTCTCCACGTTGGGCTGGCCGGAGAAGACGCCGGACCTGGCCAAGTTCTATCCCACCTCGGTCCTGCACACGGGCTACGACATCCTGTTCTTCTGGGTCGCCCGGATGATGATGTTCGGCCTCTACGCCATGGACGAGAAGCCGTTCGACACCATCTCGCTGCACGGCATGGTGCGTGACCAGCACGGCAAGAAGATGTCGAAGACGGTCGGCAACACCGTCGACCCCAACGTCTGGATGGACGAGTTCGGCACCGATGCGGTCCGCTTCGCGCTCGCCCGCGTCGCCAACCCGGGCACCGACGCGCCCATCGGCGACGACAACGTCCTCGCGGCGCGCAACTTCGGCACCAAGCTGTGGAACGTCACGCGGTTCGCGATGACGAGCGGCGCGTCGCCCGCTCTGCCGCTGCCGAGTTCGCCCACCGACGCCGACGCCTGGATCCTCGGGCGGCTGCGCGAGGTCCGCGACCAGGTCGACGCGCTGCTGGAGGACTTCCAGTTCGCCAAGGCCACCGAGGCGCTCTACCACTTCACCTGGGACGAGTTCTGCGCCTGGTACGTCGAGCTGGCCAAGCCGCAGCTCGCCGACGAGACCACCGCGGACGGCACGCGCGCCGTCCTCGGCCACGTCCTGGACGCGCTCCTTCGTCTGCTGCACCCGATCAGCCCGTTCATCACCGAGGCGCTGTGGCAGGCGCTCACGGGTGGAGAGTCCATCGTCGTCGCCGAATGGCCGGTCGCGCCCGGTGCCGACGTCGACGTCGCGGCGGCCCGGCGCGTCACCGACGCCCAGAAGCTGATCACCGAGATCCGGCGCTTCCGCACCGAGCAGCGCGTCCCCGACAGCCGTCGGGTGCCCGCGCGCCTGGTCGGCCTGGACGCGGCCGGGCTGGGGGCGCACCTGGAGTCGGTTGTCGCGCTCAACCGGCTGGAGGCGGCGGCCGCCGGCTTCGCTCCCACCGCCACCCTCGAGGTCGCGCTCGCAGCAGGCACCGTGCAGGTCGAGCTCGACACCTCCGACGCGATCGACGTCCCCGCCGAGCGCGCTCGGCTGGGTCGCGACCTCGCCGCCGCGCAGAAGGAGCTCGACCAGGCCGACAAGAAGCTTGGCAACCCGAAGTTCGTCGACAAGGCCCCGGCCGACATCGTCGACGGCATCCGGGCCCGGCGGGCGGCGGCGGAGGCCGACATCGAGCGGATCAACTCGCGGCTGGCGGCGCTGCCGTCGTGAGCGGCCCCGAAGGCGAAGGGGAGATCCCGAGCCCGGAAGACGCCGTGATCTCGCACGTCCTCGACGCCATCCGCGGCGGCGACTCGCCCGACGTCGTCCCGCCGACGTCCACGGTGGCGAGCTACGCGGAGTTCCTCGCCGTCGAGGCCGAGCTCGACAAGCGCTGGCCCGAGACGGTCATGGAGCCCTCGCTGGAGCGGATCTCCGCCCTCGTCGACGCGCTGGGCGACCCGCACCGCGGCTACCCGATCGTGCACCTGACCGGCACGAACGGGAAGACGTCCACCGCCCGGATGGTGGACGCGCTGCTCACCGAGATCGGCCTGCGCACCGGCCGCTACACCAGCCCGCACCTGCAGCGGGCCACCGAGCGCATCAACGTGGACAACCGCCCGATCACGCCCGAGCGCTACGTCGAGCTCTACCGCGACGTGCTGCCATTCGTCGACATCGTCGACGCCAAGCTCGGCGGATTGAGCAAGTTCGAGGTGCTCACGGCGATGGGCTTCGCAGCGTTCGCCGACGCACCGGTCGAGGCCGGCGTCATCGAGGTCGGACTGGGCGGGCGCTGGGACGCCACCAACGTCGCCGACGCCACCGTCGCCGTGATCACCCCCATCGGGCTCGACCACGCCGAGTTCCTCGGCACCGACGTGCTGGGGATCGCGCGCGAGAAGGCCGGCATCATCAAACCCGGTTCGGTCGCGGTGCTGGCGGCCCAGGACAAACACGTGGCGGAGGTGCTCATCGAGCGCTGCGTCGAGGTCGGGGCGCAGGTGGCTCGCGAGGGCGCCGAGTTCGGGGTGGCCGAGCGCGAGGTGGCGGTGGGCGGCCAGCGGCTGGCGCTGCGCGGCCTCTCGGGCATGTACGACGACATCTTCCTGCCGCTGCACGGCGAGCACCAGGCGTCCAACGCCGCGCTCGCCCTCGCCGCGGCCGAGGCCCTGATCGGGGCCGGGCCCAAGCAGCCCCTCGATCCGGACGCGGTGCGCGACGCGTTCGCCTCCGTCCGTTCGCCGGGGCGGCTGGAGCGGCTCGCCGCAGGCCAGGGCGTGCCCACGGTGCTCGCCGACGCCGCCCACAACCCGCACGGCGCCCGCGCGCTGGCCGCGGCGATCACGACGGAGTTCCGGTTCACCCGGCTCGTCGGCGTCATCGGCGTGATGCGGGAGAAGGACGCCCGCGGCATCCTCGCGGAGCTGGAGCCGGTGCTGCAGGAGATCGTGGTGACGGCCAACTCGTCGTCGCGCGCCATGGACGCCGACGAGCTCGGCGCGCTGGCCACCGACGTGTTCGGTGCCGACCGCGTGAGCGTCGAGCCGTCGCTGTCGCGCGCCGTCGAGCAGGCGGGGGAGCTGGCTGAGGAGGGGGGCGAGTCCGGGGTGGGCGTCGTGATCACCGGGTCGGTCGTGACGGTGGGCGAGGCCCGCGCACTGTTCGGACTCGAGCCTCTGTGATGACGCCGACCACCATCACGGCTCCGATCCCGGCCGCGACAACGGTTCTGGAGATCTCGGCATGACCAAGCCCATCCCCGATCCCATGAAGGGCATCCGCGGCGTCTTCGCGGCCACCCTGATCCTCGAGGCCATCGTCGTTCTGTTGGCGCTGCTGGTCCTGTCGAAGTTCGGTGACGGAGCCACGCCGCTCAGCGCCGGCCTGGTCGTCGGCGTCGCGGTGCTGATGATCGTCGGCTCCGGCCTGCAGCGTCGCTCGTGGGGCCTGACGTTCGCGCTGGTGATGCAGGTCGTCACGGTCGTCGTCGGGTTCGTGTTCGTGCCGGTGCTCGGGGTGATGGGCGTCGTGTTCGCGCTGGTGTTCGGCGGGCTGATCCTCATGCGCCGCGACGTGGCCCGCAAGATGGCCCGAGGGGAGCTACCCAGCCAGCAGAGCGGCTGAGGCGTACTCCAGCTCATCGGCCTGGCGCAGCCACTCGGCGAACAGCGCGCCGTCGATGTCGCGCATGCGGCGCACGCGGACCGACGCCGTGCCGTTCGCGGCGACGACGAGCCGCCCGGACGGGTCGTCGATCTCGGCGCCGCGCCAGAACGCGAGCGTGACCGACGTGGTGTTCACCCGGAACCCGGCGACCGGCGCGCCGCCGACCGACCAGGTCGGGTCGCCGCGCCGCATCGTGCCCGCGGAGGCGAGCTCGGCGCAGAGCATCTCCCGCAGAACCGCGACGACGGGAGCGAGCGGGGCGGGCACGGTGGCGACGTACGCGTCGACGGAGGTCATGCAGGTGAGACCGGCGGGACTCCGCGAACTCATCGCCGATACTCTTGGTGACGTGACTGAACGCACTCTCGTCCTCGTCAAGCCCGACGGCGTCGGGCGCAAGCTCGTCGGCGAGGTCCTCGCCCGCATCGAGCGCAAGGGCCTCGACCTCGTCGCCCTCGACCTGCGCACCGTCGACCGCGACACCGCTGAGCAGCACTACGCCGAGCACGACGGCAAGCCGTTCTTCGGGTCCCTCCTGGAGTTCATCACCTCCGGCCCGGTTCTCGCCGCCGTCGTCGAGGGCCCGCGGGCCATCGCGGCCTGGCGCCAGCTCGCCGGCGGCACCGACCCCGTCGAGAAGGCCACGCCCGGCACCATCCGCGGCGATTTCGGGCTCGAGACACAGTTCAACCTCGTGCACGGCTCGGACTCGCCCGAGAGCGCGGCCCGGGAGATCAAGCTCTGGTTCCCGAACCTGTGACGCCCACCCTGGTGGAGCACGTGCACCAGGACCTCGAAGAAGCACTGGGCACCCTGTGGACCGCCGTGACCCGCGCGGACGGGGCCGTCGGGTTCCTCGTCGACGATCCGGAGGACGACATCCGTGCCGCCGCCGCGTCGGCGATGGCGGAGGTCCGGGCGGGCCGGCACCGGATGATCGTCATCGAGGACGGTGACCGGCTGGCCGGCACCGTCTTCCTGGAACGCATGGCGGGGCCGCGCAAGGAGCACGGCGGGTACGTCCTGCGGCTGATGGTGCACCCCGACGAACAGGGGCGCGGCCAGGGCGCGGCGCTGCTCGACGCCGTCGCGGCCGATGCCCGTGGGCTGGGCCTGGAGCACCTGCTGCTCTCGGTCCGCGGCGGCACCACCCTGCCGGCCTTCTACCGCCGCCAGGGCTGGGCCGAGGTCGGCCGCTTCCCGGGTGCCCTGCGCCTGGGCCCCGGCGACATACGCGACGAGTACTGGTTCCAGCTGCGGCTCGACTGACCCGGTTCCGTCGGTGGCGTCACGCCGCCTCGACGCACTGCTGCTGCGGTGATCCGCCGCGGCGGATCAGAAACTCGGTTGAACCTCTCAGGCGACTCGGGTAGCCCTGCCGCCCGGCCAGGTCGATGATGTGGTCATGACGGTCATCTCTCCCCGCTCCGCCCGCGTCGATCTCGTGCGGAGCTCCGTTGTGGCGGTGCTCGCCGTCGTCCAGATCGTGGTGTCCGGGCTCGGGGGGAGCGGGGCCACCGGCGAGTCGATCGGGGTGGTCGCCAACGACTACCGCACCCCGCTGCTGGCCGCGGGCTGGGCGTTCGCGATCTGGGCGCCGATCTACGTCGGGTTCCTCGCGTACGCGGTCTACCAGGTCCTCCCCGCGCAGCGCAGCCGCGAGATCCACCGCCGCACCGGCTGGTGGATGGCCGCGTCAGCGGTGTTCAACCCGCTGTGGATCCTCGCTTTCGGTGGCCGGGCGATCCTCCTGGCCGAGCTGCTGATCATCGCGCTGCTCGTCACGCTGGCCACGGTGTTCGGCCGGCTGAGCCACGAGCCCGCGGCCGACGTCCGCGAGCGGGTGCTGTTCCGCGGCCCGGTGGCGCTCTACACCGGCTGGGTCTCGCTGGCCACCGTGCTCGGCACCGCCGCCACCGGCGTGTGGGCGGGGCTGCCCGGCGAGAACGCGCTCGCCGCCATCGCCGCGGTGGTCGTGCTGCTCGCCGCCGCCGCGATCGTCGCGTGGGTCGTGCTGTCGGGCACCGCGGTCGCGGCCTACGCCGCGGCCACCGTCTGGGCCCTGGCCGGGATCGCGCTGAACGACCCGCCGCCGGCCGTGGTCGTCACCGGGGCCGTCGCGATCGTGATCGTGCTGGCGGCCAGCGCCCGCCGCATCACCACCGCGGGCAACCGGATGCGCGCCGCCTGGGGCTAGGGAAGGTCCACCCGCTGCAGCGTTCCCTCGTCGAACCGGACGATCCCGCCCTCCACCGTGAACAGCGCGTCCAGGCGCGGGTCCTGCGCCACCACCGTCACGGAGCCGTCGGTGGTCACGGCCAGTGCGACGCCGTCGGACACGACCAGCCCGCGCCCGTGCGCGTCGAGCAGGAGACGGGCGTGGGGGAGCGCGAGCCGGTTCGGGGCCACGCCCTTCGCCAGCTGCACCACCACCGGCACGGCGTCGTTCCGCGCGGCCCCGGCGTCGATCACGGGGCCGAGCACACGGTCGCCGTCCAGGGCCAGCAGGCGGCCGTCGGCGAGTACCCAGCCGCGCCCGTCGGGGCGCACGACGCCGCCGTCGACCCGCCCGGCCACCACGCGCTGGGCCGATCCGCCGTCGATCCGGAACGCGCCCTCGGCGGTGCCGATCAGCGGTGGGCGCCCGCCGAGGTCGGTCAGCAGGGACGCCCCGCTCGCCTGAGTCGACGTCGGGCCGGCCACCTCGGGGAACCGCTGCTCGGCCGTGCCGGGCCTGCCGTGCACCAGGGTCGCCCGGCCGTCGGTGACCTCCCACCACCACACGCCGCCCGATCCGTCCGGGACGACGGGGCCGAGGTCGCCGTCCTGCCGCCGGCCGAGCGCGGTGCGCCCGCCGTCGGGGGAGAGGGCGACGATCTCGCCGGTGCCGAGACGGCCGCTCGCCCATCGGCCGGTCACGTCCAGTGGCACGCCCAGGGGATCGTCCGCGGTGTTCGCGACGGGCGTGAACGTGGCGAGCGGTCCGACGGCCGGGGGCGCGGCCGCGCAGCCGATCGGCGTCGCGGGCAGCGGGACGAGGGCCGTGACGGCGGCGGGCAGGCGCCACACCGCGGTTCCCGCGACCAGCACGAGCGCGCCGTCGGGCGTCGCGACGAGGTCCGACACCGGGCCGGGCACCGGTGTCGCCACGACCTGCAGGACCCCGTCGGGCCCGAGCCGCAGCAGCCGGTCGGCCTCCGTAACGAACCACACCCCGCCCTGGGTGTCCTGGGCCGGCCGACCCGCCGTCGCCAGAAAGGCGCTGCGGGGGTCGGCCGTCAGGCCGCAGGTCGGGTCGAGCCCGCCCGCCAGCGCGGTGACGCCGAGGCGGTTCGGCTGCGGCGTGACGCGGTCGATCGAGGCCCCACCCCTCGACCCTGCGGCGTCGAGGGCCCCGCCGCGGACCGGGCGCAGAGTCGCCAGATCGAGCCGTTCGCCGTTCGTGGGTGCGTCGATCGTGACCACCGGCAGATAGACGGCCGCGAGGTCCTGTGGCCCGTCGTACGAAGAGAGGATGAGCTGGCGCACGGTGTCGGGCGGGTCCCCGATGGCCCGCAACCACACCGAGCCGTCGTCGCCGACGCGCCCGGCCTCGGCCACGTCACGGATGCGCACGGCCACCGGGTCGCCGGCGCGCAGCCCCGTGACCATGACGACGCCGGTGTCGACCCAGCGTACGACTCGGTCCCCGGCCACGCCGAGGATCCCCTGGCGACGGCCGCGGTCACCGTCCGGGACCCGGGCCAGGACGGTGGGACGGTCGCCGGGACGGGTCAGTCCGTCGACGTCGACGACCGCCGCGGCCCCGTCCACCACCGTCAGCGTGGCCGGCCGGTCGATTCCGGCGAGTCGTACGAAGGGGCCGTCGAGGACGGGCGCGGCCCGGGGTGGAACGGCCACGAGGCTCCCCGCGACGATGCCCACGACCGTCCCCAGTACGACCGGGACAGCGGTCCGGACCGTCGTCGGCCCGGTCGCCGCCGCCGCGACGCCTGTGCCGACCGCGGCCACCCCGGCCACCACCGCGACCCACGGCCCCGCGACCCCGGACGCGTCCAGGAGGGTGGTGACGCCCGCCGCTGCGGCCGCTCCACCGGCCGCGGCCACCGCCGTGCGCGCGAACGGCCAGGCGACCGAGGCGGCCACGACGGCGGCGAGAGCCAGCCCGGTGACCACCCCGACCCCGACCGGTCCGACCACCTGCCAGCCCGGGGACGTCCCGGCGTCCAGCGAAACGGTCGGGCCGGGCACGAGCAGCACCGGCGCCCCGGCCGCCCGGCGCCACGGCAGCAGCAGCGACGCTGCAGCGACCAGCGCGAGGACGGCACCCGCGAGCAGGACAGGAGGTCGGTGTCGCACGGCTCCTCCTCGCCCTCGGTGGGTCGACGGTAGCGGGGATGCGGCCGGTCCCGCGTACCGTTACGCCGGGCCGTGCGGCCCGGAGCGGAGGACACAGTCATGATCACCGGCAGCATGATCACCGGCAGCATCGTCGCCCTGGTCACCCCGATGCGCGAGGACGGCTCGGTCGACCACGAGGCGCTGGCCAAGGTCGTGGACCGGCAGATCGAGGCCGGCACGTCGGCGATCGTGTCCGTCGGCACCACCGGCGAGTCGGCCACGCTCGACGTCTCCGAGCACACCGAGGTCATCCGCCGCACCATCGACGTCGCCGCGGGCCGGGTGCCGATCATCGCGGGCACCGGAGCCAACAGCACCAGCGAGGCCATCCACCTGACGCGGGCCGCGAAGGCCGCCGGTGCCGATGCCGCACTGCTCGTCACCCCGTACTACAACAAGCCCCCGCAGGAGGGCCCCTACCGGCACTTCAAGGCCGTCGCCGAGGCCGTCGACATCCCGCAGATCCTCTACAACGTGCCCGGCCGCACGGCCGTCGACATGCTGCCCTCCACGGTGGCGCGGCTGGCGGAGGTGCCGGGAATCATCGGCATCAAGGAGGCGCTGGGCGATCTGGACCGTGTGCGCGACCTGGTCGCGCTGGAGCTCCCGGACTTCGCCCTGTACTCCGGCGACGACGCCACGGCCCGGGCCAGCATCCTGGCGGGCTTCCACGGCGACATCTCCGTGACGGCCAACGTCGCGCCCGAAGCCATGGCACGCATGTGCGCCGCAGCCCTCGCCGGCGACGCCGAGCTGGCCGCCACGATCGACGCCGGCATCGCCGGCCTGCACCGGTCGCTGTTCGTGGAGCCCAACCCGATCCCGGTGAAGTGGGCGCTGGCCGAGATGGGCCTGATCCAGAGCGGCATCCGGCTCCCGCTGGTGCCGCTCGACGAGGCCTACCACGAGGACGTGCGCGCCTCGCTGCGCTCAGCCGGCCTGCTCTGAGCGGCGCCGCACCGCGGTGATCAAGGCGCTGATGTCGTTCGCGGAGATCAACGCGCGACGTCGGTGCCTTGATCGGCGGAGTCGTCCCGCAGCGGGGCTGAGGTGCGGGCGGCTGTGCGGGCGATCGCGTCGATCAGCTGCGGCCACACCCAGCGCGGAAGGTCGTGGCCCATGCCCGGCACCTCCACCAGTTCGGCGCCGGGGATCGCCGCGGCCGTGGCCCGGCCACCCGACGGCTGGATGACGCGGTCGCGCAGGCCGTGGAAGGCCAGCGCGGGCAGTGCCAGGTGTCGGAGGTCGGCGGTGCGGTCGCGCTCGCCGACGCAGGCGGCGAGCTGGCGGCCGCCGCCGTCGCCCCCGGTCTCCCGCCGGGCCGATCGGCGCATCGTCACGCGGACGTCCTCGTCGTCCTGCGCGGTGCGGTTCGCCGAGCCGATCCGGTGGAAGCTGCGCACCATGCCCTCCACCGGATCGGCCGACGGCGGGCGCAGGAACTCCGGGACCATCCGCAGCGAGACCTTGCCGGTGCGGCCGTCACCCGGCCGTCCCATGATCGAGACGAGCGAGCGGGTGCGGCCCGGGTGCCGGATCGCCACCTCCTGCGCCACCATCGACCCCAGCGACGCCCCGACGACGTGCGCACCGTCGGGGGCCACGTGGGCGACGAGCCCGGCGGCGTCGTCGGCCATGTCCCCGAGTGTGTAGACGGGCTTCGCGCGGCGGCGCAGGAACTCCCATCCCGAGATCCCCGGGCCGGACACGTGGGTGGAGCGGCCGACGTCGCGGTTGTCGAACCGCACCACGTGGAAGCCACGGGCGGCCAGGTCCGCGCAGAAGTCGTCGCGCCACCAGTCCAGAGACAGCCCCAGACCCATGATCAGCAGAACCGTCGGCCGGCGTGGGTCGCCGATCGACTCGTAGCAGAGCTCGATGGGACCGACGCGGCAGAAGGACTCGTTCATCGCTGTGACGTTCGGCCGCCACGGGGACGCGGTTCGGTCGTATCCGCGGGTGGGCAGGCCGGCTCCCCGGACCGGGGCTACCCTGGATCGTCGTGACAGCCTCCGTGTTCCCCGCTCTGGAAGCCCTGCTCCCGCGCGTCTCCAAGCCGGTGCAGTACGTCGGCGGCGAGCTGAACGCGCAGAGCAAGGACTGGGACGCCGCCGACGTCCGGTGGGCGCTCATGTACCCCGACGCGTACGAGGTCGGCCTGCCCAACCAGGGCGTCCAGATCCTCTACGAGGTGCTCAACGAGCGTGCCGACGCGCTGGCCGAGCGCTGCTACGCGGTGTGGCCCGACCTCGAGGCCCTCATGCGCGAGCACGGCGTGCCCGCGTTCACCGTCGACACCCACCGCCCGCTGGGCGCGTTCGACGTGCTGGGCATCAGCTTCTCCACCGAGCTCGGCTACACCAACATGCTCACGGCGCTGGATCTCGCGGGCATTCCGCTGCATGCGGTGGACCGCGGCGTCGACGACCCGGTGGTCGTGGCCGGTGGGCACGCCGCGTTCAACCCGGAGCCCATCGCCCGCTTCGTCGACGTCGCCGCGATCGGCGATGGCGAGGAGGTGGTCGGCGACATCACCGACGTCGTGCGCGAGTGGAAGGCCGAGGGCCGCCCGGGTGGGCGTCACGAGCTGCTGCTGCGCCTCGCCGCCACCGACGGTTGCTACGTGCCGTCGCTCTACACCGTCACCTACGCCGACGACGGCCACCTCGCGTCCGTGACGCCGGCCGAGGACCGCGTGCCGCGCACCGTCACCAAGCGCACCACCACCGAGCTCGACGAGTGGCCCTACCCGAAGGCCCCGCTCGTGCCGCTGGCCGAGACCGTGCACGAGCGGGCGTCGGTGGAGATCTTCCGCGGCTGCACCCGCGGCTGCCGCTTCTGCCAGGCCGGCATGATCACCCGCCCGGTCCGCGAGCGGTCGCTGGAGGGCATCGGCAAGATGGTCGACGCCTCCGTGCGCGCCACCGGGTTCGACGAGGTGGGGCTGCTCTCGCTGAGCAGCGCCGACCACTCCGAGATCGCTGAGATCACCAAGGGCCTGGCCGACCGCTACGAGGGCACCAACACCTCGCTGTCGCTGCCGTCCACGCGGGTCGACGCGTTCAACATCGACCTCGCCAACGAGATCAGCCGCAACGGCCGCCGCTCCGGGCTGACGTTCGCCCCCGAGGGCGGGTCGGAGCGCATCCGCCGCGTGATCAACAAGATGGTGTCGGAGGAGGACCTGATCCGCACCGTCTCGGAGGCCTTCGCGCAGGGCTGGCGCCAGGTGAAGCTCTACTTCATGTGCGGGCTGCCCACCGAGGAGGACGAGGACGTCCTGGAGATCGCGGGCATGGCCCACCGTGTGATCAAGGCGGGGCGCATCGCATCGGGCCGCAACGACGTGCGCTGCACCATCTCCATCGGCGGGTTCGTGCCCAAGCCGCACACGCCGTTCCAGTGGGCGGCACAGTGCCACCCCGACGTCGTCGACGACCGGCTGCGCAAGCTGCGCGCCGCCGTCAACACCGACCGCAAGCTGGGCCGCACCATCGGCATGCGCTACCACGACGGGCAACCGTCCCTGATCGAAGGACTGCTCGCGCGCGGCGACCGCCGCGTCGGCGCCGTCATCGAGCGGGTGTGGCGCGAGGGCGGCCGCTTCGACGGCTGGAGTGAGCACTTCTCCTACGAGCGCTGGACGTCCGCGGCGGCGGTGGAGCTGGAGCCGATGGGCGTCGATCTGGCCTGGTTCACCACGCGCGAGCGTGGCCAGCACGAGATCCTGCCCTGGGACCACCTCGACTCCGGCCTGGAGCGCGACTGGCTCTGGGACGACTGGCAGGACGCCCTGGCCGGCCGCGAGCAGGACGACTGCCGCTGGACGCCCTGCTTCGACTGCGGCGTGTGCCCGTCCACCGGCACCGACATCGAAGTGGGGCCGAGTGGCACCACACTGCTGCCCCTGACCGTCGTGAATCCCCTCAGTGGTGGCTGATTCGGCCAACGGGGGAGACTTCACCATCCGGGTCGCCGACGAGCGCGACATGGCCGCCCTGGCCGCGTTGCGCCGCTCCTGGTTGGAGGAGCGTAGCGGCCGGGCTGTCGACGATCCGGGGTTCGAGGCCGCGTTCGAGCAGTGGTGGCGGATGGAGCTGGTCCGGCGCACGTTCTGGCTGGCCGAGGTGGGCACCCCGAGGCAGGGCTTCACCGCGATCGGCTCCATCAACGTGGTCGAGATCGTGCACATGCCGCGTCCCGGCTCGCGCGGTGGCCGGATCGGGCACGTCGGCAACGCGTTCGTGCTCGCCTCCTTCGCCGGCCGTGGCGTGCCCGGCGCGCTGCTCAACGCCGCGGTCGAGCACGCCCGGGAGCGGCGCTACCGCCGCCTGCTGCTCGCCCCGACGGCGGGGAGCGCCGCGTTCTACCGCCGCGCGGGCTTCGTCTCGGCGGGGGAGTCGTTGCTGTCGCTGGAGCCGTGATGACGCCGCGGGAGAGATAGCAGTTGCTGGCCGAGTTCGACCGGCGTGGCGGCTGGGCGGGCCCGGGTCTGAAGTCGTGTGCGCACTGGTTGTGCTGGCGGATCGGGATGAGCCTGCGCACGGCCGCCGAACACGTGCGGGTCGCCCACGCCTTCACCCGACTACCGAAGATCACCGAGGCGTTCGCGGCCGGTCGGGTGTCCTACTCCAAGGTCCGGGCCATCACCCGCATCGCCGGACAACCGACACCCGACCCGACACCCGCCCCGCCGGACGGTGCCGCGGCGCGACGTGCTGCCGGGCCCGACCCGCCGACATCCCCCGGCCGGTGGCCGACACCGAGGGTCCGGACGCCAGCGGGCCCGTCCTCGAGACCGCTCCCGGACCGGAGCACCCCCCGCCCGCCACCCATGTCCCCGACCTCGCCCCAGACCCCGAGTCCGAGCCCGGGTCCCGGCCCTGGCCGCTGACGCCGAGCAGGTCCTGCTCGATCTCGCCCTGGCCGGCACCGCCAGCCACGTCGAGACCGTCGTGCGCGCCACCCGTCGCGCACAGGCCGACCCCAACCGGGCCAGCGCCCCAGATCGCCGCACTCACCGTCCGCGACGGCCCCGGCTGCAGGTTCCCCGGCTGCTCCCACACCCGACACCCACGCGCCCACCACGTCCAGCACTGGCTCCACCGAGGCCCCACCGACCTCGACAATCTGGTCCTGGTCTGCGGGTTCCACCACCGCCTGATCCACGACACCGGCTACACCATCCGATGGGAGGACGGGAAGTGGCTGTTCAGCCGTCCCGACGGCACACCGGTGCCCGAGGCCGGCGCCCCGCTCGACGGCAACACCGAGAGCCTCATCGAACTCAACACCCGCGCCCGGCTACGCATCACCCGCGACAGCCTCACCCCGTACTGGACCGGGGAACGGCTCGACCCCGACCCCATCCTGCAACACCTCCTGCCCCGACAGAGAAACGCCGCTGCGTGACGGACGAGCGCAGACCGCGTTCCGCGGAACACTCCGACCGCCCGTTCGACCTGCGCTACCAGCGCTGCTAGCGAATCGGGCACTCCGGACGACTATCCAGGGGACGAGAGCCCTCTGGAGGCCTGCTGTGCTGGTGCGCGACATCATGACGCCCTATCCGGCCTACATCAGGGTGGGCGCCGACATCCGGCGGGCCGCGGAGATCATCAGCGTGTCCGAGGTCAGCCACCTCATGGTGCTCGACCACGACGACACGTTCGTCGGTGCGCTGTCGGAGGACGACCTGATGCGGGCGATGCTGCCGCGGTTCGACGAGGTCGTGGCCGGCGGCGGCACGATGGGCGACGCGTTCCGGATCTTCGTCGAGAAGGGCCAGGAGATGGCCGGCCACTCGATCGACGCGCTGGTGGAACGGGATGCCGTCACGGTCGCCTCCACCGACCAGGTCGCGCGGGCGGCTGTCGTCATGACGGAGCAGCGCATCCGCAGGCTTCCCGTCGTCGACAACGGGAAGCTCGCCGGCACGCTGTCGCGCTCCGACATCTGCCGGGCGGTGATCTACCATTCCTGACCTCCCGATCCGCCTGGTCGTCACCGTCCGCGGCACGGGCGAGAGGGCCGAGCACCTCTGCGCGCTACCGGTCGTGCTGGGCCGGCTCCCCGATCCGGACACGATCGTGCTGGCCGACCGCGCCGTCTCCCGCCGGCACGCGCGGTTGGAACGGGTCGGCGGCCGGCTGGTCGTCACGGACCTGGGCAGCGCCAACGGCAGCTACGTCGACGACGAGCCGGTCACCAGCCGTCCGCTCTCCGTCCGCGACGTGCTGCGGATCGGCCCGTACGACCTCACCTGGTCGTTCCATGTCGCCGATCCCGACGCCACGAACCTCGTTGCGCCGTCGGAGATGCGCGCGATGCGCAGCACCGTCGATGCCCCGGTGGCACCCGCCCGCAGGGTGGTGCAGGCGGCCGAGGCGCACAACCGGTCACGCGGCGACGAGATCGACGGATTCCTCTCGATCGAGCACGGCTTCCTGCCCACCGAACCCCCGTTGCGGGAGCTGCCGGGATCGCACCGGGCGTGGGACGACATGGTCGAGCAGCTGCCGGAGCTGTTCCGGCGCGTCACCCTGCGCTCCGCGTTCGACCGGCTCCCCGTGCTGGACGCCGGAGTCGGCGCGCTGCCCGACCGCTACCTGCTGCGCGCGTCGGCGATGCTCGGGGCGTTCGCGCACGCCTACCAGTACGTCACCACCACCCCGCCCGCCGCGCTGCCCAAGGCGATCCTGCGCCCGTGGACCGAGGTGTCGCGGCGGCTCGGCAAACCGGTGCCCGCGGTGTCCTACACCGACCTGTTCCTCTACAACTGGAGGTTGCGCGACCCGTCGGGTCCGCGGCGCCTCGACAACATGGACCTGCTCGTTCCGGCCTGGGACAACGCGGCCGAGCGCCTGTTCTACCTGGTCACCACCGAGTTCGCGATGGCGCTGACCCCGGTGCTGGACTCCATGCTGCGCGCCCAGGAGGCGGTGCTGGCCGACGACCCCGCCGCGTGCGAGGCGGCGCTGCTGGCCGTGCACGACCAGCTGCTCCACGCCACCCAGGTGATCTACCCGCAGATCGATCCCAACCCGCGCAGCGCGACCTTCCTCGACCAGGTGCTCTGGGCCAAGACGGTGGGCACCGCGGGCGTCCCGATCTTCGACGGCGCTCCGAGCCCGGCCGGCACCGCGCAGCCCCAGATCCACGCGCTCGACGCATTCCTGGAGCGGCAGTCGTACGACTCGCTCGTGGGGCAGCAGAGCACGCTGCTGGCCCAGGGTTTCCCGCGGCACTGGACGGAGGTGGTGGCGGCACTGCGCGAGGTGTCGGTACGGCAGTACGTGGAGGACAGCGGCCGGCCCGCGCTGCGCGGCGTCTACAACGCGGTACTCGACTCGTATGCCGGCGACCGGGGCTGGATGGGCCTGCACCGGATCAAGGCCTACGGGTTCCTGGAGGTGGCGTTCAAGGTCGGTCGCGAGGTCACCACAGGTGCGAAGTTCACCGGCCTGTTCAAGGACCGGACCTGGGACCACATCGACGACGAGCTCGCCGTGGTCCGCGACGAGCGGCGGCCCTCGGTCGGCCCGCCCGTGGCGTTCGGGCGCCCGCGCAGCGGCCGCGTCGTCGAGACACCTGATGGCTGGACCTGCCACGTCGAGCTGGACGTCACGGGCCAGGGCGTGCACCACCAGCCCGGCGACCGGGTCGGGGTGCTGGCGGAGAACGACGACGACCTGGTCCGCCGCACACTGGGGGCGCTGCAGGCGACCGGGGACGAGATCGTCGCGCTCACCTCGAACTGGCAGAGCGCGGTCCGGCTGCGCGCCGGGTACACCCACGACACCGAGGTCCTGCCGCTGCGCACCGTGCTCACGTTCGCCCGCATCCGTCCGGTCACCCGCGAGGTCGCGAAGCGCCTCCTGGCGCTGTCGCCGACCGGGTCGCTCAAGCGGATCGTCGACTCCCGCATGGAGGACCAGTGGGAGCTCTGGGACGTGCTCAACCTGCTCCACTCCGCGGGCTACGACGTCACCCGGCTGTGGAGGGCCGACCCGGGCGAGCCGGAAGCGCTGTGTGCCGTCGTGCCGCCGGAGGACTTCCGGCTGTACTCCATCGCCTCGGCCACGGACGACGGCGCGCCCGCCGAGATGCTGCGGCTGGTGGTCGGCGGGCTGCGCTACACCTCGGCGCGCACCCCGTACTCCTACGCGCGGGAGCGGCTGGGCAGCGCCTCGAACTTCCTGCGCCGCATGGCCACCGAGCCCCGACACCGCGACCGGCAGCTGTCGCTGAAGATCGTGCCGACGCCGCGGTTCCGGCTGCCGGTGGATCCCGCTGCGCCCGTGGTGATGTTCGCGGCCGGGTCGGGCATCGCCCCGTTCCACGGTTTCGTGCGCGCCCGCTCCGGCGGCCCGGGGGAGAGCCTGCTGTTCTACGGGGCGCGCACGCCCGGCGAGTTCGTCCACCACGACGATCTCGCCGACGCCGCCGCGCAGGGCCGGCTCGAGGTGCACACCGCGTTCTCCCGGGCCGATGCGGTCACCCGCTTCGACCCCACGACGGGCCGGTTCGTGACGGAGCCCGGTCCCCGGCGCCGTCTCGCCGTGTTGATCGGCGCGGACGAGCACGCCGACCGGCTGTGGGCGCTGCTGCGCGACGGCTCCGACGGCGGCCGCGGCGCGCACTTCTACATCTGCGGCAGCGCCGGGTTCGCCGTCTCCGTGCTCGACGCGCTGATGGCGGTGGTGCGCCGCCACGTCGCGTCCGACGACGAGGCGCGTGAGGTCCTCCGGGAGCTGACGGCGCGCGGGCGGCTCAGCCAGGACGTCTTCACCACCTACAGCGGCCACGCCCAGCACGGCGACACGCTCGACGTGTCGGACCTGGTACTCCACAACTCTCCCGGCGAGGGCCTCTGGATGGCGGTGAGCGGCGGCGTCTACGACGTCACCGAGTTCGCCCACCTGCACGTCGGCGGCCCGCACATCGTCCGCAACCACACCGGTCTCGACGCCACGGCCGCCTACCGCAAGGTGCTGCACCACGTGCACTCCGAGGTCGACGCGCTGCTGGGGATGTACGAGATCGGGTCGATGCGCCGGCTGCGCTTCGGCGGCCGTTGGGGTGTGGTCCTGACCCCGGACGGGCTGCGCCACATGGGCCTGGAGCAACTGTGGACGGCCTGGGTCCGCTACCTCTACCTCGTCGTCGGCATGGAGAACGCACTGGCCGGCGACCACGGGTTCGTGCGCTCCACCGCCACCCGGGGCGAGGATCCCCGGGAGCTCACCCCGTTCAAGGCCCAGTACGTGGTCGAGGGCCACCGGCGGTTCCTCGTCAGCTTCCTCGACGGCCTCGTCGACGACGACCTGCACGAGGTCTGGACGGCCACCGTCGGGTTCTGCGCCGATGACGTCGACCTCCGGACACTGGGCGCGGCCGTCGCGGCGCTCCGGGCGCAGCCGGAGTACCTCCTCGTCCGCAACTCGGTGGCCCACGTCCGGGGCCTGGTGCTCGCCGCCGACCATCGGACGGAAGGGCTGTGCCGCGTCTACGCCCGGGAGGACGCGCGGGTGCTGCGGGAGATGAAGCTCGCGCTGCGCGACGGCATCCTCGCGTTCGAGGAGCACGAGGCCGACGTCGTCGCCCGAGGCGGCGCCCGGCTCCTGGGGTCCCTGCAGGCGGTGCTGGAGGCGGTCGGTGACTACTACCGGCGGCTGGCGGCGAGCACGGCGGCGTTGGGGATCACGGCCGCCATGCTGCCCTCCGATGTCGTCGACGAACCGGTTCCGGACGACCCCGGCCTGCCCGGGCACGGCGGGCGGATCTAAGGCTTCCGCGCGCCCCATTCTTCGGGCGACGTGTACTGAACGATATTGAACAGCCGCTTCTGCACCGTCGCGATCTCGCGCACCGACTGGGCCACGAGGCTGCGGTCCAACGGCGCCAGCCGGCGCATCCACACCACGTCGGTCACCGGCTCCCCGCGCTCGAACTGCGCCAGCTGCTGGCGCAGGCGCACCCGCTGCAGCACCTCGAACACCTCGATCAGGGTGCGGGCCTGCTCGGTGGGCATCAGCATCGAGCCCGACGCGGCCGCCAGGCGCGCCCGGGTGGACAGCTCGGGGGAGCGCACCGACAGCGCGGCCCAGCGGGCGATCTCGACGATCGGGCGCAGGGCGTGGCTCTTGAGGTCGAAGGTGCCACCGCGGCCGACGAGCACGTCGCGGACCGACCGGACCTGGGCGCGGTGCGACAGCGACTCCCGGACCAGCAGCTTCATCGTGCCCGGATGGTCGCGGACACCGGCGAACACCTCGTTGACCACTGGTCGGGCCGGGTCGCCCTGGATCGGCCGCCCGTCGAGCAGCAGCGACGCCATGAGCATCCCCTGGTTGTCGAGCGGGCTGTCGAGCCACAGATGCGCCGCGGCCCGCCACTGCGACCGGGTGCGGGAGAACCTGGCCGAGCTGGGGGTGGCGCCGTGCTGGTCGACGCGCAGGCCGGCCCGGCGCAGCACGTCGGCGACCTCCGCGAACGCCGTGCGGTAGGCGCCGGCCCGGGCGGGGGTGTCCACCGACTCGGCGAACACCACGGCGGAGTCGATGTCGGAGCCGAGCGTCGGCTCGCGGCGGGCGTTGCTGCCCAACAACATCCAGGTGACCTCGGCCTCGTCCAGCTCCGGGTGCCCGGCCAGCACCAGCGAGAGCACGCGTCGCTGCACCGCGTCCACCACCGTCGAGTACACGGCCGTGGTCTCCGACGCCTCACGGCGCTGCCGGACCAGGTCGCCCAGCAGCACGGGCAGTTGCCGCCCGAGCGACACGACCTGACCGATCGACTCGGCCCGTCGCACGTTCTCCCGCAGCATCATCCCGGCGCCCGACGGGGAGGTCAGGAAGTCGGCGGGGTCGACGGCCCCACGCAGGGCGCCCGAGAGGTCGACCACCAGGAGCTGGTCGAGGTGGTCCTCGGCGAACTGGTGCAGCACGTCGGCGGTGGGCGTTCCGGTCCTGGCCGTGGTCGCCCGCGGGATCATCACGTCCTTCACCGGGGTGTCGCCCGGCCGTCCGGCGGCCAGCACATGTTCGCGCAGGACGCTGTCGGTGACCAGCCCGAACTCCCCGTTCCCGCGCGGGACGGCCAGGTAGTGGCTGGACCGCTCGGTCATCACCCGGGCCGCCTCGGAGACGGTCATGTCGGCGTGCCCCAGCACCGGCGCGGAGACCACGAGATCGTCGACGGTGCGGAAGTGCGCGGGCGCCTGCGCACGCACCCGGTCCTCGGCGAGGTCCTGGGCGAGGAAGCGGACGCCCTCGGGCGACGAGAACGCCGCAGCGACGGCCTTCCGCGGGATCTCGACGAGCCGCACCGGGCCGAGCGCCACCGCCCGCGGGCCGATGGGGGCGCCCGTCAGCGCGGTGGTGTGCCCGAACACGCAGCCCTGGCCGACGATCTCGTCGGCGGGCTCTCCCGCGGCGCCGTCGGTGGTCCAGAGCTCGACCTGCCCGGCCATGACGACGAACAGGTCGTCGCCGGCCGAGGCGAAGGCGTCCACGACGAGCGCGCCGGCCGGGTGGTCCACCACCCGGGCCGCCGCGGCCACGCTCTCCAGCTCGGAGTCGGCCAGTGAACAGAACGGCGGGTTCGCCCCCAGGAACCTCGCCAGACCGTCCACTCAGCCGACTCCTTCGTCCTGTGTCAGGCCTTCGGCTCCGACGGGTACGTGGGGCCGGTGTCCGACCACACCGGGCCGATCCTGCCACCCGTGTTGGCGACGACCTTCGGTTTGGCGACCATCCAACCGATCGCGAGCAGGATGGCGATGAGCGGGATCCCGATCACCACCACGATGAAGTTGGTCTTGTGCCAGAACTCGTCGGAAGCCTGCCAGCCGGAGATGGCCATACCGACGATCACCAGGGCCAGGAAGGCCAGCCCGACGTAGCTGGTCCAGGGTGAGCCCGGCATCTGGAACGTGCTCCGCGGCACGACCCCCTTGTTGACGAGCTGCCGCAAGCGGATCTGGCACAGGAAGATCGACGCCCACGTGAAGACGACGCCGATGGCCGCCGCCTCCAGCGCGGTCTCGAACGCGTCGGGGTCGACGGCGTTGAGCAGCGCGCCGAACACGTAGATGACCGACGTCAGGACGATGCCGGCCCACGGGACGCCGGACGCGCTCATCCTCAGCGTGAACGGCGGCGCCTCCTTGCTCATCCCGAGGCTGCGCAGCACGCGCCCGGTCGTGTACAGCCCGGAGTTGAGGCTCGACATGGCCGCGACGATCAGGATCGCCTGGATCACGTCGCCCATCCAGCCCAGACCCAGCCGGCCGAACACGGTGACGAACGGGCTGGTGCCGCTGGTGTACTCCGACGTCGGCAGCATGCAGACCAGCAGCAGGATCGAGCCGCAGTAGAAGACGCCGATCCGGAAGATCACCGCGTTGACGGCCTTCGGCACCTCGGTCTTGGCGTCGGTCATCTCGCCGGCGGCAACGCCCACCATCTCGATCGCCGCGTAGGCGAACACGACGCCCGACATCACGAGAATGGGGCCGTACCAGGCGAAGTCGCCCGACGCCGGCCAGAAGCCGCCCGGGTTCTCGTAGAGGTTCTGCACGCCAGCCTGGTGGCCGCCGATGTCGAACTGGCCGATGACCACGACGAGGCCGACCACGAGGAACACCACGATGGCGCCGACCTTGAGTACCGAGGCCCAGAACTCGAACTCGCCGAACGCCTTCGCCGACAGCAGGTTGACGACCAGCACCACGGCGAGCGCGATGAGCACCGTGGCCCAGCTCGGCATGTCCGGTAGCCAGTGTTTGACGTAGACGCCGACGGCCGAGAGCTCCGCGATGCCGGTCAGTGCCCAGTTGAGCCAGTACATCCAGCCGGTGACGAACGCGGCCCGCTCGCCGAAGAACTCGCGCATCCACGACACGAAGGCGCCGGAGGTGGCACGGTGCAGCACCAGCTCGCCGAGGGCCCGCATCAGCAGGTAGGCGATCACGCCGACGAACGCGTAGCTGAGCACCAGCGCCGGGCCGGTGCTGTGCAGCCGGGAGGCGGAGCCCAGGAACAGGCCGGTGCCGATCGCGCCGCCGATGGCGATCATCTGGACCTGGCGGCGGCCCAGCGACTGCTTGTACCCCTCCTGTTCCGCGTTGAGGCTGTCGCTGTGGCTGCTGCTGACGGTTTCCGTCATCCGTGTCCCCGATCACCCGCTGTGATGTGCGCGACCTTCTGCTGCGCGGCTGATCGGAGGTTAGGGGCCTTGCCCGCGATCGGCTCGTCCTCTGGGGAAAACTTGAGGTTAAACGGCCCTATATGTCTGACTTGCCGTTTTCGGGAGGAAGAAGGGGCTTCCAGGAGGTGACGATCTCCTTACATACTCATTGCCATGCTGTCGCGGCGGATCCGGAGAACGTGGCTCGTCGTGGTGCTGGCCGCAAGCCTGGGGACCACCGCCTGCACCAGCACCCCTGATCCGGTGGCCGACCCGTCCTCCTGCCGGGGGAGCGCGGGGCCCCTCACCATCGCCACCGGCAGCGCCACCGGGGTGTACGCCGCGCTCGGCGGCGAGCTCGCCAAGGCCATATCCGCGGGCAGCCCGATCCAGGCCACGGCTGTCGAGACCGGCTCCACCCTGCGCAACGTCCAGCAGCTGAGCACCGGCGAGTACGACATCGCCTTCGCCCAGGCCGACAGCGCCGCCGATGCCGTCCGCGGGCAGGGTGTGTTCGCCGAGCCGCAGAAGATCCAGGCGCTGGCGCGCATCTACTCGGACTACACCCAGGTCGTCGTCTCCGCGGGCTCCGGCATCACCACGATGGCCGATTTCCGGGGCAGGCGGATCTCCACCGGCTCCCCGGCCTCGGGCACCGAGCTGATCGCGAACCGGCTGCTCACCGCGGCCGGGCTGGACCCCAAGAAGGACGTGCAGCCCCAGAGCCTGGACCTGGCCGGGTCGGTGGCGGCGATCAGGAGCGGCTCGATCGACGGCTTCGTCTGGTCCGGCGGCCTGCCCACGCAGGGGATCGGTGACCTGTTCGCCTCCGACGGGGCGAAGCTGAAGTTCGTCGACGTCAGCGGCCTGCTCCCCGCGATGCAGAAGACCGATGACGTCTACGCGGCCGGCACCATCCCGGCCTCCACCTACAAGAGCTCCGGTGACGTGCCGACGATCGCGCTGCCGAACCTGCTGGTCGTGCGCGACGACTTCTCGCAGGCCGACGCGTGCGCCGTCACCCGGATCATGTTCCAGCAGAAGGCGGCGCTCGCGGCCGCCGTTCCCGCGGCTTCGGGGCTGGACCCGAGGACCGCCGCCGACACCGGCCCGATCCAGCTGAACGCGGGGGCCCGCGCGGCGCTCGCGCAGTTCACCGGCTGATCTCCGGTGGCTGCGTCCGGTGCAGCTGGGCGATCCGCCCCTGCAGGGAGCGGCGTTCGGCGTCGGTCCGGGCGAGCTCGAGCGCACGTTCGTAGGCCGGCCGTGCCTCGTCGGCGCGCCCGGCGCGGTGCAGCAGCTCGGCCCGCGCCGAGTGGAAGTAGCGGTAGTGGTCCAGGGCGAGGCCGTCCAGTATCGCGAGCCCGGCCTCGGGACCGTGCAGTTCCGCCACGGCGACGGCCCGGTTGAGTTCGACGACCGGCGAGCCGGTGAGGCGGGCGAGGGAGTCGTAGAGCCCGACGATCGCGTGGCCGCTGCAGGTGCAGGTCGGCGATGGCGGCCTGCACTGTGTAGGGCCCCGCGGCTCCGCGGGTGATCGCCCGCTGGAGCAGCGACCGGCCCTCGCCCATCTGATCGGCGTCCCAGAGCGTGCGATCCTGGTCGTCGAGCAGCACGGTCTCCCCGTCGCGCAGGCGGGCCTCGCGACGCGAGTCGTGCAGGAGCATCAGTGCCAGCAGCGCCAGGACCTCGGCCTCGTCGGGCATGAGCCCGGCGAGGGCCCGGCAGAGCCGGATCGCCTCGGCGGCGAGGTCGACCCGTCCGCCGCCCCAGCCCTGGTTGAACACGAGGTAGACGACGGCCAGCACGGCTCCCAACCGGTCCGGCAGCTGGTGGGCGGGTGGCACGGCGAAGGGGATGCCCGCGTCGCGGACCTTGTGCTTCGCGCGCGTCAGGCGCTTGCTCACGGTCTCGACCGGGACCAGGAACGCGAGCGCGATCTCCTCCGTCGACAGGCCGCCGAGAGCGCGCAACGTCAGCGCCACCTGAGCGTCGAGTGCCAGCGCCGGATGGCAGCAGGCGAAGACCAGCTCCAGGCGCTCGTCCGGGAAGGCTGAGGTGTCGTCCACGGTGTCCTCCGGTCCGGTTGCGAGGTCGCGGGCGAGCAGGACTGCCTTCTCGGCGAGGACGCGCTGCCTGCGCATCTGGTCGATCGCGCGGTTCCTGGCGGTCGAGACCAGCCACCCGACGGGATTGTCGGGCTCGCCGTCCCGCGGCCAGCGCTCCGCCGCGATCGCGAAGGCCTCCTGAGCGGCGTCCTCGGCCAGCTCGATGTCACGCAGGACCCCGGTCAGGGTCGCCACGACCCGGCCCCAGTGCTCGCGGAAGACCGCGTCAAGCGCCACGGAAGGCGCTCTCGAAGACGGGCCGGACCTCGATGGCCCCACCGGTCCTCGTGTCCTGCAGGTCCCGCGCGATCGCGAGGGCGCCGTCGAGGTTCTCGGCGTCGACGACGACGAGGCCGGCGAGGTGCTCCTTGGTCTCGACGAACGGCCCGTCGATCAACAACGGCCGGGCCTCACCGCCACGCACCGTGGTGGCCGACGTCTCGGCGTGCAACCGGGCCCAGCCGGTGACCCCCTCGTGCGAGAGGACGTCGGCCACCCGGCCGTCGAGTGGTCCCGACGTCTCGCGGCCACCCTCGCCGCCGTAGATCAGCAGTGCGTACTGCATCGGACCTCCAGTGGTCGGTGGGAACCCCTTCGAGCAGGTGACGAACGGGATCGTCGCCCACGGACACGGATCGGCGGAAAAGTTGTCGCCGGGTGTCCGTTACGCGGGGCGCCGTTCGTCACACGGGCACATCCGAACGAAAGGACGCAGACGATGCCCGACATCCTGCACCGCATCAGCATCGACGCACCGCAGAAGGAGGTCCACGACCTCATCGCCACCACCGAGGGTGTCGCCCGCTGGTGGACCGGCCGTCCCCTGAGGGGCGAGAGCACGGTCGGCGGCCGGTTCTCGGTCTACTTCGGCGACCCGGAGCGGCCGTCCGCAGTCATGGAGGTGGAGTCGGACACGGCCGACGAGGTCGCGTGGCGGGTCGTCGACGGACCCGACTCCTGGATCGGCACGCTCATCACGTTCGCGCTGCGCCCCTTCGGCGACGCCGGCACGACGCTGCTGTTCACCCACGCCGGATGGCGGGAGGCGAGCGAGTTCATGAGCGGCTGCAGCACCAACTGGGGCGCTTACCTCACCAGCCTCAAGTCCGGTGTGGAAGGCCTCGAGTTCCGTCCGTACCCCCGGAGCGAGATCAGCCGCTGGGAAGGGGCCAGGGGATGACGAACTACGTGTTCGCGTACAGCGGCGGCCGGATCGGGGGCACGGTCGACGTCTACGAGGCGATCGCGATGTAGCAGGGCGGGCCCGCGTAAGGCGCCGCAGCAGGATCGGCCCGTGCGAACCGGGCCGGTGCGGGATGTCTGACACGCGGGCCCGCAAGCTCCTGCCCGAGCACGCACGGGCCCACAACCGGGCGCTGATGCTGCGCACGCTCTATCGCGGAGGCCGGCAGAGCCGGGCCGATCTCGCCAGGGCCACCGGTCTGGCCCGGGTCACCGTCAGCGAGTTCGTCGCCGAGTTGATCGCGGACCGGCTGGTGCGCGAGCTGGGCGTCCGCGAGGACGGGCGTCCGGGCAAGCCGGCCACGCTGCTCGACATCGACCTGCGCTCGTTCGGCATCGTCGGGATCGACCTGAGCCAGCCCGAACTGTTCCGCGGGGCCCGGCTCGACCTCGGCGGCGAGATCCTCGAGCGCGTCGAGAAGCCGGTGGGCGACGTCAGCGGGGAGCAGGCCCTCAACGCCGTCCTCGCGCTGATCGCCGAGCTGGTCGAGCGCTCCCCGGCCCCCGTGCTCGGCATCGGGATCGGGACGCCGGGCTCGCCGAACGCAGCTGGGGTGGCGCGGGCGAGAACGTGATCGTGGTGAGCGTCGGGCGCGGCGTCGGCGCCGGCCTGCTGATCGACGGGCGGCTGGTGCGGGGCAGCGGCTTCGCCGCCGGCGAGATCGGCCACGTGGTGGTGGGTACCGACGGGGGAGCGGTGTGCACGTGCGGACGGACCGGCTGCCTCGAGACCTGGCTGTCGGTGCCGTCGGTGCGCCGCCAGCTGGCCGGCGACGGGGCCGTGGCGGACGCCGTGCACGACGCGGCGGGCCGGCGGCTCGGCATCGCGCTCGCCCCCGTCGTCGGGATGCTCGACGTGCCCGAGATCGTGCTGATCGGCCCGTCCGACGTGGTCGCGTCCCGCGTCGCGGAGGTCACCGCACAGACCGTCGTCGAGCGCACGATGGCCACCACCGACCGCCACCTCGTCGTGCGGCTCAGCGAGCTCGGCGGTGACGGCGTGCTGCGCGGCGTCACCGCGCAGGTGCTGGAGGCCCGGCTCGGGATCGTCTAGGCGGTATGGAGGTTCGGGCTGGGGCCTCTCACATGTGAACGTGGGTTGCCGTCAGGAGTGGGTCCTGGCCGGTAGAGCCACAGATGTGGAGGCCCCAGTGAGCGCGAATGCTACGAGTGTCGGCCTGGATGTGCACGCCCGA
>JBBRLM010000035.1:0-74150 GCA_038231335.1 Mycobacteriales bacterium
AGCTCGTCGTTGGAGAGCAGGCTCTTGATGAAGTCGAGAAGAGTCATTGTCATCAGCTCCGGTGTTCGGGGGCCGGTGTGTTCCGGCGATGAGGAAAATCTAGGGATTTCCCCTGGTCACCGGACTCCCCACGACGGCCCCGTCCCCGTGCCGACTGCGACAGGCTCCCCTTACCGGACGGCAACCGCGTGCAGCAGCACCGCCTGGTCCGGGTTCAGCAGCGGCGGGGCCAGCCCCACGCGGGTGAGCACGGCCCCGGGCAGCTCCACGCCCTTCTCCAGCCACGGGGTCTGCGCCCGCGCCGACGACGGCACCTCGCCGCGGGCCTGCACGCGGTAGGTCCGCGCCACGTCGAGGCCCGGCAGCAGCAGCCGCGGCGGGATCACGTCGACGGTGGACGCGAGGCGCACGTAGGCGTAGACGGCCTGATCGTCCCCCACCACGCCGTGCAGCAACGCACCCTCGCCGGGGTCGTCGGCCCGTACCGTCCGGCCCGAGTGCAGCAGGCCTCGGAGCTCCTTGTAGAGCGCCGCCCACTCCCGTAGCCGGTCGAGCTCGTCGGCGGAACAGGTGGTGATGTCCCACTCGATGCCTGCGTGCCCGAACAGTGACGTGACCAGCCGGAACGACAACGCGCTCGCGCGTCCGGTGGTGTGCGAGACCGGCGCGCCGACGTGGCCGCCGACCAGCTCCGGCGGCAGCAACAGGCCCGTCCACCGCTGGATGGCCTGGCGCTCGACCGGGTCGGTGCAGTCCGAGCCCCAGATCCGGTCGGTGCGCGCGAGCGTCGCGAGGTCCGAGCGCCCGCCCCCGGACGCGCAGGATTCGATCTCGAGGCCGGGATGCCGCGCGCGCAGCTCGTCGAGGAGCCGGTGCAGCGCCGCGGTCTGCGCGTGGGCGCCGGGACGGCCGTCGTGGACGGGCTCGGACAGGTCGCGATTGTGGTCCCACTTGATCGCGTCGAGCGCGTACTCGGTGCACAGCGCGTCGAGCTGCCCAAGGACGTGGGCGTAGGCGTCGGGGTTGGCCAGGTCGATCACGTACTGGTGGCGTGCCGCGCGCGGGAGCCGGCCGGGGGCGGCGAGCACCCAGTCCGGGTGGGCCCGGGCCACCTCGGAGTCGAGCGAGATCATCTCGGGCTCGAACCACAGCCCGAACTGCATGCCGAGCCCGCGCACGTGTTCCACGAGCGGGTGCAGACCGTCCGGCCACACGGCCGGGTCGACGACCCAGTCCCCCAGGCCGCTGGTGTCGTCGCGGCGGCCGAGGAACCAGCCGTCGTCCAGGACGTAGCGTTCGACGCCCAGCGCAGCGGCCCGGTCGGCCAGCGCGGTGAGCCGGTCCAGATCGTGGTCGAAGTAGACGGCCTCCCACACGTTCAGCGTCAGTGGCCGGGGTGACGACGGGTGGCCCGGCCGCGCGCGGACGTACTCGTGCAACCGGGCCGAGAGCCCGTCGAGGCCGGCGTCGGACCAGGCCGCGAGCAGCGTCGGGGCGGTGTAGGCCTCGCCCGGGGCCAGCACGATCTCGCCTGGCTCGACCAGCTCGCCGCCACCCAGCACGGCGAAGCCCTCCGGCACCCGCTCGACGAGGTGCACGGCGTTGCCGCCACAGACCACGTGCACGCCCCACACGTCGCCGTGGCCGAACCCGAACCCGGGGGTGCCCGCCACCAGCAGCGGTGTGCCGTCATGTCCGGGTCGGCCCCGCCAGGACTCCCGCGCACGGATTCCGACATGCAACTGTGACCTCTGCGGGGAGTGCTCCCGGGACCACCTCCCGGCGAGGTCCAGCAGCTCCCCCGCGCGAGCGGGGACGGGCAGTAGCGGGGTGATGCCGTCGAGCACGTACTCGTCATCCCCACGGTTACGCAACGTGACATTGGTCGTCAGAACACCGGCGGGGGCGAGGGCGAGCACGATCTCCAGCTCCAGGCCTCCTTCGACATCCTGCGCCGAGATCCGGACGGAGGTGGGAGTGACGTCGGCGGCAGTCACGGACCAGCGCGGATACGCTGCGCCGCCGGGCGAGACGGCGAACTCACCGTGCTGAGATGGCGAACTCGGCGTGTCGAGATAGTCAACTCGCCGGGTGGGGTGGGCGGGGCGGTGGCCGCGGACCGTGGCCCGCCCTGGCCAGCCGTCGGACGCGCCGGGGAGCACCGTGAGGGGCCACGGGGCGTCGAGTGTGCTGTTTGCGACGCCGGGCTCCAGCGCCGCCACGACTGCGGACAGTGACTCAACCGGAAGATCCACATCGGCCCCCCAGTGCAGGATCCGGGGCAGACCTGACCCGCCCAGATCGAGCAGGACGGCAGTGCCGCCTGCCCGCAGGACGGCCATCTCGATGTTGGAACTTGTTGGCATGTGCTCGGCTCCCCTGTTGGACGTTGTTGGAAAGTATTGACTCTTTCGAGGCCGTGCGCCATCGTTCGTTCACCTCGCGGTCACAACCGCACAACACATCCTGACTTGATCTCCAATGGAGGCGACATGTCCCGACCCTCGACCGAGGCCCAGTACCTGGCCGGGCTCACCCCCGCGTCGGTGGCGGCTACCCGCCTGGGGCGCCGTTCGCTGCTCAAGAGCGCCGTCGCCGGCGCCGGGCTCCTCGGTGCGACCGGCCTGCTGGCGGCCTGTGGGTCGGGCGGGAGCAGCACCGGCGCCGCCGCCGTGGCCAACGCGACCGGCCCGCTGTCCTTCGGGTCCAACCAGTCCGACGCCACGCCGAAGGCGGCCTACGAGGCACTGGTCAAGGGCTTCAACGACCCGGCCATCCAGGTCACCACGAACACCGTCGACCACAACACGTTCCAGGAGAACATCAACAACTACCTGCAGGGCCAGCCCGACGACGTGTTCACGTGGTTCGCCGGCTACCGCATGCAGTTCTTCGCCCAGCAGGGTCTCGCCGGCGACATCAGCGACGTCTGGTCGGGCATCCAGGGCGACTCCGACGCCCTGAAGAAGGCCTCCACCGCCGCCGACGGCAAGCAGTACTTCGTGCCGTTCGACTACTACCCCTGGGCGGTCTACTACCGGCCCAGCGTGTTCGCGGCCAAGGGCTACACGGTGCCGAAGACGCTCGACGAGTACGTCACGCTCGGCGCCCAGATGCAGAAGGACGGCCTCACGCCGATCGCCTTCGGCGACAAGGACGGCTGGCCCGCGATGGGTACGTTCGACCAGCTCAACCTGCGGATCAACGGCTACCAGTTCCACGTCGACCTGATGGCGGGCAAGCAGGCCTGGGACTCGGCGCAGGTCAAGACGGTCTTCGACACCTGGAAGCGCATCCTGCCACTGCACCAGGCCGACTCGCTGGGCCGCACCTGGCAGGAGGCCGCGCAGAGCCTGCAGCAGAAGAAGTCCGGCACCTACGTGCTGGGCATGTTCCTCGGCCAGCAGTTCACGAAGGGCGCCGACCAGGACGACCTGGACTTCTTCACGTTCCCCGAGATCGACTCGAACATCGGCACCACCGCGGTCGAGGCCCCGATCGACGGCTTCATGATGGCCGCCCGGCCGAAGAACGAGGCCGCGGCCAAGAAGTTCCTCTCCTACCTCGCCACGCCGCAGGCCCAGGGCGTCTACGTCAAGTCCGACCCCACCGTCGTCGCCGCGAACTCGGGCGCCGACACCTCCGGCTACACGAAGCTGCAGAAGAAGGCCGTGGAGTTCGTGGCGGGCGCCAAGGAGATCTCGCAGTTCATGGACCGCGACACGCGCCCCGACTTCGCCTCCACCGTCATGATCCCGGCGATCCAGTCGTTCATCAAGAACCCCAACGACATCGACGGCCTGACGAAGAGCATCGAGAGCCAGAAGAAGACCATCTTCACCAGCTGATCGGGCCGGGACAATGACTGCACAATCCGAGATCGCGCCGCCACGCGCCGCCGATCCCCCACCGACGAAGGCCCGGCGTGCCCGCAACCAGAAGGTACGCAAGCTGACCCGCACGGACCTCATCGTCGTGTCGGTGATGGTGGCGGTGCCGACGCTGCTCGTGCTCGTGCTCGTCTGGTTCCCGGCCGTCGCCACCGTCGTGCTGTCGTTCACGAACTGGAACGGCATCGGCGCGCTGAGCAGCATCAAGGTCATCGGCGCCGACAACTACGTCAACGTGGCCACGAACTACCCGCCGTTCTGGCCGGCGCTGCAGCACAACCTGCTGTGGCTCGCCGTGCTGTTCGTGGTGGCCACGCCGTTCGGGATGTTCCTCGCGGTGCTCCTGGACAAGGAGATCAAGGGCAGCCGCATCTACCAGACGGCGTTCTACCTGCCGGTGATCATGAGCCTCGCGCTCGTCGGCTTCGTCTGGCAGCTGATCTACTCCCGTGACCAGGGCATCCTGAACGCGGTGCTCGGTACGCAGATCGACTGGTACGGCGACTCCAGCATCAACCTGTGGGCGGCGCTCGTGGCCGCCAGCTGGAAGCACGTCGGCTACATCATGCTGTTGTACCTGGCGGGCCTCAAGGCGGTCGACCCGTCGCTGCGCGAGGCCGCCATGATCGACGGCGCGAACGAGCGGCAGGCCTTCTTCCGGGTGATCTTCCCGGTGATGCGGCCGATCAACATCATCGTCCTCGTGATCACCGTGATCGAGGCCCTGCGCGCGTTCGACCTGGTCTACGTCATCAACAAGGGCCGCAACGGCCTGGAGACGATCGCCACGCTCGTCACCCAGAACGTGGTGGGCGAGGCCAGCCGCGTCGGCTTCGGCTCCGCGATGGCGACGATTATGCTGGTCATCAGCTCGATCTTCGTCGCGATCTACCTGACCATCGTGATGCGAGAGGAGCGTGGGAAGTCATGACCGATCTCGCTGTCCGACCGGCCCGGGTCTGGCCCCGGCCGCCCCGCATGCTGCTGCACGCCTTCCTGGTGATCGTGTCGCTCGGGTGGATCTTCCCGATCGCGTGGGCGATCTACAACTCGTTCCGCGACTACTCCTACACCGCCCAGAACGGCTACGTGTCGTTCGGCGGTTTCACGATCAAGAACTACGTGAACGCCTGGACCCAGGGCGACTTCGGGATCCACTTCTGGAACTCGTTCGTCATCACCGCACCGGCGGTGATCATCACCCTGTTCCTGGCGTGCTGCGTGGGCTTCGTGCTCTCGCGCTTCTCGTTCAAGTTCAACCTCTCGCTGCTGGCGATCTTCCTGGCCGCGAACCTGCTGCCGCCGCAGTCGCTGCTCATCCCGGTCTACCGGATGTTCCGGTCGATCCAGGTGCCGTTCTGGCTGAGCGACTCGGGCACGCTGCTGAACTCGCCCATCGGCGTCATCCTGATGAACATCGCCTTCCAGCTCGGCTTCTGCACGTTCGTGCTGAGCAACTACATGAAGACGATCCCGAACGAGATCTACGAGTCGGCGCGGGTCGACGGCGCGAGCGTCACGCGCCAGTTCTTCCAGCTCACGCTGCCGCTGTGCCGCCCGCCGCTGGCCGCGCTGGCCACGCTGCAGGTCACCTGGGTCTACAACGAGTTCTTCTGGGCCGTCGTGCTGATCCAGCGCGGTGACAAGCTCCCGATCACGAGCTCGCTGGGCAACCTGCAGGGCCAATTCTTCACCGACTACAACCTGCTCTCCGCCGGGTCGGTGCTGGTCATGCTGCCGGTGCTGATCATCTTCTTCGCGCTGCAGAAGCAGTTCGTCTCCGGTCTCACGTTGGGAGCGACCAAGGGATGACACGCGTCCCCTTCGATGGCATCGCACTGGGCTGCGACTACAACCCCGAGCAGTGGCCGCGCTCGGTGTGGCCCGAGGACATCGCGCTCATGCAGGAGGCCGGCGTCGGCTTCGTGACGCTCGGCGTCTTCTCCTGGGCGTTGCTGCAGCCGACCCCCGACACCTGGGACTTCGGCTGGTTCGACGAGATCATCGGTCTGCTCCACGAGAGCGGCATCGCGATCGACATGGCGACGGCCACGGCGGCACCCCCGCCGTGGCTGACCGCCGCCCACCCGGAGATGCTCACCGTCGACGAGTCCGGGCACACGCTCTGGCCGGGCAGCCGCCAGTCGTGGTGCCCGAGCTCTCCGGTCTTCCGCTCCTACGCGCTCGAGCTCGTCCGGACGATGGCGCAGCGATACGGCGGCCACCCGGCTGTGCGTCTCTGGCACGTGTCCAACGAGCTGGGCTGCCACAACGGCAGGTGCTGGTGCGACGTCAGCGCCGCTGCGTTCCGGGTGTGGCTGGAGTACCGCTACAAGGACATCTCGACGCTCAACGACGCCTGGGGCACGGCCTTCTGGAGCCAGCACTACACGTCGTTCGAGGAGGTGCTGCCGCCGCGGATCACCCCGGCGGTGCCCAACCCGACCCACGAGCTGGACTTCGCCCGCTTCTCCTCCGACGAGCTGCTCGACTACCACCGTGCCGAGCGCGACGTGCTGCGCGACATCTCGCCGGACGTTCCGGTCACCACGAACTTCATGGTCAGCTCCCACCAGTCCGAGCAGGACTACTTCGCGTGGGCGCCCGATCAGGACGTCGTCAGCCAGGACCACTACCTCGACCACCGGCTCCCGCACATCCACGCGGAGCAGGCCTTCACCGACGACCTCACCCGGGGCGTCGCGGGCGGGGATCCGTGGCTGCTCATGGAGTCGGCCACCTCGGCGGTGAACTGGCAGCCCGTCAACGTCGCGAAGCGGCCCGGTGAGCTGCTGCTCGACTCGGTGGCGCACGTCGCGCGCGGGGCCGACGGCGTCGCGTTCTTCCAGTGGCGGGCCTCGCAGGCCGGCGGGGAGAAGTTCCACTCCGCGCTGGTGCCGCACGCGGGCCGGGACTCGGTGAAGTTCCGCGAGGTCGTCGAACTCGGTGCCGCGTTGAAGAAGATCGGCGACGTGGCCGGGAGCCGCGTGCAGGCCGACGTCGCACTGCTGTGGGACTGGAACGCCTGGTGGGCCTGCGATCTGGGCAGCCACCCCAGTGGCGAGCTGCACTACGTCGACGCGGTGCACCGCTGGCACAAGGCCGTCACCGACCTGGGGGCCACGGCCGACGTCGTGCACCCTTCGGCTGATCTGTCCGGCTACAAGCTGGTCGTCGTCCCCACGCTGTATCTCGTCTCCGACGCGGTGGCGCCTGCGCTGCAGGCCGTCGTGGACCGCGGGGGGCACGTGCTCGTCACGTACTTCTCCGGGATCGTCGACGAGTCCGACCACATCCGCCTCGGCGGCTACCCGGGCGCGTTCCGGGAGCTGCTGGGCGTCCGGTCGGAGGAGTTCGCGCCGCTGCAGCCGGGCGCGGAGGTGACGCTCGACGACGGGGCACACGCCGACCTGTGGACGGAGCTGCTCACCACGACCGGCGCGTCGGTGGTCGCCTCGTACACCGACGGCCCGCTGCCCGGCACGGCTGCGATCACCCGCAACGGGACGGCGTGGTACGTCGCCACCCGTCTCGACGACACCGCCACGGCCGCACTGGCCGGGCGGATCGCCACCGAGGCCGGCGTGACACGGGCGGGCTCACCCGGTGTGGAGGTCGTGCGCCGCGGGAACCACGTGTTCGTGCTGAACCGGACGGACGCGGAGGTGACGGTCCCCACGACGGGCACCGAGCTGCTCTCGGGCTCCAGGTGTAACGGTACGGTCACGGTAGCCGCAGGTGCCGCGGCTGTGGTGCAGGAAGGGACCTGATGCTCGCCCGCCAACGCCAGGAGCTGATCCTCGACGAGGTGCGCACCACCGGCGGTGCGCGGGTCTCCGAGCTCGTCGAGCGGCTCGGCGTGTCCGACATGACGGTGCGCCGCGACATCGAGGTGCTCGCCGGTCGCGGCCTCGTCACGCGGGTGCACGGCGGGGCGACAGCCGCGGGCAGCAGCGTCGACGAGCCTGGTTTCGTGGCGAAGTCGGGGCTGCACACGGCGGCGAAACAGGCCATCGCCGCGGCGGCCGCGAACCTGATCGAGCCGGGGGCGTCCGTGGCGCTGTCGGCGGGCACCACCACGCACGCCGTCGCCAGCGCGTTGCTCGGGGTGCCGCGGCTGACCGTCGTCACGAACTCGTTGCGGGTGGCGGAGGTGCTGCACGAGTCGGGCCGCGACGACCTGACGGTGATCCTCACCGGGGGCGAGCGCACGCCGTCTGACGCACTCGTGGGGCCGATCGCGGTGGCCGCGCTGCGCAGGCTGCACGTGGACTGGTTGCTCATGGGGGTGCACGGAATGGACGCCGAGGCCGGCTTCACCACGCCGAACCTCGTGGAGGCCGAGACGAACAGGGCCCTCGTGGCCAGTGCCCGGCGGGTCGCCGTCGTGGCCGACAACTCGAAGTGGGGGGTGGTGGGGTTGAGCACGATCGCGACCCTGGGCGAGGTGGACGTCGTCGTCAGCGACGACCAGCTGGAGCCCGATGCGCGCAAGGTCCTGGAGAGCAGCTGCGGACGGGTGGTGCTCGCGGCGTGAACGTGCGACGCACGCAAGCCCGGATGGCGGACGGCCGGGAGCTCTTCTACTACGACGACGTCACCGCGCACCGCGAGGTGCTGCCCGACACCCGTGACCTGCCCGTCGTCGAGCACGCGTCGACCATGCGGTTCGACGTGCTCACCGGCGAGTGGGTCACCATCGCCGCACACCGGATGGACCGCACCTACCTGCCTCCGGCCGACCACTGCCCACTCGACCCCACCCGCCCCGGCCACGAGCCGACGGAGATCCCGGCCGCGGACTACGACGTGGTGGTGTTCGAGAACCGGTTCCCGTCGTTCGCCCGGACGACGGCCGACGTCGAGCCGAACGTCGACGGCAATCCGTTGTGGCCGCAGCGGCCCGCCAACGGGCGCTGCGAGGTCGTCTGCTTCACCAGCGACCACAACGCCTCGTTCGGCTCGCTGCCCCTCTCCCGGGTGCGCACCGTCATCGAGGCCTGGGCCGACCGCACCGCCGAGCTGTCGGCCATGCCCGGCATCGAGCAGGTGTTCCCGTTCGAGAACCGCGGCCAGGAGATCGGGGTGACGCTGCAGCACCCGCACGGGCAGATCTACGGCTACCCGTTCGTCACCCCGCGCACGGCCTCGCTGATCACCCGCGCCGGCTCGCACCGCCAGCGCACCGGCCGCGACCTCATGGGCGACGTGCTCGACGCCGAGCGCAAGGCCGGCAGCCGTGTCGTCATCGACGGGGAGCACTGGACCGCGTTCGTCCCGGCCGCCGCCCGCTGGCCGGTGGAGGCGCACCTGGTGCCACACCGGGCGGTGCCCGACATGGCCGCGCTGGACGACGCCGAGCGCGACGAGCTCGCTGTCGTGTACCGCGAGCTGCTGCACCGGCTCGAGCGCTACTTCGGCGAGCCCGCGGAGCTGCCCTACATCGCGGGCTGGCACCAGGCGCCCGTCCACACCGGGCGTGACCTCACCCGCCTGCACCTGCAGCTGTTCTCGCTGCGCCGGGCGCCGGGGAAGCTCAAGTACCTGGCGGGGTCGGAGTCGGGCATGGCCGCATGGGTCAACGACGCGGCGCCGGAGCAGATCGCGGAGAGGCTACGAGCAGCTGTATGACTGGGCCAACCACGATCACGACACCCACGCCCGTCGCCCGACGGGCAGGGGAGCACTCGGCATGACCTTTGAATCTCTCTTCGGAAAGGAACCGGACGGCCGGTGGGCCGCACCGGGGCGCGTCAACCTGATCGGCGAGCACGTCGACTACGCCGAAGGCCTCTGCCTTCCGTTCGCGATCGCGGAGCGGACGGTGGTGGAGGTCGCGGCCCGCACCGACGGCCTTGTCCGGCTGCAGAGCGCGGCCGAGGACGAGGGCTGGGAGGGCACGCTCGACGAGATCGGACCGGGCTCCCCCGCGGGCTGGGCCGGCTACGCCGCCGGGGTGCTGTGGGCGCTGCGCGAGGCTGGGTACACGGTCAGTGGTCTCGACCTGCTCGCGAGCGAGACCGTTCCGCTGGGCGCGGGCCTGTCGTCGTCGGCGGCGCTGGAGTGCGCCACCGCACTGGCCGTCAACGACCTGTGTGGCCTCGCGCTCGACCGCCGCGAGCTGGCCGCCGCCTGCATCCGCGCCGAGAACGACGTCGTCGGCGCGTCCACCGGCGGGATGGACCAGGCCGCGTCACTGCTGTCGACCGCCGGGCACGCGCTGCTGCTCGACACCCGCGACGGCTCCACGCGGCAGGTCCCCTTCGCCCCCGCCGACGACGGCCTGCGCATTCTGGTGATCGACACCCGCGTCCGGCACCATCTCGCCGACGGGCAGTACGGCGAGCGCCGGGCGTCGGTGGAGAAGGCGGCGGCCACGCTGGGCCTGCACAGCCTGCGCGAGGCCACCCTGCGCGACCTGGAGCGCCTCGACGGCGAGCTGCTGTGCCGCGCCCGGCACATCGTCACGGAGATCGCGCGGGTCCGCGAGGTCGTCGCGTTGCTCGACAACGGCCGGACGGCGGACATCGGCCCGCTGCTCGACGCGTCGCACAGATCGCTGGCCAAGGACTTCGAGGTGTCCTGCCGGGAGCTGGACCTGGCCTGCGAGATCGCCCGCGCCTCCGGCGCGTTCGGAGCCCGGATGGTGGGCGGCGGCTTCGGCGGCTCGGCCATCGCGCTGGTGCCGCTCAGCCGTCTGAATGACGTCACGACAGGGGTCCGCAACGCCTTCGCGGCGGAGGGCCTGCGGTCCCCCGAGATCCGCAGAGCCGACCCGTCGGACGGCGCAACCCGCTTGCCGTAACCCACCACCCCACCCCGCCCGGTCGGCAGAACGGTGAACTCGCCGGGTGGGGTTACTGGCCGTAGCTGTAGCGCAGGTCCGCGTTGATCAGCCTGTTGAGGCGGTGGCGGTAGTGGCCCAGGCGGGAGGCGTCGGGCTCGGGCTCGGCCAGCAGCGTCCAGCGCAGAAGGGTGCCCGCGCCATCCGGTTCGAGGTCGTGATCAGGGACGACGCGGCGGCGCGGGCTGGGCGCGGCGCCGGGGGCCGATCGATCACGGCGTGACGGTAGGCAATTCGTACGCGAACGTGCCACGCAGTTGTCTAGGGTCGCCCGGTGCCCGTCACCTCTGATGATGTCCTCGACGCCGTCGCCTCCGCCGTCTCCGCCCTCCGCGCCGGCGCCGACGGCGACTGGTGGGCACCCGCCGGTGACCTGGAGTGGAGCTGCTGGGAGACCGTCGAACACGTCGCCGACGACCTGGTCTTCTACGGTGCCCAGCTCGGTGCACCCGGCCACCACGACTACCTGCCGCTCGAGGCGGCCGCGCGGACGCCCGGCAGCGCGGTGAACTCGATCCGGTCCGAGCCCGCCGCCGGCACGGAGGGGCTGCTCGCGGTGCTGACGGCGTCGGGAGCCCTGCTCGCGGCGATGGTGCGCGTCACCCCGCCCGACGTCACCGGCCACCACACCTTCGGCCCGGCCGATCCCGAGGCCTCCGCCGCGATGGGTGTGCTGGAGACGCTCGTGCACACCCGGGACGTGGCGCAGGGCCTCGACGTGCCGTGGTCGCCCGATCCCGATCTGTGCGCCCGGGTGCTGGTGCGGCTGCTCCCCGACGTCGAGCCGGCGGCCGACCCGTGGACCACCCTGCTCTGGGCATGCGGGCGCATCGCACTGCCCGACCGTCCGCGGCGGGAGAAGTGGCGCTGGAACAACGCCGCCCGGAACCCACGTCCGGCCCAGCGGATCGGGCTCGTCACCCTCGTCGTCCCCGACCACGACGCGGCGATCGCTTTCTACGTCGACGCGCTGGGGTTCGCACTGGTCGAGGACACCGCGCTGGGCGACGGGAAGCGATGGGTGGTGGTCGCCCCGCAGGGTGCCGACGGCGCGTCGTTGCTCCTCGCACAGGCCGACGGCCCCGCACAGGAGGCCCGCATCGGCGACCAGACCGGCGGGCGGGTGGCCCTGTTCCTGTCCACGTCGGACTTCGCCGCCGACCACGCCCGGATGCTCGCCGCGGGCGTCACGTTCCGGGAGGAACCGCGCGACGAGCCCTACGGTTCGGTGGCGGTGTTCGCCGACCCCTTCGGCAACCAGTGGGACCTGATCCAGCACCGGAGCGCCTGATGTACGTCCCCGCGCACTTCGCCGCCGACGACGAGGCGGTCCGCGAGCTGCTCTCCCGCCGCCAGGCGGCCGACCTCGTGACGGTGACCGAGGACGGCCTGGTCGCGACGTTCCTGCCGTTCCTGTACGACGGCCGTTCCCTGCTCGGGCACGTCGCCCGCAACAACGACCAGTGGTCGCGGCCCGTCACCGGGGAGGCGATGGTGATCGTGCACGGCCCCGACGCCTACGTGTCCCCCGGCTTCTACGCGACCAAGGCCGAGCACGGCCGCGTGGTGCCGGCGTGGAACTACCTCACAGCCCACGTCCACGGGGAGTTGCGCATCCACGACGACGTCGAGTGGCTGGACGCACTGGTGCGGCGGCTGACCGACTTCCACGAGGCCGCCGAGCCGTCGCCGTGGTCGGTGGACGACGCGCCGCCCGCGTTCGTGGCCGGGCAGCTGCGCGCGATCGTCGGGGTGGAACTCGTGATCTCCCGGATCGAGGCGAAGGTCAAGATGAGCCAGAACCGCCCGGCGGCGGACGTGGACGGTGTGGTCGCGGGGCTGGATGCGCGGGGTGACCACGCCGGCGCGGCCGCGATGCGCGCCGCGAACTAACGTTGGCCGCGTGAGCGTCCTCGACTCCCCCATCCCCCGCTTCCACCTGGCCGTGCCGGTCGACGACCTCGACGCGGCCCGCCACTTCTACGGCGACGTACTGGGCCTGGAGCAGGGCCGCAGCTGCGACATCTGGGTGGACTGGAACCTGAACGGCCACCAGCTGGTCACCCACCTGGCGCCCGGCCGGACCGAGCAGGTCCACAACCCGGTCGACGGCCGCGACGTGCCGGTGCCCCACTTCGGCCTGATCCTGACGGTCCCGCGGTTCCGGGAGCTGGCCGAACGGCTGTGCGCGGCGGACACCGGGTTCGTCATCGAGCCGTACGTGCGGTTCGAGGGGCAGCCCGGCGAGCAGTGGACGATGTTCCTGCTCGACCCGGCAGGCAACGCCCTGGAGTTCAAGGCCTTCGCCGACGACGCCCAGGTCTTCGCGGTCTGAGCGTGGTGGCTGGTCCTCGTCGGTGGGTGACGGGTCCGGATCGCCCGCACCTCGGCGCAAGGGCCGAAGTAGTTGCCATACCGGCAATGCGATTCGTCGATTTCGCACAGCGAGATGCACACTCCCGCCATGACACACGGACACGGCCACCAGCCCGGCACGGCCGAGGCGGCACCGGGCAGCCCGCAGTTCTGGGAGGAGTTCTACCGCGCCAAGCCGCAGGTGTTCAGTGGGCGGGTCAACCCGGTCCTCGCGCAGACGGCGGAGCACCTGCACCCAGGAACAGCCCTCGACCTCGGCGCAGGAGAGGGCGCCGACACCGCGTGGCTCGCGGAGCGGGGCTGGGCCGTCACCGCCGTGGACGTCTCGGCCACCGCCCTGGACCGCGTCGTGGAACGGAACGCCGACGTCGCCGTGGAGCGTCACGACCTCACGGCCACCTTCCCTGCGGGCACGTTCGACCTGGTCAACGCGCAGTACCTGCAGTCCCCCGACGAGAACTTCCCCCGCGAGACGGTCCTGCGCCACGCAGCGGAGGCGGTCGCCCCGGGCGGGACGCTGCTGATCGTCGGGCACGGAGGGCACGCGTCAGGGAACGGACATGCGCCGCAGCCCACCGCCCACGAGGTCCTCACCGCGCTCGCGCTCGACCCGGCCGTGTGGGACGTCGACCGCTGCGAGTCGGTGCCCCGCGTCGTCACCCGCCCCGACGGTACGGAGGTATCGGTCCCCGACGAAATCGTTCAGGTACACAGACTCGCGAACTCCGACGGCAACCCCGAACGGTTCGCCGCCGCCCAGGCGAGGCAGACGTGGTTGGGGCCGATGTCCTCCACCGGCACGACAGCGACGTCGGGCCGCGTGTAGTACCGCGCCGCCGACTCCGGCAGCACCGAGACGCCGTGCCCGGCGGCGACGTGCTCCAACTTCTCCTCGACGCTGCCGAACGACGGCACCGGCCGCGCGTTGCCGGCCCGCAGCTCGTCGGCCACGTCCCGCCATTCGGGCACGGCGTCGGGTTCCTGGAGGAGGTGATCACCGGCGAGGTCGGTGATCCGGACGGACTCCTTGCCCGCCAACGGATGGTCGACGGACAGCACCACCACGCGCGGCTCGTCGAACAACGGGCGCACAACGAGACCGCGCTGTTCCATCGGCAGCCGGACGAACCCGACGTCGACGCGGCCGTCGTGGAGCACCTCGACCTGGTCGGACCACGTCGTGCGCACGAGCTCGACACTCAGCTCGGGGTGCCGGTCGCTGAACGCCCGCACCGCGGCGGTGACGGTGAGGCCCGGCATGAATCCGACGGTGAACGTGGCGGCGTCGCGGCCGGCACGGACGACACGGCGGTGCAGCGCGGCGGCGGTGGCGAGCAGCGGGCCGGCGTCGGCGAGCAGCTGGCGACCGGCCGCGGTGAGGGCGGTGGAGCGACGGTCGCGGTCGAACAGGCGCACGTGCAGCTCGTCCTCGAACGCCCGGATCTGGCGCGAGAGCACCGGCTGCGCGATGTGCAGGCGCGCCGCGGCCCGGCCGAAGTGCAGCTCCTCGGCGACGGCCACGAAGTAGCGGAGCTTCCGCAGGTCGATGTCCATACCCACAGGGTATTACAGGCGCCGCAACAGGTCTTGGACCTGCGACGATGCCGCGACGCAGGATCGGGGCATGACATTCTCCGAAGAGCGGGTCCTGGTCCTCGGCGGCACCTCCGGCATCGGGCTGGCCGTCGCCGCGCTGGCTGCGGAGCGCGGCGCAGCGGTCGCCGTCGCCTCCAGCAGGTCCACGAGTGTGGAGCGGGCACTGGCCGGGCTACCCACGGGCGTGACCGGCGAGACCGCCGACCTCACCGACGCCGCGGCCGTCAGGGCACTCATGACGCGGGTGGGAGCCGTCGACCACCTGGTGTTCACCGCGGGCGAGCCGTTGCTGATCGGAGCGGTCGGCCAGATCGATCTCGACGACGCCCGCACGGCGTTCGGGCTGCGGTTCTTCGGCGCGCTCGGTGCGGTCGCCGCCGCAGTCTCGCACCTGCGCCCGGGCGGCTCTGTCGTGCTCACCACCGGCGTCGCCGCCGACCGCCCCGGGCCGGGGTGGTCGGTGGCCGCGAGCATCTGCGGCGCCGTCGTCTCGCTGACGCGGGCGCTGGCCGTCGAACTGGCGCCGCTGCGGGTGAACGCCGTGTCGCCGGGCCTGGTGCGCACCCCGCTGTGGGGCGTCGACGCCGACGATCCGATGTTCACCGACGCCGCGAAGAACCTGCCGCTCGACCGCGTCGGCGAGGCCCGCGAGGTGGCCGAGGCCTACCTGCACCTCATGACCTCCCCGTACGCCACCGGCTCGGTCGTCACCGTCGACGGCGGGTACGTGCTGGTTTGAGCCACACGGCCCACCGGGTAGCCCTTGTGATGGACACGAGCAGGAAGCTGCAGGCAAGCAAGGTCATCGACGCGTCGCCGGAGGCGATCTTCGCACTGCTGTCGGATCCGAACCGGCACAAGGAGTTCGACGGCGCCGGCATGATCCAGGGCGTCGAGGGTGACGCCGCGCCGATCAAGGCCATCGGCCAGGTCTTCACCATGAACATGCACCAGGACGCGCTCGGCGACTACCGGATGGTCAACTCCGTCACCGCGTTGGTGCCCGACGCCCGCATCGGGTGGGCACCGCGGATGGACCCGACGTGCGAGCTCGCCGGCAAGCTCGGCGACATGGACGCGAGCGGCCACACGTTCACCTACGACCTGCAGGAGGTCGAGGGCGGCACCGAGGTGACGCAGACCTACGAGTGGATGAGCGTCAAGGACGAGGAGTTCCTGAAGATGTTCCCGCTGGTCTCCGAGGAGCAGCTGGCCGGGACCCTGGATCGGATCGGGTCAGCCGTCTCCTGATTCCGAGAGCGGCAGGAACACCTGGAAACGGGTGTCGCCGGGCTCCGACGTCACCACCACGTCTCCGTGGTGGCGGCCCACCACCACGCGGTAGGTGACGTCGAGCCCGAGCCCGGTGCCCTTGCCGACCGCCTTGGTCGTGTAGAACGGCTCGAAGATCCGCTTGCGGACCTCGGGCGGGATGCCGGGCCCGGTGTCGCCGATCTCCACCAGCAGGCGGTCGCCGGACAGGGCGGTGCGCACGGTCAGCGCGCCCGCGCCGTCCATCGCGTCGACGGCGTTGTCGATGATGTTGGTCCACACCTGGTTGAGCTCGGCGGAGTAGGCCGGGATCTGCGGCAGCGACCGGTCGTAGTCCCGCACGATCTCGATGCCTCCCGCTGCGCTGCCGGAAGCGCCCGAGGCGCCTGGCCCCAGCTTCCGCCCGAACATCACCAGCGTCGCCTCGAGCCCCTCGTGGACGTCGATCCAGCGGTAGGGCGCGCGGTCCATCTGCGAGTACTGCTTCGCCGCGCCGACCAGATCGGAGATGCGCGTCGTGGCGTCGAGGATCTCCCTGATCAGGCTCTCGGTCTCCACGGTGTAGGAGAGCCAGCGGATCGCGCCCTCGAGGGTGTCCTCCCCCGCCGACGCGAGGACCGCCTCCATGTCCTCGACGCCCAGGCCACCGGCGACGAACACCGGCGCGAGGTCCCAGCCGCCGCTGATGTCGTGACCGTCGAACCAGTCGCCGAGCTCGTCCTCGAGGTCCGAGGCCTGCATCGGCGTGAGCGACGGGGCGTGGCGCACCTTCTTGACGAACTCGTCCTGCGCCATCACCAGCTTCTGCAACTGGGGGCCGGCGAGCTTGCCCGACGCGATCATGGCCAGCTTGTTGCGCATGCCGGTGACGCGGTCGCGTAACGCGTCGGCGGCCCGCCCCGCGGCGGCGGCGGGGTTGTTGAGCTCGTGGGTGAGCCCGGCCGAGAGCTTGCCCAGGGCCAACAGCCGCTCCCGTTCGGCGACCTGGGAGTTGCTCTTGCGCATTCCCAGCAACATCCCCTCCAGCAGATGCATCGCCATGGGGAACCAGCGCGCGAACTCCCGCGCGAACTCCTTGGCGGGCAACGCCAGCACCGAAGCGTCAGTGATCGCCCGGACCGACGACGGGTAGTCGCGCGCCGAATCGTCGTCGAGGTAGAACTGCACGGCCCCGAAGTAGACGCCCGGCTGGTCGGTGCGGGTGGTCTCCACCGCATCGCCGCCGATCATGCGGCTCATCACGACGGTGCCCGAGAGCAGCACGTGGAAGCACTTCGCCGGCTCGCCCTCGGTGACGACGTCGTCGCCCGCCGCGACCTCGACGATGTCGGAGTGCCCGGCCACCCAGGCGAGCTGCTCGTCGGAGAGCTGGGCGAACAGGAACAACGTCCGCAACTGCTCGGACGTCGGGTGCGGCCCCTCGCTCTGCGCCGATGCTTCGCTCGCGAGCTCGCTCACTGCTCCGCCAGGTAGCGGTGCACCAGCGTCACCGCCATCGCACCCTCGCCGACCGCCGACGCCACGCGCTTGACCGACTCGGCCCGCACGTCCCCGGCCACGAACACGCCGGGCACGCTCGACTCCAGGTGGTAGGGGTCGCGGTCGAGCGTCCAGCCCGGTGGCCGGGCCCCGCCGACGACGAGGTCGGGCCCGGTGGGCACGAACCCGCGCCCGTCGCGGACCACCACGCCGTCGAGCCAGTCGGTGCGCGGCGCGGCGCCGATGAACACGAACATCGACCCGGCCTCGACCTCCTGCTTCTCCCCGCTCGCGCGGTCGGACAGCACGAGCCGTTGCAGATGCCCGTCACCGCACGCCTCGGCCACCTCGGTGCCGCTGCGCACGTGCACGTTGTCGATGGCGTCGAGCTGCTTGATCAGGTAGCTGGACATCGAGGCCTCCAGGCCCGAGCCGCGCACCAGCACCGTGACGGTGTCGGCGTGGCGGGAGAAGAACACCGCGGCCTGCCCGGCGGAGTTGGCGCCGCCCACGATGTAGACGTCCTGGCCGGCGCAGGCGGGGGCCTCGGTGGCGGCGGAGCCGTAGTAGACGCCGCGGCCGGTGAGCTTGCCGACGCCCGGCGCGTCCAGGCTGTTGTAGGAGACGCCGGTGGCCAGCACGATGGAGTGCGCGGCGATCTCGCTGCCGTCGCCGAACGTCACGACGCGTGCGGAGCCGCGCACCTCCAGCCCCACGACGTCGCGGGCCGTCAGCACCTCGGCGCCGAACTTGGCCGCCTGCCGACGGGCGCGGTCGGTGAGCTGGGCGCCGGACACGCCGTCGGGGAAGCCCAGGTAGTTCTCGATGCGCGAGCTCTGCCCGGCCTGCCCGCCGGTGGCCTGCCGTTCGACGAGCACCGTGCGCAGCCCCTCGGACGCGCCGTACACCGCGGACCCGAGCCCGGCCGGGCCCCCACCGATGACGATGAGGTCGTAGAAGTCGCCGGCGGGCTCGGTGGTGAGGCCCACCGCGACGGCGATCTCGGACTCCGAGGGGTTGCGCAGCGCCGTGCCGTCCGTGGTGATCACCAGCGGCACGTCGTCGGGCCCGGCGCCCGCCGCCTCGAGCAGGCGCGCGCCCTCGGGCTCCTCGATCGAGTAATAGCGGTAGGGCACGGAGTTGCGGGCCAGGAAGTCCCGGGCGGCGAAGCACTCGGCCGACCAGCGGTGGCCCACCACCCGCGTCTCCTCGACGGGCCGCACCCCCACCGCGCGCCAGGTCTCGACGAGCGCGTCGATCACCGGGTAGAGCTTCTCCTCCGGCGGGTCCCACGGCTTGAGCAGGTAGTGGTCGACGTCGACGACGTTGATGGCGCGGATGGCGGCGTCGGTGTCGGCGTAGGCGGTGAGCAGCGCACGACGGGCGTGCGGCGCGATGTCCATGGCGGCCTCGAGAAAGTCGATGCCGTTCATCTCGGGCATGCGGTAGTCGGCGAGGATCGCCGCCACCGGCTCGCCGCGCAGGGCCAGCTCGCGCAGGGCGTCGAGGGCATCCGCGCCGGACTCCGCGCGGACGATGCGGAACTCCTCGCCGTAGCGGCGGCGCAGATCGCGGGCGACCGACCGGCTGACGCCGGGGTCGTCGTCGACGGTCATGAGGACGGGCTTGGCCATGCACGCTCCTGGACGACGAGAAGGTCGGGCTCGACGACGCGCACAGTGATCGGCGGCGCCGTGACCTCCGAATCTAGCCCCGCCGACGCCCTCGCGGGGGCGAGGTTCACCGCAGGCCGAGCGTGCCGCCATTCAGGTGGCGGACCCCCACGAACGGACGCGGCTGTTCACCCTCCGAGCGAACGGGAGGTCACGATCCGGTCTCACCCGAGGCCGGATGGCCCGATCGGACGGTGGGCGGCCCCGGAGCGGCGAAACCACCTGTGACCGGTGCCAACCCGATTCCGGCCGGGGTGCGGGACACCTGATCGACGGGTCAGGGACCTGTTCGTGTGTCCGTCTCCAGGCCGACGGATCGGTCGCACGCGGCTAACGTGCCGAGACGCACATCCGAACCCTCACCCACGGGGGACGCAATCGGGGAAGGACGTGGCAGATGGGCGACATTCTCCAGTACCTCTCGGACAACTCCACCGACGTCGCGTTCTACGCACAGACGCACTTCCTGCTGGTTCTCTACTCGGTGACGATCGCCACCGTGATCTCCCTGGTTCTCGCGCTGGTCCTGCACACCAACCAGCTCACGCCGCCGTCCTGGTCGCGGAGCATCCGGGCCGGCGGCCAGGAGACCAGCCTGCTGGTGGCGTCCGCGCTGCTCACGGTGCCGTCACTGGCGCTGTTCGGCCTGCTGCAGCCGATCTTCGGGTACGGCATCGTCCCCGCCATCGTCGGCCTGACGCTCTACGGGATCTATCCGGTGCTGCGCAACACCGTCGCCGGGCTGTCCTCGGTCGACCCGGCCGTGCTGGAAGCTGCGCGCGGGATCGGGATGGGACCGATCCGTCGGATCACGCGCATCCAGCTGCCGCTGGCCTGGCCGGTGGTGCTGTCCGGAATCCGGGTGTCGGTGCTCATCATGGTGTCCCTCGCCGCGGTCGCCGCGATCGTCAGCGGGATCGGCTTCGGCAAGCCGTTGCTCGACGGCCTGACCCGCCTCGGGGGCGCGGGCGCCCTGCCTCAGGTCCTCGTCGGCACGTTCGCACCGCTGCTGGTCGCCGCCGTCTTCGAGATCGCGTTCGTCATCGTCAAACGACTCACCACGTCGAGGGGGATCCGTGTCTGAGACCAGTCAGGTCGCCACATCCGACCACGCCGGGTCCACCGCCCGGCCGATGATCGCCCTGGAGGGCGTCAGCAAGACCTACCCGGGCCAGGACCGCCCGGCCGTCGAGGAGCTGACGCTCGAGGTCTCCGAGGGCGACATCGTGATGCTCATCGGGCCGTCGGGATGTGGCAAGACCACCACGCTCAAGATGATGAACCGCCTCATCGAGCCGACCAGCGGCCGGATCATCCTCGACGGCGACGACGTCACCGCGGTCAACGCCGACCAGCTGCGCCGCCGCATCGGCTACGTCATCCAGCAGGTCGGGCTGTTCCCGCACATGTCGATCGGCGAGAACATCGGCATGGTGCCGAAGATGCTCGGCTGGGACCGCGCCCGCACCGCCGCACGGGTCGACGAGTTGTTGGACCTCGTGGGCATGGAGCCCGGGCAGTACCGCGACCGCTACCCACGCCAGCTCTCCGGCGGCCAGCAGCAGCGCGTCGGGGTGGCCCGGGGCCTGGCGGCCGACCCGCCGGTGATGCTGATGGACGAGCCGTTCGGGGCCATCGACCCGATCACCCGTGAACGGCTGCAGGACGAGTTCCTCGAGGTGCAACGGCAGGTGGCGAAGACGATCTGCTTCGTCACCCACGACCTCACGGAGGCCGTCAAGCTCGGCGACCGCATCGCGATCTTCGGTGCCGGTGGCCGGCTGCGGCAGTACGACACCCCGGACGAGATCCTCACGAACCCGGCCGACGAGTTCGTCGCCGAGTTCATCGGCGGCGGCGCGGCCGTACGGAGGCTGTCGCTGCTGGACATCGCGCGGCTCCAGCTCGACGAGGTCGTGGTCTCGGCCAGCGACTCCCCGGCCGGCGCTCACGCGGTGCTCGCCGTGGACGACGCGGGGAAACCCGACCGCTGGCTCCACGTGCCCGGCTGCGACGAGGCGCCGCCGCTGGTCACGGTGCCCCTGCGTGGCACGGTCTACGACGCCGTCGATGTCATGCTGGACTCGCGGGCGCCGCTCGTCCTGGTGCTCGGCGACGACGGCGCGCCCCGCGGTTCGCTGCGCTGGGACGCGATGGTGGGCGACCTGCGCGCCAAGGGGCACGGGCTGTGACCACGCTGAGCGCCCCGCCGCCCGTCGCGGCGCGGTCCCGGCCGCGGAAGAAGCGTGACCGGTCGCTGTTCGTCACGCCCGTACTCGTCGCGATCATCGTCATCGGCGTCGTGACGTGGATCAACTCCCAGGACTTCACCGCTCCCGGGCGCGGCCCGGAAGGGTCCGCGCTGGCCTCGGCCGAGTTGCTGAACAGGTTCGGCCAGCACGTCTACCTCGTCGCGGTCTCCACCGTCGTCGTCATGATCATCTCGATTCCCCTGGGCATCCTGCTCAGCCGCCGCTCGGCCGGCCGCGCCGGTGACGTCGTGCTGTCGATCGGCGGGTTCCTGCAGGCGCTGCCCCCCTTCGGCGTGATCATCCTGATGGCGTTCAGCCCACTCGGGTTCGGTGCGCCCAGCGCGATCATCGCGCTGGTCATCGCGTCCTTCCTGCCGGTGCTCACCAACACCGTCGTCGGGCTGCGGGCCGTCGAGCCCGCGTACATCGAGGCCGCACGGGGGATGGGCATGTCGGCCGGGATGACGTTGCGGCTGGTGGAGCTGCCGCTCGCGGTGCCCGTGATGGTCGCGGGCATCCGCGTGGCGCTGGTGCTCAACGTCGGCACGGCCACCCTCGCCGCCTACATCGGCGCAGGCGGGCTCGGCGTCCCGATCTCCAGCATGCTCAAGCTCGGTCGTGGCGAGGCCGTCTTCGCCGTCGCATTGCTCGTCACCGCTCTGGCGTTCTTCGTCGACTGGCTCGCCGCCGTCGCCGAGCGCCTCGTCCGCGGCTCGTCTGCGTGATACACCACCGAAGGAGAACCACCGTGACCACTCTGAAACGCCGTGTGATCGCGGCCGTCGCCAGCACCGCGGTCGTCGCCGTGCTGGCCGGCTGCGGGCTCCAGCAGAGCGCGGGGCCGTCCGCCGCGGCGGGCAGCAACGCCGCGAAGGTCGACCTGACCGGCAAGACGTTCACCGTCAGCGGCAAGGACTTCGACGAACAGCTCATACTGTGCGAGATGACCGTCGCCGTGCTGCAGTCGGCCGGCGCCACGGTGAACCCGAAGTGCAACCTCGGCGGCACGCAGGCGGTGCGCAACGCACTGCTGGCCGGCCAGATCGACATGTACTGGGACTACACGGGCACCGCCCAGGTCACGTTCCTCGGCGGCAAACCGATCCAGGATGCCGACAAGCAGTACCAGGCCGTGAAGACCGCTGACCTCGCCAAGAACAACATCGAGTGGCTCGCGCCCACCAAGTTCAACAACACCTACGCGATGGCGGTGCTGGACTCGAAGGCCCAGGCGCTCGGCATCACCACCGACTCCGACATCGCCGCCTACTACAACAAGGGCGGCACGGGCGCGATGTGCGTCGAGAGCGAGTGGCTCAACCGCGACGACGGGCTGCCCGGATTCCTCAAGACCTACGGCTTCAAGCTCCCCGCCGGCCAGCCGAAGGTTCTCGACACCGGCGCGATCTACCAGGCCACGGCCAACCCGGACACGTGCCTGTTCGGCGAGGTGTTCACCACCGACGGCCGCATCCCCGCACTCAAGCTGCGGGTGCTCACCGACGACAAGACCTACCAGCCGCTCTACAACGCGGCGCTGACCGTCCGGAAGTCGGTGTTCGACGCCAACCCGGGCCTCGCCGACCTCTTCGCCCCGATCTCGGCCGCCCTCACCAACGAGGAGATGCTGAAGCTCAACGGGGAGAAGTCGTCGGACAACGTCCCCGAGCGCAAGGTGGCCCGCAACTGGCTCGCCTCGAAGGGCTTCATCGCGAACCCGTGATCACCTCCGGCGCAACCTGACGCACCTCCCGGCCTGAGTCAGGTTGCGCTGGCAGCGATCACCGTGGGTCGCCCAGCTGCGCGGCGACGCCCCGCATGGAGACGGTCGACGGGCCGGGTCGCGCTGGTGGCGGCGGACGGCGACCACGCGCACGCGTTCACCCGGTACGAAGGGGTGATGCGCGAGGTCGTGCGCGTCAACCAGGAGCTGGCCCTGACCAGCGGCGAGCGCATGCGGGAGGTGGCCACCGCCGCGGCGGCGATCGACCTGCCCGGCCGCGGCCCGCGCCTGCGTGATCGCGACGAGCCGCACGAGGGCGCCCCGCGGAGGGCGCGGACGTGCGACGGGAGCCGATCAGGGGGTGCGGGCCACCGCGAAGAGGCGGCGGAACGGGAACCAGGTCGTGCCGTCGCGGCGGGGCGGGTAGGCCGCCCGCAGTCTGGGGGCCAGTTCCGCCCGGAAGGCGGCGTAGGCCTCGGGCTCCAGCGCGTCGCGGACGGGGCGCAGGGCCGTGGCACTGATCCACTGCAGCACCGGGTCCTCCCCCGTGAGGCGCTGCAGGTAGGTGGTCTCCCAGACGTCGACGTCCGCACCCGCGCCACCGAGGAGCTCCGCGTAGACCCCGGGCTCGGGCACCGCGTCCCCGCCGCGGACGGTCACCCGCCCGCGCCACGCCGGCTCGTCGAGCAGCTCCCGGATCAGCACGTGCGAGGGCGCGCCGAAGTTGCCGGGCACCTGCAGCGCGAACCAGCCGCCCGACGGCATCGCCGCGATCCAGCCGGGCAGCAGGTCGAGGTGGGTGGGCACCCACTGCAGCACGGCGTTGGTGATCACGACGTCGTCGCCGGGGCCGGGCGTCCAGTCGACGACGTCGGCCTGCTCCGCCTCGATGCCGCGTTCACGGGCTGCGGCCACCATCTCGGCCGAGGAGTCCGACGCCATGACCTGCGCGTCGGGCCAACGGGCCGCGAGCAGGGCCGTCAGGTGGCCGGGGCCGCAGCCCAGGTCCACCACGCGCCGCGGGGAGCTCGCGCCGATCCGCGCCAGGAGGTCGTGGAACGGCCGGGAGCGGTGGTCGTCGAAGTCGAGATAGAGGGAGGGGTCCCAGGAAGTGCTCATGACACCAAACAGTACGCCCGTACTGTTCAGCTGAACCCGAGTTTCCGCGCCGCGTCGGCGGCCACCTGGCGGGCCGCGGCCTCGTCGGTGCCCGGATCGGGGCGCACCTGCAGCACCACGCCGTCGCGGCCGGGGACCTTGCGCTGGACGAACCACGCTCCACCGCGTTCCGCGCCAGCGGAACGCGCATCTGCGCTGGCCGGCAGCTCGCGGTGGTGCCGGCTCCTGATCGACGCCTCGACGCGCTCGTGCACGGTCTGCGGCACGCGGCCGGGCTCGGCCAGCCGCAGCCGCACCACCGGGAGGTCCTCGATGAGCACGGCACCGCCCAGATCTTCGACGAGCCGGGCCTCGACGAGTGCGATCGCGCCGTTGCCCCACGTGGCCTTGCTGACCAGATCCCAGCTCACCCGGCGCGGCCCGTCGAGCCACAGGCCCATCGACGTGGCCACGACGTGACCCCCGCCCGTCAGGGCCGCGGACGCGATCACGTGCTCGTCGGCAGCGAGGTGCGCGCCGAATCCCGGCGGCAGCTCGTCGCGGCCGAGCAGCTTCCTGAACAGGTTCACCGGGCCGCCAGCGACCGCAGCGCTATCCGGTACTGCTCCAGCGGCACGAGGTCCCCGAACAGCTGGTGGTAGCCGTCGGGGTCCTCCACCGGGTTGGTGCGCTGCAGCCGCGACTTGAGTTCCGTGACCTGGGCCTCGACGAGCGCGAGCCGCACCCCGGCGATGACGCTGCCGACGTAGCGGGCCGCCTCGCCGTCGAAGCGCGAACCGGTGCGGCGCGGCAGCTCCATCGGCTCCACGGCCAGCTCGGACACCAGCGGCCGCACCTCGGGCGTGCACTCGGCCATGACGGCCTCCAGCCACGGCTGCCCCGAGATCCCGGCGCTCACGCCTCCCGCGATCTGCATGGCTCGGTGCACCCCGGCCAGCGCCGGGTGGGTGAAGGCCGCCTCGGGCAGCTCGTCGTAGCTCGGGCCGGCGAGCGCGGGCACCTGCAACGCGGCCTTGAGCGCCTCGCGCTGGACGTGCAGGCGGGGGTCGTCCTTAGGGGGCGGCGGCGTGGCCCGACGGCGGCCACCCTCGGGCGCTGCCCCGGCCGACTCCCGCACCCGGCGCACGACCATGCCGATGTCGTCCCAGCTGGTCCAGCCGGCGAGGCGGCGGGCGTACTCGTCACGCAGGTCCTCGCGCTTGATCTTCGCGACCATCGGCACGGCCCGCTGCAACGCGGCGACGCGACCCTCGGCGGCGTCCAGGTCGTACTCGCGCAGCACCGACCGGATGGCGAACTCGTAGATCGGCTCGCGGCGGGCCACCAGGTCGCGCACCGCGGTGTCGCCGTGGCTCTGGCGCAGCTCGCAGGGATCCTGGCCGTCGGGCGCGATGGTGACGAACGTCTGGGTGGCGAACGTCTGCTCACCCTCGAACGCCTTGAGCGCCGCGGCCTGGCCGGCCGCGTCGCCGTCGAAGGTGTAGATGACCTCGCCCATGTCGAACGAGTCGTCGCCGATGAGGCGGCGGATCACCGAGATGTGGTCGGCACCGAACGCGGTGCCGCAGGAGGCGACGGCGGTGGGCACGCCGGCGAGGTGCATGGCCATGACGTCGGTGTAGCCCTCGACCACCACGACCTGCCGGCGCTTGACGATCTCCTGCTTGGCGAGGTCGAGCCCGAACAGCACGCTGGACTTGCGGTAGACCGGCGAGTCGGACGTGTTGAGGTACTTGGCCTCGATCTTGTCGTCGTCGTGGAGCCGCCGCGCCCCGAAGCCGACCACCTCGCCGCCGCGGTCGCGGATGGGCCACAGCAGCCGGCGGTGGAACCGGTCGATCGGGCTCCCCCGCGAGCCCTCCTTGGACAACCCGGCCTTGGTCAGCTCGTCGAGGGAGAAACCGGCCGAGAGGAGGTGCTTGGTGAGCACGTCCCAGCCGGCGGGGGCGTACCCGCAGCCGAATGTGGAGGCCGCGGCGGCGTCGAAGCCGCGGGAGGTGAGGAACTGGACGGCCGGCGCGGCCTCGGGGGTGCGCAGCTGCGCGGCGTAGAACTCCGCGGCGCGCTTGTTGGCCTCGAGCAGGCGGGTCTTGGTGCCGCGGTCGCGCTGGACGGAGCTGCCGCCGCCCTCGTAGGTGAGCTGGAACCCGACCTTGTCGGCCAGTCGCTCGACGGCCTCGACGAACCCGACGACCTCGATCTTCTGGATGAACGCGATGGCGTCGCCGCCCTCGGCGCACCCGAAGCAGTGGAACGTGCCGTGGCTGGGCCGCACGTTGAACGACGGCGACTTCTCGTCGTGGAACGGGCACAGCCCCTTGAGGGAGCCGGCACCGGCGGGGCGCAGGGCCACGTAGTCGCCGACGACCTCGTCGATGCGGGCGCGGTCGCGGACCTCGACGATGTCGCTGTCCCGGATCCGCCCTGCCACGGAGGTGAGTCTAGGCCGCGTGGGCCGGGCGTCGCACCGGGTCGGCGGAGGTGCGCTGCTCCGGGATCACCCGCTCCGCTCCGGGGCGGGGTCCCGGGAGAAGCAGCTCGGCGAGGAACGGCGACGCCGCCATCAGCAGCAGCACCGTGATGCCGCCGGCGGAGCCGAGAGTCGCGATCACCGTCGTGGGGGTCATTGAGTACTCCTCACCCGGTCGCGCGGCCGGGACTGGGTCGTGGTGTTGGTCAGCGCGTTCACAGCTCCACCATGGCCGCCGAACCCGTGCGCGATCTCAGCCGCAGCTGGGGATTGGCTGTGTGTCCGGGCTGGCCGGGTCGGGCGGGTGAGCACCGACCGCTTCCCCCCGCCCGCAGCCTTCGCCGCCGCCGCGAACGTCACCGCCGACGTGTACGCCGAGGCGGCCGCGGATCCGGAGGCGTTCTGGCTGCAGCAGTCCCGCCGGCGGGAGTGGGACCGCGAGCCGCAGCAGGCCTACGACGGATCAGGGTTCTCCTTCGTCTCCTGGTTCGCCGACGGCACGCTCAATGTGGCCCGCAACTGCGTCGCGGTCGAGGGCGAGGACCTTAACGCCGAGCTGCGCGCGCACGTCGGCCGCGAGCTCGGGCCCGTCGCCCGTCCGCGTCAGGTGATCGTGGTGGACGAGCTGCCCAAGACCCGCTCGGGCAAGATCATGCGTCGCCTCCTGCTGGACGTGACGGCCGGTCGGGAACCGGGTGATACGACGTCGCTGGTGGATCCGGACGCGTTCGCGACGCTGGCGGCGGACTTCCGCGCCCGGTAGTGCCGAGGAACATGCCGACCAGCGCGATGCCGAGGCCCACGAGCGCCTGCACCGTCAGCGCCTCGCCCAGGATCGGCACCGCCAGCAGCACCACGGTGGCGGGCACCAGGTTGAGCAGGGCGCTGACGTGCACGGTGCCGGTGCGGCGCAGCAGCACGAACATCACCGCGAACGCGATGGCCGAGTTGAACACCCCGAGCCAGCCGATCGCGGCCCACGCGCCCAGCGTCGGCGGCACCCAGGCGGCCCCGCTGAACGGCATCACGGCGAGCGTGACGAGCAGGCAGGTCACCATCTGCACGATGACGCTCATGCTGATCGCCGTGCCCGCGCCGAAGCGTTTCTGGTAGAGCGTGCCCGCCGCCAGCGCGAGCATCCCGAGCACCGGGAAGACCACGGCGCCGCTGAGCCCCCCACCGATCTCGTCGCTCAGCACCACGTAGACCCCGGCCGCGCCGAGCACCAGCCCGATCACCGGAGCGGGTCCGAGCCGGTCGCCCAGCAGCAGCGGCGTGAGCAACCCGACCAGCAGCGGCGCCATCCCGAGCACGAGACGCGACAACCCGGCGGGCACCCCGGCCGCGAGTCCCGTGTAGACCGCGCTGAACTGGCCCATCTGCAGCAGCAGCGCCGCGACCACCAGGTGCAGCCAGGCCCGGCCGCGCGGCAGGGCGGGGCGGGTGACGAGGGCGACCACGCCCATCACGACGGTGGCGATCGCGAAGCGCCACAACAGCACCGTCAGGACGTCGGTGCGCTGGGTGGCGAGCTTGCCCGCGAGGAACCCGGACGCCCAGAGCGGTACGAACGCGACGCTGAGCAGGATGACACGCACGCACCCACTGTTCGCATGGCTAATGGAAGTGTCAAAGCGAGGTGCCCGGTGCCACAGTGGCCCGGTGGCACTGTTCGGCGAGCGACTCCGGGCGGAGCTGGGCTCGCCGCGCTCGGCCGGCCGGCTGCCGAGCAGCCCGCGGTCGATCGTGTGGCGGGCCGACGTCGGCGGCGACCTCGTCGTCGTCAAACGGTTCGTGGACGGCCCCGACGCTGCCGACCGCCACGCCCGGGAGGTGAACGCGCTGCGCCTCGCAGCGCGGGTCGACCCACCCGTGGCACCGCGTCTGCTCGGCGTCGATGTGGAGGAACGGGTCGTCGTGCTCGAGCATCTCGAACCGCGGTCGCCACCCGGGGACTGGCTGGTGCACTACGCCACCGCGCTCGCCCACCTGCACTCCGCCGCCGGGCCCGCGCCGCTTCCCGCCTGGTCCGGCCCCACCGTGCGTGACGTCGAGGCTTTCCTTGGGTCCGGTTCATCGACTTCGAGCAGGCATGCATGGGCAAAGGCGTGGTCGAGCTGGCCTACGTCCGCATCGGGTTCCCGACCTGCTGGTGCGTCACGGCGCCCCCGGAGAGCCTGGTGGCGGAGGCCGAGGCCGCCTACGCCGCGGTCGCCGGTCCGGTCCCGCACGCCGACCTCGCCGACGCCTGTGCCGGTTGGCTGATCCGCGGCGACGCCCTCGTCCAGCGGGCGGAGCGCGAAACCGTCGACCATCTCGCGGGGCTCCGGGATCGCGACGGGACGTGGGGCACGGCGACGGCGCGGGAACGCGTGGCGCACCGGCTGGGTGTCGTCGCCCACATGACCGGGGACGCTCCCCTGCTCGCCACCACCGGCCGTCTGTGCGCGGACCTGCGACGACGCATGATCACCCGCTGGCCGGCGATCCGACCGCTGCCGGGCGCGCGCCCGGAACCCTCCTGACCCTGCGCCGAACGGCCGCGCGCCCTCCCCGGCCCCGGGCGCTCCGACCGGGACCATCCACCGGTGCGGCACTACAGAACGGCTCGGCTCCTCGCAGTGGCAACGACAGTGGTCTCCCTCGCCGGATGCTCAGCCCTCCCGACCCTGACCCTGCCGGTGTTCCCGGTCCCGGCGGCGGCCCCGATCCCGATCGCCGCTCCCGGCAGCGCCGCGGCCGCGCTCGCGAAGCTCCCGGTGAAGGGTCGCGCGCCCAAGACGGGCTACACGCGCGAGCAGTTCGGGGCCGCCTGGGCCGACGTCGACCGCAACGGCTGCGACCAGCGCAACGACGTGCTCGCCCGCGACATGACGAACGAGACCTTCAAGCCCGGCACGCGCAACTGCGTGGTGCTCACCGGCACGCTGGCCGACCCCTACACCGGCCGGACCATCGCGTTCAGCCGTGGCCAGGGCACCAGCGAGGCCGTGCAGATCGACCACGTCGTCGCACTCTCGGACGCCTGGCAGAAGGGTGCCCAGCAGCTCACGGCCGCGAGCCGCCAGCGGCTGGGCAACGACCCCCTCAACCTGCTCGCCGTCGACGGCCCCACCAACCAGTCCAAGGGCGACGGCGACGCCGCCACCTGGCTGCCCGGGGCGAAGAGCTACCGGTGCTCGTACGTCGCGCGGCAGGTGGAGGTGAAGGCGAAGTACGGGCTGTGGGTGACCCGGTCCGAGCACGACGCGATCGCCGGGGTGCTGGCCGGATGTCCGGGCCAGAAGCTCCCGCCTGACTCGACGGTGGCGGCCCGGTAGGTTCCCGCGGGTGGACGCCGGGGGCGTCGAGCGGCACCGCCCGCACCTGCCGAACCGCCGCCGGGCGTAGCGGTAGGCCAGCCGCCCGAGCATGCCGGCGTCCGCGTCGGTCACTGCGGGGATGCGTGCCATGTCGTCCTCCTGAAGTTGGTGTCATCGGGGGACGGGCCCGTGGACCACGACGTGACAACGGGAGACCCAGCTCACACTTGGCTTCGAGCGCGCTCCAACGCCTACCGTGGGAGGCGTGACGACCACCGTGGAGGACGCGCTCGACCGCCTGCGCCGCCAGGACACCGCGCCGCCCGGGCCCGGCAGCACGCTGAGCATCGCGGAGATGGCCGAGCGCACCGGCGTCACGGCCCACACCCTGCGGTACTACGAGCGCATCGGGCTGCTCGACGGCGTCGCCCGCGACGCGTCGGGCTACCGCGCGTACTCGGCGGGCGACTACGGCCGCGTCGTGTTCCTCACCCGCTTGCGCATGACCGGCATGCCGATCCGGGAGCTCCTGCGCTACGTGGAGCTGCTCGGCGCCGGCGACGCCACGGTGGACGCGCGCCTGGCGATGCTGGTCAACCACCGCGAGTCGGTGCGGGCGCAGCTCGCCGAGCTGCAGTTCGCCCTGGACACGATCGATTTCAAGATCGCGTCCTACGGCGGGAGATGCACTCCGTAGGGCATCCGCCGAATCGCCGCCTGCCTCATGATCAGCGCGCCACCAGCGGGCCGATGAACGTGCCGGGGCGGGTGGCCGAGTCCTGGCGCAGGACCGTGTCCCCGAGCGTCCACGGTGTGACGAGCTGGTGGGTGTCGCCGGGCGGGGTCGTGATGATCTGCGTGGGGATCCAGCTCGCGCCTCCGCTGAGGTAGGTCAGCGTAGCGGTGGCCTTCCTACCCGGCCCGAGCGTGGAGCGGGTCTGCGCGGCGTCGGCGTTCGGACGGGGCACCGAGTACGTGGGACCGTTCGGGTCCTTCGGTCCGAGCAGGTCGACACCGGGCACCCCGGCCACGTAGCAGGGCCGGTTGGAGATGTTGGTGTAGACCAGCGCCACCGTCTTCTGGCCGGGGTTGACGTCCGGACCCCGGTCGCCGAGACGCAGGCCGAGATCCGAGGCGGTGCACCGCACGACGGGTTCGGCCGTGGTGGTGGGCGCCGCGGCAGTTGTGGCGGCCGCGGGTGCGGTGGTGGCCGGTTCCGCGATCGGGGCCAGCGTGCCGGATCCGCCGCACGCCGTGATCGTCGTGACCGCGACTGCCGCCGTGAGCAGCCCTGCCCATGATCGAATCCCCCATGATCGAACCATGGCCCGCACGGTAACCGGACCGGCCCGCGAATCCCGCTCGCACCCGCCCCCGTTGCCCGGTAGAACACCCGAATGGGGATCTTCGGATGTTGAGCCACCCGCTGGGCGACGGGGCGGAGCTGCGTCCGCTCGAACCGTGGCGGGCCGCCGAGTTCGCGGCGTTCATCGACGGCAACCGCGAGCATCTCGCCCCCTGGCTGCCCTGGGCCGCCCGGATCGTCGACGCCGACGGGGCACGGGCGTGGCTGCAGGGCTACGCCGACAAGCTCGCCGCCGATTCCGGTCAGGTCTTCGGCATCTGGGTCGGCGACGAGCTCGTCGGCGGCACCGTGTTCCGGACCATGGACCTCTGGAGCGGGACCTGCGAGATCGGCGTCTGGATCGGCGCGGAGTCCGGCGGCCGCGGCCTGGTCACCCGCGCCTGCCAGTGCATGATCGACTGGGCGTTCCGGGTGCGCGGCCTGAGCCGCGTCGAGTGGCGGGCGGCGGCCACCAACGAGCGCAGTCTGGCCACCGCGAAACGGCTGGGCATGGTGCGCGAGGGCGTGCTCCGCTCGGCCTTCCCGCAGGACGGCGCACGTCTCGACGTGGAGATCTGGGCCCTGGTCAGGGACTGACATGATCCTCACCAGTCGTGCACCGTCCCGTCGGCGAGGCGGTTGACCGGCAGGTACGCCGCTTCGTAGGGGAACCGGGCGGCCGCTTCGAGGTCGAGCTCCACGCCGAGACCTGGGGTGTCCGACGGGTGCAGAAGCCCGCCGTCGAACGTGTAGGAGGTCCGGAAGACCTCCAGCGTGTCGGGCGAGTGGCGCATGTACTCCTGGATGCCGAAGTTGTGGATCGCGAGATCCAGGTGCAGTGCCGCGGCCATGCCGACGGGCGAGATGTCGGTGGGCCCGTGCATGCCCGACTTCACCCCGTACACCGCGGCCAGGTCGAGGATCCGCCGCATCCCGGTGACCCCGCCCGCGTGCGTGACGGCGGAGCGCACGTAGTCGATGAGCCGCTCGGTGAGCAGCGTCGTGTAGTCGTGCACCGAGTTGAACACCTCGCCGACGGCCAGCGGGGTGGTGGTGTGCTGCCGGATCAGCCGGAACGCGGCCTGGTCCTCGGCGGGGGTGGCGTCCTCCAGCCAGAACAGGTCGTGGGGCTCCAGCGCCTTGCCGAGCCTCGCCGCCTGGATCGGGGTCATCCGGTGGTGACCGTCGTGCAGCAGCGGCAGCTCCGGCCCGAACTCGTGGCGCACCGCCTCGAACACCCCGGGCACGTGGCGCAGGTACGCGCGGGTGTCCCAGGTCTCCACCGTCGGTCGGCCGCGCCGCGCGGGCTCGTAGTCGTACCGGTCGCCGCCCCCGGCCGTCGAGGTGGCCACGCCGTAGACCGAGCCGAGGCCGGGTACCCCGCTCTGCACCCGGATCGCGCGATAGCCCGCGTCGAGGTGCTCGCGCACCGAGTCGAGCAGCTCGGGCACGTCACGTCCGGACGCGTGCCCGTAGGCCAGCGCCCCGGTACGCGACGCCCCGCCGAGCAGCTCGTAGAGCGGCATGCCCGCGGCCTTGGCCTTGATGTCCCACAACGCCATGTCGACGGCGGCGATCGCGGCCATCGTGACCGGCCCGCGTCGCCAGTAGGCACCGCGGTAGAGGTACTGCCAGGTGTCCTCGATCGCGCCGGCGTCCCGCCCCACCAGCAGCGGCACGACGTGCTCGGTGAGGTAGGCGGCCGCGGCGAGCTCGCGGCCGTTGAGGGTGGCGTCGCCCAGGCCCGTCACGCCGTCGGAGGTGGTGATCTGCAGCGTGACGAAGTTGCGTCCCGGGCTGGTGACGACGACCTGGGACGACTCGATCGTCATTCCGTGCTCCTCCTCCGCCGGTCAGCCGCGCAGCAGAGCGGCGTGGCGGGCCACGGCCTGCTGGTCGGTGAGCATCGAGACCTGGTCCACCACCACACGCATCCGCATCGCATCGTCCGCGGCCTCGTTCCAGGCCGACGCGAACACCGGGTCGAGGACATCGGGGGCCTTCGCCAGCAGCGCGGTGGCCAGCTCGGCGAGCAGCTCACGCTGGCGGGCCTGCATGGCGAGCCGGTCCGGGTCGCTCATCACGTAACGCAGCGCCACGGCCTTGAGCAGCGCCACCTCGGCGCCCGCCCGGGGCGGCACGACGAGATCGGCGGCGTAGCGGGTGAGCGGGCCGTCGCCGTACTCGTCGCGGGTGGCGTCGGTGGCCGCCACCACGAACCGGCCGACGAGCTCGCTGGTCAGCTGCTTGAGCGCGACGTGACCGGACTCCGGTGCCGTAGCGGCGGTGAACCCGCGCACCGCGTCGACCACCGGCAGGGCCAGCAGCCCGTCGCCCGCCTCGGCGAGCGCCCCGGGCTCGACCCCGAAGTGCCGGGCGGCCAGCTCGACGAGCACCGCCTGCTCGTTCGGCGAGCCGAGGGCCGCGAGGTCGATGCGACCGGCGAGGATCCCGTCCTCGACGTCGTGCACGGAGTAGGCGACGTCGTCGGCCCAGTCCATGATCTGGGCCTCGATGCAGCGGCGGCGCTCCGGCGCCCCGGCCCGGACCCACGCGAAGAGGTCGGCGTCGCAGGGGTAGGCGCCGTACTTGCGGTCACCGGGCTGCTGCACCCAGGGGTACTTGCAGGCCGCGTCGAGGCTCGCGCGGGTGAGGTTGAGCCCGCAGCCCGAGATCTTGGGTTCGAGGCGGGTGAGGATGCGCAGGGTCTGCGCGTTGCCCTCGAAGCTGCCCCCGACCCCGTTGATGCTGAACTCGTTGAGGGCCCGCTCCCCGTTGTGCCCGAACGGCGGGTGGCCGATGTCGTGGGCGAGCCCCGCGGTGTCGACGACGTCCGGATCGGCGCCCAGGTCCTCGGCGATGCCGCGGCCGATCTGGGCGACCTCCAGCGAGTGGGTCAGCCGGGTGCGCGGCGCCCCGCTGACCTCCGCGCCCTCCCCCGGGCCCACCACCTGTGTCTTGCCCGCGAGCCGGCGCAGCGCGGCGGAGTGCAGCACGCGGGCACGGTCGCGGGAGAAGGGGCTGCGCCGGTCCGGACGGCCGATGCCCTTGGGAGGCTCCGGGAACAGCCGCTCCCGGTCGTGGTCGGAGTAGCGGTTCACCCGAGTCCCGTGGTCTCGGTGTCCACCGACGCGTGGGTGAGCCGGTAGTAGAGCATCGCGCCGGTCTCCCGGACGATGTAGCGGATCTGCGTCTCGCGCGTCTGCACGACGGGCCCTGACCGCGTCGGTGACGTCCAGGCGTCCAGGCCGCTGTCGCGGGCCATCTGCCGGGCGCGCAAGGAGTGCCACGGGTCGCTGACCAGCAACGCGCTGCTCCAGCGGTCCTGACGTGCCCGGTCGGCGACGGCCTGCAGGCTCAGCAGCGTGTCCGACCCCACCGGCACCGCGACGACGGCGGCCGCGGGTACGCCCTGCCGGATCAGGTAGCGGCGCCCGGCCTCGGCCTCGGTGTAGGCGTCGCCCACGCGACCGCCGCCGGTGGTGACGATCCGCGGCGCGACGCCGTCGGCGTAGAGCGCCTGGGCGTGTCGCAACCGCGCGGCGAAGATCGAGCTGGGCTCCCCGTCGTACTGCGCGGCCCCGAGCACCACCACGGCGTCGACGGGCCTGCGGTCGTCGAGGCGCGCCACCTGCCACACCCGGAACGCGGTGCCGCCGACGACGAGCAGCCCGATCAGCACGGCGCCCAGCACGATGCGGGTGATCCAGCTGCGTCGTCGTCCGGGACGGGCAGCGCGCGTGGCGACGGTGGGCGGGTCGGGACGCAGCGGCTCCGTCGGCGCCTCCGACCAGGGGGCGCGGGTCATCCGCCGATCCGGCCCTCGGCGCCGGCGAGCGCGGAGCCGGCGCGTCCGGCGCGGGCCGCGATGACCTGGGCGACGATCGACACGGCCGTCTCGGCCGGGGTGCGGGCGCCCAGGTCGAGCCCGACGGGCCCGTAGAGGCGCGCCATCTCGTCGGGGGTGAGCCCCGCGGCCAGCAGCCGTTCGCGCCGGGCCGACTGGGTGTGGCGCGAGCCGAGCGCCCCGATGAACCCGCGCCCGCGCAGCCCCTCGATCAGGGCGGCGTCGAAGGACGGGGCGTGGTCGAGCAGCACGAGCACGTCGGCGTCGGAGAACGCGGCGACAGCGGCCACCGTGGCGTCCAGCCCGCTCTCGTAGCTCGACGACCAACCCAGCAGCGCGGCCTGCGCCTCGAGTGCCGCCCCGATCGAGCCGGATCCGACGATGAGCACCGACGGCACCGGCACCCAGAGGTCCAGCAGCAGCTCGGGGCCGTCGGCGGTCGGGACCCGCTCCGTGACGGTGGCCCCGCGGCGCAGCAGCTGCCGGGCGGCGCCGGTGGCGACCTCGTCGAGGGAGGCGGATCCGAGCGTGCCGACGACCTCGGCGAGCTCCGGACCGGTGAGCACGAGCGCGCCCGCGCCGTCGGCGGTGGACACGAGCCCCGACGGGGCACCCCGCTCCAGGGAGGTGCCCAGCGCGTCGGCGAGCGCTGCGGGCAGCGGGTGGCCGAGCAGGGTGGCCCCGCCCGAGCAGGCCAGGCCCGCGGCGAGCGCGGCCGGCTCGGCGACGTGGGCCTTCCTCGTCTGCGCCGTGGCCGCCGAGGCGGCGACCAGCGGCACCGCCGCGTCGTCGAGGGCGCCGCGGTAGAGCACCCCGGCGAGCGCGCCCGACGCCGTTCCGGCCAGCAGCTGCCCGCTCTCGACCGTGCCGAAGCCGTGCCGGTCCAGCACCCGGACCACGCCGAGCCCGTCTCCGGCCATGCGGCGCAGGGCGGTTCCGAGCTCGCGGAGCTGAGCGTTGGGATCGGTCACGCGCCCCAGCGTAGCTACAGCCAGCCGCGGTCGTCGGCGAGCCGCACGGCCTCCGCGCGCGTCCGGGCCGACGTCTTCCCGATCGCCGCCGACAGGTGGTTGCGCACCGTGCCCTCCGACAGGTGCAACCGGCCCGCGACGTCGGCGACCGTGCCCCCGTCGGCGGCAGCGAGCAGGACGTCGCGCTCGCGTTCGGTGAGCGGGCTCGTGCCGCTCGACAGCGACTCCGCGGCCAGCGACGGGTCCACCACCCGCAGCCCGGCGTGCACGCGGCGCACGGCGTCCACGAGCTGCTCGGGCGGCGCGTCCTTCACCACGAACCCGGACGCGCCGGCGCGCATGGCGCGCGCGAGGTACCCGGGCCGCCCGAACGTGGTCAGGATGACGATGCGGCACGACGGCCGGGCCGCGTGCAGGGCGGCGGCGGCGTCGAGGCCGTTGCCGCCGGGCATCTGGACGTCGAGCAGTGCGACGTCGGGCGCGGTGGCCAGCGCCGTGGGCACCACCTCCGCCCCGGAGCCGACCTGGGCCACCACCTCGATGTCGTGCTCCAGCCCGAGCATCGCGGCCAGGGCGCCACGCACGAGGGCCTGGTCGTCGGCGAGCAGTACCCGGATCACGTGCGCGCCTGCTTCCGCGACGGGAGACATTCGGCGCGCAGCCGGTAGCCCCCGTCCGACTTCGGGCCGGCGTCCACCCATCCCCCGACGGCAGCGAGCCGCTCGGTGAGCCCGCTGATCCCGTTGCCCGCCGGCGTGCCGGGCGGGCTGCCCACGCCGTTGTCGAGCACCTCGACCGACTCCGGGGTGAGCCGAACCGTGCACCGGCTCGCCCCGCTGTGCCGGATGACGTTGGTGACGCCCTCCCGTACGACGTAGGCGAACGCCTGCTGGCGCTCGGCCGGCACGTCGTCCACAGCGCCGGGCAGCTCGGCCTCGATCTCCGCGGCCCGCAACGCCTCCCGGGCCACCGTGACCTCCCGCGCGAGCGACGCGACCCGGTTCGCCGGCACCGTGGAGCGCACCTCGACGAGCGCCGTGCGGCCCAGGCGTTCCATGTCGGCCACCTCCGATGCGGCGCGCTCGGCGTCGCCGGACTCGAGCAGCCGCCGCGCGAGCCCTGCCTTGACCGTGATCGTGGTGAGGCTGTGGCCGAGCACGTCGTGCAGGTCGCGGGCCATCCGTTCCCGTTCGGCGGTGACGGCGAGCACGGCCAGCTCCTCGCGCGCCTCCCGGAGCTCGGTGTTGGCGCGGATGATCCCGAACATGCCGGCCATCGCCAGCACGATGACGACCAGGCTCACCACATCGCCCGGATCGACCGTTCCCGCCACCAGCCAGACCACCCCGACCCCGGCCGCACAGACCAGGCCCGCGACGATCACCCCTCGGGCCGGAGGCAGGAACGCGACGATCGGCACCACGACGAAGCTCACGGTGTAGAGCGATCGGGACCCTGAATCGATGCCGATCACGATCGCGAGCCACAGCACGACCATGACCACGACGAGCACGGGCGTGATCCGTGGTCGCTGCAGGGCAAGCAGGACGCCTTGCACGTAGCAGGCGCCGTAGGCCACGACCGCCGCCACGACCAGTACCCGGACCGGCAACGGCCGGTCCGACGTCACCGCGACGACCACCAGCTGCAGCAGGATCAACGACCACGCCCCGGACAGCAGGTACCACTTGCGCGGGCTCAACCGCGTCGGGTCGCTGATCTCCGGCATGCCCCCAACGGTAATGGCGGCGGGCGTCACCCGCCCGTGACGGATGTCAGGGAACAGTTGTGGTCCGATCTCCGTTGATCTCCTCGACCGGCCTCATCACGGGCCCCTCACGAGACAGGATCCATGGACCCGTCAGACAGTACGGGCACCGTCCTCGCAGGACGGTGCCGTTAAATGATCATCGACCTTCTCAATGTGCTCCTCGGTGTGCTCGTCGTCGTCGCGATCACCGCGCTCACGGGCTACTTCGTCGCCCAGGAGTTCGGTTACATGGCCGTGGACCGCGCCCGGCTCCGGGCGAGCGGCGACATCGGCGCCCGCCGCGCCCTCGCCGTCACGAACCGCACGTCGTTCATGCTGTCGGGCGCCCAGCTCGGCATCACCGTCACGGGTCTGCTCGTCGGGTACGTCGCCGAGCCGCTGATCGGCGAGGGCCTCGGCTCCCTGCTGGGCGGGGTGGGAGTGCCCACCGGCGTCGGCATCGCGATCGGCACGGTCCTCGCACTGTTGCTCGCCACGGTCGTGCAGATGGTGTTCGGCGAGCTGTTCCCCAAGAACCTCGCGATCTCCCGGCCCGAGCCGGTGGCCCGCGCGCTGGCGCTGTCCACCACCGTCTACCTGAAGCTGTTCGGCTGGCTGATCCACGTCTTCGACGCTGCGTCGAACCTGCTGCTCAAGGCATTGCGCATCGAGCCTGTGCACGACGTCGAGCACTCCGCAACGCCGCGCGACCTGGAGGCGATCATCGACGAGTCCCGGGAGCGCGGCGACCTCGACGAGGAGCTCTCCACCCTGCTCGACCGCGTCCTGGACTTCACCGACCGCTCCGCCCGGGCCGCGATGATCCCACGCCCCCGCGTGGCATCGGTGGCCGCCGGCGCCACCATGGCCGATCTGGTCGAGCTGATGGCGTCGGGGCACTCCCGGCTGCCGGTGCTCGGCTCCGGGGCAGATGACGTCGTCGGCGTCATCTGCCTGCGCGACGTGCTCGCCCTGGAGGGCCAGGACCTCAGTACCTTCCGCGTGGCCGACGCCGCTCGCACGCCCGTGCTGGTGCCGGCATCACTGCCGCTGCCCGCGGTGCTGGCCGCCCTGCGCGAGGCCGACGACGAGTTCGCCTGCGTCGTCGACGAGTACGGCGGCCTCGCCGGCGTCATCACGATGGAGGACATCGCCGACGAGCACGATGCCGCGGGCGTGGACCGGCCGCGGATCGGCGACGGGGAGTGGACCGTCGACGGGGGGATGGGCATCGACGAGGTCGAACGCCTCCTCGATGCCGACCTGCCCGAAGGCGACTACCAGACCGTAGGCGGCCTCGTCATCGACGCGCTGCAACGCCTGCCCGAAGTGGGCGACACCGTCACCATCCCGCTGCCCGAGCGCCCGTTGGAGATCACCGTGTGCAGGGTCGAACGCCGGGTGCCTTCCAGCGTCCGGATTGCTTTCACCACGGACGCGGAGGTGAAGGCATGAGCACCGGTCTCGCCATCGGCATCTCCGTCGCCCTGATCGCGTTCAGCGCGTTCTTCGTCGCCGTCGAGTTCGCGCTCGTCGCCGCGCGCCGCTACCGGCTGGAGGAGGCCGCCCAGCGCAGTGCGTCCGCCCGGGCCGCACTGAAGAGCGCCAAGGACCTGTCCCTGCTGCTCGCGGGCTCGCAGCTCGGCATCACGCTGTGCACGCTCGGGCTCGGTGCGCTGGGCAAACCGGCCGTCGAGGAGCTGCTCGCGCCGCTGCTGGGCGGCCTGGGCGACACCGCGTCCGGCGTCCTGTCGTTCGTGCTGTCGCTGATCATCGTGACGTTCCTGCACCTCGTGGTCGGCGAGATGGCCCCGAAGTCCTGGGCCATCGCGCACCCCGAGCGGTCGGCCACGCTGCTGGCGCTGCCGATGCGGGGGTTCATGGTGCTCACCCGGCCGCTGCTGCTCGCGCTCAACGGCATGGCCAACTGGTGCCTGCGCCGCGTGGGCGTCGAGCCCGTCGACGAGGTCGGTGAGGGCCGCAACCCCGCCGACCTGCGTGAGCTCGTCGAGCACTCCGCCACCACCGGCGCGCTCGACGCCGAGCACCACGCCCGGCTCGTCACGGCGCTGGACCTCGACTCCGCGCCCCTGCGCGAGGTCGTCCGGCCCCGCGCCGAGGTGGCCGCCGTGCCATGGGGTGCGAGCCCGGCCGACATCCGCGCCGTGTCGAGGGAGAGCAACCACCTGCGGCTGCTCGTCACCGGGACCGACGGTCGTCCGGTGGGTGTCGTGCACGTCCGCGACGCCCTCACCGCCCAGGCCGGCACCGCCGCCGAGCTGATGCGCCCGGTGCCGACGCTGCAGGCCGCCATCCCCCTGCACGACGCCCTCGGCTCGATGCGGGAGCGCCGCAACCACCTCGCGCTGGTGGCCGACGGCGACGAGCTGCTCGGGCTCGTGACGATGCAGGACATCCTCGACCGGCTGCTGCCGGCGCCCGTGTAGCGCGCGCCAGCAGTTGATCAGCGCTACGCTCCGCTGCACCTCCGTCACACCCCGGGAGATGTTCATGAGCGCCCCCACCCTGCGCCCCGCCGACCTCGACGACACCGCACTCGAGAAGATCCGCTCGCTGGAGTCCCAGCTGGGCGTGCCGCTCATGGCGTACGCCCCCGAGACGCCCTACGCCCCGCTCACCGAGGCACAGGTGGCGGAGCTGCAGCGGGCCGAGGCCGAGCTGGGCGTCCAGCTCCTGGCCTACCGTCGCTGAGTGGCCCATCCGCTCTTCGACGTCTCCGGTCGCGTCGCCCTCGTCACCGGCTCCAGCCGGGGCATCGGGCTGGCGCTCGCCCGCGGTCTGCTGGAGGCCGGCTGCACGGTGGTGCTCAACGGCCGCGATGACGCACAGCTGGGCCAGGCCGTCGACGACCTGGCGCCGGTGGCCCGACGTCACGGCGGCACCGTGCACGCCGTCGCGTTCGACAACGCCGACCCCGCGGCCGTCGCCGCCGGCGTCACCCGCGCCGAGGAGCTCGCCGGCCCGCTCGATATCGCCGTCTGCAACACCGGCGCCCAGCACCGCGCCCCGTTCCTCGACTTCGCCGACGACGACTGGTTCCGGCTGCTCGACACCAACCTGACCAGCACGTTCCTCGTCGCGCGCGAGGTGGGCCGGCACATGGCGCCCCGCGGCCGAGGCAAGATCGTCACGGTCTGCTCCCTGCAGAGCGAGGTCAGCAGGCCCGGGATCGCGCCCTACGCCGCGACGAAGGGCGCCCTCAAGATGCTCACGAAGGGGATGTGCGCCGACCTCGCCCCGTTCGGCATCCAGGTCAACGGGTTGGGGCCCGGCTACGTCGAGACGGAGCTGACCGCCGCCCTCGTCGCCGACCCGGCCTTCGACGCCTGGGTGCGCGGACGCACCCCGGCCGGCCGCTGGGGCCGCGTCGAGGACCTGGTCGGGACGCTGCTCTACCTCGTGAGCCCGGCGTCGGACTTCGTCACCGGCCAGGTCGTCTACGTGGACGGCGGCATGCTCGCCGTCCTGTAGGTCAGCAGCCGATGAGCCGCGCCGCCAGGTAGCCCTCGACCTGGTCCAGCGCCACCCGCTCCTGCGCCATGGAGTCGCGCTCGCGGATGGTGACGGCCTGGTCGGTGAGGGTGTCGAAGTCCACCGTGATGCAGAACGGCGTGCCGATCTCGTCCTGGCGGCGGTAGCGGCGGCCGATGGCGCCGGCGTCGTCGAACTCGATGTTCCAGTTCCTGCGCAGCTGGGCGGCGAGGTCGCGGGCCTTGGGCGAGAGGTCGGCGTTGCGCGACAGCGGCAGCACCGCGGCCTTGACCGGCGCGAGGCGACGGTCCAGCTTCAGCGACACGCGGGTGTCGACCCCGCCCTTGGCGTTGGGCGCCTCGTCCTCGGTGTAGGCGTCGATGAGGAACGCCATCATCGAGCGGCCGACGCCCGCCGCGGGCTCGATCACGTACGGGCGGTAGCGGGTGCCGCTCGCCTGGTCGTAGAACGAGAGGTCGACGCCCGAGTGGTTGCTGTGCGTCGTCAGGTCGAAGTCGGTGCGGTTGGCGATGCCCTCGAGCTCGCCCCACTCCTGGCCCTGGAAGTCGAACTTGTACTCGATGTCCACGGTGCGCTTGGAGTAGTGCGACAGCTTCTCCTTGGGGTGCTCGAAGTGGCGGAGGTGGTCCGCCGCGATCCCCAGGTCGGTGTACCAGCGCGTGCGCTCGTCGATCCAGTACTGGTGCAGCTCCTCGTCGGTGCCGGGCTCGACGAAGTACTCCATCTCCATCTGCTCGAACTCGCGCGTGCGGAAGATGAAGTTGCCGGGCGTGATCTCGTTGCGGAAGCTCTTGCCCATCTGGCCGATGCCGAACGGCGGCTTCTTGCGCGACGTGGTCTGCACGTTGAGGAAGTTGACGAAGATGCCCTGCGCGGTCTCGGGGCGCAGGTAGGCGAGGCCCTCGTCGGTCTTCACCGGGCCGAGGTGGGTCTCGAGCATCATGTTGAAGTCCTGCGGGGCGGTGTACTGGCCGCGGGTGCCGCAGTTGGGGCAGGGCACCTCGGAGAGGTCCTCCTCGGTGGCCGGCTTGCCCGTGCGCTCGACGTACTCCTCCGCGAGGGTGTCGGCGCGGAAGCGCTTGTGGCAGCTCAGGCACTCCACCAGCGGGTCGTTGAACACGCCGACGTGGCCCGACGCCACCCACACCTGGCGGGGCAGGATGACCGAGCTGTCGAGGCCCACGACGTCCTCGCGGCCGGTGACCATCGTGCGCCACCACTGCCGCTTGATGTTCTCCTTGAGCTCCACGCCCAGTGGCCCGTAGTCCCACGCCGAGCGGGTACCGCCGTAGATCTCCCCCGAGGCGAAGACGAAGCCGCGGCGCTTCGCGAGCGCGACGATGGTTTCGATCTTGGCGGACGAGGACTTGCTGGCCACGGGTACTCCAGGACTTGGCGGGTGGAAGCACTCAGGGTAGCGAGGTGCCGCGCGCGAGTTACCCGGCACTCTCCTGGGCAGCCAGCCTGCGGTTCCGGACCACGCTCGAGACGAACGCGGCGGCGATGAACGCCACCCCGATCAGCCCGGTGACGACCTCGTTGGCCTTGAAGCCGATACCGACGAGCAGGATCACCGCGAGGGCTCCAATGGCCCAGTGCGCGCCGTGCTCGAGGTAGACGTAGTCGGCCAGCGTGCCCCGGCGCACCAGGTAGACGGTGATCGACCGGACGAACATCGCGCCGATCAGACCCAGGCCCAGCGCGATGAGGATCGGGTCCGTGGAGACGGCGAACGCGCCGATCACGCCGTCGAAGGAGAACGCGGCGTCGAGCACCTCGAGGTAGAGGAACAGGAAGAAGCCGGCCCGGCCGGTGGCCTTGACGAGCTGCGACGGGCCGCCTGCGCTCTCGCCGTCCTCTCCCGGCTGGTCGAAGAACTCACCCAGGCCGTTGGCGACCAGGTAGGTGACCAGCCCCAGCGCGCCGGCGACCAGCACCACCCCCGGGTCGGCGGCGAGCGTCTCGGCCAGCACGACGAGCACCACCAGCGCGAGCACGATCGACAGCCGGGAGAGCTGCCCGATCCTCGCGAGCGGGACCTCCAGCCACGTGAGCCACTTGATGTCGCGGTCCTCGAACATCCAGTCCAGGAACAACATGAACAGGAACATGCCGCCGAACGCGGCGATCTGCGGGTAGGCCTGGTTGAGCAGGTACGCGTAGGTGCCCGGCTCCTCGGGCGGCAGGTTCTTGGTCTGCAGCGCGAGCGTGAACGCCTCGACGGGATTGAGCCCCGCCGTGACCGACACGATGATCAGCGGGAACACCAGCCGCATGCCGAACACCGCGATGACGACGCCGACGGTGAGGAAGATGCGCTGCCAGTACGGGTCCATCCGCTCCAGGACCGTGGCGTTGACCACCGCGTTGTCGAAGGACAACGAGATCTCCAGGATGCCCAGGATCGCGCAGAGCAGCAGGCCCTCGAGGCCGCCGTAGAGGAACGCGACCACGAGGGCGACGATCGAGACCCCGTAGGCCAGACCGAAAATCCGAAGGTTCATCCTGCGAGTTCCCCGCTCACTCGGCCCTGAGACTCCGATGATCCGTCGCCTCCCCGCCCACAGCCTCCACCAGGGTCTCGAAGGTGGAGATCTCCGGGGTGGCCTCGGCCAGCAGCGGCACGACGTGTTCGCGGACCTCGAACGGGCCGAGGCTGCGCCGGTAGGCGTCCACCGAGGCGAACCGCACGGTCAGCACCCAGCTGTCCGGGTCGTCCACGGCCCGGCCCAGCTCACCGCCGAGACAGCCGGGGGCGGCGGTGAGCAGCTCCAGGGCCCGGCGGGCCCGGGGAAGCAGGTCGATGGGTCCGGGCGTTGTGAAGCGGCAGACGAGCAGCACGGGCGCAGCCTGCCATCCACCTAGGATGGGGGTGAGCCCCCGGGAGGAACTCAGATGTCGATCGTCGCAGGAGCCGACACCGCACAGGAGCACGAATGCCTCGCGCCGGCGCCCGTGCGCACCCCGCGCACGCTCGCCGCGGCCGGTGATCTGCTCCGCGCGCTCGCGGCACCGGTGCGCATCGCCATCGTGCTGCAGCTGCTGGAGTCCAGCCGCTGCGTCCACGACCTGGTGGACGCGCTCGGCGTCACCCAGCCGTTGATCAGCCAGCACCTGCGGGTGCTCAAGTCCGCCGGCGTGGTGCACGGCGAGCGGCAGGGCCGCGAGGTCGTGTACTCGCTGGTGGACGACCACCTGGCCCACATCGTCGTCGACGCCGTGGCCCACGCCGAGGAGGGCAGATGACCACCCCGCTGAACCCGACTCCTCTGCGCTCCACCAAGCAGCGCGCCGCCGTGTCGGCGCTGCTCGACAGGCTCGACGACTTCCGCTCCGCCCAGGAGATCCACGAGGAGCTGCGCCGCACCGGCGAGGGCATCGGGCTCACCACCGTCTACCGCACGCTGCAGACCCTGGCCGACGGCGGCGAGGTCGACGTCCTGCGCACCGCGTCGGGCGAGGCCGTCTACCGGCGCTGCGAGAGCGCCGAGCACCACCACCACCTCGTCTGCCGCCGCTGTGGCACGGCCGTCGAGATCGAAGGGCCGGCCGTCGAGACGTGGGCGCAGAAGGTGGCCGACACGCACGGGTTCACCGAGCTCAGCCACACGGTCGAGATCTTCGGGCTCTGTCGCGCCTGCGGCGACCGGTAGCGGTGTGGCCCGCGTCTCACATCGACACATCCGCGGTCCGGCTCCCCGGCTAACGTCCCGCCGGTGACCGATGACGCAGGCAGCAACGGTGCTACGGCGACCGCCCCCAGCACAGTACGCAGGCTCGAAGGTGCCGAGGCGGGCGAGCTCGCCTCCCTGGCCGCGGTCTTCGAGGACCTCCAGTACGTCCTGCGCTGCTGCGAGCACCTGGTCACCGCTCTGAACTCCCCCGAGAACGGCCCCGTGCGGGTCGACACCGACAGCGCGCTGATCGAGGCGCTGTGGACCGGCGCGCTCATCGGCTACGTGCGGTGCTTCTCCGGGCGCACCTCGGTGCTCACCGACAAGGACCTCGAGGAGCTCAAGCTCGACGGCGACATCAGCGAGTTCCACGGCATGGTCAAGAAGCTGCGCGACCACTACGCGTCACGGCACGTGAACCCGCGCGAGTCGTTCACGATCGGTGCCGCCCAGTCCAACGAGGGCAAGCCAACCGGTATCGCGGTCGTCTCCACGCCGCGCCCCATCGTCGACGACACGACGGTGCGGCTGCTCGGCCGCGTCGCCTACGCGCTGTCCGGGCTCATCGACGCGCGGATGCAGAAGAGCCAGAACGACGTGCTGGGCGCCGCGGGCAAGATGTCGCCGATGGAGCTCTCCAGGCTGCCGCTGGTGCACCTCGCCGAAGAGTCGATCTAGCAGGGTCGATCTAGGCCGGCTGCTGCCCGCGGAGGATCCGGAAGACCCGGATCACGCCGTTCCGGGTGCCCACCGCCTGTCCGGCCATCACCCCGGCCAGCACGGCCAGGCTCGCCACCCCGGCCACCGGGGCGTCGACCCAGAGGCCGACCAGCCGGCTGCGGAGGATCGAGAACGCGACGTAGAGCACCAGGATGATCACGCCGACGACGTCGATCCGCCCGACGACGCGCCCCGACACCTCGTCCCACCCGAGCCGGAACATCCGGCTGACGACGAGGCCGACGGCGATCCCGCCGACGAGGCAGAGCACCACGGGAAGCACGACGCGTCCGCCGATGCGCACCCCGTCGACCACCACGAGCACCGCCATGACCAGGAAGATCACGCTGTAGATCGCCACCCGGAGCCGGATCGGCCGGTCGACGCGTTGTCGGGCCTGCGCGCGGCGGTCCTTCCGGCCGGCGTTCGCCACGTCAGGCTCCCGTCAGCTCGGCCCGCAGCGTGGAGGCGTTGCCCACCACCAGCATCAGCAGCGTGCCCATGGCCTTCTCGTCGAGGCCTGCGGCGGGGAACGCGTAGCGCAGCGTCACGTCCCAGCCCTTCTCGCCGCGGATCACCCGCGGCGTGCCGAACAGCCCCTCCCCCGCGCCCATCGCGACGCGGGTGGGCACGTCGGTCTCCACCGGCAGGTCCCAGGCCACAACGCACGTCAGATTGAGGACGGGCAGGCCCTCCTCCAGCTCGAGACCCTGCACGACGCACAGCACGCCGCCGTGGGCGAACGTGAGCGAGCCGTCGTCGTCGGCGGTGACGTCGTGGAAGTTCTCCAGCGCCGCCTGCGCCACCTCGATAGGACTCATGAGCCCGCCCCGGGAGTGTCCAGTGCGCCGCCGAAGCGGCGGTCCCGTCGTGCGTAGATCTCGATCGCCTCCCAGATGTGCCTGCGGTCGAAGTCGGGGAACAGCGTGTCGAGGAAGACCATCTCCGCGTACGCCGACTGCCACAGCAGGAAGTTCGACGTGCGCTGCTCACCGGAGCTGCGCACGAACAGGTCGACGTCCGGCATGTCCGGCTCGTCGAGGTACTTCGCGATCATCCGCTCGTCGATCTTGTCGGGCTTCACCTTGCCCTCGGCGACCAGCCGCCCGATCTGCTTGACCGCGTCGGCGATCACCGCGCGACCGCCGTAGTTGACGCACATGGTGAGGGTCAGGACGTCGTTGTGGAGCGTCCTCTGCTCCGCGACCTCCAGCTCCTTGATCACGCTGCGCCACAGCCGCGGGCGGCGGCCGGCCCAGCGCACCCGGACGCCCATCTCGTGCATCTCGTCCACGCGGCGGCGGATGACGTCACGGTTGAAGCCCATGAGGAAGCGCACCTCGTCGGGGCTCCGCTTCCAGTTCTCCGTGGAGAAGGCGTAGGCCGACAGCCAGCGGACACCGACGTCGATGCAACCGCGCGCCACGTCCATGAGCGACGCCTCACCGCGCCGGTGGCCCTCGATGCGCGGCAGACCGCGGGCGTTGGCCCAGCGACCGTTGCCGTCCATCACGAGGGCGATGTGGTTGGGCACGAGCTCGCGCGGGATCGCCGGAGGTCGGGCGCCCGACGGGTGGGGGGCGGGGGGCTGGAACTGCGGCACGCCGCAGACCCTACGTCGGAAGGCGCCGGACGAAGCCGCGGACCGCCTCCGCGACGTCCTCGCGGGTCCAGTCCAGCGCCCCGGCGCCGACCGTCACCTCCGTCTTGGCCACCCCGGGTGGGCCGGCCGGGCCCGGGCTCCACCAGCCGCGGAACAGCGACACCCCGGTCTCCTCGGCCTGCACGACGCCGGCCTCGCGCAGCACGGTCGCGTCGTAGGGGAGCCAGACGGTGAACTGGTGGGTGTGCGCCACCTCCGGTGCCACCCGGAACCACGGGACCGACAACGCGAGCTCAGCCCGCACCACCTCGACGACCATGCGGGCCTGCTCCACATAGGACGGCAGCCGCGGCAGCTCGCGTTCCAGGCCCACGAGCGCCGAGAGCACCTGCGGGAACTGCTGGTAGAGCCGGCCGCCGTACCGGTGCCGCCAGGCGCGGGCCTCGTCCACGAACGACCGGGGCCCGGCGAGCACGGCTCCGGAGACGCCGCCGAGCGACTTGTAGAGCGACACGTACACGCTGTCGGCGAGCCCGGCGATCTGCGGGAGATCGCGCCCGAAGTGGGACGTGCACTCCCACAGGCGGGCCCCGTCGATATGGACCATCGCCTGCCGCTCGCGGGCAGCCTCGACGGTGGCGGCGAGCTCGTCCCAGGTCGGCAGGATAAAACCGGCCTCGCGGAGGGGGAGCTCCAGCATCAGCGTGCCGAACGGCTCCGCGATGTCGCGCACCTCCGCCGGCGTCGGCAGCCGCGGCGCGTCGGTGGTGTGGACGGTGCGCAGCCCGGCGACGGTCGTGAGCGACTCCCGTTCGTGCAACTCGGAATGCGCGAGGGGGTGCAGGGCGACCAGCGGGTTTCCCCTGCGGCCGGCCCAGCACCGCAGCGCCACCTGCTGGGCCATCGTCCCGGTCGGGAAGAACACCGCGGCCGGGAACCCGAGCAGCGTGGCGACCCGGTTCTCGAGCTCCCCGACGATGCCGTCACCGTACGAGTCGACCGAGGCGGTCAGGTCGATGCCGGCCGGCCCCAGCACGGCCTCCGCGTCGGCGGCCAGTGCAGCCAACCCTCCGGCGAGCGTCGGATCCGCCGGTGACAGCACCTTCTTCGCGGTGCGGTAGGCGGCCATCCGGCGTGCGCGGTCGTCGCTCATCCCGTGATCATCGCCTACCTCGCCGGAGCACGAGCGCTCCGCTGTGCCCGCCCGGCACGATGATGGCGCTACAGCAGGAAACGGCCCGCCCGAGCACCAGATAGCTGCTGTACTGCCATCAAGGACGGGTGTCCCGGACGAACGCCCGGCGCTCGGCTGCCGTCCCTGGCAGTACAGCAGGAATCGGGGCGGTCCGGGGCCGAACAGCTGCTGCAGCGCCAGGGATGACGCGCACCGGCGTCACGACAGCGCACCCCGCCGCTCCACCAGCGGCAATGAGCGCAGCTGCCGCTCCATGTGCCACTGCAGGTGCGCCGCGACGAGGCCGCTGGTGTCGCGGCGGGTAGCGGCGCCCATCGCGTCGGCCACCTCCCAGTCGCCGTGCAGCAGGGCGTCGAGGAGCTGGTAGGTCTCCCGTGACGGCATGATCGACCCGGGTGGGCGGCAGCGCGGGCACACCGCTCCGCCGGCGGCGATGTTGAACGCCGGGTGCGGGCCGGGTTCCGCGCAGCGGGCGCAGTCGTTGATCGCGGGGGCCCAGCCGGCGTGGGTCATGGCCCGCAGAAAGAACGCGTCCAGCACCAGCGACGCGTCGCGCTCGCGGCCGGCCAGCGCGCGGATCGCGCCGACCACCAACAGGTACACCCGCAGTGCGGGCTCCCCCTCCTCCGAGACGAGCCGGTCGGCCGTCTCCAGGATGGCGCAGCCCGCGGTGTAGCGGGAGTAGTCGTTGACCAACCCGGCGCCGAACGCGTCGACGGTCTCGGCCTGGGTGACGATGTCGAGCGAGCGGCCTGTGTAGCACTGGACGTCGACGTGGTTGAACGGCTCCAGCCGCGCGCCCCACCGCGACCTGGTGCGCCGCACGCCCTTGGCCACGGCGCGGACCTTGCCGTAGCGGCGGGTGAGGATGGTGGCGATCCGGTCGGCCTCGCCGAGTTTCTGCACGCGCAGCACCACGCCGGTGTCGCGATACAGGGCCATGGGTCCATGCTAGGCGCCCGCACCCCTACGATCGGGCCCCACACATCCCAAGGGGGAACAAATGTCGCAGAACCCGCCCGACGACGAACCGACCACTTCGTACCGGCCGGGCGGCCCGTCCGCCGACCTGAACTCGGACAAACCGGTCTCCCTGGGCAAGTCGGACGACGCGGCCCCGCCGCCCCCGTACGACACCCGGGCCTACGAGCAGAACTCCCAGCCGCAGAACGCCCAGCCCCAGAACGCCCAGCCCCAGTACGGCGCCCCCTACGGCCAGCAACCGGGCTACGACCAGCAGGCGGCCTACGGGCAGGCCCCGTACGGGCAGCAGCCTCAGTACGGCCAGCAACCTCAGTACGGGCAGCAGCCGGGCTACGACCAGCAGGCCGCCTACGGCCAGCAGTACCCGCCGCAGCCCGGTTACGGCCAGCAGCCCGCCTACGGCGGCTACCCGCAGGGCGCCTACGCCGCGGCGGCTCCGGCCCCGGCCACCAACACCATGGCGATCCTCGCGCTGATCTTCGGCATCATCGTGGCCCCGTTGGGCGTCGTGTTCGGGTTCATCGCGCGCAGCCAGATCAAGCGCACGGGCGAGAGCGGCGACGGCCTCGCGCTGGCCGGCATCATCATCGGCGGGATCTTCACGCTGCTGATCATCGCGTACTTCGTCTTCATCATCGTGTTCATCTCGGCCGTCGCCAGCCAGATCCCGGACTTCCCGAGCTCCGGCTCGTTCCCGACGGGCTGAGATGACCACAGCGGTCTCCGGGCCGAGCGACGCCGAACTGGCCCGCACGCTGATCGCCGCCGCCCCGACCGCGGCGCTGTCCACGATCGGCGAGGGAGGATTCCCGTTCGGCTCGCTCGTCACCCATGCCGTCGACGCGGCCGGGCGACCGTTGCTGCTGCTCAGCGACCTGGCCGAGCACACGCGCAACCTCGTGGCCGACCCGAGGGCGTCGCTGATGGCGGTGCAGGACGGCGCGGGTGATCCGCTCGCGCTGGGCCGGGTCACGGTCGTCGGCGAGGTGTCCGTGCTGGGCGGCGACGAGCGCACCGCGACGCTCGCCGTCTACCGCGACACCCACCCGGGGGCGTTCTACGCCGACCCCTCCACCATCGAGGACCACGGTTTCCGGATCTACCGCCTCGACGTCGCGTCGGTCCGCTACGTCGGTGGCTTCGGCCGGATGAGCTGGGTGGACGCGGCCGGCTACACGGCTGCCGAGCCCGACCCGCTGCGGCCGCACGCCGCCGGCATCGTCGAGCACATGAACGACGACCACGCCGACTCGCTGGCGCTGTTCGCCCGCGTGTTCGGCGGGCGGGAGAAGACGGTCGAGGCCCGGATGGTCGGCTGCGACCGCTACGGCTTCGCGATGCTCACCCGCGACACGGCCGGCGGCGAGGAGAAGGACCTGCGCCTGCCTTTCCGGTCGGACGTCGCCACCCCCGACGCTGCTCGCGCGGCCATGGTCGAGCTGGTGCGCGAGGCGCGCGGGTAGCCATCCGCGCGCCGATTGGGCGTCCGCGCGCGCAGCTACGCGAGCGGACGCCCATCACGCGCGCGAACACGTCGTCAGAAGCCCAGCTTGCGCAGCTGGCGGGGATCGCGTTGCCAGTCCTTCGCGATCTTGACGCGCAGGTCCAGGAACACCTTGGTGCCCAGCAGCGCCTCGATCTGCCGCCGCGAGTCGGTGCCCACCTGGCGCAGCCGCTCCCCGCCGCGGCCGATGACGATGCCCTTCTGGCTGGAGCGCTCCACGTAGATGTCGGCCATGATCTGCAGCATCGGCTCGGCCTTCTCGTGGCGCCCCTCCCGCGGGCCCATCTCCTCCACCACCACCGCGATCGAGTGCGGCAACTCGTCGCGCACACCCTCCAGCGCGGCCTCGCGGATGAGCTCGGCCACCAGGATCTGCTCGGGCTCGTCGGTGAGGTCGCCCTCGGGGTAGAGCGGCATGCCCTCGGGCAGCTTGGCCACCAGCAGGTCGGCGATGAGGTCGACCTGGTAGCCGTCCCTGGCCGAGACCGGCACGACGTCGGCGAACTCCATGAGCGCGCTGAGCTCGCTGAGCCGGGCCAGGATCTGCTCGGGTTGGGCGAGGTCGGTCTTCGTGACGACGCCGATCACCGGCGTACGACCGGCCACGCCCTTCAGCTCGTTGACGATGAACTCGTCCCCACGGCCCACGGGCACGTCGGCGGGCACGCAGAAGCCGATCACGTCGACCTCCGCCCAGGTCTCGCGCACCACGTCGTTGAGCCGGCTGCCCAGCAGCGTGCGCGGCTTGTGCAGGCCCGGGGTGTCGATCACGATCAGCTGTGCGTCCGGGCGGTGCACGATGCCCCGGATGGCGTGCCGCGTGGTCTGCGGGCGGCTGGACGTGATCGCGATCTTCGCGCCGATCAGGGCGTTGGTTAGCGTCGACTTGCCGGCGTTGGGGCGTCCGACGAAGCACGCGAACCCGGAGCGGTAGTCGTCAGGAACATCGGCGAAGCTCACGCGTCCACCCCTCGTGAGCGGAAATGAAGGTCGGAGCAGTGATTTCCGCGCACGGGCGCCGGAGGCGCGCTCACGCGGCGCTCAAGGGGGCGATCCGGTCACCGGTGAGCCGTTCGAGGATCTCGCGCCCGATGGGAAGTGCCGCGGTGGCAGCAGGCGACGGTGCGTTGAGGACGTGCAGGACCGACCCGGCCCCGGAACCCTGCGAGACGAACAGGAAGTCGTCCACCAGCGTGCCGTCCGCCTTCACCGCCTGCGCGCGCACTCCGGCGCCGGCCGGCGACAGATCGGATGCCTGGACGTCGGGCAGCATCCGCTGGATCTGCTTCACCATGGCCTTCTTCGAGAGCGACCGGTGCATCTCGCCGAAGCCGTAGCGCCAGTGCTCCTTCGCGATGCGCAGCATGCCCGGGTAGGAGATGGTCGCCAGGAACTCCCTGGGGTTCACGGTGCCCCACGAGTAGCCCTCCCGGGCCAGGGCCAGCACCGCGTTGGGGCCGGCGTGCACGTGGCCGTCGATGCCGCGGGTGGCGTGCACCCCCAGGAACGGGAACGCGGGGTCGGGAACGGGGTAGATCAGGCCCTTGACCAGCGCCGCCGCGCGGTCCGAGAACCCCGTGTACTCGCCGCGGAACGGGATGATGCGGATGCCGGGGTCGACGCCCGAGGCCTTGGCCAGCTCGTCGCAGCGCAGCCCGCCGCAGACCACCACCTGGGTGCCGAGCAGGTCACCGCCGTCGGTGCGCACCACGACGTCGTCGCGGCGGGGCAGGATCCGGGTGACGGCGCGGTTCAGGTGGACCTCGCCACCCTCCTTCGCGATCAGCTCGCCGAGCTTCTCGGCCACGAGCCGGTAGTCGCAGATGCCGGTGGACGGCACGTGCAGCGCCGCGATGCCCCGGACGTGCGGCTCGTAGACGCGCATGCCCTGCTGGTCGAGCTCGGTGACCTCGACGCCGTTGGCGGCCCCGCGGCGCACCAGCTCCGCCATGCGGGGCAGCTCCTCCGGCTCCGTGGCGACGACGAGCTTGCCGCACACGTCGTGGGGCAGGTCGTGCTCGCGGCAGAACGCGACGGTCTCGGCGCAGCCGGCCACGGCCAGGCGCGCCTTGAGCCCGCCGGGCGCGTAGTACAGCCCGGAGTGGATCACGTTGGAGTTGTTGCCGGTCTGGTGGTTGCCGAGCTTCGGCTCCCGCTCGACGACGGCGACGGAACGGCCGGTACGCGCGACGGCGTGGGCTGTGGCGAGGCCGACGATGCCACCGCCCACCACGACCACGTCGAAGGCGGGGGTGGGGTTCACGCCTTCTCCAAGGTCTCGAGCACAGTGCCTGCGGGATCGGCGCGCAGGACGTGGGCGCCGGGCGCCAGCTCGCGGACGGCGGCGAGCGACGGCTCGTCCACGACGTCGGACGCGGTGACGACGGCCGCCGCCTCCAGCCCGGGCGCACCGCTGGACACGGCCGCGGCCACGGCGGCCTGCAGGGCCGTGAGCTGCAACGACGGCAGGGCGACGGTGGCGGCGGCGTAGGTGCGGCCGTCGGTGTCGCGGACGGCGGCCCCCTCGGCGGCGCCGGTGCGGGCCCGCGACGATCGCGCCAGCGTCACGATCTTCTGGTCTTCCGCGTCAACTGCGGACATCGCTCTCCTCCATGCGCTCGACGGTGCTCTCGTCGGTGTCGTCGTGTTCGATCGGGTCGACCAGCACCGACGTGATGCGGATCCGTCCCCGTGCGTCCTTGCCGCCCTCGGCCAGCAGCCGTAAGCCGGCGACCTCGGTGGTGGCCCCCGGCAGCGGGACCTTGCCGAGCTGCTGGGCCAGCAGGCCCCCGACCGTGTCGACGTCGGCCGTCTCGATCACCTCGGTGAGCGGGCTGGCCTCGCCGTCGACGCCGGGGAACAGCTCCGCGAGGTCCTCCACCGGCAGGCGGGCGGAGACGCGCAGCCTACGGCCGTCGAGTTCCTGCACGTCGGGCACCTCGTCGGAGTCGTACTCGTCGGTGATCTCGCCGACGATCTCCTCGAGGATGTCCTCGATCGTGACGACGCCTGCGGTGCCGCCGTACTCGTCCACGACGATGGCCATGTGGTTGCGGGCGGCCTGCATCTCCTTGAGCAGCTCGTCGACCCGCTTGCTGTCGGGCACGAACGCGGCGGGCCGCATGACGGTGTGCAGAGCGGCGGGCGGGCCGTCGCCCGCCTCCGCCTGCGCCCGGACGATGTCCTTCAGGTAGGCCACGCCGATGATGTCGTCGATGCTCTCGCCGAGCACCGGGATACGGGAGTACCCGCTCTTCAGCGCGAGGCGCAGCACCTTCTCGATGGGGGTGTCGCGCTCGATCCAGACCACGTCGGGCCGCGGCACCATCACCTCGCGCACGAGCGTGTCGCCCAGCTCGAACACCGAGTGGATCATCTGCCGCTCGTCCTCGTCGACGACGCCGCTGGTGCTGGCCATGTCGACCAGCTCGCGCAGCTCCACCTCGGAAGAGAAGGGGCCCTGGCGGAAGCCCTGGCCCGGCGTGATCGCGTTGCCGACCAGGATCAGCAGCTTCGTCAACGGCCCGAGCAGCGTGGCCAGCGCGCGGATCGGCGCCGCGACGAGCATCCCGACGCGGTAGGGATGCTGGCGACCCAGCGTGCGCGGGCCGACGCCGATGAGCACGTAGGACACCACGAGCATGATCGCGCCGGCGGTGAGCGCTCCGACCCACACCGTGCGGAACATGGTCACCAACGCGATGGTGAGCAGCACCGTGGCCGAGGTCTCCGAGGCGAGCCGCAGCAGCAGGAGCAGGTTGACGTGCCGCGGCCGGTCGGCCACCACGGCGGCGAGTGCCCGCGACCCCGCCCGGCCCGTGCGCACCAGGGCGTCCACGCGGGCCCGCGAGACCGAGTTGAGCGCGGCGTCGGCCGCGGCGAACAGCCCGGCGAGGGGGACGAGCAGGACGGCGATGACGATCAGTGGGAGGGTGCCCGACATCAGAGGTGGCTCAACTGTCCTCGAGGCCGACCGCACCGAGCACGGCGGAGTCACTGCGCCGCTGCGCCTCGGCCGCGGCGGCATTCTTGCGTGAGACCCGCCAGTCGGTGAGCAGGGTGGTCTGCAGCCCGAACATCTCGCGCTCCTCCTCGGGCTCGGCGTGGTCGTAGCCCAGCAGGTGCAGCACGCCGTGCACGGTGAGCAGGTGCAGCTCGTCCTCCAGGCCGTGGCCTGCGGTCTTGGCCTGACCCTGCGCGAACTCCGGGCACAGCACGATGTCGCCGAGCAGGGCCGGGCCCATGTCGGGGGCGTCGGGGCGTCGGGACTCGTCGGCCAGCTCGTCCATCGGGAACGACATGACGTCGGTGGGGCCCGGCTCGTCCATCCAGCGCTCATGGAGCTCGCTCATCGCGTCGGTGGTGACCGCGAGGATGGACAGCTCGGCGGCGGGGCTGACGCGCATCGCATCGAGCGCGAAGCGGGCGACCGAGGAGATCTGCGCGGCGTCGATGCTGACGCCCGACTCGTTGTACACCTCGATCGACATGGCCCCAGACTAGTGCCATGGCAGATGTGACCAACTGGGCCGGCAACGTCACCTTCGCAGCACAGCGGTTCCACCGTCCCGCCACGGTCGAACAGCTGCAGGAGCTGGTGGCCGGCAGCGACCACCTGCGGGTGCTGGGCACGGGCCACTCGTTCAACCGGATCGCCGACACCACGGGCGATCTGGTGTCGGTCGCCGATCTTCCACCGGTGCTGGACATCGGAACGGACACCGTGACGGTCTCGGCCGCCACCCGCTACGGCGAGCTGATGGGCCCGCTGCACGCGGCCGGGCTGGCACTGCACAACACCGGCTCGCTGCCCCACATCTCGGTGGCCGGCGCGTGCTCGACAAGCACGCACGGCTCGGGCGACGGGCTCGGGATCCTCGCCACGGCCGTTTCGGCGATCGAACTGGTGGGGGCGGACGGGAAGCTCCGCACGGTGCGTCGCGGCGAGGTGGGGTTCCCCGGCTCCGTCGTGGCCCTGGGCGCGCGGGGCGTCGTCACCGCGCTGACGCTCGACGTGCAGCCGACCTTCGACGTCCGGCAGACGGTGTACGAGGGGCTCGGTCTGGACAGAGCGGGTGAGGCGCTGGCGGCGGCCTACAGCGTCAGCCTCTTCACCTACTGGGAAGGTGCGGGCTTCGAACAGGTGTGGGTGAAGCAGCGCGCCGACGAGGCCCCGCTCCCGTCCGGATGGCTCGGCACGACCGCGGCTGACGGCCCCCGCCACATGGTTCGCGGCGTCGACCCCGCCCACTGCACGCAGCAGGGAGGCGTCACGGTGCCGTGGTTCGAGGCGCTGCCCCACTTCCGGCTGGCGTTCACCCCGAGCAACGGCGACGAGCTGCAGTCGGAGTACCTCGTGCAGCGGGAGACGGTCGTCGACGCGCTGCACGCACTGGACGGCATCCGGGACCGGATCTCGTCGGTGCTGCTGGTGTCGGAGATCCGCTCGATCGCCGCCGACGACCTCTGGCTCTCGGCCGCCCAGGGCCGCGACAGCGCCGCACTGCACTTCACCTGGATCGCCGACGAGACGCGCGTCGCGCCCGTCGTCGCCGAGGTGGAGCGGGTGCTGGAGCCGTTCGCGGCCCGTCCGCACTGGGGGAAGGTGTTCTCCACCGACCCCGGACGGGTCCGCGAGCTGTGGCCGCACCTGCCCGAGGCGGCGGAGTTCCTGCGGGACAACGACCCGACCGGCACGTTCCGTAACGAGCTGCTGGACCGCTACCTGTGACGGCGGCAGTGGGCGGGCTGGTGCGCTCCTGGCGGCAGCGCCGGCGGTTGAGCCAGCTCGACCTGGCCGTCGCCGCCGACGTCTCGTCGCGGCACCTGAGCTTCATCGAGACGGGCCGCTCGCGCCCCAGCAGCCAGATGCTGATCCACCTCGCCGAGCACCTGGACATCCCGCTGCGCGAGCGGAACACGCTGCTGCTCGCCGGCGGGTTCGCCCCGGCCTACCCGGAGCACGGCCTCGACGCGCCGCCGATGGCCGCCGTGAACGAGGCGATCGAGCGCGTCCTGGCCGCTCACCAGCCCTACCCGGCGGTGGTGGTCGACCGGCACTGGGAGATGGTCGCGGCCAATCCGGCCATCGCCGTACTGATCGAGGGCTGCGCCGCCCACCTGCTCGAACCTCCCGTCAACGTGCTGCGGCTGAGCCTGCACCCCGACGGCATGGCGCCCCGGATCGCCAACCTCGGGGCCTGGCGCGCGCACCTGTTGACCCGCCTCGCCCGGGACGTCGACACGACCGGCGACGCCGTGCTGGCCGCGCTGCTCGAGGAGCTGCAGGCGTACCCCGGTGGTACCGACGTGGCGCCGGCCCCGTCTCTGGTCGTCCCGCTGCGTCTCCATCACGGCGATACCGAGCTGGCGCTGTTCAGCACCACCACGGTCTTCGGCACGCCGCTCGACGTCACCGTGTCCGAGCTGGCGATCGAGGCCTTCTACCCCGACGATGATGCGACCGCCGCTGCCCTGCGGGCCTTACCCGTGAGGTAATCGCCACCACTACCTCCTCGGGGCCAGGCTTCTCCCATGACCACATACGAGGACCTGGCCACCCGCTACATCGCCACCTGGAACGAGACCGACCCGGCCGCCCGGCAGAGCGCCGTGACCGCCCTGTTCACCCCCGACGCCCGCTACGTCGACCCCCTGGCCGACGCATCGGGCCACGACGCACTCACCGCGACCATCGCCGCGGTGCAGGGCCAGTTCCCCGGCTTCCGGTTCCGGCTGGCCGGTCCGGTGGACGGCCACCACGATCAGGCCCGCTTCACCTGGGAGCTGGGGCCCGAGGGCGCCGCGGAGGCCCCGATCGCGGGCTTCGACGTGGCCGTCACCGACGACGACGGCCGCATCCGGTCGGTGCACGGCTTCCTGGATCGGGTGCCCGCGAGCTGACCACCGCGGTTCGGAGACGATCGCCGACGGGCGCACGCCCGCGCCTCTGAGGGCGGTCCGGTGCGACGGCCGACGATCACCGCGAACCCGCCCGCACCATGATCAGTGCGCGTCGCGCGTCAGCGCCCCGCCGGGCGCTCGTGCGCGGCCGGCGGCGATCATCGGGCGCGGGAGCCCGGCGGATCAGCGGCGGCGGGCGCGGCGGTCCTGTGGGGGGCCGTTGCGGGGGGCGGCCGAGCGCAGGTCGGGCCGCACGGAGGCGTCGTCCCAGCGCGCGTAGGCATCGACGATGTCGGCCACCAACCGGTGGCGCACGACGTCCTTGCTCGACAGCTCCGAGAAGTGCACGTCGTCGACGCCGTCGAGGATCTCCCGCACCACGTGCAGCCCCGACCGGGTGCCGCCGCCGGGCAGGTCGACCTGCGTGACGTCACCGGTGACCACGATCTTGGAGCCGAAGCCCAGGCGCGTCAGGAACATCTTCATCTGCTCGGGCGTGGTGTTCTGCGCCTCGTCCAGGATGATGAACGCGTCGTTGAGGCTGCGGCCCCGCATATAGGCCAGCGGAGCGACCTCGATGGTGCCGGCCGCGATGAGCTTGGGGATCGACTCCGGGTCGATCATGTCGTGCAGCGCGTCGTAGAGCGGGCGCAGGTAGGGGTCGATCTTCTCGAAGAGCGTGCCCGGGAGGTACCCCAGCCGCTCCCCCGCCTCGACGGCAGGGCGGGTCAGGATGATGCGGTTGACCGTCTTGTTCTGCAACGCCTGTACGGCCTTGGCCATCGCCAGGTACGTCTTGCCGGTGCCGGCCGGGCCGACGCCGAAGACGATGGTGTGGTGGTCGATCGCGTCGACGTAGCGCTTCTGGTTGAGCGTCTTGGGCCGGATGGTCTTGCCGCGCCGCGCGAGGATGTCGAGCGACAGCACCTCGGCCGGGGACTCCCCCAGCCGCTCGGCGCCGGTGCCCAGCATCTCGACGGTGCGGCGCACGGCGTCGGCCGTGACCTGTTGACCGCGCTCGGCCAGGGAGATCAGCTCGGCGAACACGCGCTCGGCGAACACGACGTCGGCGGGAGTGCCGGAGAGGGTGAGCTCGTTGCCGCGGACGTGGACGTCGGCGGTGAGTGCGTCCTCGGCCGCGCGGAGGCTCTCGTCGCGCGAGCCCAGCAGCGCCAGCAACGCGGCATCGGGAACGGCCATACGGGACTTCACGGGGCCGGGCTCGGTACCGGTCAAGGGTTCAGCCGCCTGCTTTCTACCTCTGGTAGTGGGACGTCCACATGCTACCGCGGCACACCGACAGTGCGTCGACCTTTACATCGGGCGCTGACCTGCACCGGGTGAATCCCGACACCAACCCGAGACGCACCGGTCATGTAACGTTTACCGTTCCTCAACGCCGGTAGACCGCGTCCCGGGCCAGAAACGACGCGAGCGTGCATCAGAAGGTGCGGAGTTCCTTGACCCTCGCGATCACCCCCAGCCCGCTTGCGCCTGCCCGCTTCACCTCGGGACCCGCCACTCCCGTGCGCACGCTGCTCGACGTCGTCACCACCACGGCCGCCCGCCACCCCCACGACCCCGCCATCGACGCCGGCGAGGTGCTGCTCACCTACGCGGAGCTCGCCGTCGAGGTCGAGACGGTGCGGGCCGCGCTGGCCGCAGCGGGCATCGGGGTCGGCGACCGCGTCGGCGTCCGGATCTCCTCGGGCACGGCCGACCTCTACGTCGCGATCCTCGCCGTCCTCGCCGCGGGCGCCGCCTACGTGCCGGTCGACGCCGACGACCCCGAGGAACGCGCCGAGCTCGTCTTCGGCGAGGCCGGGGTCTGCGGGATCGTCGATGACGGCGGGCTGCGCATGCTCACCGCACCCATCGGGCAGCCGGGCCGACCCGGCCCCGACGACGACGCGTGGATCATCTTCACGTCGGGATCCACCGGCACGCCCAAGGGCGTGGCCGTGAGCCACCGCTCGGCCGCGGCATTCGTCGACGCGGAGGCCCACCTGTTCCTCCCGGACGAGCCTCTCGGTCCCGGCGACCGCGTGCTCGCCGGCCTGTCCGTCGCGTTCGACGCCTCCTGCGAGGAGATGTGGCTGGCCTGGCGCAGCGGCGCGTGCCTCGTGCCGGCACCGCGGTCGCTGGTGCGCACCGGCGTCGACCTCGGCCCGTGGCTGGAGGCCCAGCAGATCAGCGTCGTCTCCACCGTGCCCACGCTGGCCGCGCTGTGGCCCACCGAGGCGCTCGAGGACGTCCGACTGATGATCTTCGGCGGGGAGGCGTGCCCTCCGGAGCTCGCCGAGCGCGTGGCCGTCGAGGGGCGGGAGGTCTGGAACACCTACGGCCCCACCGAGGCCACCGTCGTCGCCTGCGCGGCCCCCCTGACCGGCGAGGGCCCCGTGCGCATCGGCCTGCCGCTCGACGGCTGGGACCTCGTGGTCGTGGACGCGGCCGGAGAACCGGTCGCGATGGGCGAGCAGGGCGAGCTCGTGATCGGCGGGGTGGGTCTGGCCCGCTACCTCGACCCCGAGAAGGACGCCGCCAAGTTCGCGCCGCTGCCCTCGATGGGCTGGGACCGCGCCTACCGCAGCGGCGACGTCGTCCGCGCCGAGGAAGCCGGGCTGCTGTTCCTGGGCCGCGCCGACGAGCAGGTCAAGCTGGGTGGCCGCCGGATCGAGCTCGGCGAGGTCGACGCGGCGCTGCAGGCGCTGCCCGGTGTCCGCGGCGCCGCCTCGGCGATCCGCCGCACGAAGGCGGGCAACCAGGTGCTGGTCGGCTACGTCGCCCCGGCCACCCCCGAGTTCGACGCCGACGCGGCCGTCCGCGCGCTGCGCGACCAGCTGCCGTCGTCGATGGTCCCGCTCGTCGCCGTCGTGGACGAGCTGCCGACCCGCACGTCCGGCAAGGTCGACCGCGACGCGCTGCCGTGGCCGCTGTCCACAGGCTCTGCACCCACCGACGCGCTCACTCCCACGGAGGCGTGGCTGGCCGAGGGCTGGGCCGAGATCCTCGGGGTGTCGGTCGGCGACCCGAAGGCCGACTTCTTCACCCACGGCGGCGGCAGCCTCACCGCCGCCCAGCTCGTCGCGGTGATCCGCACCCGGCACCCCCAGATGTCGGTCAACGACCTCTACCTGTACCCGAGGTTGGGCGTCCTCGCCGCCCAGCTCGACGCGCAGAGCGGCGTGACCACGACCCGTCGGGACGTGGCCCCGACTCCACGCCGCACCGGATTCCTGCAGGCCGTGGCGATGGCGCCGATCCTGGCGCTGGTCGGGCTGCGCTGGACCACCCTGGCCGCGGCGGTGTCCACCCTGGCCGCTGCCACCGGCGTCCTCCCGGTCGCGCCGACCCTTCCGTGGTGGGTGCTCGCCCTCGGGTGGCTCGTGTTCTTCAGCCCGGCCGGCCGCATCGCCGTCGCCGCCGCGGGCGCCCGCCTGCTGCTGCGCGGGGTCCGGCCCGGCAGCTACCCGCGCGGTGGCTCGGTGCACCTGCGGCTGTGGGCCGCCGAGCGGCTCGCGGAGCTGTCCGGCGCCACCGGCATCTCCGCCGCGTCCTGGACCACCCGCTACGCCCGGCTGCTCGGCGCGAAGATCAGCGCCGACGTCGACCTGCACTCCGCCCCGCCGGTCACCGGCCTGCTCAAGCTCGGCCGCGGCGCCGCCGTCGAGCCCGAGGTGGACCTCGCAGGCCACTGGGTGGACGGCGACACCGTCCACATCGGCAAGATCCGCATCGGCGCCGGCGCGCGCGTCGGGTCCCGCAGCACGCTGATGCCCGGCGCCCGGATCGGCCGGAACGCCGAGGTCGTCGCCGGTTCGACCGTGCGTGGCGCGGTGCCGGCCGGTCAGCGCTGGGCGGGCTCCCCCGCCGCCCGCACCGGCAAGAGCGCGCTCGTCTGGCCCGCGGAGCGCCCGGCGCACTCCCGGTTCTGGGTGGCCGGCTACGGCCTGACGTCGACGCTGCTCGGGGTGCTCCCGGCCGTCGCCGCGGTGCCCGGGCTGCTGCTGCTCGCCCTCGCACTGCCGAACCTCGGCGCCGTGCTGGCCACGGTTCCGCTGGCGACCCTGGCCTACCTCCTCACCTACGCCCTGCTGGTGCTCGGCGGCGTGCGACTGCTCGGCGTCGGCATGGTGGAGGGCTACCACCCCGTCCACGGCCGCGTCGGCTGGCAGGTCTGGACCACCGAGCGCCTGATGGGCCTGGCCCGCGTCGGGCTCTACCCCCTCTACGCGAGCCTCGCCACGCCCACCTGGCTGCGGCTGCTCGGAGCGAAGATCGGCCGCGACGTCGAGGCGTCCACGGTCATCGCGCTGCCCAGGATGACCACGGTCGACGACGGCGCGTTCCTGGCCGACGACACGATGGTCGGCACGTACGAACTGCGCGGCGGCTGGCTGCACGTGGCCCCGTCCCGGGTGGGCAAGCAGGCGTTCCTGGGCAACTCGGGCATGACCGCCCCCGGCCGGTCGGTGCCCAAGCGCGGCCTCATCGGCGTGCTGTCGTCCACCCCGCGCAAGGCGAAGAAGGGCTCGTCCTACCTGGGCCTGCCCCCGATGCCGCTGCGCCGCGCCGTCGACCGCTCCGACACGAGCCGCACCTACCACCCGCCGCGCCGGCTCAAGATCGCGCGCGGCCTCGTGGAGCTGTGCCGCGTGCTGCCGCTGATGGCGTCGGCTGCGCTGGCGGTGCTGGTGGTCGCCGCACTCGTGGCGCTGGACAACTGGTGGCTGGCAGCTGTGCTGGCCGGCCCGTTCCTGCTCGCGGCGGGTGTGGTCGCGGCGCTCCTCACGTCGATCGCGAAGTGGGCACTGGTCGGGCGGCTGCGGGCGGTCGAGCAGCCACTGTGGAGCTCGTTCGTGTGGCGCGGGGAGCTCGCCGACATGTTCGTCGAGCTGCTGGCGGTGCCGTGGCTCGTCGGGCCGGCCGTGGGCACGCCCGTGCTCACCGGCTGGCTGCGCACGATGGGCGCGTCGATCGGGCGGGGTGTGTGGCTGGAGAGCTACTGGCTGCCCGAGTCGGACCTGGTCCACCTGGGTGACGGCGCGACGGTGAACCGGGGCTGCGTCGTGCAGACCCACCTGTTCCATGATCGGATCATGAGCATGGACACCGTCCGCCTCGACGACGGCGCCACCCTCGGCCCGAACGGCATCGTCCTGCCCGGCGCCGGCATCGGCGCGCGCACCACCGTGGGCCCCGGCTCGCTCGTCACCCGCGGCGATGCGGTGCCCGCCGAAACCTGCTGGCTGGGCAATCCGATCACGTCCTGGCCGATCAGCTCGTGGCCCCTGGGGTGAGGGGGGCGGACCGCTCCGGCGACTCCTACCTCCCCCAGCACGGCAACGGCGGCTACCGCGTCCAGCACTACGACCTGGACCTCGACTACAAGGTCGACCCCAACCGGCTGACCGGCCGCGCCGTGCTCACGGCCTCGGCCGGCCAGGCCCTGAGCCGCTTCAGCCTCGACCTGGGCACGTTCAAGGTGCCGAAGGTGATCGTCGACGGCCGAGCCGCGACGTTCACCCACCGCGGCGGCAAGCTGCGCGTCACCCCCGCCCGCCCGATCGCCGACGGTGCCACGTTCACCGTCGAGGTGCGCTACGTCGGCAACCCGAGACCGGTGTCGAGCCGGTGGGGCGACGTCGGCTGGGACGAGCTGGCCAACGGCGCGATCGTGGCCAGCCAGCCCGTCGGCGCGCCGTCGTGGTTCCCGTGCAACGACCACCCGTCCGACAAGGCGACCTACCGGATCACGGTCACCGCCGACGCCCCGTACGCCGTAGTCGTCACCGGCGTGCTGACGTCGCGGCGACGCTCCGCAGGCACCCGGACCTGGGTCTACGAGCGCCCCGAGCCCACCGCGAGCTACCTCGTGAGCGTGCAGATCGGGCAGTACGACGAGATGTCGCTGGCCCCGGGCAAGCTGCCGCAGACCGCCGCCGTCCCGGGCCGGCTGCGCCGCAGCGCCGCCCACGACCTCGGCCGCCACGGCCGGATCATGAAGGCCCTGGAGGGCTTCTTCGGCCCGTACCCGTTCGGCAACTACCAGCTCGTGGTCACCGACGACGACCTCGACGACCCCATCGAGGCCCAGGGCATGGCGATCTTCGGCGCCAACCACATCGACGGGAAGCGCACGCACGAGCGGCTCGTCGTGCACGAGCTGGCGCACCAGTGGTTCGGCAACAGCCTGACCATCGCCGACTGGCGCCACATCTGGCTCAACGAGGGCTTCGCGACGTACGCGGAGTGGCTGTGGTCGGAGTCGGTCGGCGACCGCTCCGCCACCTCCCACGCCCGCGAGTGGCACGCCGTGGTGGCCGCCCAGGCCGCCGACATCGTGATCGCCGACCCCGGGGTCACCCGCCTGTTCGACCAGCGCGTCTACAAGCGCGGCGCCCTGGCGCTGCACGCCCTGCGCACCCGGATCGGGGACGATCGGTTCTTCTCGCTGGTCCGGGCCTGGGCCGCGCAGCACCGCCACGGCACGGTGGCGACGGAGCAGTTCGTGGCGCTGGCCGGGCCGGAGGTCGCGGGTCTGCTGGACGCCTGGCTGTTCCGCAAGCCCTTGCCGTCGCTCAGGTGAGCTCGTAGGCGTCGTAGACGACGTCGGTGCTCGTCCGGACCGCGGACGCCACGAGGAGCACCCGCTGCAGCCACCCCAGCGCCGGGTCGGCCGTCTCGACGTGCACGGCGAGCCGGAAGTAGTACTCCGACGGATCCACCTGCGCCCCGGCGAGGATCGCCTCCAGCACCTCCGGCCGTCCCGTGCGTAGACCCTGCGTGCGCAGGTGCACGAGGCCTCCGCCGGTGGCGCGCACGGTGTAGCGGGTGTCGATCTCGACGGTGCCGTCGGACCGCAGGATCTGCCAGTCGGCGCCGCCGGGCTGCACGGTTCCGCTGAACCGCTCCCCGGTGACGGTGCCGCCGAGGATCGCCACGATCCGGCGGTGACCGGCGGACGTCACGCCCAGGTCATCGACGGGCCCGACGGTGGCGGCGACCCGGAAGGCCGGCGCCAGGGTGGGGACGACGGGTCCGGTCATCACCTGATCAGCTTCTGCACGGCCCGGAACTGGGGGTGGTGGGCGTCGCGGAGCCATTCGAACAACACCATCTCGGTGGTGACGATCTCCGCCCCGTGCCGCACCATCCGGTCCACGGCCGCCTCCTTGTTCGACGGCACGCGCGACCCGATCGCGTCCGCGACGACGATCACGCGGTGCCGGGCGGCGAGCAGCCCGAGCACGGTCTGCAGCACGCACACGTGGGCCTCGCAGCCCGCCACCACGATCTCCTCGGTGTTGGGCGGCAGCAACGTCGCGAACCCCGGCTCCCCGACGGCGCCGAACGACATCTTCGGCATGACCATCTGCGGGTGGGCGGCCAGCGCCTCGACGGTCGGGCCCAGCCCGGCCGGGTTCTGCTCGGTGGCGCACACCGTCACCCCGAGCAGGCCGGCGCCCTCGGCGAGCCGCACCGCGTTGGCGACCACGGCGTCGCCGTCGTGGATGGCGGGCATGAGGCGTTGCTGGAAGTCGACGAGGAGCAGGGCGGACCCGGCGGCGGTGACGAGCATCGCCGCACGCTACCCAACGGGCGGGGTCGCACGCGGGGCGGCGGGCGGTAGCGGGTGGCGATCAGCCCAGCAGGGAATCCGCCGCGTCCCGGCACGCACGCCAGGCGTCGGTGGTGGGGTCGATCAGGGCGAAGTGGTCGGCGCCCTCGATCGTGACGAGCTTGTCGCCCGACGCCGCGGTGAAGCGCTGCGACTGCCGCAGCGGCACGTTGCCGTCCTCGGTGCCGTGGACGCAGGTGACCGGCACCCCGATCGGCACGCGCGCGATCGGCGACGCCAGGGCGTAGCGGTCGGGCACGGCGGAGGGCTTGCCGCCCATCAGGTTCTCCACCGCCCCGGAGCCCACTCCCTGCTCGGACGCGTCGACCAGGTCCATGACGCCGGCCTGGGCCACCGCGCCGCGCAACCGCACCTTCGGCGACGCGCCCGGCGAGCCCGCGGGGAGCCCGGGCCGGGCCGCGGCCCAACCGACCAGCTGCCCGCCCGCGGAGTGCCCGATCGCGACGACGCGGTCGAGCGGCATGCCCGGCTGGAGCGCGAGCAGGTCGATCGCCGCCGCCACGTCGTCGAACGTGGCCGTCCAGCCGCCACCCCCGCCCACGCGCCGGTACTCGATGTTCCACGCCACCACTCCCTGGTTGGCGAGGTCGGCGGCCAGCGGGCGGCCCAGTTCCAGCCCGTAGCTCTGCAACCAGAACCCGCCGTGGACGACGACGGCGACCCCGCGCACCGGCCCCGCAGGCATCGTCAGCTCGCCGAACTGGCTGGGGTGGCTGCCGTAGCCGATCTTGCGTGGGCCGCTGACCCCGGGCGCGGGCGCCGGGGTGGCGACGGCGCAGGCCGCGAGGGCTGCCGGGAGTGTGAGAAGGGAAGCGAGCCGGCCCAGGAGGCCACGGCGGGTCATGGGGGCGATCATGCCAAGTCTCCCGGGGGTTGCCACGTCGCGGTGGATGTGGGGGGACAAGCACCGCGACGTGGCTCCGCCGGACGAGGGGGACTCTCCGGCGGCCCCGCGGACGCGAACGCCCACGGTCCACTCCGGACGCCTGCGCGACCGGAACAGCGCAGACGATATCCCCACCGTCGACGGAACGCTCACGCCCGTCACCCGGTCGATATCCGACTCGCCGAGGATTTCCCCTGGTCGGCGCGTCGACACGGCCGAACGGACGACCCGGGCGGGCATCAGGACCAGCGGCGGGTCAGCGCACCGAGCGCGCCGAGGGCCACGGCGGCCGCGGTGGACGCGCGGAGCACCTCGGGGCCCAGCCGGACGGGCCGCGCCCCGGCGCCGACAAGGGTCACGATCTCCTCGTCGCACACCCCGCCCTCGGGCCCGACGACGAGCAGCAGCTCGCCCGCGGTGGGCAGGTCGACGTCGGTGAGGCGGTCGGTGGCCCCCTGGTGCAGCACGAGCGCGCCGGCCACACCGGCGACCCTGCGGGCCAGCGCCGGTGTCGACACGGGCTCCTCCACCTCGGGCAGCCACGGCCGCCGGGCCTGCTTGGCGGCCTCGCGCACCGTGGAACGCCATTTGGCCAGAGCCTTGTCGCCGCGGGGCCCGTCCTCCCAGCGCGCGACGCAGCGCGCGGCCCGCCACGGCAGGATCCCGTCCACGCCGGCCTCGGTGGCGAGCTCGACGGCCAGCTCCCCCCGATCACCCTTGACGAGCGCCTGGGCCAGCAGCACGCGCGGCGCCGGTGGGGCAAGGGTCTCCCGCGACTCGATGGAGACCGTGACGGTGTCGCGCCCCGCGGACTCGACGACGCCGTGCGCAAGCCCGCCCCGCCCGTCGGCGAGCAGCACGGCCTCCCCCGCCCGCAACCGCTTGACGGTGGCGGCGTGCCGCCCCTCGGGCCCGTCGAGCAGAACGGAGCCGGAGGGGGGAAGCGAGGACACGAGGAACAGCGGCGCGGTACTCACAGCCACCCGCATTGCAGCAGAGCCACGTTCACGCAACGAGACTGCATGAACGTGGCTCTGCTGCAGTCGGTGGGGTGCCCGCTCAGCGGCCGAAGCTGTCCCTGAGGCGCGAGAAGATGCCGTGGCCGTTGCGGTTGCCGCCGACCAGGTCCGGTTGTTCCTCACCGCGCAGCGCGGCGAGCTGCCGCAGGAGTTCCGTCTGCTCCTTCGTCAGGGCCGTGGGCACCGCCACGTCGACGTGCACCATGAGGTCGCCGTAGCCGTCGACGCGACCGGTGGAGCGCAGGCGGGGCATGCCCTTGCCGCGCAGCGTCTTCACGGTGCCGGCCTGAGTGCCTGCATCGACGTGCAGCTCCTCGACGCCGTCGAGGGTGGGCAGCGGCAGCGTGGTGCCCAGCGCCGCGGCCGTCATCGGCAGGGCCACCGTGCAGTGCAGGTCGGCGCCGTCGCGGGTGAACAGCTCGTGCGGCTCCTCCTCGACCTCCACGTACAGGTCGCCGGCAGGTCCGCCTCCGGACCCGACCTCGCCCTGCCCGGCCAGCCGCACGCGCATGCCGTCGGCCACGCCGGGCGGGATACGCACGCCGACGGTGCGGCGCGAGCGCACGCGCCCGTCACCGCCGCACTGGCGGCACGGGTCGGGGATGACCTCGCCGAAGCCGCGGCACTGCGGGCACACCCGCGACGTGACGACCTGGCCGAGGAACGAGCGCTGGACGCTCTGCACCTCGCCGCGGCCGTTGCAGATGTCGCACATGGCCGGCGCGCTGCCGGGCGCGCAGCCCGAGCCCGTGCAGTCGGAGCAGAGGATCGCGGTGTCGACCGCGAGGTCGCGGGTGACGCCGGTGGAGCAGTCCTCCAGCGTGAGCGTCATCCGGATCAGTGCGTCGGCGCCGGGCTGTACGCGGCTGCGCGGGCCACGCCCGCGACCGCCGCCCCCGCCCTGGCCGCCGAAGAACGCGTCCATGATGTCGCCGAAGCCGAACTGGCTGAACGGGTCGCCCCCGCCACCCCCGCCTCCGCCGTTGCCGAGCGGATCCCCGCCGAGGTCCACGACGCGTCGCTTCTCGGGGTCCGAGAGCACCTCGTAGGCCGCGCTGATCTCGGCGAACCGCTCCTGGGCGGCCGGGTCCGGGTTGACGTCGGGGTGCAGCTCGCGCGCGAGCCTCCGGTAGGCCCGCTTGATCTCGTCGGCACCCGCGTCCTGTGCGATGCCCAAGGTGCCGTAATAGTCCCGTGCCACTCGCGCGTTCCCCATGATCCTTCTCGCTCAAAAGTCGTCCGAAGTACTACTAGCGCCCGGCCAGGATCTCACCCACGTAACGGGCGACGGCATGCACCGCCGCGATGGAGCCCGGATAGTCCATCCGGGTGGGCCCGACCACGCCCATTCCGCCCAGCACCGTGCCCGCGCCGTACCCGATCGACAGCACGGAGGTGTCGCGCATCTCCTCGGCCTCGTTCTCCCCGCCGATCCGGACCGTGACGGTGCCGGGGTCCTGCGCGGAGGCGAGCAGCTTGAGCACGACGACCTGCTCCTCGAGCGTCTCCAGAACCTGGCGGAGGGAACCGGGGAAGTCGGCGGCGTTGCGTGTGAGGTTGCCGGTGCCGCCCAGCACCAGCCGTTCCTCGGGGTGCTCGACGAGCGTCTCGATCAGCACCGTGGCGAGCGTGGTGACGACGTCGCGCAGCTCCTTCGACGCGAGGTCGGGCAGGTCGGCCACGGCCACCGACGCCGCGACGAGCGGCCGCCCGGACAGCGCACCGTTGATGAGTGTCCGGATGGTGCCCACGTCGTCGTCGGAGAGCACCTGCCCGAGGTCGACGACCCGCTGGTCGACGCGGCCGCTGTCGGTGATGAGCACCAGCATCAGTCGGGCCGGCGTCAGCGCGACGACCTCGCAGTGGCGCACGGTGGAGCGCGTCAGGGTCGGGTACTGGACGACCGCGACCTGCCGGGTGAGCTGGGCGAGCAACCGGACGCTGCGGCGCAGCACGTCGTCGAGGTCGACAGCGCCGTCGAGGAACGCCTGCACGGCGCGCCGCTCGGCCGACGAGAGTGGCTTGACCTGCGCCAACCGGTCGACGAAGAGCCGGTACCCCTTGTCGGTGGGCACCCGGCCCGCACTCGTGTGGGGCTGGGCGATGAGCCCGTCCTCCTCCAGCACGGCCATGTCGTTGCGGACGGTGGCGCTGGAGACGCCGAGGTTGTGGCGGTCGACGATCATCTTCGAGCCGACGGGCTCCTGGGTGGAGACGTAGTCGGCGACGATCGCGCGCAGGACCGCGAAGCGGCGCTCGTCGGCATTCACCCATGCATTCTATGCGTTCTGTGTGGAGAATGCCCCGCGTGCAGATCCGGCTCACGACCCTCCATGCGATCGCGGCGGGCACGGTCACCCTGCTGTTCCGCCGCTGGGAGCGGCCGCGCGTGCTCGTCGGGGGCACGCAGCGCACGCCCGTCGGGGTGCTGGAGTTCACGGCCGTCGATCCGGTGGACGCGGCGGAGCTCACCGCCGACGACGCCGCGGCAGCCGGGTTCGCCGACCTGGACGCGCTGCGGGCCGCGCAGGTGGGGGAGAACCAGCTCTACCGGGTCGCGGTGCGCGTGGCCGGGCCGGACCCGCGCGTGGCCCTCCGGGCGAAGGCCAGGCTCTCCGCGACCGCCCGCGCGGAGATCGCCCAGCGCCTGGAGCGACTCGACCGCGCGTCGAAACGCGGACCGTGGACCGCCACGGTGCTCGCCCTCATCGCCGAGCACCCCGGCGTGCGCGCCCCGGATCTCGCGGCCGGGCTCGGTCTGGAGACGCTCCCGTTCAAGCGCGACGTGCGCAAGCTCAAGGAGCTGGGGCTGACCGAGAGCCTGGAGGTCGGCTACCGGCTCTCCCCGCGCGGCCGGGCGTGGAGACGTTCGCAGTAGGTCACACCTGGCACACCGCTGCGGTGGCATCGTGGGACCACATGGCCGCGCAACGCTTCAGCCGGCGCTGGCTGCTGGTCGCGGCCGGTGCCGCCGCGATCGTCGGCGTGAGCGCGGTGCAGCTCCCCGCGGCTGCCATCGACGTCGATTCCGAGGCCCTGCGCAGGCGCATCCGCGCAGAGGTCCCGCCCTACGTCGGGTACGCCGAGGCCACCGGCCGGCTCGGCCTCCCGGCGATCCCCCAGCTCGAGTCGGTCACCACGCTGCTGACCACCACCACCCGGATCCGCGGCTACGTCGCGAGCGCCGACCGCTGGCGCGCCGACCAGCTGACCGGGGCGCTGGGCGACAGCGAGCGCGACACCTACCACCTGGGCGCGGCCGAGTACGTGTGGGACTTCGGCGGCAACCAGCTCACCCGGGTCCTCGGCCAGGCCCCACTGCGGCTCCCCCGCGCCGGCGACCTCCTGCCCCCGGACCTCGCCCGTCGCATGCTCGGGCTCGCCCCGCGCGACCCGGTGACGGCAATTCCCGCGCGTCGCGTCGCCGGTCGGGACGCGGCGGGCATCCGGCTCGTCCCCACCGACCCGGACACGACGGTCGGGCGCGTCGACATCTGGGCCGACCCCGCCACCGCGCTGCCGCTGCGCGTCGAGATCGCCGCCCGGACCGGCCCGACGCTGCTGGTCAGCGAGCTGCTCGAGGTCACCGACGGCGCCCCCGATCCCGCTGTGCTGCGGCCCGTCGTCCCGCCGGGGGCGGGGGCGGTCACGGCGAGCGCCGCCGACCTCAGCGGCGCCCTGCGCGACCTGAACGCCCCGCCGCCGCCCGACACGCTCGCCGGCCGGGCGCGGCTCACCCTGCCGAGCACACCGGGCAGCGAGCTGCCGGGGGTCGGGGTCTACGGCACCGGGCTCGCCGGGTTCGTGCTCATCCCGACCGGCCGCGACGTCGCCGACCGGGCCTACGACGGCGCGACGACGGCCGGCGGCACCGCGATCCCTGTACCGTTCGGGCGGGCCGCACAGATCGCCACCCCGCTGCTGTCGGTGGCGGTCCGCAGCCGCGGCCGCGGCGGGTCGCTGCTGATCGGCACGGTCGGCCCGGACGTCCTGAAGCAGGCCCTGCTCGAACTCCCCGCGCGAGGACGGCCCAGATGACCCTTTCCGGGATGAACGTCATCCAGACCAGCTCCCTGACCAAACGCTTCGGCAAGGTCACCGCAGTGAACGGTGTCGACCTCGCCGTGCCCGCCGGCAGCCGGTTCGGGCTGCTGGGCCCCAACGGCTCGGGCAAGACGACGCTCGTACGGATGCTGCTGGGCCTCGTGCACCCCACGTCGGGTTCGGTCGAGCTGCTGGGGGAGGCGATGCCCCGCCACGCCGCCGACGTGCTGCCCCGCGTCGGCGCGCTGGTGGAGAACCCCGCGGCATGGCCGCACCTGTCGGGCCGCGCGAACCTGCGCCTGCTCGACGCCGCCGGCCAGGGCGGGCGCCGGCGCGACCGGAGAACCCGGGTCGAGGACGTGCTGGCCCGCGTCGGGCTGGCCGGCGTCGACCGCCGCCCGGTGAAGGCCTACTCGTTGGGCATGCGTCAGCGCCTCGGCATCGCCGCCGCCCTGCTGCGCGGCCCCGAGCTGCTGCTGCTCGACGAGCCGACCAACGGGCTGGATCCGCGCGGCATCGGCGAGATGCGCGAGCTGCTGCTCGCGCTGTCCGCGTCGGGCGTGACGGTGGTGCTCTCGAGCCACCTGCTGTCCGAGGTGGAGGCGCTGTGCACCCGCGTCGGGGTGATGGACGCGGGGCGGCTGGTGCTCGCCGAGGACCTCGACGTGCTGCGCTCCCCCACCGGCCACGTGCGGGTACGGACTCCCGATCCGAACTCGGTGGTCGGGCTGCTGAACGGCCAGGTGGTGCACCGCGACGGCGACGCCCTGCTGGTCCGGGCGACCGACGCGGGCGCCCTCAACGCCCAGCTCGTCGCGGCCGGCATCACGGTCACGGAACTGGCCGCGGAACGTCGGAGCCTCGAGCAGGTGGTGCTGGGACTGACCGGTACCAGCTCGGACCGGGTCGACTCGTGATCGGCGTCGAGCTCCGCCTGATGCTGCGCCGCCGCCGCGTGTGGCTGTGCTGGGTGCTGCTGTGCGCGATCCCCGCGCTGGTCGGCGTGCTGCTGGCCGTCACGAACCTGGCCCCGGCGCCCGGACAGGGCGGGGCATTCCTGTCAGCCGTGACGAGCGACGGGCAGCTGTTCCCCGCCGCCGCGCTGGCGCTCGTGCTGCCGGTGTTCCTGCCGATCACCGTCGCCCTGGTCTCGGGCGACGCGATCGCGGGCGAGGCCAGCACCGGCACCCTGCGCTACCTGCTGGTGCGGCCGGTCGGCCGGCTGCGGCTGCTCACGGCGAAGCTCGTGTCGGTGGCGGCGTTCGTGCTGCTCGCCGTCGTGTTCGTGACGATCACCAGCTACATCGTCGGTGTGCTGCTGTTCGGGTTCGGCGCGGACGCGGCCGTCGGCGCGTCGGGCGGCATCACGTCGCTGTCCGGGGTGGTGCTCACGCCCCTGCAGCTGGCCGGGCGCACCGCCGCGACCGTCGGCTACCTGGCGCTGTGCATGCTCGCGATCGGCGCGATCGGGCTGTTCTTCTCGACGCTCACCGACTCGCCGCTGGCCGCGGCGCTGGGTGTGCTCGCGTTCGTGGTGGTCTCGGCCATCCTGCTGCCGCTGGACGCGGCGTCGGGGATCCGGTTCTACCTGCCCACCACGCACTGGCTGGCCTGGATCGACCTCTTCCGCGACCCCATCCTCTTGCGGGCCGTGCGCGAGGGTGTACTAGTGCAAGTGGGCTACATCCTGGTGGCATTCGGAGCAGCCTGGGCGAACTTCGCCACGAAGGACGTCACGAGCTGAGCCGGCCCTGGAGGACGACATGTCGCCGATCAACCGCCGCACGCTGCTGGGATCCGGTGGAGCGGCGGCCCTCGGCGGGGCCACCGGCGGTCTGGGTTCCTCGGGCGGCCTGGCCGATCTCGACACCCACCAGGCCCACCTGTTCGACCTGGCCGCGGCCGAGCCCACCACCTACGACGGCGGCCAGCTCCGGCACGCCGACGAGTCGACGATGCCCATCCTGGCCGGCCAGGACGTGTCGGCCGTGCTGGTCCGGCTGCAGCCCGGCGGGGTGCGGGAACCGCACTGGCACCCGAGCGCGTGGGAGATGCACTACGTGATCTCCGGGACCGCCACGTTCAGCCTGCTGGAGACCGAGGCCTACCACGAGTCGTTCGACGCCCGTGCCGGGAACGTGGTGTTCCTGCCGCAGGGCGGTCTGCACTACTTCGAGAACGCCTCACCGACCGAGGACTACGTCGCGCTGCTGGTGTTCAACACCAGCGCGAAGGAGGTGCAGGACGACATCGGGCTGGTAGCGGCGTTCAACGTCATCCCGCACGACGTGCTGGGCGCGGTCTTCGGCGTCGCGCCCGAGGTGTTCGCGGCCGTACCGCCGAAGATCGGGCCGGTGACGATCGTGCGGAAGAAGGGCTAGAGCCTGTCCCGTGGATCTATGCCGAGCGGCGTCGCGTAGCCGGCTGGAGATCCACGGGACAGGCTCTGATATGTAGTGCTCCTTGTCAAGAGGACAAGGTGAAGCGGCGTCCACGACCGTCGCCGTGGACACCGCTTCGTGACCGGTGATCATGGTGGTGGCGAGCGTGTCGG
>JBBRLM010000036.1:0-70386 GCA_038231335.1 Mycobacteriales bacterium
GAGCGGATCGAGGGCAAGGCCGCCGCCACCGAGACGGCCGTCGGCTACGTGCCCACGTCCGACCAGATCGACCTCGAGGGTCTCGACAGCCCCATCGCCGACATCGACGAGGTGCTGTCGGTCGACGTCGAGGCGTGGAAGGCCGAGATCCCGCTGATCGAGGAGTGGTTCGCGAAGGTCGGCGACAAGCTGCCCACCTCGATGCGCGACGAGCTCGAGTCCCTGAAGCTCCGCCTCGGCATGTAACTGGCCCGTACGTCCGCCTCCGGCCCGTCGCGCACCCCGCGGCGGGCCGGAGGCGTGTCCGGGCGATCCGGCGACACCGTTGTGACCACATGGTGTCCTCCGATCGGGGACAATTCGGCCGCCGCGACCTACCATTCCGGCCAGTCCTTGATCGCTGCGATCCAGCGGGAGCATCCATGTCAGAGTCGACACACGAATCCCGGGACCAGGGGGAGGGTCTGCGCTTCAGCGCGTGGAACCTGCTCCTGCTCGTCCCCCTCCTCATGCTCGTCACCCCCTGGTTCAACTCCCAGGAGCCCAGCCTGTTCGGGTTGCCCTACCTGTACTGGGTGCAGTTCGCGTTCGTGCCGGTCGGCGTCATCTGCGTCGCGATCGTCTATGTCATGACCCGCGACCCGAACGAGCCCGTCGCGCCCGGCACCGCATCCGACGTGGACGACCTCGACGAGGGGAGCCTCCGGTGAAGTGGACGGAGCTGGTGGTCTTCGCCGTGCTGTTCCTGGCGGTCACCGTGATGGGGTTCGTGGCCTCGCGCTGGCAGCGCGGGTCGGGCCTCGACAACCTCGACGAGTGGGGGCTCGGCGGGCGCAGGTTCGGCTCGTGGGTCACGTGGTTCCTGGTGGGCGGTGACCTCTACACGGCCTACACGTTCGTGGCCGTCCCGGCGCTGCTGTTCAGCGCGGGCGCCGTCGGCTTCTACGCCCTGCCCTACACGGTGGTGCTGTACCCGCTGGTGTTCCTGCCGGTGGTGCGGCTGTGGTCGGTCTCGCGCGTCCACGGCTACGTGACGCCCGCCGACTTCGTGCGCGGCCGCTACGGCTCGTCGCTGCTCGCGTTCCTCGTGGCCATCACGGGACTGGTCGCGACGATGCCCTACATCGCGCTGCAACTCGTGGGCCTCGAGGCCGTCCTGCGCACGATGGGCCTCAACGGCAGCGGCCTCCTCGGGCACCTGCCGCTGCTGGTGGCGTTCGTGGTGCTGGCGGTCTACACCTACCAGTCGGGTCTGCGGGCGCCGGCGCTGATCGCCTTCGTCAAGGACATCCTGATCTACATCGTGATCCTCGTGGCCGTGCTCTACCTGCCGGCCAAGCTGGGCGGCTGGGGTGCGATCTTCGGCGCGGCCCAGGCGAAGTTCGACGCCACGCCGAGCCCGGCCGACGGCGTGCTGCTCAACTCCAACAACCAGCTGCAGTACATCACCCTGGCGCTCGGCTCGGCGCTCGCGCTCTTCCTGTACCCGCACTCCGTGACGGGCATCCTGGCCTCGCGCGGGCGCAACGTGATCAAGCGGAACATGATGGCGCTGCCGGCCTACTCGCTGCTGCTGGGCCTGCTGGCGTTGCTGGGTTACGTGGCGATCGCGGCGGGCACCAAGCCCATCACCAACAACGCAACGGGCCGTCCCGACACCAACACGATCATCCCGCAGCTGTTCGAGACGCAGTTCGGCTCGCTGTTCGCCGGCATCGCCTTCGCGGCCATCGGCATCGGGGCGCTGGTGCCCGCAGCGATCATGTCGATCGCCGCGGCCAACCTGTGGACGCGCAACATCTACAAGGAGTACATCCGCCGCGACGCGAGCCCGGCGCAGGAGGCGCGGCAGGCGAAGCTGGCGTCGCTGGTGGTGAAGTTCGGTGCCGTGCTGTTCGTGCTGCTCATCGACCCGCAGTTCTCCATCGACCTGCAGCTCATCGGCGGTGTGATCATCCTGATGACGTTGCCGGCCGTGGCGATCGCGCTCTACACACGCTGGTTGCACCGCTGGGGTCTGGTGGCCGGCTGGGCGGTCGGTATGGGTTACGGGCTGTATCTGCTCTACACCATCCCGAACCCGGCCAACGGCAAGCTGCACTTCGGTGGGTCGGCGCTCGCGCTCGACAAGCTGACGGTGTTCGGCTGGCACCCCTTCGCGGGCTCCACGGTGCAGATCTACGTCGGCTTCGTGGCGTTGGTGGTGAACCTGCTGGTAGCGGTCGTGGTCACGGCGATCCTGCGGGCGACCAAGGTCGCCGAGGGCGTCGACGAGACCCTCCCCGGCGACTACCACGCCGATGAGGGCTCCGACCGGATCAAGCCGCCCGCGGGGGCACTGACTCACGGCTGACCGTCGGGCGATGGAGAGCGACCGTTCGGCGCGGGAAGGGTCGACGACGGCGTGTCGTGGGCCCTTCCCGGAAGATCCATCTGGTGTTCACGTCGGTGTTCCCTCGAACGGGTGACCGAATGCCGCCGAGAGTGACCGTTCGCGCAATCGGCGATTGCCGTTCGCCACTTCGGGGTGCAACATTCTGTGGACGCCCGCGATACGAAGGGTGACCGTCGCCACCCGGCGTCGGCTGGCGGAGGTGACCACGTTGTTGCATGTCGGACCGGCTACCGCCGAGAGCGGCGGAAGCACCCGAGACGGTGACGACTCCGACCTCGCGGTGTTCGTCGACCGCCTCGCGGCCGCAGGGGCGGATCGCCCCACCACGCTCGCGAAGCGGCAGATCCGCCGCGTCATCGCCGCCGGCTATTCGCCGCCCGGGCTCCGCCGCCTGGCCGAGTCGCTCGCGGCGTCGGTGTCGGAACTGCCACCGTCGCAGCGGCGCCCCACCGAGGACGCCGGCTCCGTGGTCACCGCCGTGCGTAGCAGCGGACTGGTCGTGCTCGACGGCTTCGACGCGGCCGCGGTCGCCGAGGCGGTCTCCGCGTTGCTCGCCGACGGCCGCCGCGTCGTGGTCACCGGTTCCACCGTCGCCGAGCTCGCCGAGGTGCGCCACAGCCTGCCCGCCGACGTCGGGGCGCGGGTGGTCGACCAGCTACCGACCCTGTCGCCGCGCGAGGTCCGCGAGCTCCGCACCCTGCTCGCCATGTCCACTCCTGGCCGCCGGGCCCGTCCGGAGCAGGTGCTGCCCGATCCGTCGGCCCTCCCGTCCGTCGCCGACGTGGAGCAGTTGTGCGTCCGGACCGGCCGGGGCGACGGGGCCGGCGCCACCGCGGGCATGATCCCGTCCCTGCTGGCCGATCTCGACGCCGATCGCCGCGAGGCCGTCACGTCGGTGGCGCGGTGCGTCAACCGGTCGCTCGGCGGCATGCTGCCGCGGGTCGGCGGCGAGTGGGCGTGGAGGCTGCTGGCCGACCTGATCTACGGCACGAACCGCAGCGTGTTCGACCAGATGATGGAGGACGCGGCCCAGTCCGTGGCCGCGCTGGACCGCACCCGATCGGCCCCGGCCGTCCAGGTCGCCGCGCCGCTGCCCACCGGGTCGGTCGACGCCCTGCGCCGCTACCGCGAGTTCCTCGTCGCCTCCGGCGGCCGCGTCCGGTCCTACTTCCGCCCGCCCGTCGCGCGGGACGTTCAGCCGGTGCTGCGGATGCTCCGCGTGGGCGGTCGCACGCCGGAGACGAGCGAGGACATCCAGCGCGTCATCGACCACCTGGAGGTCGGCGAGCGCCTCACCCGCATCGACGCCAACTGCGCACAGGTCGGCGTGCGCGCCCCGCGCAACGAGGCCGAGCTCAGCGAGCTCGCCGACGGCCTGGTCCGCGTGGCCGCAGCGGCGCGTTCGGTGGGCGCACTGCGTCACGACGTGCTGTTCATCGCCCCGAACTCGCCGCTGTCGGTGCCGGACGTCGACACGGCGGAGCAGGTCGCGGCGGCGATCCTGGAGTACGCCGAGCACGGGTCCACCGCGGAGGCGGGCCGCGACCTCGAGCGGCTGGCATCGGAGCTGGAGATCCGGTGCGCGGCGTCCGCGATGTCCCCGGAGCACCGGTGGGCCATCGCCTCGCTGCGCGCGCAGGACGCCGCGGGGTACGCCGCAGCGTTGGACGCCCTCGGCGCCGCCCGTCGTGAAGCGCAGGACGAGGCCCGCCAGGCCGATCTCCTGCGCCGGCTCGGCGAGGGTGCGCCCCAGCTCGCCGAAGCGTGGGCAACCCTCGGCGGCAACGCCCTGGGCCTGGCCTGCTTCCAGCCGATCGACGGGCTCCTGTCGTCGGTGCCGGAGGCCGACGCCGCCGACGCCGTCATCGTCCTGGGGGCCGCCCGGCTCGGGGTCGAGCGGCTCCTGCTCACCGCGGTCGCCCCGCGCCTGATCGCGGCCGTGGCGCCGGGCGACAGGCCGGAGGGTTCCCCGAGCCTGCTCAGCGTGCTGCAACGGGCGTCGGCGCTGGTCATTCGCGGGCGGGTTGCCGCGAGCCCCGCACGCGTCGTCCCGATCACCCCGCCCTCGCCCCGCCCGCAGGCCGCACCGGTGGGTCAGGCAGGGGCCTGACGCCTGGCGGCGGCTATGTTCACGCCGACCACCATCACGGCCTCTGTCCCGGCCGCGCCACCGGTTGAGGAGCACTCGACACCATGACGGACCACCCGGTGAGCCGGTTCGGCCACGTCGAGCTCGAGGACATGCCCGTCGACCTGCGGGACCGCATCGGTGCCGTCGCGGAGAAGTCGGGGTTCGTGCCCAACGTGTTCCGGGCGCTGGCGCGCCGGCCCGCGGAGCTGCGCGCGTTCCTCGACTACCACGACGCCTTGATGGAGAGCTCTGAGGGACTGAGCAAGGCCGAGCGCGAGCTCGTCGTCGTCGCCACGTCCGGCGCCAACAGCTGCACGTACTGCGTGGTGGCCCACGGCGCGATCCTGCGGGTGCGCACCAAGGACCCCGAGATCGCCGACCGGGTCGCCACCAACCCCTACGGCGTCGAGTTGAGTCCGCGGGAGCGCGCGATCGTGGATCTGGCGCTGCTCGTCGCCACCGACTCCGCGGCGCTGACCGAGGCCGAGCTCGACGACGCCCGGCTGGCCGGCCTGTCGGAGGAGGAGATCTGGGACGTCGGGGCCATCACCGCGCTCTTCGCGATGTCCAACCGGCTCGCCCACCTGACGGCACTGCGGCCCAATCCGGAGTTCTTCCTGATGGGCCGCCTCCCCCGCTGATCCCGTGATCGCCGCGGGCCGCACCGGAGCGCCGCGCCCGGGGCCCGCGCGACGGACGGCGATCATGCGGGCAGCGCCCGTCGCCGGCCCGCTCCGTGATCCGCGATGGCCGCACACCGGCGCCCCGGGAAGGCCCGTGACGTGCGGCGGATCACGTTCAGGCGGGCATCACCGCACCGTCGGCTCGACGGCAGCGTCCACCGGGTGGTGGTGGGCACCGCGGTCGGGGTCCGTTGCGTTCCCGGTGTCCGAATCATCAACGCCGAGGAGGACGACCCCGGCAACGCGCCGCTCATCCCAGCGCAACATCGGCGTCGGATCATTCGGTCATGTCGAACCTGTTCGGGCGGCGGGCAGCGATCCTGTCCTACCGCCTCGGTATGGCGGACGGCGTATCGGTGACGGCCGCCCAGTGGAGCCGCGCGCTACGCCGACTGGGGGTACGGGTGCGCACGGTCGCCGGTGACGGCCGTCCGGACGTCCTGATCAGGAGCCTGGCGCTGGAGTCGCGCAGGCCCCCGACGCGGAGGGAGCTGGCTGCGGCGCTCGACGACGTCGACGTGGTGGTGGTCGACAACGTCTGCTCGCTGCCGATGAACCAGGGCGTCGGGGAGGCGGTGGCGGACTACCTGCGGGGCCGTCCCGCGGTGCTGCGCCACCACGACCTGCCCTGGGAACGGGAGAAGTACGCGGGCCTCACGACGTGGCCGCCGGACGACCCGTCGTGGCGGCACGTCACGATCAACGAGCTGGCCCGCCACGCCCTGGAGGAGCGCCGCGGCATCGCGGCCACCACGATCTACCACGGTTTCGACGAGCGGCCCTGCCCCGAGCAGCGCGACGCCGTCCGCCGCCGGTTGAAGGTGGGCGACGAGCCGCTCGTGCTGCAGCCGACGCGGGCGATCGCGCGCAAGGGCATCGAGATCGGGCTGGCCATGACCGCCGCGGTCGGTGGCACCTACTGGCTCACCGGCCCCGCCGAGGACGGCTACCAGGCCGAGCTCCGTGCGGTGCTCGGCGCCGGCGGGGTGCCCGTGCGGAGGCGGCTGCCGTTCGGCGTCCAGATGCCCGGCGCCTACGCGGCGTGCGACGCCGTCGCGCTGCCGTCGTCGTGGGAGGGGTTCGGGCTGCCGTTGATCGAGTCGGCGCTGCACCGCAAGCCCATCGCGGTCGGCGACTTCCCGGTGGCGCGCGAGCTGGAGGCGTTCGGTTTCCGCTGGTTCGACGCGTCGGACCCGTCGGCGCTCAAGTCCTTCCTCGCCGATCCCGACCCGTCGCTGCTGGACCACAACGAGGCCCTCGCGCAGGCGCACTTCGGCATCGACGCGCTGGCCCGGCGGCTGGACCTGCTCCTGTCGGGCGCCCCGATCTGCGCGCACTCGGGGGCGCCGGAACAGGACGTGGCCGCCTGCGGGTGCCTGATCGCCTGACCCACCGACGAACGGCACTCTCGTCGCATAGGTTCCGACGAATGTGCCGCTCGTCGGATTAGCGTGAAAGGATGCCGCGCTGCAACCGCGTCGACCCGTTCGGGGAGCTGAACGCCGTCCCGGAACGAGGGATGTTCACGGGCAACCGCGGCTGCCTCGTCGACGACCACGAGCAGGTCGTGCGCCACCACCGGGGCCGCCTGTGGATCATCTGCGTCACCGACTTCCGCGGCCGGCGGGTGGGGCTGGCTCGTCCCGGGCGCTGGACCCCGGTGTTCTTCCTCGACGACGCCGTGGCGCTCGCGGCCGGCCACCGCCCCTGCGGGGAGTGCCGGTACGCGACCTACCGCCGCTACCGCGACGCGGTGTCGGAGGCACGCGGGGAGCGGGTGCGGGCGGGTGATCTCAACCGGCTGCTCGCCGCGGAGCGGGGCCGCCGGTGGACGGCCCGGTCGGTGCCGGACGGCACGGTCGTCCTGCTCGACGGGCCGCGCCTCGTGCTGGGCGAGCGGCTCCTCGCGTTCTCCTTCGACGGCTGGTCCGACGCCGTGCCCCGCCCTGCCGGCAACCTGACGGTGCTGACCCCGCCGACGTCGGTGGCGGCGATGGACCACGGTTTCGTCCCCGTGCTGCACGACACCACCCACGTGATCCATCCTGCGGGGCCATGACGGGCACGGATCTCCCACACGTCCTTCGATGCCCTCGACCCCTGCGCCCGGTCCCTGCATCCTCCACGGCGGCGCTATTCCGGAAAGTGATGATCAACAAGATCCTGTTGACCTTCCTCGCCAAGTACACCCCCCCGAACCGCCTCATGGGTCACCTGTGGCTGTTGAACAGGTACGTTCGGCAGCCACAAGTGACCATGTGGCGGGGGTAGAGGTGGGGTCAGAGCACCTTCGACAGGAACGCCTTCGTGCGTTCCTCCTGCGGGTTGCCGAGCAGCCCGCGTGGGTTGCCGGCCTCGACGATCCGGCCCTCGTCCATGAAGACCAGGGTGTCGCCGACCTCGCGCGCGAAGCCCATCTCGTGGGTCACCACGATCATGGTCATGCCGTCGCGGGCCAGGCCGCGCATCACGTCGAGGACCTCGCCGACGAGCTCCGGGTCCAGCGCGGAGGTCGGCTCGTCGAAGAGCATGAGCTTGGGCTCCATCGCCAGCGCCCGGGCGATCGCCACGCGCTGCTGCTGTCCCCCGGAGAGCTGTGCGGGGTAGGAGTCGCACTTCTCGACGAGCCCGACGCGGTCCAGGAGCGCGACCGCCCGCTCGCGGGCCTTCGCCTTCGACTCCCGCCGCACCGTGCGCGGCGCCTCCATGACGTTCTCCGCGGCCGTCATGTGCGGGAACAGGTTGAAGCGCTGGAACACCATCCCGATGTCGCGACGCTGGTGCGCCACCTCGGACTCGCGCAGCTCGTGCAGCTTCCCGCCGGCCTCGCGGTAGCCGATGAGGTCGCCCTCCACGCGCATCCGACCGGCGTCGATGGTCTCGAGGTGGTTGACGCAGCGCAGGAACGTCGACTTCCCCGAGCCCGACGGCCCGATCACACAGGCCACCTCGCCCGGCAGCACCGTGAGGTCGATCCCGCGCAGCACCTCGACGCTGCCGAAGCTCTTGTAGATGTCGAGGGCCTCGACCATGGGGGTCATGCCGAGCGCTCCTCAACGATGGGCGCGGGCGGAACGAGAGCCGTGATCGTGGTGGGCGCAGTCACACAGCCTGCTCCGGCTTCCGGCGGACGACGAACATCCGTGCGCCCGTCGACGGGGTGGGGTCGAAGCCGCGGCCGTACTTCCGCTCGATGAATCCCTGACCGATCGAGAGCAACGACGTCAGAGCGAGGTACCAGGACGCGACGACGATGAGCAGCGGGATCGTCTGGAGATTCTGCGAGTAGATCCGCTGCGCCGAGGTGAGCAGCTCGAAGTAGCTGATCACCACCACCAGGGAGGTGGTCTTGAGCATCGAGATCGTCTCGTTGCCGGTGGGCGGGATGATCACCCGCATCGCCTGGGGCAGCACGATCCGCCGCAGCGCCTGGGTCCGCGACATCCCCAGCGCACCGGCCGCCTCCGTCTGCCCACGCTCGACCGACTGCAGCCCGCCCCGGACGATCTCGGCCATGTAGGCCGCCTCGTTGAGCCCGAGCCCGAGCAGGCAGGCCGCGAACAGCGTGATCAGCTTGTTGGTGTCGAAAACGACGAACGCCGGCCCGAACGGGACGCCGAGCGATAGCTGCTGGTAGAGCGCGGAGAGGTAGAACCAGAACAGCAGCTGCGCGATCAGCGGGGTGCCCCGGAACAGCCAGATGTACACCGCCGCCGCACCCGACAGGATCGGGTTGGGCGACAGCCGCATCACCGCCAGTCCGATCCCGCCGACGATGCCGATGGCCATCGACAGCACGGTGAGCACGAGCGTGTTGATCAGGCCGCCCTGGATCGGCTCGGAGAACAGGTACTTGGCGACGACGTCCCAGCGGTAGTTCTCGTTGGTGATCAGGGAGTGGACGAGCATCGCCGCCAGCACGGCCAGCACCGCCACCGCGACCCAACGGCCGGGGTGGCGCAGCGGGACCGCCTCGATCGGGTGCTCGTGTCGTCGGGTCTCGACCGCGGGCTCGGTCACGTCAGCTCGTGACCTCGGACGTCGGGATGGCGCCGGCGTCGACGTTCCACTTCTTCAGGATCGCGGCGTAGGTGCCGTCGCCGATCAGCGACTGCAGCGCACCCTGCACGGCCTTCGCATAGTCGCCCTGGTTCTTGGCCATCACGATCCCGTACGGCGCGGTCTCGTACGGCGTGCCGACGATCTCGAGGGCTCCCTCGGTGGTGGTCACCGCGTACGCGACGACGGGCGAGTCGGCGAGCATCGCGACGATCCGCTTCGACGCCAGCGCCAGAGTCACGTCGCTCTGCGCGGCCAACTGCGTGACGGCGATGGCCGGCTTGCCCGCGGCTGTGCACGCCTTGTCGCGCGCGGCGAGGTCCTTGGCCTGCGTGGTGCCGGTCTGCACCCCGACGGCTCTGCCGCACAGCGCGTCGGCGCCGGTGATGCCGTCGGGGTTGCCCTTGGCGACGGCGAGGCTCGTGCCCGCGCTGAAGTAGCTGACCATGTCGACGGACCCGACGCGCTCGTCGGTGATCGTGAACGACGACATGCCCAGCTCGTAGCGCTTGCCGGTGATGCCGGGGATGATCCCGTCGAAGGTGCTGTTCTGGAACTCGGGCTTGAGGCCGAGCTTCTCCGCGACGGCGGTGCCCAGGTCGACGTCCATTCCGATGACCGTGGTGCCGTCGGGGGCGGTGAACTCGTTGGGGGCGTACGAGGCGTCCGTGCCGAAGACGATCTTGCCGTCGGTGGAGACGGCCGCGGGCACCATGGCGGCGAGCGCGTCGTCCTTGGCCGGGACCGGGATGGCCGTGCCGCTGGCGGAGGCGCCGCCGCTGCCGTCACCGCCCGCCCCGCAACCGGCGAGGACGACGGCGAGCGCAGCCGTGGCGGCGACACTGGGGAGCAAGCGGGAACGCACGGGTGAACCTCCTGGTAGCGGTGAGTACGTCCGGATGCTGCCATTAAGTCCGTGATAGGACACCCGATCGGCGGTCACTGTTGCGTGACATCACGCTCCGTGACTCACCGGAAGATCAGTGTGACAACGGTGGCGCGAGCGGGTACTCCAGGGAACTCCGGGCCGATGCCCACGCGTTGAACCGATGAACACATCCCACGACGGAGGACCGCAATGCCCCTGTTCAAGAAGCTGGCCACCCTCGCGACCGCGGCCGAGGCCGCCCGCAGGTACGCCAAGAAGAACCCGGACAAGGCGGCCAAGTACCTCGACCAGGCCGCCCAGTTCGTCGACAAGCAGACGAAGGGCAAGTACTCGGGGCAGATCAGCGGAGTGGCGAGGAAGGCCAAGTCCGCTGCAGGCATCCGCGAGACGCCGGGCTTCGGCGGTGTCGCCGGTGGGGCGGCAGGCAATGGCTTCCACCCGGATGCCGCGTCCGAGATCGGTGGGGCGCCGGTCTACGGCCAGCCCACGCCGCGCAAACCCTCGCCCGGCCCGGCGGTCTGAGACCTCTCCGGCCCGCTTCCCACGGGAGGCGGGCCGGAGCTGTGTGCGGACGGGGTTCCGCGTGCCAGGATGCGGGGGAGCGCGACGCCCTCACCCGGGCGTCGCCCATGTCAGTAGCTTGCTCCGGCCACGAACCGGCGCAGGCTCGCCGAGCACGAGGAGGCACCTGTGTCCGTCCCACAGTCCTGGACACCCGTCACGTCAGGCGATTCCGCCGCCGTACCCAGCCACGACCAGGTCGTCGCCGGGCTGAAGGCCACCGACGAGGGCGGCGCCGACCTGGTCCAGCTGCTCACGCCGGAGGGCGAGCGCGTCACCGATCCCCGGTTCGACCGCTACGCCGCCGACATCGATCTGGACACGCTCAAGAGCCTCTACCGCGACATGGTGCTGGTACGCCGTTTCGACCGTGAGGGCAACGCGCTGCAGCGCCAGGGCCAGCTGGGCATCTGGGTGCCGCTGCTCGGCCAGGAGGCCGCCCAGGTCGGCTCCGGCCGCGCGCTCGCGCCGCAGGACATGGCGTTCCCGTCCTACCGCGAGCACGGTGTCGCGTGGACGCGCGGCGTCGACCCCACCGACCTGCTCGGCATCTTCCGCGGCACCGACCACGGCAGCTGGGATCCGCTCGAGAAGCGGTTCCATCTCTACACGATCGTCATCGGCAACCAGTGCCTCAACGCCACCGGCTACGCGATGGGCCAGAAGTTCGAGTCGAAGGTGGGCGACGGGCCCGACGCCGAGGCCACCATCTGCTACTTCGGTGACGGCGCCACCAGCCAGGGCGACGTCCACGAGGGCTTCGTCTGGGCCGCGGTCTACGACGCGCCGGTCGTCTTCTACTGCCAGAACAACCAGTGGGCCATCTCCGAGCCCACCGAGCGCCAGACCCGCGTGCCCCTCTACAAGCGCGCGCAGGGCTATGGCTTCCCCGGCATCCGCGTCGACGGCAACGACGTGCTGGCCTGCCTGGCCGTCACCCGCTGGGCGCTGGAGGAGTGCCGCACGGGCAACGGTCCCGTGCTGGTCGAGGCGTTCACCTACCGGATGGACGCCCACACCACCTCCGACGACCCCACCCGCTACCGCCTCGCCGACGAGCTGGAGCTGTGGAAGCTGAAGGACCCCATCGAGCGCGTCCGCGTCAACCTGGTGCGTGAGCACGGCGTCGGGCAGGAGTTCTTCGACGGCATCCAGGCCGATTCCGACGAGCTCGCGGCCCGGTTCCGGCAGTTCTGCGTGGACATGCCGCCGCCGGCGCCGGACCGGATGTTCTCGAAGGTCTACGCGGAGCCCTCCCCCACCGTCGAGGCCCAGCGCGAAGCGTTCCTGGCCTACCACGCGTCCTTCTCCGAAGAACCGCTCGCGGGTTCGAGCATCGATGCCGGGAGTGACGTCTGATGGCCACGCTGACGATGGCCAAGGCCATCAACGACGGTCTGCGCGCCGCGATGGAGCGTGACCCCAAGGTCCTGATCATGGGCGAGGACGTCGGCAAGCTCGGCGGCGTCTTCCGCGTCACCGACGGCCTGCAGAAGGACTTCGGCGAGCAGCGGGTGCTCGACACGCCACTCGCCGAGAGCGGCATCATCGGCACCGCCGTGGGCCTCGCGATCCGCGGGTTCCGGCCGGTGTGCGAGATCCAGTTCGACGGGTTCGTGTTCCCCGGCTACGACCAGATCGTCTCCCAGCTCGCGAAACTGCACTTCCGCTCGCAGGGCAAGGTGCCGATGCCGGTGGTCGTGCGCATCCCGTTCGGCGGCGGCATCGGGGCCGTCGAGCACCACAGCGAGTCGCCCGAGGCCCTGTTCGCGCACGTCGCGGGACTGAAGGTCGTCGCGTGCTCGAACGCCGACGACGCCTACTGGATGATCCAGCAGGCCATCGCGAGCAACGACCCCGTGATCTTCTTCGAGCCCAAGCGGCGCTACTGGGAGAAGGCCGAGGTGGACGTCACGGCCACCCCGCCGCCGCTGTTCACCTCGCGGCTCGCGCGGCCGGGCTCCGCGTTGACGCTCGTCGGCTACGGCCCCGTGCTCAAGACCTGCCTGGAGGCCGCCACCGCCGCGGCCGCCGACGGCACCGAGATCGAGGTGATCGACCTGCGCACGCTCTCGCCGCTCGACCTCGATCCCGTGTTCGACTCGGTGCGCCGCACCGGCCGGCTCGTCGTGGTCGCCGAGGCGCCGTCGGAGGTGTCGGTGGCCGCCGAGGTGGCCGCCCGCGTGCAGGAGCAGTGCTTCCACTCGCTGGAGGCGCCGGTGCTGCGGGTCACGGGGTTCGACACCCCCTACCCGCCGTCGAAGTGCGAGGAGGACTTCCTCCCCGATCTCGACCGGGTGCTGGACGCCGTCGACCGTTCGCTGGCGTGGTAGCCGAAATGTGGACCACGAGGATCGTCTCGCCCGCTGCCCGATCGACCGCGATGCTGGACGGGGGCCGGTAATGCTCAGGGAATTCGCCATGCCCGACGTCGGCGAGGGCCTCACCGAGGCCGAGGTCGTCACGTGGAACGTCAACCCCGGTGACACCGTCACCGTCAACCAGATCATCTGCGAGATCGAGACGGCCAAGGCGGCCGTCGAGCTGCCGTGCCCGTACGCGGGCACGGTGGTGGACCTGCTGGTCAAGACGGGCGAGACCGTGGCCGTCGGCTCCCCCATCATCGCCATCGAGACGGCGGAGGCCGCGCCCGCGCCGGCCCCGGCCGCCCCGGTCGACGACGAGAAGGGCGCCAAGATCGGCGAGGCCGGAAAGGACGGCCGCATCGCCACGCTGGTCGGCTACGGCCCCCGCCCCGGCTCGGTCACCCGCCGCCCCCGCCGCGGCGCCGGTGCCCCACCTGCCGCATCCGCTCCCGCGGCGAACCTCGCCCCACCGGCCGGTGATCGCCGGTCGGGGACCATGGGCCGCAGCCCGGACGGTCTCGCGTCCCCGGTCGCCGCATCCGCCGGTGATCAGCGCGCGGGGACCGTGACCCGTCCCCCGTCCGGTTCCGCGTCCCCGAACGGTGATCATGCCGCGGGCGGGAACGAGCTCGTGCCGCTGGCCAAGCCGCCCGTGCGCAAGCTCGCCCGCGACCTCGGCGTCGACCTGCGTACGGTCACCCCGTCCGGCGTGGGCGGAGTGATCACCCGCGAGGACGTGCACGCCCACGTGGCCGCGCCCGTCGCGGTCCGGGGCGGCGGGGTTGTTGCCGGAGCCACCGGCGGGGTGCGGCGCGAGCCCATCCGCGGCGTCCGCAAGGCCACCGCGGCGGCCATGGTGAGCAGCGCGTTCACCGCGCCACACGTCACCGAGTTCCTCGCCATCGACATCACCGCCACGATGGATCTCCGGGAGCGCCTGCGCGCCACCCGGGAGTACTCCGACGTGAAGCTGACGCCGCTCGCGTTCGTCGCCAAGGCGGTGTGCCTCGCCGCCAGGCGCACTCCGGACGTCAACGCGCACTGGGACGAGGCGGCGGGCGAGATCGTCTACTACGACCGCGTCCAGCTCGGGATCGCCGCGGCCACCCCGCGGGGGCTGATCGTGCCGAAGGTGCGTGACGCCGACAGGCTCACGCTCCGGGAGATCGCCGGGGCGCTCGGGGAGCTCACGGCCACAGCCCGTTCGGGCAAGACTCCCCCGGCCGACCTCATGGGTGGCACGTTCACCATCACGAACGTCGGGGTGTTCGGCGTGGACACCGGCACGCCGATCCTCAACCCGGGCGAGGCGGCGATCCTGGCCGTCGGGGCGATCAAGCCGACGCCGTGGGTGGTGGACGGTGAGCTGGCCGTGCGGACGGTCTGCCAGCTCGCATTGTCGTTCGACCACCGCCTCGTCGACGGCGAGCAGGGCTCGCGTTTCCTGGCCGACGTCGGCGCGCTGCTGACGGATCCGGGACTCGCTCTCACCTGGTGACCGACCCGTTACCCGTTTCGGGAGCACGAACGGCATCTCGTTCGTTGGACGGGTATGCCGTTCGTGCTCCTGTACCTCGTGGTCGAGATCGTCGCGCTGGTCGCCCTGGGTTCGGCGATCGGGCTCGGGTGGACGCTGCTCGTGCTCCTCGCGAGCTCCGTCGTGGGCCTGTGGCTCGCGCGCAGAGAGGGAGTGCGCGCCGCGCAGGCTCTCGCCCAGGCCGTCACGAACCGCCAGTGGGCGCACTCGGAGCTGACCGACGGGCTGCTGGTGGCCGGCGCGGGCGTCCTGTTGTTCGTCCCGGGCCTGGTCACAGACGTGGCGGGGCTTCTGCTGCTCGTCCCGCCGGTGCGGGCCGTCGTGCGCAAGCGTGTGGTGCGGGCGGCCGAGGAGCGGTCACCGGGCCTCCGCACCGCGCGGATCCGTAGTGGTGCCGCCGGTGCCGAGTTCTTCGGAGCCGCCGGGCCGGCGCGGCCAGGTGCCGTGATCGTGGACGGGGAAATCGTGGACGGCGACGTGGTGACGTCCCCGCCCACGCGGAGCGGTGATCACCCCGTCATCGAGGGATCGGTCGTGTCCGGCCCCGACGCTCGCTGACCGCGTCCGGTCCATTCCGGCTCCACCCGCGACCAGTCGGCGGCCCAGCGCAGCCGGTCCGTCGTCGCGAGGTACCGGTTGCAGCACGCCACCCCGATACCGAGCAGCATCCAGCAGATCACCAGGACCGACGCGGCGACGAGCACGCCCGTGAGCTGGGGGTCGTGGTCGGTGGCGGGCCGGGTGAAGGTAGCGGCCACTCCGGCGGCCGTCGCCGTGACCACGGCGAGCCCGGCCAGGAGCGATCCGGTCAGCCGCAACACGCGGCGGGCCTGGTCGGTGGGGCGCGCCAGCGACGATGCTGGTCTGCTCGGTTCCCGGAAAGTCACGTCGGAGGAGTCGCGCGTACGCCGAATACGTTACAGATTGCGACGAACAGCGTATTCATGTCGCCCTAGGTGATCAGAGTCCAACTCGTCGTACACCGAGCCGTGATCCGGACCGGCTCCGGTTGCACCGAGAGCGCGCGCACCACGGGTGCCGATCCGCTGAGGGCGTGGGCCATCTCGTGGCCGTATCCCTCCGACTCGGAGAGCCGCCGCAGCGGACCCAGCCGTCCGCCCAACGCGTCGGCGTACACCTCGGCGTGCTTCTGTGCGTCGCGCACGGCCAGACGCTGCGCCTCGCGATAAGCGTCGCTGGGGTCCTGCAGCAACCAACGCGGTCCCATCATCGACTCGGGCTCCCCCTCGGTGAGGACGGCGAGCACCGCCTCGAGCTCCGTCACGTCGAGCAGCCGGATCCCGACGCCCTCGGACGCCCGGTACCCGGTCTCCCCCCGCTTCTCGTGCATCTGGGAGTGCACACCCAGTCGCCGGTAGGAGATGTTGCGGGGTCCGATCTCCGGCGCGTCCAGCACGCGGAGCCGGTCGCCGAGAGCATCCACGGCCGCGGTCCTGGTCGGTCCGACCGCGTCGAAGTTGAGGTCGAGCTCGACCTTGTCGGCCAGCTGGTCGCACCAGCCGACGCCGTTCGTCACGATCTCGGGTGCGTCCGGGTCCCACGCCATGCCGCAGCCAAGCACGATCGGGCTCTCTACCAGAATCTAGTTGTCGGCCGAGAGAGTCGAAGAGAGCACGATGTTCGATCGGGCCCTCTACGACTTTCTACCTCTCGCCGTAGAAATGGCCATACTCTCCGACACGCCGACTAGCTCTTCCTAGCCGCTTCTACGGTTCCGGCAAGAAACGCCGATACCGTCCGATGCGTGGACCCCGTGCGCAATCCCTTCGCCCCCGGCGCAGGCCAGCGCCCTCCCGAGCTCGCCGGCCGCGACAAGGAGGTGGATGCGTTCGAGATCGTGCTGGAACGCGTCGCACGGGGGCGACCTGAGCGCAGCCTCGTGCTCACCGGTCTGCGCGGCGTCGGCAAGACCGTGCTGCTCGGCGAGCTCCGGTCGATGGCCCTGCATGCGGGCTGGGGTGCGGGCAAGATCGAGGCCCGGCCCGACGCCGACCTGCGCCGGCCGCTCTCGGCCGCCCTGCACCGTGCCATCCGCGACCTCGCCGTGCGCCACGACTCCCCCGACCGCGTCGACGAGGTGCTGGGCGTCCTCAAGGCGTTCGCGCTGCGGTCCTCGCCCGAGGGCGCCAAGCTCCGCGACCGCTGGCAGCCCGGCATCGACGTGCCGGTGCGCAACGGCCGCGCCGACTCCGGCGACATCGAGATCGACCTCGTCGAGCTGTTCACCGAGGTCGCGGGCCTGGCCGCCGACATCGGCAGCGGCGTCGCCATCCTCATCGACGAGATGCAGGACCTGCGCCCCGACGACGTGTCCGCTCTGTGCGCCGCGTGCCACGAGCTGTCGCAGTCCCGCTCGCCGCTGGTGGTGGTCGGGGCCGGACTGCCGCACCTGCCCGCGGTGCTCTCGGCGTCGAAGTCCTACAGCGAGCGGCTGTTCACCTACGTCCGCATCGGGCAGCTCGACCGGGCCGACGCCGACTTCGCGCTGCTCGCTCCCGCCGAGCGCGAGGATGCCACGTTCGACACCGACGCTCTGGAAGCGCTCTACGACGCCTCGGGCGGCTACCCGTACTTCGTCCAGGCCTACGGCAAGGCGGCATGGGACGCGGCCGTGCGCAGCCCCATCACGGCGGCGGACGTGAAGATGGCGGCCCCGGAGGCGGAGGCCGAGCTGGCCGTGGGGTTCTTCGGCTCCCGGTTCGAGCGGGCCACCCCCGCCGAGCGGGAGTACCTCCGTGCCATGGCCGAGCTGACCGACGGCCGGGACGAGCCCGTGGGCACCTCGGGGATCGCCGAGCACCTGGCGCGCCGTGCGTCGTCGCTGTCGCCCGCCCGGGACAGCCTCATGAAGAAGGGGCTCGTGTTCTCCGCCCAGCGTGGCCAGATCGCGTTCACGGTCCCCCACTTCGGCCGGTACCTGCTCGCCCAGGCGTGAGCCTGTTGAGCCGATCGAGTGAATCGGCCGGATCGACGGTTGAGAGGTAACACATCGGCCGGCCCGACCGATTCCCAGTACAGCCCCGCGGTGCTGTCGGACCCCCGACCTGCCAGCACCGCGGGGTTTCTTCGTGTCCGGGCCCGTTTCGGGGCGGTCGGAGGGTGAAATGCGAAGTCCGTAGCATCAACGCCGTGCAGGATCCCAGGCTCGAGATCCAGATGCTGCACGACCGCCTGATGGTCAAGGCCGACGGCAACGGTGAGCGGCGCAGCGGGGCGGGGATCGTCATCCCGGCCACCGCGGAGGTCGCCAGGCGTCTGGTGTGGGGAGAGGTGTTCGGCGTGGGCAACCACGTCCGCACGGTGCAGGTCGGCGACCGCGTGCTGTTCGCGCGGGACGAGCAGTACGAGGTCGATGTGCAGGGGGACACGTATCTCGTCCTGCGGGAACGTGAGCTGCACGCCGTCGCCGCCGAGCGGACCGAACACGGAACCGGCCTGTACCTGTGAGTGCCGGCCCTTCGGGGTCGTCCGAGATGGTTGAGGGGAACGGACTTCATGCCCGACCGGCAGGCCTCGTCGAGCGAGGTCACGACGCGTCCCGACACGGGATCCGACAGCGACGAGGAGCGTGTCGAGAGCTCCACGAGCTCCGAGCACGTCGGCGCCGACACGAACGGCGGCTCCGACACCGTTGATGCGCCCCGCGCCCCGGCGGACGGTGCCGCGGCCCCGGCCGTCGCGGAGCAGGTGGCCGACCAGGTCGATGCCGAGCCCGACGCGGCAGAGCCGGCCCCGGCCCAGCCGGGAACCGCGGCTCCCGCCGCGGGCACGCCGGCGGTCGAGGCCACCGCGCTGACCGAGCAGGTCACCGCGCCGCACGCCGCCGGCCCGGCAACGCCCGGTCCTGCTGCGCCCGCACCGGCCGGGGACGAGAATCCCACCGTCGCCGCCCGCCGTACCACCGACGGGCTGGGTAGCTGGTTCGCCTCGTCGGACGCGGAGTCCACCCAGATCATTCCCCGTGACGCCGCCCCTGCGGCCGCGGTCTCCGTACCACCCCCGAGCGCCGATGCTCCGACCGAGCAGATGGCGCTTCCCGTGTCCCGCGCCCCCGTGTCCTCCCCGCCCCCGGGCGACGGTCCCCCCGGGGAGTCCGGCTCGGGTCGCCGGAGGAAGGGGTTGCTGATCGGGGCCGGAGCGGTCGCGCTGGTCGGCCTGCTCTACGGCGCCGACCTGCTGCTGAGCTCCGGCTCGGTGCCGCGTGGCACCAGCGTGGCCGGCGTGTCGGTGGGCGGGCTCTCCCTCGCCGACGCCGAGCAGACGTTGCGCACGCAGATCCAGCCGCGCACCACTCAGACCGTGGCCCTCACCGCGGGCGAGGCACGCAGCGATCTCGACCCGCGCACCGCCGGGCTGACGGTCGACTGGGCCGCCACGCTGGACCGGGCCGGTGCCCAGCCGCTCAACCCGATCACGCGGATCACCTCGTTCTTCACCTCCCGCGAGGTCGGCGTGGCCACGAGCACCGACCGCGCCGCGCTCGACGCCGCGCTGGCCCAGCTCGCGCCCGTCGTCGACAAGGTGCCGGTCGAGGGCACGGTCCGTTTCGACGGCGTCACCCCCGTGCCGGTCGATCCGGTGCCCGGCCAGAAGCTCGACGCGCCCGCGGCCGCCGCGGTGCTCGAGCGTGACTGGGCGAGCGGCTCCCCCGTCACCCTCCCGGTCACCACCCTCCCCGCCATCACCACACCGGACCAGGTCGCCACAGCGATCCAGAGGGTGGCGACTCCGGCCGTCTCGGCGCCCGTCGCGGTCGTCGGGGAGAACGGTGCCAAGGGCATGCTCGAACCCGGCGTCATCGCGAAGTCGCTGTCGTTCCGCGCCGACCCGACCGGGCTCGTGCCGCAGATCAACGTGGGCGCCGTCACCGACGCACTCAAGCCGCAGCTCGCTGCGTCGGAGAGGCCCGGGCGTGACGCTGCACTGGACTTCTCCACCGGCACCGCGGTGGTCGTCCCGTCGCAGGACGGGCGCGGCATCGACTACCCGACCACGCTCAAGGACCTTCTGCCGGTGCTCACCGGCACCGGCGAACGCTCGATCACCGCCGTCTACGCCGACCAGCCGGCCAAGCTCACCACCGAGCAGCTCGGCGCGCTGGGCATCAGCGGGGTGATCGGTGAGTTCCAGACCGGTGGGTTCGCCTCCGACTCGGGCCAGAACATCAAGCGCGCGGCCGAGCAGATCAACGGGAAGATCGTGCAGCCCGGCGAGACCTTCAGCCTCAACGCCGCCACCAACCCCCGCGACGCCGCCCACGGTTACGTCGAGGCCGGCATCATCGAGAACGGCCATTCGGCACGCGGCATCGGCGGCGGGGTCTCCCAGGTGGCCACCACGCTCTACAACGCGTCCTACTTCGCGGGCATGACGAACGTGGAGCACAAGGAGCACAGCTTCTATATCAGCCGCTACCCCGCGGGGCGGGAGGCCACGGTGTTCGACGACGTCATCGACCTGAAGTTCCGCAACGACAACCCGACGGCCGTGATGATCCAGACGGCGTGGACACCCTCCTCGCTCACCGTCAGGATCGTCGGCACGAAGGTCTGGGACGTCACCTCGGCGTCGGGTCCGCGCACCAACCCCACCTCGCCCAAGACGATCACGCTCCCCGCGGGTGACGGGTGCAAGACCAGCCAGGGCGCGCCCGGGTTCACGATCACGAACACCCGCACGCTCAAGAACGTGAAGACCGGTGAGGTGCGCGTCGACCCGACCCGGACAGTTCGGTACAACCCGTCACCAATCGTCACCTGCACCTGATCGGGGCTTACGTAAGCCAGATCACAGTTCGTACCCTCGGTCTCATCAACGACGATGGGATCGGGGTTTTCGTCATGCGGATCGCGGACGTACTACGGGGCAAGGGCTCGACGGTGGCGACGGTAGGCCCTACGGCCACTGTCGCCGAGCTCGTCGCCACGCTGAGCAGCTACAACGTCGGAGCCATGCCGGTGGTCGACGGTGGGAGGCTCGTCGGCATCGTGTCCGAGCGCGACGTGGTGCGACGGCTGCACGCCGCCGGGGCGTCCCTGCTCGACGGCCGGGTCGCCGACATCATGACCTCCGACGTCACCACCTGCGCCCCCGGCGACCTCGTCGCCGATCTCGCCCGGGTGATGACGGCGGGCCGCTTCCGGCACCTCCCGGTCGTGGAGGACGGCGAACTGGTCGGCATCGTCAGCATCGGCGACCTGGTCAAGGCGCGCATCGACCTGCTGGAGAGCGAACGCGAGCAGCTCCAGAGCTACATCGCGAGCTGAGGGCCCCCACGACGAACGGCACTCTCGTCGCAACCTGTGCGACGAGAGTGCCGTTCGTCGTTGTCAGAAGCTGGCCTCGGCCAGGTCCATCAGCGCGTTGTCCGCGTTCTCCACGATGGTCCTGTTCGCCGTCAGCAGCGGCAGGGCGGTCTTCGCGAAGAAGCGGGCGACCCCGACCTTGCCCTCGTAGAACGCCGTGTCCTTGTCGGACAGGGCCTTCGCGGAGACCTCGCCGCCGAGCGCGGTGAGCGCGACGTCGGCCTGGCGCAGCAGGAGCCAACCGATGAGCAGGTCGCCCACGGCCATCAGGAACCGGACGCTGTGCTGGCCGACCTTGTAGATGTTCGAGACGTCCTCCTGGGAGGCGAACAGGTAGCCGGTGAGCGAGCCGAGCATGCCCTGGACGTCGGCCAGCGCGGTGGCCAGGAGCGCGCGCTCCTCCTTGAGCCTGCCGTTGCCGGACTCCGCATCCAGGAACGCCTGCACCTCGCCGGCCACGTGCAGCAGCGCCTGGCCGTTGTCGCGGACGATCTTGCGGAACAGGAAGTCCAGCGACTGGATCGCCGTGGTGCCCTCGTACAGCGAGTCGATCTTGGAGTCGCGGATGTACTGCTCGATCGGGTAGTCCTGCAGGTAGCCCGACCCGCCGAGCACCTGCAGCGACTGCAGCAGCTGCTCCGACGCCCGCTCCGACCCGACGCCCTTGACGATCGGCAGCAGCAGGTCGTTGACGGCGACGGCGAGCTTGTCCTCGGTGCCGGCGGCCTCGGCGATGCGCACCCTGTCCTGGAACGTGGCCGTGTAGGTGTACACCGCGCGCAGGCCCTCGGCGTAGGCCTTGTTGGTCATCAGCAGGCGGCGCACGTCGGGGTGGTGGGTGATGGTGACGCGCGGAGCGGTCTTGTCGGTCATCTTCGGCAGGTCGGCGCCCTGGACGCGCTCCTTGGCGTAGTCCAGCGCGGCGAGGTAGCCGGCCGACAGCGTGCCGATGGCCTTCGTGCCGACCATCATGCGGGCGTACTCGATCACCTGGAACATCTGGGCGATGCCGTTGTGCACGTCACCGAGCAGCCAGCCGACCGCGGGGACGTCGGTGGCGCCGAACGTCAGCTCACAGGTGGTGGAGGCCTTGAGGCCCATCTTGTGCTCGACGTTCGTGACGTAGGCGCCGTTCCGCTCGCCCGGCTCGCCCGTCTGTGAGTCGAAGTGGAACTTCGGCACGAGGAACAGCGAGAGGCCCTTCGTGCCGGCCTTCGCTCCCTCGGGGCGAGCCAGCACGAGGTGCATGATGTTCTCGGTCATGTCGTGCTCGGCCGAGGTGATGAAGCGCTTGACGCCCTCGATGTGCCAGGTGCCATCGTCCTGCTGGACGGCCTTGGTGCGGCCCGCGCCCACGTCGGACCCGGCGTCGGGCTCGGTGAGCACCATCGTGGCGCCCCAGGCCCGGTCGATCATCAGCTCGGCCCAGTGCTTCTGCTCGTCGTTGCCGTTGGCGTGCACCACGGCGGCGAAGTTGGGGCCGGCCATGTACATGAACGCGGCCGGGTTCGAGCCGAGGATGAGCTCCGCGGCGGCCCACTGGACCGACGGCGGGATGCCGTAGCCACCCAGCTCGGTGGGCAGGCCGAGGCGCCACCACTCGCCGTCCCAGAGGATCTTGTAGGCGTCCTTGAGCGACTGCGGCATCGTGACCGAGTTGGTGGCCGGGTCGAACACGGGCGGGTTGCGGTCGGCGTCGGCGAAGGACTCGGCCAGCGGCCCGACGGCGACGGAGTTCAGCTCCTTGAGCGTGTCGCGTGCGGTCTGCACGTCGACCCCGTCGAACGGGGCGGTGCCCAGCTGGTCCTGGACGCGGAAGACCTCGAACAGGTTGAACTCGAGATCGCGCAGATTGCTCCTGAAGTGGCCCATGGCCGCCGTCACTCCTCCGTCTTGTACCCGCCGGTAACTCCACCATATTACTGACGAGTAACTACGGCAACCCGGATGGGGATGACACCTTCGGGTCGGGCCGTTGTGGACGCTGCGTCTGGGGCCCATGGTTCTTCTGCGCACGGATGAGGCCGGTGAGGTTCCGATCGGGGGAGGTGTCACTCATGGTCAGTCGTCGTCAACTGCTGGTCGGTGGCCTGATGGTGGGGGCGGGCGGTGTGCTCGGCACCGGCACCGCCTGGGCCGACGGCGGGCCGCCGATCGTCGACTGCGCCGGCTGGGGGGCGCGGCCCAACAGCGCGATCGTGCCGATCTGGAACCAGCGGCCCGTCAAGATCCTCGTGCACCACATGGCGTCGGCCAACCAGGCCGACGTCAGCCGGGCCGCGGCCTACGCGGTCGCCCGCAGCGTCCAGAACTTCCACATGGACGTGCGCGGCTGGCTCGACACCGGCCAGCACTTCAGCATCAGCCGCGGCGGGATCCTCATGGAGGGTCGCCACCGCAGCCTCGAGGTACTGCGCATCGGCAAGCGCCAGGTGGAGGGTGCGCACTGCACCGGGCAGAACATCGTCGCGATCGGCATCGAGAACGAGGGCACCTACTCCACCGTCGACCCGCCCGCGGCGCTGTGGAACACGCTGCGGGCCACGTGCGCCTACGTCTGTCAGCAGTACGGCATCAACCCGACCGAGATCTACGGCCACCGCGACTTCAAGAACACCGCCTGCCCCGGCGACCATCTCTACCGCATGCTGCCGCGGCTGCGGTCAGAGGTCGGCGGGCTGCTCGGGCGCCGGGTGGACCGCGTCGTCGCGCAGAAGGCGTCCTGGCCTCTTCTTCGCGAGGGCGACCACGGTCCCGAGGTGACTGCGGCGCAGTACCTCCTGCGCGACGCCGACGCCACGACGGCCGAGCCCGACGGCGACTTCGGCGCCGCCACCGACACCGCCGTGCGCCGGTTCCAGATCATGACCGCGGCCGAGGACGTCAACGGCCTGTTGGGCGGTGAGTCGTGGCCCCGGCTGGCCCGCACGGTGCGGCGCGGACAGGGCGGCGACGCGGAACGGGCCGTGGCGACGCTGGCGGCCACCCGCACCACCGAGGCCGTACCCGACGTGGTGACGGCGCCCGACTGGCAGCGCCTGCTCGGCACGGGCGGCACCCCGATCCCCCCGTCGTCCGACCCGTCAGGACCACCCCGCTGAATCCCGCGAGTCGGGGCCTGCGTGCGCGTGTGTCGGGGCCTCGGCGCGCAGGTCGGCCGTCCTTGATCGCCCGTTCGGACTACCGCCGTTACGCCATCAGCGGGTAGGTCCGGTCGTCGGTCGCCGTGAGTACGCTCATCCGTGATCAGTGGATGACCAGAGTCGGGGAGGCGGATCGTGAGCATTCGGGCGCCTTCCACCTCAGGTCCTGGCGCGGCACTGGCCGGATCCCCCGCGGCCCGTCGGCTCCTGCGCGACGCGGCCACCTCGCCTGCAGCCGTGCGCCGCGTCGACGTCGTGGGGCCCGGTGGCCACGGCAAGACCACGTTGCTCGACGCCCTGTCGGTCGTCCTGCGCGACGGGGGCACGACGGTCCGTCGCGAGCTCCCCGCCGACGGCGAGGCGCTGGGGTCGGGCGAGGCTCTCGTCCTCGACGACGTGCACCTGCTGCCCACCCCGGCACTGGAGCGGCTCACCATGCTGGCGGCCGGCGACTCCGGACATCTCGTGGTGGCCCACCGGCCGTGGCCCCGCCCCACCGGTTCGGGTGCGCTCGGAGCGGCGCTGGCAGCCCGGCGGCCCCCGGTGGTGCTCGACGTCCTCGACCGCACCGGCGTCGCCGCGCGGGCGGCTCTGCTGCTCGGTGACCGTGCCGAGCTGATCCCCGACGCCGTGCTGGACGTCGTGCTCGTCCAGACCGGCGGGATGCCTGCGCTCGTCGACCGGCTGCTGGCCGCGCTCGTCGAGCAGGCCGGCCCCGACCGCACCCGTCCGCTCGACCCGTCGCGACCGCCCGCCGGGCTGCTGGCCCAGCTCGGCTACGTCGTGCAGGGGCTGCCGGAGGCCGTGCACGACCTGCTGCGGGCGTGCGCGCTGGGGGCGCCGTTGGAACCCCAGGTGCTCCTGCCCCTGCTGGGGCTGAGCGACGCCCCCGCTCTCGACGAGCTGGTCGAGTCCGCCTGCGCCGAGGGGCTGCTCACCGCGGACGGGCGGGCGGTGCCCATCGTGTCCGCCGCGGTCCTCGTCCGCACGCCGCCCGCATCCCGGCTGGAGACGCGCCGCGCGCTGGCCGAGCTGGAGCTGAACCGCGGCGGCAGCGTGCTGGCGGCCGCCCGCGGGCTGCTGGGCACCGGCGCCGGGGGCGCCCGGGTGGCTGCGGTGTTCGTCGCGGCCGGGGAGGAGGCGCTGCGCACCGGCGGCGCCGCGGCCGAGGAGCTCTACGCTGCCGCCGTGCTCGCAGGCAGCCCCCCGCTGGAGCTCGCGGCCCGCCGCGCGGAGGCCGCGCTGGTGCAGGGCGACCTCGATCTCGCACTCACCCAGGCCGACCAGGTCCTCTCCGCCCCCGACGACGCCCCGCCCGGTGACGCGGTGCGCGCCGGCACCGTCGCCGCGGCCGTGCTGGCGCGCCGCGGCATGCTCGCCCGCAGCGCGGAGCTCTACCGCTGGATGGGCCCCGGTCTGGGCCGCGGCGCCGTGCTCGGGGTGCCCGCGCTGATCGGCACCGGCGCGCTCGACGAGGCCCGCGAGGTGCTGCACCCCACCTCCGCCTCCGGGATTCACCGTCCGCCGACCCTGCTCGCCGGGGCCGAGGAACTGATGGCGCAGGGCGTCTACGACTCGGTGGCCGGCTCCCCCACCGCGGCGCTGTCGGAGCTCACGCGCGCCGCGTCCCTGCTGGAGTCCAGCCACCGCGCCGCGCTGCTGCCCGACACCCCCGCCGCGCTGGCCGCGCTCGTCGCCGTGCACTGCGGGGAGCTGGACGTCGCCCAGTCGGTGCTGGAGCGGGCCGTCCGGGTACGACTGGGCGGGCGCGGCGCCGCCACCCGCCACCGGCTCCTGCTCGGCTGGATCGCGCTGTTCCGCGGGGCCACCCCGGCCGCCCGGTCGGCGTTGGCCGCCGCGTCCCCGCCCGGGAGGGTGCTGGAGCCGCGCGACGAGTTCCTCGCCGCCGCGCTGGAGGTGGCGCTCGCCCGGCGCACCGGTGATCTCGCCGCGCTCATGCCCGCATGGGGGCGGGCCCGTGAGGCGATCGTGCGGCACCCCGTTGATCTTTTTGTTCTCCAGCAGCTCGGCGAGCTGTCGATCGCGGCCACGCGGCTGCGGGAGTCGAGCTGGGTCCGCCCCCACCTCGACGAGGCCACGGCGTTGCTGGACCGGCTCGGCAACCCCGCGCTGTGGGCGGCGCCGCTGCACTGGTCGGCACTGCAGGCCGCGATCCTCGCCGAGTCCCGCGATGCGGCGGCGCGCCACGCCGCCGCCCTCGAGGCGGGCGCGGGCGCCGGGCGCTACGCCGCGGCGCTGGCCACGGCCGCCCCGCACTGGGTCCGGATGCTCGACGCGGAGGTGGACGCCGCCGCCGTCGAGGCGGCGGCCCGCGGCCTGCACGCCGTCGGGCTCGCCTGGGAGGGCGGCAAGCTGGCCGGGCAGGCCGCCATCCGCACCCGCGACCGCAAGGCCATGAGCGCCCTGCTCGGCTGCGCCCGCGCGCTGCAGGCCACCGGCCCCACCGCTCGTCCCGAGCCGGAGACCCCGCCCCAGGGCATGCCGGCGGTCGACCCGGAGCCGGAGTCCGAGGAGCCGGGTGAGGGCCCACTCTCGGACCGTGAGCGCGAGGTGGCGGCCCTGGTGCTGGAGGGCATGACCTACAAGCAGATCGGCGAGCAGCTGTTCATCTCCGCGAAAACGGTGGAGCACCACGTCGCCCGCATGCGCCAGCGCCTGGGCTCCGGCAGCCGCGGCGAGCTCTTCGCCCACCTCCGCCAGATCGTCGGCCACGACACCTGACCCCAAAACCCGTCGCGAGTTGACCATCTCGACACGCCGTATGTGCCGATCCGGCACGTCGCCCGGGCGTGCCCGAAACGCGAACACACCGTGTCGAAGAGGTCAACTCGCGGGTGGGGTGGGGTGGGGTCAGGTCAGGGCGGCCAGGATGCCTTCGCAGCTGCGCACCACGAGGCGGGCCACGTCGGAGACCGCACGGCTCGACATCGGGCTCTCCGCCCGCCGCTGCCACCGGGTGACGGCCTCCAGGGCGGCCGCCCGCAGCTGGTCGGGCCCGACTCCCGGTTCCAGGCCCAGGCGGGCCGCCGCCGAGCCGCCGTCGCCGCCCAGCAGGCGCTCGGCCTCCTCCAGCACCTCGGGCGCCAGCTTCACGATGCCCGAGCGGATGGTGGACAGCAGCCGCAGCTCCGCGAACTCGTGCGCGCCCGCGAGGATGCGCTCCACCTCCTGCGCGAGCGGCGCCGCCGACGGCCGCGGCTCTCGGGTGAGCACGAGGTCCACGGCGAGCAGTGCCGAGCGGGCCTTGAGCAGGTCGCGGCGTTCGACGAACTGGGTGGAGAGCACCCCGCGCAGCTCGTCGAGTCCGCTGCGGCGCACCAGCTCGGTGGCGATCGTGTTCGGGTCGTTCATCCCCTGGCGGATCAGGGTGGTGGACAGCCGCACCCCGAACAGCCCGAAGCGCTCCATCAGCCGGGCGCGCGTCTCCGAATCGGGAGACGCGAGTTCGGAGCGGGAGAACCGGTCGACCGACAGCAGCATCCCGTCGAGGTCGGCCCGGGGCAGCGCCGCCAGCGCCGTGAGCGCCGTGAACTCGTGCTGGCGCATCGTGCGGCCGGTCTCGGCGAGCAGGCCGGCGACGGCCACCACCGTCTGGCACAGGCCGCGGATCTTGTCGTCGGCCCGGTAGCGCCGCGCGATGCGACGGGCCGAGTTCAGCGCGTCGAGGCGCCCGACGCCGATCTCGTCGGCCCGCGACAGCACCGCGATCGTGTTGATCGGCGTGGCCCGCGCGACGCCCTGGTCGTAGAACGACTCCAGGAAGTGGACATCGGTGGCGTGCAGGTGGCGCATCAGGTAGATGACGGCGTCGGCCTGGCTGGGGGAGTCGTCCGGCGCCAGGAAGGCGCCGGCGCGCGAGGAGGTGTCCTTCGACAGCGACGCGATGCCGGGGGTGTCGATGAGCGTCTGCGTGCGCAGGCTCTGGCTCGGCCAGTCCACCTGGAGCTTGTCCACCTGCTCGACGGGCATGCCCTGCAGGTCGAACGACAGCGCGCCCTGGTTGCGGTGGATCGTCAGCTGCCGGGGTGAGGCGTGGCGCGGGAACATCGTCACCCTGGGCACCTGGGCGTCCTGGTACCACGTGACGATCCGCGTGCACTCGCCCGCGTCGGTAGGGGCGATCTCCTCGCCGACCAGCGCATTGAGCAGCGTGGACTTGCCCGCCTTGACCTTGCCGGCGATGGCGACGCGCAGCGGCTCGTCGAAGCGGTCGAGGTTGTGCTGCAGCCAGCCGACGGCCTGGGGGCTGTCGCGGTAGGTCTCGATGGTGCGACGCACCAGCACCCGCACGACGGAGCCGAGTTGGGGCTGCGAGCTCACAGAGCCTTCCCGGAGCCGGCGGGCACGGCGAGCAGTTGCGACGGCGCGTCGCCGAGCAGGGACCTGGCGCGTTGCGTCACGCCGTCGATGCGGCCCAGCTCGGCCTTCAGGTCGCGGATGCGCGTCTCGCGTTCCGACGTGGTGGCCGACACGGCGCTCTGGGCCGCGGCCACCGACCCGGCCAGCGACGTGGAGACCTCCTCGGCCAGCCCGCTGAAGTGGTCACGCAGATCGCGCTGGGTGCGTCGCAGCATGTCGCGGGAGTCCTTGCCGACCTGGAACGTGACCTCGTCGACGTGCTTGCGCACCGCGACCTTGGCCTCGCTACGGCGCCGCGCGAGCTCACGCTTCTTCTCGTCGCGCACGGTCTTGGCCCCGAACAGCACACCGGCGCCGATCGAGAACGGGTTGAGCAGCGCGAGGCCGGCGAGCGTGCTGGCCATGCCGATCATCAGCATGCCGCCGTAGCCGCCGCGCATGCCGGTGAGCAGCTTGCCGCCGATACCCTCGCCCTCGGAGTCGGGCTGCTCCAGCGCGTTGACCTTGGCGGCCATGCTGTCGGACTGGTCGAAGCGCAGCTGCGGGAGCGCCACCTCGGCACCCTCGGCGAAGTGCTCGGCGACCTGACCCGCGAGGTAGCGGGCCCGCTCGGCGGCCCAGACGAAGTTGGCCGACGCCGCCGAGGACACCTGCTGGTGGAACCACTCGGCGAACTGCTCCCAGATGACGGCCGGGTCGCCGTCGTCGAGGAGCTGCTCGGCCTCGCGGCCGATGTTGCGCAGGCGGTCGCGCAGGTCGTAGTCGATGTCGGACTGCAGGTCGCCGACGCCGTCGTTGAGCGTGATCTGCCAGCGCGACGAGCGCTGCTTGAGCTCGTCGGCGCGGGCTTTCGCCCTGGTCAGCTCCCCCACGAGGGCCTCGATGCGCTCGGGGTTCTCCTGGGCCGTCAACTCGGCCTTCATCCCGGCTGCGAGCTGCTCGCACACGGCGAGGACATCCTGGCCGGTGGAGCGCCGGTCGAGGTCGTCGGCGCGGGCGACGACCCGGTTGAGCAGGAAGTTCACCAGCTCCCGGAAGCCGGACTCGTCCATCAGCTTCTCGTCCTGGGTCTGCGCGGCGTGCAGCCGCAGCATCGACGAGACGGGGAAGATCTCCGACCGCACGCCGGCGTCGCCGAGATGCACGCGGTCGAGGTCCATGATCCGGCGCCAGTGCGGGTAGAGGTCGGTCTTGGTGAGCACGCAGGCGACGTTGGGGCAGAGTTTCAGAGCTGCACCGAGGAACTCCAGCTCGGGGCTGGTGTACTCCTGTGCGGCGTCGGAGACGAGCAGCACGGCGTCGGCGCTGGGCAGGGCCGACATGGTGGCGGCACCGTGTGCGGAGCCGAGGCCACCGACCCCGGGGGTGTCGACGAGGACGAGGCCACCGGCCAGCAGCTTGCGGGGCAGCCCGACCTCGGCGTAGGTCAGCAGCGCCCGGTTGCCGGGGTTGCCGGCCTCGGAGACGTACTGGGCGAGCTGGTTGGCCGGCACGGTGGTGCGCTCGGGCGGCGAGCCCTCGCCGCGCTCACGGACCAGCGTGACGGTGGTGGTCTCGGCGTGCCGGACGATCGTGGGCACGGCGGTGGAGATGTCGTCGTCGACCGGGCACACCGGGGCGTTGACCAGCGCGTTCACCAGCTGGCTCTTGCCCTGCTTGAACTCCCCCACCACGAGGACCCGCACGTTGGGGTCGGCGAGGCGCCTGCGGGTCTGTTCCAGCCGCGCTCCCAGGTCAGGACGCTGGTAGGCGGTGGTCGCCTTCAGCGCGAGATCGACGAGGTCGATCGCTGCCGGTACCCCCACGACGTCCCTGTCTCCCTCGCGTCACACAACGACACCGGCCCCGCCGCATCCCGGGCTATCCCGAGATGTGGCGGGGCCGGCAGGTTCCATCGGAAGGCTACTCCGTGTGGAACGGCTGCACTCAGATGTGGACGTTGCCCACGTCGTGCTGCGAGGCGTCGTTGACGACGCTGTGGTCGCTCTCGTCGTGGACCGTCGTGGTGGTGTCGGTGTGGGTGGTGTCGTTGTTCGAGTCGTGCACGCTCGAGTCGAGGTGCGTGTTGCCCGAGTCGGAGACGCTGTGGTCGCTCGAGTCGTTGAAGGAGCCGTGGGCCGAGTTGTCGGTGGAGGTGTTGCCCACGTTGTGCAGCGAGTTGTCGGAGTTGTTCACCGCGGCGCTGCCGCCGGACGCGAACGCGCCGCCGTCGCCGACGTTGAGGTCGTGACCCACGTCGGTGCTGGTGGCGTTGCCCGAACCGAACGCGGTGGTGCTGTGGTCACCGGTGACGGCCTGGTTGCCGTTGCCGACCACGTTGCCGTCACCCTTGATGTTGCCGTCGCCGACCTGGTTGTCGTGGCCGGTGGTGACGGTGGAGTCCTTGATGTCGCCGCCGGCGGCCACGGCGCCGTCACCGGACGCGACGGTGGAGTGCACGTCGATGTTCTGGTCGAAGTTGCCGCCGTGCGTGTCGACCTGCTGGTTCGTGGAGTTGTCGACGACGGTGGAGCGGCTGTCCACGTAGTTGTTGGTGACGTAGCTGTTGAGGTAGCGGACGGCCGCCTCGTGCTCCGACTCGCCCGGGTTCGGGTGCGGCGCCGGGGGGGCCGGCGGCAGCTGGATGTGGTTGCCACCGGTGTTGTAGTCGCGGCTGAAGTCGCCCTGCTGGTTGTCATCGGCGAGCACCAGCGCGTCGTGCAGGTCGGCGGGGGTGACGTCGCCGGCGCCGCAGGCGGCGAGGTAGGCATCCGGGTTCTGCTGGAAGGCGGCCAGCTCGGTCGGGTTGCGCAGCAGGTTCAGGATCATGTCGATCAGCGAGGTCGAGGCGGTCATGTCGCACAGCTCCTGGATGTCGTCTGGCCGCCGGTGGAACCCAGCGGGGCGTTGAGGAGAAAGTTAGGGCGTTGCGCCGTTCGGGCCATCGGGGATCGTCCAGAGTCCTCGCGACGGGCGATACGGGGGTCGGGGCATCGAAGGGTAGGGGGTCCGGGGGTGGGCGCACACCCCCCGATCGGGGTGTTCGTGCAGGTCGACGGCCGGTCCCCCACGAACGGGCGACGGGGATCTGCTCCCGGGGCACGAGAACGCCCCGCCCCCGGGAGCCGGGGACGGGGCGCGGACGAGCGGTCGGCTCAATGGGTGTCGATGTTGCCCACGTGGTGCTGGCTGTCGTCGTTCACGACGCTGTGGTCGCTCTCGTCGTCGAACGAGGTGCCGGTGGTGTGCTCGCTGTTGTCGTTGAACGAGTCGTGCGTGCTCGCGTCGACGTGGGTGTTGTCGGAGCCGTGCACGCTGTGGTCGCTCGAGTTGTTGAACGAGTCGTTGACCGAGCTGTCGGTCCACGTGTTGCCGACACCGTGCAGCGAGTGGTCGGAGTTGTCGACCGTGGCGCTGCCGCCCGAGGCGAACGCGCCGCCGTCGCCGACGTTGAGGTCGTGTCCCACGGTGGTGCTCGCCGCGTTGCCCGAACCGAACGCGGTGGTGTCGTGGTCACCGGTGACGGCCTGGTTGCGGTCGCCGACCACGTTGCCGTTGCCGCTGACATTGCCGGCCCCGACCTGGTTGTGGTCGCCCGTGGTGATCGTCGAGTTCCGGATGTCGCCGCCCGCGGCCACGGCGCCGTCACCGGACGCGACGGTGGAGTGCACGTCGATGTCCTGGTCGAAGTGGCCGCCGTGGGTGTCGATCTGCTGGTTGGTCGAGTTGTCGACCGTGGTGTGGCGGTCGTCGATGTAGTTGTCGGTGACGTAGCTGTTGAGGTACTGCATGGCCGCGTGGTGCGACTCGGCCGGCGTCGCGTAGTCGTGGTGTACCGGGGGCGGCGGCAGGTGGATCGCGTTGTGGCCGGCGGTGTAGTCCCGGCTGAAGTCCGCGGTCTGGTTGTCCTCGACCAGCACCAGTGCGTCGTGGACGTCGGCCGGGCTCAGGTCGTCGAGGCCGTACTGGTGCAGGGCCGCCTGAGGATCGTGGGTGAACCGGTCGCGCAGGCCCGTGTTGCTGACGAGCTCCCTGAGGAACTCCATCAGGGACATGCTCTCGGCCATGGTCTGCTCCGTCTGCTCGGCTGGATCGTCCCCGTGCGGGGTGTTGGTCATGAAAGTAGGCGGGCCCGCCTGTCGGGCCATCGGGGATTGCCCAGGGTTCGCCCCCGGGGCCGTTAGGGGATCGGTGATACGCCGGAACCCCGCCGCGGGAGGCGACGGGGTTCCGGGTCAGCCGTGGATCAGTGGTGCGGCGAGATCAGTGGTGCAGCGAGATGTTGTCGCTGTGGGAGACCGAGTTGTCGTTGACGACGCTGTGGTCGCTCTCGTCGTGCACCGACGTGGTCGAGGTGTGCTCGCTGTTGTCGTTGTTCGAGTCGTGGGTGCTCAGGTCGAGGCTGCTGTTGCCCGAGTCGTGCAGGCTGTGGTTGCTCGAGTCGTTGAAGGAGCCGTGGGCCGAGTTGTCGGTGGAGGTGTTGCCGACGTTGTGCAGCGAATTGTCGGAGTTGTTCACCGCGGCGCTGCCGCCGGACGCGAACGCACCGCCGTCGCCGACGTTGACGTCGCCGTGCACGTTCGTGCTGGTGGCGTTGCCGGCGCCGAACGAGGTGGTGTCGTGGCTGCCGGTCACGGCCTGGTTGTGGTCCCCGACGACGTTGCCGTTGCCCTTGACGTTCCCGTCGCCGACCTGGTTGTCGTTGCCGGTGGTGATCGTGGAGCCGGAGATGTCGCCGCCCGCGGCCACGGCACCGTCGCCCGACGCGACGACGGAGTGGACGTCGATGTTCTGGTCGAAGTTGCCGCCGTGGGTGTCGATCTGCTGGTTGGTCGAGTTGTCGACCGTGGTGTGGCGGTCGTCGATGTAGTTGTTGGTGATGTAGCGGTTGACGTACTCCGCGGCGGACTCGTGCCCGGCGGGCGCCGGAGCGGCGTGGTGCTCCTCGCCGCCCTTCTGGCCGCTGCCGATGTGGTTGGCGCCGGTGTCGTAGTGGCGGCTGAAGTCGGCGCTCTGGCTGTCGTCCTGCACCAGCGTCAGGGCGTCCTGCACGTCGTGCGGGCTGACGTGGTCGAGCCCGACCGACGTCAGTGCCTGCTGCGGCTCGGCGGCGAACCAGGTGCGGAAGTCCGCGTTGGTCAGGAGCTCGTGGATGAACTGCATCAGGGTCATCTGCTCGGCCATGGTCGGTGACTCCGTCGTCTCGGGGGGAACGAACCGGCCACATGGCCGGCGCTGTGAGGAGAAAGCTAGGGCGGGGGGCGGCCGTGGCCATCGGGGATCGCCCACCGTCGTCGCGCGGGCCGTTCGGGGATCCGGACACGGACCGTTGGGGGATTCGGGTCCGATCCCCCCGTTCGGGTACACGGTCTCGATCGTGGCTAACGGCCGGGCGCAATACTCCGATGGCTGGGAAGGGGCCGAATCCGGCAACGGGGTCGGAGATGTCGGGGTCAGAGGGGACAGGATCATGAGCTACCAGCTCGGGATCGATTTGGGTACGACGTACACCGCTGCTGCCGTGTGCCGGTCCGACGACCGTCGCTGGGTGGAGCCCGAGGTGGTCACCCTCGGCACCCGCACCGCCACCGTCCCGTCCGTCCTGTTCCTGGCGCCCGACGGGTCCGTGCTGGTCGGCGAGGCGGCCGAGCGCCGCGCCGTCACCGACCCCGACCGCGTCGTCCGCGAGTTCAAGCGCCGCATCGGCGACCCCACGCCCGTCATGGTCGCCGGCTCCGCGTGGGCGCCCGAGGAGCTGTCGGCGCGCATCGTCCGCTGGGTGGTCGACCAGGTCGCCCGGCGCGAGGGCGGCGCCGCGGCCGGCATCGCCGTCACCCATCCCGCGTCGTGGGGGCAGCACAAGAAGGAACTGCTCGCGGCCGCGCTGGCCGGGCAGGGTCTCACCGTCACGTTCCTCGCCGAGCCCCAGGCCGCTGCGCTGCACTACTCGGCCAACGAGCGCATCCCCGCAGGCTCCACCATCGCCGTCTACGACCTGGGCGGCGGCACGTTCGACGCCGCCGTCGTGCGCAAGGCCGACCCGGCCTCCGCCGCGTCCGGCACGGCGGGATTCGGGCTGCTGGGCCGCCCGGAGGGGCTCGAACGCCTCGGCGGCGTCGACTTCGACGAGGTCGTGTTCGAGCACGTCCGCGAGGGCATGCCCGCCGCGTTCGCCGACCTCGACGACACCGACCCCGCCGTGCTGTCGGCCGTCGCGCGGCTGCGCCGGGACTGCACGGAGGCCAAGGAGGCGCTCTCGGCCGACACCGAGGTGTCCATCCCGGTGCTGATGCCCGCTGCGCGCGGCTCGGTACGGCTGCACCGCAGCGAGTTCGAGTCGATGATCCGGCCGCAGGTCGAGGAGACCGTCACGGCGCTCCGCACGGCCGTCCGGTCGGCCGGATGCGAGCCCGGGCAGCTCACCACCGTGCTGCTGGTCGGCGGCTCGTCGCGGATCCCGATGGTGGCCCAGCTCGTCTCCGAGCAGCTGGGCCGCCCGGTCGCCGTCGACGCCGACCCCAAGAACGCCATCGCCAAGGGCGCTGCCCTCGCGATCTCCCCCAAGCCGACGGCCTCGTGGCCGGAGGTGGCGATCGCGCCGGTGCCCGCCGCCGGGATGGCGGCCGGTGCCGGGATCGCCGCGGCCACAGCCGTCGCGCCCGTCCGTCCGCCGCGCCCGCCGATGCCCGGCGGGCCCGTCCCGGCCCGCGCTCCCCAGAACCAGCCCGCCGCGTTCGCACGCGCGTCCCGTGGGCCGGTCGGGCCGTCGCACGAGTCGGCGAACTCGCTGATGTCCGGCGTGTCCCCCGCGTCCCAGCCGGGCGGCTACCGGCCGCGCGTCAACCCCGAGCCCGTGCCCGACTGGGACTACGAGCACCAGGAGCCCGCGCCCCGGCGCCGCACGAACGTCGGGCTGCTCGTCGGCATCGGCGGGCTGCTCGCCGTGCTGGCCGTCGTCATCGTGGTGGTGGTGCTGTCCAACTCCGCGTCGCCGCTCGGGACGAACTTCAGCCCGGCGAGCGGTGGCTCCGTCACCACGGAGACGACGGCGCCCGCGGCCCCGCCCGCCGTCACCGCGGCCCCGCCCGCCGCGAACAACGGCTCCGGCGGAGGTTCGGCGCCGTCGAAGTCCGGAGGCACGGGCAACGGCTCCGGCAGCGGGACCGGCGGCGGCACGAAGACCACCACCAAGCCCAACGCGGGCACCGGAGGCGGGACGCCCACCGCGCCCAGCACCGGGGGTGGCACCACCACCGTGCCGAGCACGGGCGGCGGCACGACAACGGCTCCCGCCGCCGGTGGAGCGACGGGCACCAAACCGGCCGGCAACGGCGCCGAGGGCACGGGAACACCGACGACGGGCACGACGATCCCGGCCGGCGGCACGACCGGGGGTGGTGGCACGACCGGTGGTGGCACACCGGGTGGGACCACCGGCGGCACGCCGGCTGGCGGCGGCACCAGCACCGTGGCCTCACCGCCGGCCACCACCGCCCCGGTCGCCGCCCCACCCCCGGCCACAGGCGTCTGACCCGTGGCCCCTTGATCCACCTCTGCCCTTCGGGGTGGGGGTGGCCGGGACCGGTACGGAGGGGAGCCCCGTACCGGTTCCGGTCCTCTACTCGATCGATTCACGAAGGAGTTCCGGTGCAGGTGCGGTGTGGGCGGTCGCAGCCCGGCCCGGTGGGCTGATGAGCGGCTTCTTCGAGCCCGTCGGCCGGTGATCCCGGGGCCGGTCGTGCGCAGGGCCCGTCCCGAGGAGGCGGGCGCGCTCGCCGCGCTCGCCGTCCGGTCCAAGGGGCACTGGCCCTACTCCGTCGCGTTCCTCGACCGCTTCGCGCGCACTCTCGGCCTTACCCCGGAGGTCGTGGCGGCCAACGACGTCCACGTCCTGGAGCGCGACGGCCGGATCCGCGGCTTCTGCACGGTGCTGCACCGCGGCGACCGGGCCGTCCTGGACGACCTGTGGCTCGACGTCGACGAGATCGGCCACGGATCCGGGCGACTGCTGTTCGACCACGCCGTCTCGCTGGCCACCGCCGCGGGAGCCCGGGTGCTGGAGTGGGATGCGGAGCCCTACGCGGTGGGCTTCTACGAGCACATGGGCGCGACCACGGTCGGCCGGGTCGACTCCCCGCTGGGCCGATCGCTCCCGGTCATGCGCCTGGTGATCCCCCCATAGGGCTGATCACAGCGGCCCCATCCCGCGCCCGACCGGGCATCAGGGCATGCTGGGTGGGTGCTGATCGGACTGCTCATCGCATTCGTCGCGATGATCCTGAACAGCACGGGCGCACTGCTGCAGGCCGACGGTGCCCGCCGTGCCACCCGAAGCCGTCCGGTCGCGGTGCAGCCGCGCTACCTCGGCGGCATCGTCGTGGACCTGGTGGCGTGGCTGTGCGCCGTGGTCGCGCTGCGCAGCCTGCCGGTGTTCGCGGTGCAGGCGGTGATCGGCGGCTCGATCGCGGTCACCGCGGTGGTCGGGGCGCGGATCAACGACACCCACCTGAGCCGCCGCACGAAGATCGCCGTCATCGCCTGCCTGGTCGGGCTCGTCCTGGTGGCGGCGTCCGCGGGCAGCGGGCGCCCACCGGTGGGGTCCACGCTGGTCAACGTCGTGCTGCTGGTGTCGGTCCTCGTGCTGTCCGTGGCCGTGCTGATCCTGCGCCAGTACCGCACGGCGTGGCCGCTGGCCCTGGTCGCCGGGCTCGGCTTCGGCGGCACGGCGCTCGCGGTGCGGGCGGCACACGTGGAGATCAGCGCCGACTTCTCCCCGATGGCGCTGCTGAGCCAGTGGTCGATCTACCTCGTCGTGGGGTTCTGGGCGATCGGGATGGTCGGGTACTCGGCGGCGCTGGGCCGCGGCGAGGTCGGCGCCGTCACGGCCGTGTTCTCCGTGACCGAGGTGGTGCTGCCCGGCATCGTCGGCATCCTGCTGCTGGGCGACCCGATCCGGGAGGGCTGGGACTGGCCGTTCGTGCTGGGTCTGGTCATCGCGGTCGCGGGCGTCGTGGTGCTGGCGCGCACACCCACCGAACCCCGGAGGAAACGGGTCCGTTGATGGCCATCTTCGAACGCGACGGCGCGCACATCCACTACACGGAGCACGGGTCCGGCTCGCCCGTGCTCGCGCTGGCCCCCGGCGGGATGCGATCGGCGGCCCCGTTCTGGGACCAGGTCGCCTGGAATCCCGTCACGGAGCTCGCCGGCTCGCACCGCGTGATCGTCATGGACCAGCGCAACGCCGGCGCGTCCACCGCGCCGGTGACGGGCACCGAGGGCTGGTCCACCTACACCGCCGACCAGCTCGCCCTGCTCGACCACCTCGGCGTGGACGAGTTCGCCGTCGTCGGGATGTGCATCGGCGGCCCGTTCATCCTCGGCCTGCTGCAGGCCGCGCCCGAGCGGGTGGCGCGGGCTGTGGTGATCCAGTCGATCGGGCTCGACGCCAACCGGGAGAAGTTCCACGAGGCGTTCGACGCCTGGGCCACGGACATCGCGCCGGCCCACCCGGAGGCGAGCCCCACCGCCTGGGCCGCGTACCGCGCGGCGATGTACGACGGCGACCACCCGCTGTTCAGCGTGCCCACGTCCCTCCTCCCGACGGTCACGGCGCCGGTTCTCGTCCTGCAGGGCGAGGACGTCTACCACCCGCGCAGCGCGTCGCGCCTGATCGCGGACGGGGTGCCCGGCGCCGCGTACGTCGAGCGCTGGAAGGACGAGGCCCTGCCGGCCGCGCGGCAGAAGATCATCGACTTCCTGGCCGGCGGCCCCACTCGGCCCGCGTGAGCTCGTACAGGACCTCGCCGTGCTCGGCGCCGTCGAGCGGGTCGTCCCACTCCTCGTGGTGGATGCGGACGAACCGCAGCCCGACCTTCTCCATGACGCGCCGCGAGCCGGTGTTCACGGCCATGGTGTCGGCCACCACCCGCTCCACCCCGAGCTCGGCGAAGCCCTTGTCCACCAATGCCCGCGCCCCCTCGGTGGCGAAGCCCCGTCCCCACGCGGCGGTGTGCAGCCGGTAGCCGAGCTCGATCGTCGCGGTCGTGTCGGCACCGTCCGGCGGGCGGAACAGGAACCAGCCGAGGAACTCCCCCGTGGCCGTCTCGATCGCGGCCCAGTAGCCGAACCCGGGGAACAGTTCGTAGAGGCCGAGGTAGTACGGCAGCCGGTCGTCACGGATGTCGTCGCGGGTCGAGGGGCGGCCGAGGTAGCGCATCACCGCGGGATCGGCGTGCAGCGCGAGGAGCCGGTCCTCGTCGTCGACGGTGATCTGCCGCAGCGTGAGCCGTTCGGTGGTGAGGAGGGTCGTCACGCGTGCAGTGTGTCGAGGAGCGTGAGCACGTCCGCGGTCGTCGCGGTCTCCCCGAGCTTCGGGAAGACCCGCTCGACGCTGTGGGCGTGCGCCACGGGGTCGGGATCGGTCATCGCGTCGACGGCGAGCAGGACGTTGTAGCCGTGCTCGTGCGCCGCCCGGGCGGTGGACTCGACGCCCGCGCTCGTGCTGACGCCGGTCAGGACGACCTGCGTGACGCCGCGTTCCCGCAGGTCGGCGTCGAGCGAGGTGCCATGGAACGCGCCCCACGTCTGCTTGACCACGCGGATGTCGCCGGGCTGCGCGTCGAGTTCGGGCACGACCTCGGCCCAGTCCGGTGCCGGAGCGGGACCCGCGGGCCGGACGCGCTCGGTGCGGCCCGGCGCTCCCCCGGTAACGGTCACGAGCACGACCGGCAGGCCGTGGCGCCGGAAGGCCGACGCGAGTTCCGCCGAGCGCGCCACGACCTCCCCGACGGGGTGCATCCCGGCGAGCCCGTTCTGAAGGTCGATCACCACGAGTGCGGGCCGTGGATCCACGGTCGTCATCGGTCGGTCCTCTCGGAGGGTCTGAGATAGGAGGCCAGGGCGGCGAGCACCGCCAGGGCGGCGGACACGGCGAACACGACGACCAGGCCCTGGTGGAACGGGCCCGAGATGAGGTTCGGGAAGAACTCCCGTCCGGTGAGCACCTGCAGCCCCGCGGCCGGGACGTGCGCGCCGTAGGTCGTGAGCAGGTGCTCGATGGGGTTGACCCCGAGGATCGCCGCGAACAGCGACGACACCGGCGGGAGTGTCCCGATCTGCGCAGCGACGCCGACGGGCACGCCCTGCGCGACCAGCCCGCTCGTCAACGTCTGAGGGAGGCTCCCGGCCAGCCCGATGATCATCAGCGAGAAGAACACCCCGATCGACAGTGACGTGCCGGAGTTCTGGAACGTCGAGCGCATCCCGGACGCCACGCCGCGCTGCTCCGCCGGCACGCTGCTCATGATCGACGACGAGTTCGGCGCGCCGAACATGCCCGACCCCACCCCGTTGACGACGAGCAGCAGCGCGAACGCCCAGTACGGGAAGTTGATCGGGAGTAGCGCGAGGCCGACGAAGCTGGCGCCGAACACGAGCATCCCGCCGGTGGCGAGCCCGCGGGAGCCGATCCGGTCCGACAGGTAACCCGCAGTGGGGCCGGAGACGAGGAAGCCCGCGGTGAGCGGCAGCAGGAAGATCCCGGCCCAGAACGGCGTGTCGGCGAAGGCGTAGCCGTGCAGCGGCAGCCAGATCCCCTGTAGCCAGATGATCAGTACGAACTGCAGCCCACCCCGGGCGATCGACGACGCGAGCGTCGCCGCGTTGCCCGCGGTGAAGGCCCGGATGCGGAAGAGGCCGAGCTGGAACATGGGCTCGGCGATCCGGGTCTCGATCATGACGAACGCCACGAGCAGCACCACCCCGCCGACGAGCAGCGCGACCACCGGCGGGCTCGCCCAGCCCATCGCGTCGCCGCCGTGGGGCTGCAGACCCTCGGTGATGCCGGTCAGGACCGCGCCCAGCCCGCCGGCGAACGTGATGTTGCCCCACCAGTCGATGCGCGAGGGTCGGCGGCGGCCGTCGTCGCGGAGCCTGCGGTAGGCCCAGACCGTGCCGAAGACGCCGACCGGCACGTTGATCCAGAACACGGCGCGCCAGTCGATCGCCGCCAGCAGACCGCCTGCGGTGAGGCCGATGAACTGCCCGGCCAGCCCGGCCACCTGGTTGATGCCGAGGGCGAAGCCGCGCTGGTCCGACGGGAAGGCGTCGGTGAGGATCGCGGCCGAGTTGGCGGTGAGCATCGACCCACCCACCGCCTGCACGACCCGCCAGCCGATCAGCCACAACGCGGCGCGGCCGCCGTCGAAGGGGTCGAAGGACAGCAGGACCGACGCGACGGTGAACACCGCGAAGCCGTAGTTGTAGATGCGGACGCGGCCGAACATGTCACCGAGCCGCCCGAGCGTCACCACGAGCACGGCCTGGACCAGTCGGTACCCCATGAGCATCCACAGCAGGTAGCCGACGTTGCCCGGGGCCAGCGGGTCCAGGTGGATGCCGCCGAAGATCGCCGGCAGCGCGATGATCACGATCGAGCCGTCGAGCGCGGACATGAACACGGCGGCGGTGGTGTTGGCGAGCGCCACCCAGCGGTAGCGGTCTGTCTCCAGGGCGGTCATCAGAGGTGGTGCGCCAGGCGCTCGATGAGCGGCGCCGCGGCCAGGAGCTGCTGCAGCTCGTCGGGGGTGAACCCGTCGGCGAGCACGCCGGCCAGCGTCTCGGTGCGGGCGGCGCGCCGGGCGCCCAGGACCGCGACGCCCTCGGCGGTGATCGAGAGGACCACGCGCCTGCCGTCGGCGGGGTCGGGCTCGCGCCCGACCAGCCCTCGCTCCTCCAGCCCGCCGAGCGTCGCCCCCATCGACTGGGGGCTGATCTGCTCCTGCTTCGCCAGCGCACTCGACGTGGTCGGGCCGGCCCGGTCGAGGCGGGACAGGGCCGAGGTCTCCGGCAGCGTCAGCTCGATGTCGTCCTGCACCTGGCGCAGCCGCCGCACGAGCAGCCCGATGCCGAAGCGCAGAGCCGCCGCGACGTCGTGCGGATCAGGGGACATACACCAAGGCTAGACTGATAAGCCTGAACTGAGCAATCTGGAGGCGGCCAGGAAGCACGCGAACGCCAGCACCGCGGCCACGGCGCGGGCGGTGTCCAGCCGTTCCCACCGTCGGATCGATGCTCGCCAGGTCTCCGGCGGCTGCTCGGCGTCCCACTCGATCACTGCGCTGTTGATGGGGACGGTCCCGGCGAACGTCACCGCCGCCCAGGCCAGGATGGCCGCGGTTGCGGCCCACCGGAGGACGGACCCGTCCAGGAGCGTCACCGCGACGCCCGTCGCGAGCGTCGGCAGGGCGAGCGCGGGGACGAGCACCCGCAGGGTCCGGATCAGCGCCTGGCGGAGCCGGATCTGCGGCACCTGGTCGAGCACGCGCAGCGGGTTGCGCACGCCGAGCCGGACCACGACCTCGGCGCCGGCCAGCAGGCCCGCGAACAGGAGGTTGACGGCGGTGAGCACGGCGTCAGCGGGGGTCGTCGCGGAGCACGGCGTAGAGAACGCCGTCGTGATAGGCGCCGTCGCGCCACTGCGCTCCGCGGGTGACCCCCTCCCGCCGGAACCCCGAGGCCTCCAGCGCCCGCTGCTCGGCGACGTTCTCGACGTCGGTGTGCGCCTCGACGCGGTTCGCCGTCGTGTGCCGGAAGAACAGCTCCACCAGCGCCTTCTGCGCGGCGGTGCCGAGGCCGCGGCCGCGGGACTCCGGCCGCATCCAGATGCCGATCATCGGGCACCGGGACGCGCGGTTGGGCCCCCACTGCTGCCAGACCCAGCTGACGGTGCCCGCGACCTGCCCGTGCCCGTCGAGGACGGTGAGCCCGCCCTGCTCCTCCAGCTCGGCGGGCCGGGGCGCCGCCCGCGGCGTCTCGGGGCCGAACTCGTCGAAGGGGCTCTCGCCGCCCGCCAGCAGCGGGAGGTCGGCGGCGTCCTGCGGTCGAAGGCTGATCATGCCGCCCAGTCTGACGGGTGTTTGGCCTGGTCCGGCCGGGGCATCCGGAAGTAGTGACCATGCTGCTGCGCGCACCCGGGGTGTACCGGGCCCAGGACGACACGTCCCTCCTCGTCGACGAGATGAACCGGAGCGGGTTCGCACGCGGCCGTTCTGTGCTCGACGTGGGAACCGGGAGCGGTGCGCTCGCCGTGGCGGCCGCCCGGGCTGGTGCGTCGGCGGTGACGGCCGTCGACCTGTCGCTGCGCTCGGTGCTGACCGCGCGGGCCAACGCCCGCCTGCACGGGGCCCGTGTGACCGTCCACCAGGGCGACCTGTTCGCTCCCGTGGCCGGGCAGCTGTTCGATCTCGTGCTCACCAACCCGCCGTACGTGCCGTCGCGGGGCGGGGTGCTGCCGCGCCACCGGATCGGCCGCAGCTGGGACGGTGGTCCCGACGGCCGGATGCTGCTCGACCGGATCTGCGCCGCCGTTCCCACACACTTGGCGCCGGGCGGCGTGGTGCTGCTCGTGCAGTCGGAGCTGTCCGGTGAGGCGGCCACCCTGGAGCGGCTCGCCGACGCCGGCCTCGACGCGTCCGTCCGGACGCGGGCCCGCATCCCGCTGGGCCCGGTTCTGCGTCGACGGTTGTCGGTCCTGCGCCGCGACGGCCTGATGGGCCCCGACCAGCAGGACGAGGGACTCGTCGTGATCGAGGCCCGCAGGCCGGAGTGACGCTCAGCCTCGCAGGCTGGACGCGCCCTGCGCCCAGCGTGCGAGGACCTGGTCGGCGAACCGGCCGGCCAGGAACTCGGCGGCGCGGATCCCGAACACGATGTCCGTCGCCAGGTGCGGTTCGGCGGCCAGCAGCGGGGCGATCACCCCGCGCCGCACCACCTGCTCGTGCACAGCGTCGGCCTCGACGTGCTCGGCGTAGAACGCGACCGCCGCGTCAGGCAGCTCCAGTCGTCGGAACGCCCGGACGAGCCGGTCCGAACCGGGTGACGACGTGAGCTCGACCGCCGCGAACTGCCCGACCAGGGCTCCGCGCATCCCGCGGTGCAGCCCGCAGAACGACATGAGGTTCACCTCGGCCAGCGTCTCGGCCGGGGCGACGTCGAGGTGGGCCCCGTAGGCGGGGTCGAGGTCCAGGGCCCGCATCATCTCCGCGAACAGCTCGCTGTGCATGCGACGGGCGTCGCCGGCGCCGTACTCGTCGTGCTCGACGGTCACCAGTGCGGCCTTCGCCGCCCCGCTCAGGCGGGGGATCACCCAGGCCTGGGGGTCGGCCTCCTTGAGGTGGTAGAGCGAGCGGTGGGTGACGTACTCGCGCACCTGCCACCGCTCACCGCTCGTGCGCAGGTGCTGCGAGACGCCGGCGGGCTCCACCGGCTCCACCAGCAGCGCGTCCAGCTCGGCGGTCAAGTCGGAGCCCGGCTCGACGTCCGCGCGCAGCCGGGCCAGGAACGCTCGCTCCAGCGCGGCGCGGATCGTCAGGACCGCGGGATCCCACTCGCGCTCGTCGGGCACTCCGTCGAAGCCGCGGTAGTGCAGCTCGTAGAGGCAGTAGAGGGCGAGCTGGAGGTCCTCGCCGTAGGGGTCGGCCTGCCCCACCGACGGCCGGACGGTGACGCCGTCGCGCAGTGCGTCGACGACGGCTTCCGACAGCGGGCCGCGCGGTGCGGGCAGGCGGGGTTCAGCGGACACGGCGACGGTGGCTCGTGTCGCAGAACGGGGCGTTGCGGGTGCGGCGGCAGACACAGAGCGCGGTGACGGTCCGGTCGGAGCGCACGACGCTGCCGTCGGGCATCTCCACCTCGACCGGCCCGGCGACCAGCACGGGTCCGTCGCCGGTGAGGGTCACGCGGGTCGGTCGAGGCGTCATCTCAGCGGTCGATCCCGGCGGCGTCCTTGGCCACGGCGGCGTAGCGCGTCTGGGCCGCGGAGACGACGCCCGAGCGGTCCTTGTGGTTCTCCTCGAACGCGAGGACGGCGTTGATGTCGTCGGGCTCGGACAGCTCGCGGATGGCGGCTATGGCGTTCTGCACCGTCATCTCCTCGTAGCCCGCGATCGGCAGCTCCTCGACGGTGAGGGTGCCGAGGTCGCGACGGGTGCGGTGCACGGCGCCTGCGACCTCTTCACGGCCTGCGACCTGCTCCGCCCGGCGCAGCGCGGCATCGCGGCCCGCCACGGCGACCTCGCGGGTGTCCTCACCGATGCGGGTGACGGTTCCGGCCACGTCCTCGATGGTGCTGCGGGCGCTCTCGCCCGTGCGGACGACGGTGTGCACGGCGCGGTTGAACCCGGCGACCGCGACGCGGGTCGGCAGGCTGGCGGCGCGCGACACGCCACCGGCGACGCGCTGCAGCGGTGTCGGGCGCAGAGCGGCCGGGCCGCCGAGCGCCTCCTCGGCCAGGACCGTGGTGATCCACTCCACGGTGGCGGTGTGGGCGGTCACGAGGTCGTCGGCGAGGCGCTGGACGTCGCCGCGTCCCACGTGCTCGGCGACGGTGCGGACGTAGCGGGCGCGGTCGCGCAGCTGGTGCTCCAGCGCGAGGTCGTTGAGCAGCGCCTCCTCGACCGGCTGGGACTGCTCGAGGGTGCTGGTGAACAGCGCGACGACCGCGGACACGGCCGGGCTCACGACGTCGGGCACCGCGTCGAGGGCCTGCAGCTGCGCGACGATGCGCTGGGTACGGCGCACCCCGTTGTCGGCGTTCTGCTCCAGCTCGCGGCGCACGGCGTCGGTACGCGCCTGAGCCACCCGGACACGGCCGACCTTCACCTCGGTACGCGTGAGCCTCTCCAGGGCCCGGAGCTGGGTGATGAGGGTCGCGGTGTTCATGGACTGGTTCGTTCGGGTTTCGGCCACGAGTTCGGATGCCCGGTGCGGCCGCGTCTACACCGGGATCCGGGAAAGGATCTCGGGAAGGTGACCCAGCCGACAACCGAGCTCGTGTTGCCGGGGTGCGGTGGGCGTGCGACCGTTTGTGAGCAGGGAGAAACCGCCTCCGTCCGAGGTCCGGGCCCTGGTCTCCGCCATTCCTCAAGTGCAGCCGAGCCTCTTCGGCGTGCACGACTTCCGCACGCCCTACTCCTGATGGAGACACCATGACCAGCTCGACCAGCACCGGTACCCCCACCGACATCCGCGAGTTCGGCCACGAGCTGTGGAGCTTCCTCACGGGGAAGCAGGCCGTGATCGAGTACTCGTTCAGCGACATGACCGTCGAGGTCCCCCAGACCACCGGACCGGACTCACCGCGCGCCACCTGGAAGCTCAACGGCACCCTGCGGGTCCGCACCAGCGACCAGGACAACAAGGGCGCTCTCGGGTCCCGCAACGGCGCCGTGTGATCACCGGCCTGGCCCTCGACGCCGATCTGGAGATCGAGGTCGACGCCGGTGCGGCCGGGCACGCGGTCGGCCGGCTCACCGGGACCGGTCGACGGCTGCACCTGCAGGTCGACCACCCCGAGATCCTCGCCGCGGCCACCGGTCGCAGCGTGGTCGCGGTGGTGGCCGCCGAGCTGGCGCGGGCCGGCATCAGCGCGGAGCTGCACGGCCCTCGCGGCCGGATCGCCCACCTCGACCCCCGCCGGACCAGCCGGCTCGGCGCCCTCGTCACGGGCAGCCCGCACGTCGGTATCGATGCGGCGGCGTGGTCGGTGGCGGGGGACCTGGCGCGCCGGGCCCTTCCCCCCGGCCGCGTGGTCGCCGCGCTGGCCGGCGTCGCGGTCGCGGCGTTCGTCCTGGGTCGGCGGACGAGGTGATGCAGCGGCCGAGCGCGAACAGCGCTGCGCCGGTCCGGTGCTCGCGGTCGGCGTGTCCAACGTGATCTTCAGCTTCGTCTCGGGAGCACTGCTGCTGTTCCTCGGGGCGTACGGCCGGTTCACCGGCGGGCTGCCCGCCGACAACCCCTACCAGCAGGAACGTGACGGCGACGCCGACGATCCCGTGCCGCTGCCGACGATCTTCTCGGATGTCGCAGACGTGCGGGCGGCCGGTGAGCTCGCCGAGGCCGAACGCGCCGCCGCGCGACACGGCGCCACTCCGGAGCAGGCCGCGCATCTCGTCGGGATCGGCGAGGTGCGCCGGACCGAGGACCGGGTCTCCGGATGGCGCGACACCACCCACCCACGCACGTAGAGAGTCGGGAACACCACATGTCAGCAATCCTCTTCGGTTCCATCAGCACCGTCGCCGACACGTCCGAACTGCAGCGGGAGGCCTTCAACCAGGCCTTCGACGCCCACGGTCTCGGCTGGCGGTGGGACCGCGACGAGTACCTCTCCATGCTGGGCACCAGCGGCGGCCGGACCAGGATCGCCGAGTACGCCGCCGCGCACGGGCAGACCGTCGACGCGGCCGCCGTGCACGACACCAAGTCCACGTTGTTCCAGCAGAACCTGGCCGCCTCCGGGATCGGGCCCCGCGCCGGCGTCGTCGAGACGATCCGCGGGGCGAAGGACAGGGGCCTCAAGGTCGGGCTGGTCACCACGACGTCCACGGCCAACGTCGAGGCGCTGATCGCGGCGCTGGCCCCCGCGGTCCGGGCCGGCGACTTCGACGTCATCGTCGACGCCTCCAGCGTGGAGCAGCCGAAGCCCGACAAGGCGGCCTACGAGTTCGCCGTGGCGAGCCTGGGCGAGGACAAGGGCGGCTGCGTGGCCGTCGAGGACAACGTCGACGGGGTGCGGGCCGCTGCCGCGGCCGGCCTGCCGTGCGTCGCGTTCCCGAACGAGAACACCGCGGGGCACGACTTCTCCGCGGCCGACCGGTGCGTCGACCACGTCGACATCGATCAACTCGCACAGCTCATCACGGCCGACGGAGAAACGGAACACGCATGACGGACCCCCGCTCCACCTACACCGCCTCCGACACCGCGTTCCACGTCGAGGCCTACGAGAAGATCGACTACTCCCTGCTCTACGTCGACGGCGCGTTCGCGGTGGAGAACCCCGAGATCGCCGACAGCTACCGGCCGTTCGGGCGCTGCCTGATGGTCGTCGACGACACCGTCCACGGGCTGTACGGCGAGCAGATGGCTACGTACTTCGAGCACCACGGCATCGCGCTGACCGTCTTCCCCGTCGCGATCACGGAGCCGAACAAGAGCCTGGAGACGCTCGAGAGCATCGTCGACGCGTTCGCCGACTTCGGGCTGGTGCGCACGGAGCCCGTGCTCGTCGTGGGCGGTGGCCTGACCACCGACGTCGCCGGCCTGGCCTGTGCCACCTTCCGCCGGGCCACCAACTACATCCGGGTACCCACCACGCTGATCGGCCTGATCGACGCCAGCGTCGCGATCAAGGTGGCCGTGAACCACGGCAGGTACAAGAACCGCCTCGGCGCCTACCACGCGTCCCAGAAGGTGATCCTGGACTTCTCGTTCCTGAGGACGCTGCCCGTCGACCAGGTGCGCAACGGCATGGCCGAGCTCGTCAAGATCGCCGTCGTCGCGAACAGCGGGATCTTCGAGATGCTGGAGAAGTACGGCGAGGACCTCCTGCACACCCGCTTCGGGCACCTCGACGGCACGGCGGAGCTGCGCGACATCGCGCACCGGGTCACCTACGACGCGATCGACACGATGCTGCGGCTCGAGGTGCCCAACCTCCAGGAGCTGGAGCTCGACCGCGTCATCGCGTTCGGGCACACGTGGAGCCCGACCCTCGAGCTCACCCCGGAGATCCCGTTCTTCCACGGCCACGCGATCAGCGTCGACATGGCCTTCTCCACCACGCTCGCCGAGCTCCGCGGCTACATCTCGGTCAGCGAGCGCGACCGGATCTTCTGGCTGATGAGCCGGATCGGGCTGACGTTGAACACCGGTCATCTCACGGCGGACCTGCTGCACCGGGCCACGGACTCGATCGTGCAGACCCGCGACGGGCTGCTGCGCGCGGCCGTCCCGCGCCCGATCGGCACGTGCGCGTTCGTCAACGACCTGACGCCCGGTGAGCTGGAGTCGACGCTGGCCGTCCACGGGGAGCTGTGCCAGGGCTACCCCCGCCACGGCGACGGCGAGGACATGTTCATCGACTCGGCCCCGCGCGGCGCGGCGTGACCGCCCCGCGGCCCGTCACCCCGGTCGGCATCCTGGCGGCCCTGCTGGACGAGCTCGCGGACGGCACCGATCCGGCACTTCTGCGCCGGGCCCGCGAGCTGGCCGGCGGGCTGGATCCCTACCTCAGCCGCTGCACGACGCCCGAGTCGCCGGTCCTGCGACGGCTGGTCGAGCGCACGCAGGCCCATGACTGGAGCCACGGTCGTCTCGAACAGGAGATGCTCTCGGGGCACGTCGAGGGGCAGATGCTGAAGATGCTCGTGCACCTGACGCGGGCGACGCGCGTGCTCGACGTGGGCATGTTCACCGGCTACTCCGCCCTCGCGATGGCGGAGGCCCTGCCCGCCGACGGCCGCGTGGTGGCGTGCGAGATCGACGCCGACGTCGCGGCGTTCGCGCAGGAGACCTTCGGGGAGTCCGACGCCGGCAGCAGGATCGACGTCCGGGTGGGCCCCGCGGACGCCACGCTGAAGGAGCTGTCGGCGGTCGGGGAGACGTTCGACCTGGTGTTCATCGACGCCGACAAGGCCGGCTACGTCGGCTATCTCGCGACGCTGCTCGACGCCGGGCTGCTGGCCCCGCACGGCGTCATCTGTGCGGACAACACCCTGATGCAGGGGCAGCCGTACGTCGCTGGTGCATCGACGGCCAACGGCGAGGCGATCGCGGCGTTCAACCGGGCCGTCGTGGCCGAGCCGCGGGTCGAGCAGGTGCTGCTCCCGCTGCGCGACGGCCTGACCCTCATCCGGAGGGTGGACGGCACGTGAGGACCCGTGTCCTGAGCCCGGTCGGCGTGGAGGTGACCGGGGTGTCGCTGGCCGCGGCCCCGGCGGAGCAGCTGCGGGACCTCCTCGCCCGGCACGGCGTCGTGGTGCTGCCCGGCCAGCACGTCGGCGACGAGGCCTTCGTGGCGTTCCTCCGCGGCTTCGGCGACCTGATGTTCTCCACGGGCGAGACGCCCGTGACCGGGTTCCCCGACCTCAACCTGATCAGCAACGTGGGACGCACGACCCCTCCGCGCAGCACGTTCCACGTGGACACCAGCTACGTCCGCCACCCGCCCGCGTACACGGCGCTGCGGGCGGTGGACATCCCGACCCGCGGCGGGGAGACACTGTTCACCAACCAGTACCGCGCGTACGAGACGTTGCCCCCGCAGGTGCGGGCCGATCTCGACGGGCGCACGATCCGGCACGTCGTCACCGGGCTGGACCTGGGCGAGGACGACGAGACCGAGGCCGAGCACCCGATCTTCCGGCGCCACCCGGTCTCCGGCCGCACCGCCCTCTACATCTCGACGCCCCGGCGCTGCGCCGCCATCAGCGGCATGAACGCGGCCGAGACCGAGGACATGATCGCGTTCCTGTTCGCCCACTCGACCCGCAGCGACAACGTCCGCCGCCACCGCTGGTCGCCCGGCGACGTCGTCATGTGGGACAACGGCTGCGTGCTGCACCGCGCCGACCACGCGGACGTCGTCGGCGACCGGGTGATGCACCGGGGCATGGTGGCGAGCCGGTGAGAACCCTGGGCGCACTGGCTCTGCTCACGCTCGCGCTACCACTGAACCTGGTGCTGACGGTGGTTGCCCTGCTGCGGCCGGCCCCGGCCCGGGCGACGGCTGACCTCCCGCGGACGATCTTGATCAGCGGCGGGAAGATGACGAAGGCCCTGCAGCTGGCGCGGTCGTTCCACCGCGCGGGCCACCGCGTTGTCCTGGTGGAGTCGAGGAAGTACCGGCTCACCGGGCACCGGTTCTCCCGGGCCGTCGACCGGTTCCACTGCGTGCCCGAGCCGCAGTCGCCCGGCTACGCCTCCGCGCTCCTGGAGATCGTGCTGAAGGAGGGCGTGGACGTCTACGTCCCGGTCTGCAGCCCGGTGGCCAGCTTCTACGACGCGCTGGCGAAATCGACCCTCTCGCCGTACTGCGAGGTCGTCCACGGTGATCCCGGCATGGTGCGGCGGCTCGACGACAAGTACGAGTTCTCCGGCATGTCGACGGCCGCGGGCTTGCCGGTGCCCGATTCCCGCCGGGTGTCCGCGCCGGATCAGGTGGCGGCCGCCGACCTCGACGGCCCGTTCATCATGAAGAGCATCCCGTACGACCCCGTCAATCGACTGGACCTGACCCGGCTGCCCCTGGACACGGTCGAGCGGACGGCGGCCTTCGCCCGCACGAAGCCGATCTCCGAGGCGACGCCGTGGATCCTGCAGGCCTTCGTCGAGGGGCAGGAGTACTGCACGCACAGCACCGTCCGCGACGGTGAGGTGCAGCTGCACGGTTGCTGCGAGTCGTCGGCGTTCCAGATCAACTACGAGATGGTGGACAAGCCCGAGATCGAGGAGTGGGTGCGGAAGTTCGTACGCGCCTACAACCTCACCGGGCAGGTCTCGTTCGACTTCATCCAGGCGACGGACGGGAGCCTCTATGCGATCGAGTGCAACCCCCGCACCCACTCGGCCATCACGATGTTCTACGACCACCCCGGCGTGGCGGACGCCTATCTGGAGACCGGGACGTCGGTCATCCGGCCGTTGCCGTCGAGCCGTCCGACGTACTGGATCTACCACGAGATCTGGCGGCTGCTGACGGAGCCGCGGAAGCTGAGCCGGCTGCGGACCATCCTGCGCGGCAAGGACGCGATCTTCGACTGGTCCGATCCCCTGCCGTTCCTGATGGTGCACCACCTGCAGATCCCGTTGCTGCTGATCAGGAACCTGCTGCGGCGGGGAACCTGGATCCGCATCGACTTCAACATCGGCAAGCTCGTCGAACCGGCCGGGGACTGAGATGCGGATCCTGCATCTCGTCGGTTCGGCGGCCAGCGACTTCTACTGCGACCTGTCGCGCCTGTACGCACAGGACTGTGTCACCGCCGACGACCACATCGCGTACGTCACGCCGGACGGCCGGTGGCGCTTCCCGGCCGACCTGGGCCCGGACGCCCTCGCTGCGGCGGTGTCGATGGCCCCGGCCGACGGGATCGCGCACCTCGTCGCGCTGGGCGTCGACGTGATGGTGCCGCACATGTTCTGCGTCCCCGGCACCACCACCTACCGGGCGCTGTTCGATCTCCTCGGCATCCCGTACGTCGGCAGCACCCCCGCCGTGATGGCCCTGACGGCGAACAAGCCGTGGGCGCGGGCGATCGTGGCGGCGGCGGGCGTCGACGTACCTGAGGGGGAGCTGCTCCGGCCCGGAGACCGCCCCACCGTCGCCCCTCCGGCCGTGGTGAAACCGGCGGACGCCGACAACTCGCTCGGCGTTGCACTCGTGCGCAGCCGGGAGGACTACGAGGCGGCGTTGGCGTCGGCCTTCACCCACTCCTCGTCCGTACTCGTCGAGCGGTACGTCGAGCTGGGCCGGGAGGTGCGGTGCGGCGTCCTCGTTCGCGACGGCGAGCTGGTCTGCCTCCCGCTGGAGGAGTACGCGGTCGACGACGTCCGGGACTACGCCGACAAGATCGACCGGACCGCGGACGGTGGCCTGCGGCTGGTCGCGAAGAACACGCCGCGCGCGTGGATCGTCGACCCGTCCGACCCTGTCACGGAGCCGGTGTGGGAGGCCGCCAGGCGCTGCCACGTGGCCCTGGGCGCCCGCGACTACAGCCTCTTCGACTTCCGCATCGACCGCGACGGCCGTCCGTGGTTCCTGGAGGCGGGCCTGTACTGCTCCTTCGCCCCCGCGAGCGTGATCGCGGTGATGGCGAAGGCCGCCGGCATCCCCCTCGACGAGCTCTTCCGAACGGCCCTGGCCTCGTCCGTACGGCGCAGCCGGTGAACGCGTCTGACGGTCAGGCGCCCCCACCGCGGGCGGCGTCGATGACCGGCCACACCCGGACCGCGGCGTCGCGGACGGCGAGTCCGATCCGGGTCGCGGGGACGAGCAGGTGCGACGTGGCCGCGACACCGCGCTGACGGCGCACGAGCCGGGTCCGGTGGGCGCGTTCGTAGCGTTCCAACGCGGCGACGGAATCGTGCGGTTGGGCGACGAGCGCCTGGACGAGCGTGACCGCGCCGGCGATGGCCATGCTGGAGCCCTCGCCGAACAGTGACACGCAGCCGGCGGCGTCACCGACGAGGGTCGTCCTGCCTCGTGACCAGGTGTCGAGGCGAACGCGACCGACCGCGTCGAAGTACAGGTCCTCGCTCTCACGGACCCGTTGCAGCAGCTCGGGAACGCGCCATCCCATGCCCGCGTAGGCGTCGGCGACCACCCTCTTCTGCCGCTCCGGGGCCAGACCGGGCAGCAGGGGGTGCCGGAAGAGGAACGCGACCCCCTCCCGCCCCGTCGTGGGATGGACGGCCACGGCCCGGCCGGAGCGCTGTGCAGGACGACGGTGCGGGGGTCGGCCGGGATGCCGTCCAGCGTGGTCGTGGCGATGTAGAGGCCGAGGTGGGTGACGAACCGCGTCTCCGGCCCGAACGCGAGCCGGCGTACCCGCGAGTGCAGCCCGTCGGCGCCGACGACGAGATCGAACCGGCCGGGGGCGGCCCGTTCGAAGGTGACGTCCACGCCGTGGCCGTCGTCGTACAGGTCTGCGACGGTGTCGTCGTAGCGGAACTCGGCGTCGCGCCGCGCGGCGTCGGCCAGGATCCCCGCCAGGTCGCTGCGCGGGATCTCGAACCCGTCGCCGGTCTGGGTGGGGATCCACCCGATGCGGCGCCCCCGACGGTCGACGACGGCCAGCCTGGTCACGCGCGTAGCCGCCTCCCGCAACGGCGCGAGCAGGCCCATCTGCTCGACCACGGCCAGTGCGGGGCCGCGGACGTCGACCGGGCTCCCGCTGGAGCGCTGGGCCTCCGACCGCTCGACGACCGTCGCCTCGACGCCGTGGCGGCCCAGCCAGTAGGCGAGCGTGGAACCGGCGATACCCGCCCCGACCACCAGCACCCGCCGAACGCCCATCGAAGGATTGTGGCGGGGTACCGTTGTCGGGCGAAATGTACCGGGGGGGAACACATGAAGACGATCGTCGGCGTTCTCACCGTTGCGCTGCTGGCCCTGCTGCTCCGGCGCCGTGGTGCTCGTGCCCGGTGCTGCCAAGCTGCAGGTCTCCCTGCTCAACCCGGTCTCGTCGGCGTTCGACAGAACGGTCGCCGTCGACGGCTACCCGCGCAGGGTGGCCGGTGCTGAGTGTCCCCGTTTCCAGTCTGATCGGGCTGCCGACGGAACAAGCAACCCGACTTTGCGGTGCCGACGGGTTCGGGCGGAGCCCGGCTTGTCCTTCTCAGCGACCGAAGTGGCCGGCTTCACGGCGTCCAGCTCGGCTCATCGCTTCAACGGGGTACGCCGCGCCCGAACCTTGCGACGAGTGATCCGCCATCCCTCATTGCCCAGTCGGATGACGTCCTCGTAGACGACGCTGCCGCACGTACCGTCGGTGAGAATGCCGATGCCCTTCGAGCGCGCGTGTACTACGGCGTCGTCATCGGTTGAACTGACCAGGATGTTCGTGACGTGGTGTCCGAGGGGGTTCCTCTCCCCGAGCGCGAGTGCGGCCTCGTGGAGCATGGCCAGGCCCCGCAGTTCACCCCCGCCCAGATCGCTGACGTCGTAGACGACGTCCGGTGAGAAGACTTCCCCCATCCGTTCGAGTTCGCCGTCATCGGTGATGTGGCCGTGGAGGGATACGAGATCGTGCACTGCTGCGCGGACGTCAGCGGGTGGGGCCACGTTCAAGAGGGCTCCTCGAGTCATGGACAAGTCGAGCGCCGACCCTTCTCCAAAGGCATGGTCAGCGCCAGGGAGTTCGACACCGGCCGAGGTCAGCCGTGCCGGTCCGTCGCTGTGACCCCGTTGCCTGGTTGCTGTGCTGTTGCTGTCGTCGTGAGCACCTCGGCAACGACAAAGGCCCAGCTCCGGAGGACTGAACCTCTGGGCTGGGCCTTCGTGGTGGAGCGGATGACGGGAATCGAACCCGCATATTCAGCTTGGGAACACTATCCGTCGGCGCGGTCGAGGCAGTGACCTGCGGCTGCCCGGCGTCCTGAGTGACCGTGGTTGACCCCGGAGTGCACCGGCATATCGCACGCTCGTTGCACGGCCGGCGCGCTGCTCAACGCACGTCGGCTGCGTTCCAAGTGCCATCCCGTCGACCTGGCGCAGCCCGACCGCGCGGACGCTCGTGGGCAGCCCTCGACGCACACCGCACCCGACCTCCTGAGGCTCTGCCCACGAGGGGCCGCGTGGTAGCCCTCCGGGAGGTCGTCGGGATGGCACGCCCCCATCCCGGAGATCTGCCCGCCCGGCGAGGGCCCGCGTTCGAGGTTGGTCGTCACGGACCCTCGACCGTTGAACCGAGCCCGCCTACGGCGCCGATTGAAGCGACATTCCGCACCGCATCCTGACGCGACGAGGTCCGGGCGGCCCTGAGCAGGCCTGACAACGGCCTGCGATCCACGCTGCGATGGGGGCCGACCCATCGCAGTGACACCCCGAAAGGCCCCACTTGCACCGGTCCCAACGAGGGATGGGGTAGATTATGAAGTGTGTTGTGCATTGGGCGGGACGTATCTGCTTTCCCCTGCTGTTCAACCGCGGCCATAGATCGAGCAATGATCGGCGTTTGGTGCCGTTATGCTTGACGAGATGTTTAGGTCTCTGGACCTGCAGAATGGACAGCTACTAAGACCGTCTGACCTGCCTACAGACCAAATCTCTCCAGCGGACTGGCGTGCCGCTGGAGAGTGGCTAATTCTCGCTCAACGAATGAATGCGGAGCGCGTGTTCTTCGTGCAGGACAATCCCGTAATCGTATTCTCTGAAATTACAGGGGAAGATAGCGCGACCGAACTCCTAAGAGCCTATCGACGCGCGTGGTCGATGGCGCGGCCTAGATGCCTATTCATCGTGACAGATGATGAAATACGCGTCTATTCCCTCTCGACTCCACCTGTCGACTCCGTTGAAAGAATCGACGAACTGTCTCCCCTGGCAATCGTATCGCGAGCTGCTGATGTCGCTGAAGTACTTGCCGAATACCGACGCGAACGAATTGAAGACGGAAGCCTCTTCGAGAACTCAAGATTTAGTTCTTCAACAAAGGGTGCAGACGAGCAATTTTTAAGTGATGTTGAGACGGCAACCCGGCTGCTGGAAGCGGAAGGTCTGCCTCAGCGCGTCGCGCACGGTTTGATTGAGCGCGTTGTCTTAATTAGGTACCTCGAAGACCGAGAGGTGCTCACGGCCGAGTACTTCGACCGGCTTGTGGCACAGAGGGGATCCTGGCAGCAAGCTTTGAGCACTGGTCGCTTCTCCGCCGCTGGCCCGACCAGTTCATTTTTGGCTTGTCTGGACGATATGTCGTTAACACAGGCTGTCTTTCAGGATCTAGCCTCCAATTTCAATGGCGATCTCTTCGTTGTCACTGACGACGAAGAAGCTTTAGTGAATGCAGAACATCTGAGGTTGCTGCAACGGCTATTCAGCGGAGAAGGATTTTCATCAGACCAGGAATCTTTGTTCCTATGGGCGTATGACTTCAGTGTTGTTCCGACTAGTCTGATTAGTTCTATGTATGAGCAGTTTTATCATGCTGACACTTCTGACGATTCAGGGACGTACTACACCCCGTCGGAGCTTGTCGAATATGTTCTGACTCGCACGCTAACCGAAGATGTCTTAGCGAGGGCGCCTAGGATCTGTGACGCTGCCTGTGGATCAGGAATTTTTCTTGTTGAGGCTTTCCGTCGGGTGGTTCGTCATGAGATGGTCTCCAACCCAGAGGGTTTCACTCCGGCTCGTCTTCGTTCGCTCCTAATCGAGCGTGTAGCGGGTATCGATACGAATGCGGAAGCCATTCGACTCGCCGCCTTCAGTCTCTACCTTGCCTATCTGAATTATCTAAGTCCGCGCGACATTCTTTCCGCGGAACCGCTGCCTCGTCTGATTTCACGTGGAAACATGGATGGCGAATCCACTGTCCTTGTGATATCGGATGCGTTCAACGAGACGGCAACTGAAGCATCGGACAAGCTATCAGATCTGACCGCTATCCCGTGGGCTAATGGTAGTTTCGACGTAGTAGTTGGTAATCCTCCTTGGACGGAGCCGCGGTCTAGTCGTAAGAGTTCCCTCGCCGACAAATGGGCTCGTGATCGAGACCTGCCAGTTGGTGACCGAAGCCTTTCACAACTCTTTCTGTGGAGGGCGCTCACGCTTCTCCGTGAGGGCGGTACGTCGGGACTACTTATCGCAGCAACGGTATTTGGCAATGCGCGCTCTGGTCGTTTTCGAAGCTCATGGCTAGGTCAGGTTGAGTTAGAAGCTATTGTGAACTTTACACCCGTGCGGCGCCTCTTCTTCAAGGGCGCAATTGCTCCATTTGCCTTAGTGCAATTTAAGAAGCGTGTGCAAGACGAAATGACTTCAGATGGGCGGCGCTTTGATTACCTAACGATGATTCCTTCGAGCGCCCTCGCGAATAGCAGGTCGCTAGCATATGCTCGCAGCGAGCGAAAATGGGTAAATCAAGCTTCGTTGCAAACCAAAGACTACCTCTGGAAGACGTATTTCTGGGGAAACCACCGTGATGCGACACTAATGCTAAGGCTGGACGCTGAAGACAGACTTGTCGACGCGCTCCCTGGGGGTGGCCCACGTCCAGCGTATGGCTACCAGTGGGGTAACGGCAGAGAAGGTCATGAACCATCATCTACCCTCGCGTCTCTCCAGTCACTGAAGCGGATGGAAAGTTGGGGGCCAATCCAAAATAGTTGGCTTGAGCCGATTAATCGGAGAGTCAAGCGAGAGCCTGATGAACGCCTATATTCCGGTCCGCGAATTCTTGTGAGTCGAGGTGTGCGAACTGGGTTCGGGCCCAGAGTACGATTCGTCGATCAGCCGTTGGCATTCCGACACAACTTCTACTGTGTACCTACTGCTGGCCTGCCAGAGTACGTCGCCAAGTCTCTAGCCGGAATTCTATTATCCTCTCTCGGTCGCTATCGAATTTTCATGACCAGTGGGTCTTGGGGCCTTTGGCACGACTCGGTGGTTCCGGACGACATATTGAATGTTCCGGTCAGAATTGACGAGAGATGGACGCGCCAACTTGAGCAGATTGCAGATGCCGTTGACCACCTTCATCGCGTTGAGGACGCGGACTTAGGGCTGTTCCGGCAAGCGGACGAGAGTCTTGATGAAATATTTGAGCGTCTGGACGGACTGGTATTTGACTTGTTCGAGCTTACGTCAGCCGAGCGCACACTCATCGATGACTTCCACCGGTACACGTTAGACTTGGCAACCCGACAGGAGCGGTCGTCGGCTGTTCTTCCGTTGAAGCCAGAATCAGAGGAAAGGCAACAGGGGCTGCGGTCTACATTGACCTACCCCCTTCAGGGCATGGCCGAATATCTTGATATGTTCCTCTCCATCTGGGACAAGCAGCTAGAACCTGAGGGCAAGTTCTCATGGAGGTTGCTCGCCACTCCTCGGTCTCCCTTTGTAGCTGCCGTATTTGAGACCCAAAATAGCGAATCATCTGCCACTGATATGGAACAAGAAGCTTGGTCGAGCGTGCTAGAGCGTTTATCGAGATCCCTTAGTCGGCCGGTGACGCAGTCGGTCCGGGTAGAAGGAGTGATCCGCGCCGTCTCCGATACGTCCATAACAATAGTAAAGCGGAACGAGGTTCGTTTGTGGAGCCCGTCGGCTGCGATTGACGATGCTGAGGCGACTATGCTTCAAGCGATGGCGCTCGATAGCTGATGCCGCTTCGCCCAAGATTGTCTGCGCTGGACATTTGGCGTCGTCACGAGGATTTTGTGCTTGGGGTCTTTCGGGAAGCTTTACAGCTACTCAGAGATGATTTGCCCGTCGAGAGTGACGAGGACCACCTCAACCGTTGCCTCTATTTTAAAGTTTTACATGTTACAAGTCGTCGCATTAATGCGGGCGATGGCTCTCTTCATCTCACGCCACCGACTTATGAAGGCCGTAATTCACCTAGTCCGACTACGGAGGGGACAGGCGCAGAGTCGAAGCGTCCGGATTTCTATTGGGGATATCAAGATGGAACTGATCCGGATCCCGAGCGATCGGTTCGAAATCTCGTTATCGAGTGCAAGCGACTCGGAACTCCGCCATCAAGCAGTTGGAACTTAAATCGTAATTACGTTCATAATGGGATCGTGCGCTTTGTAGATCCGGGGCACAGCTATGGGAAGGACGCGGTTAGTGGTGCCATGATTGGCTACATACAGAGTATGGCTATAGATGAGATCCTTGGGATCATCAATTCGGAGTCTGATCAAATTGAACTTCCACCTCTCGGGCCGCACCCGGCAAGTTCTCCAGGCTTGGTCGAGCATCGCCATGACCTGCGGCGCCCCTTCTACCCGATGGATTTCTCGCTTCGGCACATCTGGGTCGACCTGCAGATCGAGCTCGATGTGACGCAACACCGCACCAACGACTTGCCAGGTAGCTGACGACGAACCGGCGGACATTTGGACGGTTCGACCTGCCTGTCCGGCCGCGGGCCGCGCGGGGACCGGCCGGAGGCCGCATGCCCTGCGCGGCTGAGAGCGGCCCGGCGCCGGCAGGCGCCGCCTTGAACAAGTAAGGAAACTCTGAACACGCAGGTGAGCGCCCTACGCGGCTAGGAAATGTGCGGCAGCTGCGACGCTTGCGTGAGGGCGTCGAGGTGGGTGATGACCGCCTCGGGGCGATGAGCTCGGAGGGTGTCGAGCTTGCTGGGCTTGTTCGAGTAGGCGATGGCTGCGACGGCGGCGTGGTGCGCGGCGATGATGTCGGTGTCCGAGTCGCCGATGAGGACGCATCGTCTCGGATGCGTCTGGTTCTCGGCGAGGGCCTGGAGGACCAAGTGCGGGTTCGGCTTGAGGAGCGCAGGGTCTGGCTCGGTGCGAGCGACTACGCCCCGGATCAGGTCGTGCAGGTCGTGAGCGTCGATGAATGCGCGGATGGCGGTGGTCGAGTTGTTGCTGACCACGGTGGTGTTGTGTCCGCTTGCACGTAGGGCGGTGAGTGCCGCGTGCAGTCCGTTGGTGATCGGGGCGGTCGAGACGGCGCGTATTTCCGCGACGCGCAGCAGGCCCTCGACGCGCGCGGCGTCATCTGGCCCGTTGCGGGCTGCCGCTCTCAGGACATCGAACGGGTCGCCGGTGGCGTCGGCGTCGGGATGGAGTCGCATACCGTGGCCGCGCGCGGTTCGGGCGAGGCGGTGGGCCACCTCTTGCGCGCTGAGCTCTCCACCGAACACCGCGCACATGGGGCCGTCGAAGTCGAGCAGTACGACGGGATGCTCGGCGAGCAGCACAGCAAGGTTCACCGGGCGGGCTCGCGGGCCACGCTGGTCCAGATGCTCTCGAACCACATGGCTGACTGGGCGACGTATTGCGACGCCATGGAGTCCGGGTCTGTATCGGCGCTGTGGTGGAACAGGGTGGCGTCTTTGCCCATGAGATCCCACATCGCGGTGGGCTCGTTGTCGAGCTTCACCGTGTGCTCCTGCACGGGGTAGTAGCCGAAGAACGCTTCTGCCTGGTTGATCAGGTAGAGCTTGAACAGCGGTACCGCGGGCATCACCCGGATCTCGGCGTGGGCGTCGGTGATGAGTCCGAGTTCGCCGAGCTCGTTGACCGCGTCCACGATCGCGTAGGTGTGCCGTTCCATGATTCGACCGGCGCGCTTGCGGAACGCTGGGCTGTCGCTGAGGTCGTCCACGCGTGCGGGCAGGGTCCACGGGCCAGCTGGGTCGGGTACGAGGATGCGGACGTGGATCGATTCGGGGCGTAGCCGGCCGGCGCGCACCTTGTCGATGGGCTCGCCGATCGCGCCGTGCAACGTCTCGCCAGAGAACCCAGCGAAGTCGATCGAGACCTTGGGCTCCTCGAACGCACGCTCCAGATGCGGCCGCAGACCGACGGGACGTTCGGTGCGCTCGCGGACGTAGACGCCGCTTCCCTGCCTCGACACGATCAGGCCCTCGTCACGCAGGATGCGGATGGCCTGCTGCACGGTCATCCGCGCGACCCCGTAGCGCTTCGCCAGCTCGGGCCCTGACGGCAGCTTGTCCCCCGGCTTGAACGAGCGCGTGAGGATCGCGGCACGCAGAGCGTTCGCCACCTGCTGGTAGGGCGGCCGGGGATCGTCGGGGTCGAGGTCTCGCATTCGGTCACTCTACGTGCATCCCGCATAGGATTGCTAGCCAACCTGCACAGGTTCACCCATCGCCCTTCACATGGCTAGCCAAGCTGTGCTAGCTTCAACCTGCCTAGCCAAGCTAGAGCGGTTCCGACTGAAGGAGGAGAAGTCATGCGAGACATCCCGGTCGTCCTGGACGGCTACAAGCTCACCGTGGTGGAGCCCCCGGCGCCGAAGATGCGCGAGGACGCGAACGGCAACCTCGTGGCCGCCACGAACCGTGAGGGTGTGACGCAGTTCGTGGTGTCGCTGTTCGCGAAGCTGCGCACCCAGCCCGGCCAGCGGGCCCCGAAGGGCGAGGAGATCAAGGTGACCCTGGAGACCGACCCCGGGCCGGACTTCGGGGAGGACGTGCGGGTGGCGTTGGTGAACCCGCGGATCAACGCCTACCAGATCGACAGCCCCGACGGCCGGTCGATCTCCGGCATCTCGTACAAGGCCATGGGCCTGGCTCCGGCCGGTCCGGCCCCGGCGTCGCGGGGTGAGAAGTGAGCGGCGCGGATCGTCCGATGTCGGTGTCGGTCGGTGCGCACCTGTCGGACTCGGTGGGGTTCCTTCCGACGATCCACGCGCCGAAGAACCGGGCGACGCTGACCCTGGAGGCTGCGACCGGGCCCTACGTGACCGTGTTCGGTGATCGCGACAACCTGGCCCGGCTCCGTGACGCCCTGGTCGAGCTGGTGGCCGGTCTGGACGCGGAGAAGGCGCTGCTGGCCGCGCGGATGCTCGCCCTCGACGAGGACACCGACACCACCCTCGACGAGCAGTCAGCAGACTCGGCCGCGTAGCCGGCTACATCCCGGGCGGGGGATCTTCCGCCCACCGCCTGACAGCAATTCCCGGATTCGGGCGTGGCTACCGCCATGCCTCAACACAGGAAGAGGAACCGCGATGCGATGTGCGGACTGTTCGGGAACGGGCGCGTGTGACCCGTGCGGCGGATACGGGAACTACCCGGATTCGTACCCGAACGCAGGTGACGGCGCGGACTGCGACATCTGCGACGGCGACGGAATCTGCCCCGCCTGCTACGGCACCGGCGACACCGACAACAACGACGACAACAGCAATGACAGTGACGAGTGTCTGGGAGTGATGACGTGATGGACACGATGACCACCAACAGGCGCAACACCGTTCCCGGGATTGCCCGGCTGGTGCGCCGGCTGGAGCGGGAACGCCGCCAGTGGAACCGCCCCGACCGAGACGAGATGCCTACGGAGATGGCGTGGCGGGCCGGGGTCGCGGAAGGGCTGCGGCTGGCGCAGACCGCGATCCGAAAGGGGGTCTGACCTCATGGCCACCCTGACCTCCACCGGCGCGACCGCGGTACGCACCACCCGGAAGTGGGCGAAGACCCGCGCGGACAAGCGGGCCCTGGCCCGGTTCGGGGAGTTCTGGACCGCCTTGCAGCACGTGGGCGACGTTCTGGCCGAAGCGGAGAAGCTCGCGAAGAACGCCGACGACTCCGCGTGGACCAACCGCAACGCCCGGCACTGGTCCATCGCCACATCGGACGAGGTGAAGACCGCGATCAAGGGCTGCCGCTCCAGCCTCCGCATCATGTCGGCGCAGGCCAAGCGGTTCGAACCGGAGTTGATCCTCAAGGATTGGAAACGCTGATGTCGAATGTCGACCGCATGATCGAAGACCTCGACGCCGCCATGCGGCAACTCCGGGAAGCGATGAGCGATATCCCGATCCGGCGGGGGTCGTTCAAACGCACGCACGACAACCTGGCCCGGGATATCGCGAAAGCGGCCACGATGATGGACGCTGCCCGCCCGGTCCTCCGCAAGAACTAGGCCATACCACCGCTATTCCCGGGCCGGGACGCACGACCATTCGACCTGCGTCCCGGCCCGTTCTATGCCCAAACCATCTCTCGCGAAGGAATTGCTATGACTCGCACGGCCTCGAAGACCCACCCGCGCGGCGGCACTGTCACCGCTCGTCCCTCGACCCGCTCCACCGGCGCCGAGATCCGCGCCCTGGCTTGGTTCACCCGGCACCCGCTGTTCCTGCTCGTCCCGGCCGCACTGCTGGTCGCCCCGATCGTGTGGGGCCCCCTGCCCCCGGCCGCCACTGTGGGCGGGCTCTGGTTGGCCCTCGTGATCTGGTGGCGCGCGCATCCACCGAGCTATGACCGGTGGATCGCCCCCCGGGTGCGCTCGGTGTGGCGTCGCTGGACGGCCTACCGCGGCCGCCGTTGGGCTCGGATGCTTGATGATTGCGACCTGACCCGGGAGCAGCGCCGCACCGGCGCCGTCCTCACCCCGCGTGTCCTGCGGGTGCGTGCGGTGACGCCGTCGATCGACACGCTGACGGTGAGGATGGTCCGCGGGCAGGACCCCGATGCCTTCACCGAGCGTGGTCCGGCGCTCGCCGACGCCCTGGGCGCGCACCGGGTGGCGGTCACCCGCACCCGCCCCGGGGTGCTGTCCATGGTGGTCGAGCGCCGGATGCCGTTCCCGCACGTCCTGCCCGCACCCCGGATCCCGGCCAGCGCCGAGCTCGTCGACCTGCGCGCCCTGGACGTCGGCGACAACGAGCGTGGGGAGCCGTTCACCCTGCGCATCCGCGGCAAGCACGTCCTGGTCGTCGGCGCCTCCGGATCCGGGAAGGGCTCGCTGCTGTGGGGACCGCTGCGCGCGATGGGCCCGCTCATCCGTGACGGCCTCGTCCGGTTGTGGGTCATCGACTTGAAGGGCGGCACCGAGACCGACCGTGGTGCGGCGCTGTTCCACCGCTGGGCCACCACCATGGACGACGCCGTCGCCCTGCTCACCGGCTTCCGCGACTCCATGGTCGATCGGCAAGCGTGGATGCGGGAGCACGGGGTCCGCTCCTGCGAACTCACCCTAGAGACGCCGCTCGAGCTGTTGGTGATCGACGAGATGGCGATGCTCACCGCCTACGGCGACCGCTCCGCCGTCCGCGAAGCCCTGCGCCTGCTCGCCGAAGTCCTCACCCAGGGCCGCGCCGCTGATCACAGCGTGGCCGGCTACGTCCAGGAGCCCACCAAGGACGTCGTCGACGTCCGGGACCTGTTCACCACCCGCATCTGCCTCGGCGTCACCGCCGCCAGCCACGTCGACATGGCGCTCGGCGACGGCGCCCGCGACCGGGGCGCTCTGGCCGATCAGATCCCCGGCGATGAGACCCACGCGGGGATCGGGTTCGTCATCGACCCCATCACCCGGCTGCCGATCCGGTTCCGGGCCGGGTTCGTCACCGACCTCGACATCGACGAGCTGGCCGCCCGCTGCGCCCCGTTCCGGCCGACGGGGCAGGTCCTCGACTTCCCCCACCACCCCGACCACGAGCAGGACGACGACGAGAACGGACAGGAGGACGCGTCATGAACAACCTCACCGACCACCGCACCCACGAAGTCCGCGTGATCACCGGCGTCATCGCGATCATCTGCGCCACCGCCTGCGCCACCTCGATCATCCCGGGCCTCGAAGACCTGATCAACCGGGCGCTGCTCATCGGCGCCGCCGTCGTCCTGCTCGGCGTGGCTGCCCGGCTGGGGGTGCGCTGGGTGCGCGAGCGCCTGGAGGACCGCGAGGACGACCGGCTCGCCGTGATCTGGCGCGCTGAGCACGCCGCCCGGATCCCCTCGACCGACCTACCGGTGATCGTGACGCCGGTCGGCTCGCCTCGGCTTCGCGTCGTCGTCTCCGATGTGCGGGAGGTGGCGTGATGTGGGACGTCACCGGATGGGCCGCCGCCACCTGGCTCAAAACCACGATCCTGCTCGCCGTCGCCCTCGGGGTGTGCTGGCTGGTGTTCGGCATCTCCTCCGGACCCTTCGTCCTCGCGTGTGTCGCCGCCGCCATTGCCGAGATCCACGTGACCCGCCAACTCGTCCGCGAGTGGACCCATGAGGCGTCGCTGCGCTGGTGGTACCGGTGACCACCGACACGGGGGATCAGCTCGACCTGTTCGGCAACCCCGCCCCCGCCGACCCTGCTCCCACCTCGGGGGCCGGTCGGCGGGGCGGACCCGAGACCAACGATGTCGACCTCGTGCGGCACATCGCCGGGAACGCCACCCGCGGCCTGTACCTGCTCGCCGGACGCGGGGAACGCGTCTACGCCCGCGCCGACGGACCCGACAGCGACCACGTCGTCCGGGTGCCCCGCTACGAGGAAGACGCCGTTCACCAGCTCCTCGGACGGGCCTGGCTCACCCGGGGCGGCACCCACCCGGTCCGGTGCGGCGCCGCCTCGCTCCAGGGGATCGCAGTCCTGGCCCCGAAGTCCACCCGCGCCCGGGTCGCGCGGTGGGAGCACCTGGCCCGACCGGCGAACTGGAGTTCTGACACCAGGAAGGCAACCCGATGACCACCACACCACCGGCCCTGGACACCACTGCGCTCGCCATCCTGGCCCGCGCCGCCCGCACCGGCTACGTCCTGGTCGGCCCCCACGACCGGGTCTGCCGCCTCGACACCACCACCCCCGCCCGGCCGCGCGCGGTCGAGATCGGCCGCGACGAACACGACACCGTCCAAGCCCTCGCCGTCGCCGGCCTGCTGCACCCGACGGACACCTTCACCGTCACCGACCGGGGCCAGACCCGCCGCGCCCACGGCCTGCGCCTCACCCGGCACGGCCGCCGTGCACTCGACACCCAGGAGCGCCCATGACCACCACCCTCACCCGGACAACCGACGACCTCGTCTCCGCCCGGCTGCGCTCCACCGGCTACTCGGTGTGGCGGGCGCAGGTCGAGGCCACCGGAGGCTGCGCCGCACCCATCCACCTCCGCGGCAGTTCCGCTGTGCTCGACCGCGACGGGGCGGTCCTGCTGGAGCGCTCCGGGGATGTGCTGGCCCCGTGCGGGAACCGGCGGGAGTCGGTGTGTCCGGCCTGCTCGCAGCGCTACGCCGCTGACGCCTTCCACCTGCTGCGTGCCGGGCTCGCGGGAGACGACACCAAGGGCATCCCGGCCTCGGTCACCGACCGGCCGCGGGCGTTCCTCACCCTGACCGCGCCCTCGTTCGGTCCGGTCCATACCCGCACGGTGACCCGACGCGGGTTCGTCATCCCGTGCCGGTGCGCCGAGCGCCACCACTCCGACGACCCGCGCACCGGGGCCGCCGTCGACCCCGAGCGCTACGACTACACCGGCGCCGTGCTGTGGCAGGCCCACGCCGGAGCGCTCTGGGCCCGGTTCACCACCTGCCTACGCCGCGCCCTCGCCGCCGAGCTCGGGATCCGCGCCACGGACTTCAAGGACCACGCCCGGCTGTCCTACGCGAAGGTTGCCGAGTACCAGCGTCGCGGGCTCGTGCACTTCCACGCCGTGATCCGCCTCGACGGCCCCGACGGCCCGACCGATCCGGCACCGGCAGGGCTCGACCACGCCAGCCTGCGGGCCTCGATCACCCGGGCTGCCACCGCAGCGGTACTCACCATCGCTCGCCCGGACGGGACCGCGCTCGACCTCGCCTGGGGTGCCCAGCTCGACCTACGCGCGGTCACCCCCACGGCGGCCCGGCAGATCGAGAACGACCACGGCGAGATGACCGACGCCGCACTGGCCGGCTACATCGCCAAGTACGCCACCAAGGGCACCGGCGCCACCAACGGCGCCGACCGACCGATCCGCGACATCACCCACGTCGAGCACCTCGACATCACCCCACACCACCGACGCATGGTCGAAACCGTCTGGGAACTCGGCGGCCTGGAGCGGTACGAGGCGCTGAACCTGCGCCGGTGGGCCCACATGCTCGGGTTCCGCGGCCACTTCATGACCAAGTCCCAGCGCTACTCGACCACGTTCCGGGCCATCCGCGCCGACCGGCGGCTCTGGCGCCTACGGGCCGAACTCGACGCCCTCGACGCCACCACCGACGACCCCAACGCGATCCCGATCGACCTCGACTCCGTCACGGTCATCAACGACTGGGTTCCCGTCCACTTCGGGCACCGCGACGAGGGCGAACGCGAGTTGGCCGCCGCCATCGCCGAACGCCACCAGCAACAACGACGTAGCAAGATCGACACCAGGAGAGCGGCACCATGACCACCACGCGAGAGATTGCCCCGCGGTACCTCACGGTGCCGGAGGCTGCGGCCTACCTGAACACCTCGGTCCGCTTCGTGCGTCGGCTCATCGCAGAGCGCCGCATCGCGTTCCACCACGTCGGGCGGCACGTCCGGATCGGCGTCGTCGACCTGGAGGCCTTCATCGTGGCCGGCCGTGTCGAGCCGATGCGGGATGCCGACGTGTGGCGCGATCTCCACGGGGTGGCGTGATGGCGAACCGACCCGGTCACCGACGATTCGGCGCCGTCCGCAAGCTCCCGTCCGGTCGCTACCAGGCGAGCTACCTGGGGCCCGACGGTCGCAGACGTACCGCTCCGGAGACCTTCGAACGGAAGAAGGACGCAGACCTCTACCTCTCGCGGGTCGAGTCGGTCATGGCGCAGGGCGAGTGGACCGACCCGACGCGGGCGAAGGTCCGGCTTGCCGACTACGCGGAGCGCTGGATCACCGAGCGTGCCGGGCTGCGTCCTCGGACGGTCGAGCTGTACCGCTGGCTGCTCGCCAAGCACATCGTCCCGATGCTCGGCGCGGTCTCGCTGGGTGATCTGTCCACCCCGATGATCCGACACTGGCGGGCCGGTCTGCTCGGTGCCGGTGTCTCCGAGACGATGGCGGCCAAGTCGTACCGGCTGCTGCGCGCGGTCCTGAACACCGCGGTTGACGAGGACCGCATCATCCCGCGCAACCCGTGCCGCGTCCGTGGCGCCGACCGGGAGAACCCCGCGGAGCGTCCGGTCCTCACCGCTTCGCAGGTGTTCGAGCTCGCGGACGCGATGCCGTACGCGCGCCTTCGGGCGCTGATACTCCTGACGGCTCTTGCGGCGCTGCGATGGGGTGAGGTGACTGCGCTGCGACGCTGTGACATCGCTCCGGACGGAAGTTGGGTCCGGGTGAGCGTGGCGCACACGGAGGTGATCGGCCGGGGGATCGTCGTCGGCCCGCCCAAGTCGCGGGCAGGACTGCGGACGATCAGCGTTCCCGACGTGATCCGGTCGGAGATCGTGAAACACCTGATGACCTACGTCGACGCCGGTCCGACGGCGCTCGTGTTCACGGGGCCGAAGGGAGCTGCGTTCCGCCGGGCGAACTTCAACAACCTCACGAAGTGGGTTGAGACGGTCAAGAAGCTGGGTGCGCCCGGCCTGCACTTCCACGATCTGCGGCACACCGGCAACCATCTGGCGGCGCGGGCGGGGGCGTCGACCAAGGAACTGATGGCGCGGATGGGCCACGACGACATGCGGGCTGCGTTGATCTACCAGCACGCCACGGACGATGCGGACCGGCGGCTCGCGGACCGTCTGAGCGGCCTCGTCGTGGAACAGCGTGGACCGCGGCGGGACGACCCGGGGGACGACGATGACGGCGCCGCGGGAGCGCTCGTTCCGGTCGGCTGATCGCACGTGAATCGCACGCGGCACCCACGGCCCGGGCATGACGAAGGCCCAGTTTCGGAGGATTCAACCTCTGAGCTGGGCCTTCGTCGTGGAGCGGATGACGGGAATCGAACCCGCATATTCAGCTTGGGAAGCTGATGTTCTACCACTGAACTACATCCGCATGCTGGCGCACGGGCGAGCTTAGCAGCCCGTCCCGCATGGGAACTTGGGCACTGTCGCCCGTCGCGCGGGTCGGCGGCTTGACGGACGTGGTGCTTCGCAGCGTGGTGGGGCGGGGCGAACGTGTCACTCTACGTGTTCAGTGCAGTCGGTTGTGTACACCCAACAGGGTGGTTACTCGCCAGTCGGTACCTGTATGTGGGAATCGGCCTCGACGGTCGGACTTTCACCAGGTCACACTGGCGACGCCCCCGCAAGGCCCGGCTCCCCCGGCCGCTAAGGATCCGAAGCATGACGGAGTTCGACCCAGACGAGGGGTCGCTCCCGGACCAGGACCACGACCACGACGTGCTCCTGATCGCCGGCAGTCGACCCGAAGTCGCACGACTCGCCCCAGTGGCCACCGCGTTCGGCAACGCGGATCGCATCCGTGCGCTCACCGTCGCCACCGGGCCCGATCCCATGGGCGTCCACGAGGCCTTCGAAGCTCTGGGCGTGCCGGCCGACGTCACGCGCATGCCCGGCCCGATCTCCGGTCCGCACCCGGCGGCGATCGGCGCCATGCTGATGACCAACCTCGACGGGCTGCTGGTCGACCTGGATCCGTCCGCCATCATGGTCTACGGCGGCGGGATGACGGCGGCAATCGCGGCGCAGGTGGCGTTCTGGCGGCAGATCCCGGTGGTGCACCTGCAGGCGGGTGTCGCGAGCGACGACCTGCTGTGCCCGTTCCCACAGGAGGCCAACCGGCGCATCATCGGCCAGCTCGCGTCGCTGTTCCTCACCACTGGTGGTGCCGCGTTGGGCAGCCCGATCGGGCCCAACGCCATCCCGGTCGGCGACACCATGGCGGCCAACCCGCAACCCGCCGACCTGCGCTTCGCCCGGCTGCTCCGCCGCGTACGGGCCGACGGCCCGCGGCTGGTGCTGGTCGGGCTCGACCGGCCCGATTCGCTCGGGGTCCTCGCCGGGCTGCCCGATCTGCTGGAGCGCGAGCCCGACATCGAGGTCGTCCTCTACGGCGAGCTCGCCGGCCACGGGGCGGCCGCACCGATCGCCGACCACCCCCGCGCCACGGTGGTGCGCAGCCTCCCGCTCGCCGAGCTGGTCGGCCTCATCGCGGCCAGTGCGGTGCTCGTGTCCGACGACCCCGAGCTGGTCACCGATGCGCCCGGCCTCGGCACGCCGGCGGTGCTCGTCGACGGGCCGCACATCCCCGAGCCCGGCGACTCCATCCGCAGCATCCTCAGCCCGGCCGTGATGACCACGATCCGTCAGCTGCTCGCGGCGCGCGTCTCGCCGCCGGCCGAGCCGTCGGACGGGCTGGAGGCCGCCCGCGTCGAACAGGCGGTGGCGTGGATGTTCGGGCTGTCCAACTCCCCGACGCTGAGCGTTCCGCTGCCCCGACGGGCCGAGGAGGCGTCCGAGACGGAGCACGAGGAACGACGCCAGTAGGGTCTGCACCGTGCTGCTGTCGGACGGTGACCTGCGCAAGGAACTCGAGACCGAACGTCTGGTCATCGAGCCGTGGGACGCAGCCATGCTCCAGCCCTCCAGCGTCGACGTCCGGCTGGACCGGTTCTTCCGGGTCTTCCAGAACTCGCGCTACACCCACATCGACCCGGCGGAGCAGCAGGACGAGCTGACGACGACGGTCGAGCCCGAGGGCGACGACCCGTTCGTGCTGCACCCCGGCGAGTTCGTGTTGGGATCCACGTTCGAGAAGTTGTCGCTGCCCGACGACCTGGCGGGGCGACTGGAGGGGAAGTCGAGCCTGGGCCGCCTCGGCCTGCTCACCCACTCGACGGCGGGCTTCATCGACCCCGGCTTCACCGGCCACATCACGCTGGAGCTCTCCAACGTGGCCAACCTGCCGATCATCCTGTGGCCGGGGATGAAGATCGGGCAGCTGTGCCTGTTCCGGCTCTCCAGCCCGTCGGAACGCCCCTACGGCAGCGCCGGCGTCGGCTCGCGCTACCAGGGACAGCGGGGGCCGACGCCGTCGCGGGCACACCTCAACTTCCACCGGGTCGACACCCGGCGCTGATCCCACTAGTGGTCCGGTTCGTTAGTTCGTCGGGGGTCTGAGGTCCTGCCAGGCGGTGGGATCGTCGAGGTAGAGACCACAGGCGAGGTCGAGCGCGTCCTGGCAGGTTCCGACGGGCAACCCGCTGGGGAAGATCGACCGGGC
>JBBRLM010000037.1:0-69871 GCA_038231335.1 Mycobacteriales bacterium
GGTCAACGCCCCGCACCTGGTCGCGCTCGTCCGTGCCGGCGCGGTGTTCGAGGGCGGCAAGCTCGTCGAACGACCCGCCGAACACCCTCAACCCGACGCTGCCTAAAAAATCTTCATCCACAGGTCTTGACTATTGCTCGTCGGAGCCCTCGGGCGGCAGCGACCTGCAGAACCTGCGCACCACGGCCCGCCGCGACGGCGACCACTACGTGGTCAACGGACAGAAGGTGTTCATCACCAACGGTCACAGCGCCGACCTGCTCGTACTGGCCTGCCGCACCAACGACAAGCCCGGCGGCAAGGGAGTCAGCCTGCTCCTCGTCGAGACCGACACGCCCGGCTTCCAGCGTGGCCGCAAGCTCGACAAGATCGGGTGCCGGGCGCAGGACACCTCGGAGCTGTTCTTCTCCGACATGCGCGTGCCCGCGGCCAACCTACTGGGGGAGGAGGGCCGCGGCTTCTACCACCTGATGCAGGAGCTGGCCCAGGAACGCCTGGTGCAGGCGGTGCGGGCGGTGTCCTCGGCCGACGCCGCGATCGCCTGGACCATCGAGTACTCCCGCGACCGCGACATGTTCGGCGGCACGCTGTCCGATCTGCAGAACACGCGGTTCGTCCTGGCCCAGCTGCATGCCGACACCGCGGCACAGCGATCGTTCGTCGACCGCTGTGTGCAGCTGCACGTGGCCGGCGAGCTCGACGCCGTGGACGCCGCGGCGCTGAAGATGACGACCACCCAGCTGCAGGGCCGGGTCATGGACGAGTGTGTGCAGCTGTTCGGCGGCTGGGGCTACATGACCGAGTACCCCATCGCCCGCGCCTTCGTCGACGCCCGCATGACCCGCATCGGCGGCGGCTCGATCGAGGTCATGAAGCACATCATCGGGAGAGCCCTGTTCAGGTGAGAAGGTCCCACCCGCGGCGGCCGGACACGCACGCCTCGTAGGCCACCGGGTCGATCGTCTGGTAGATCCCGATCACACCAGTGCCGTCGTCACGGGTCACGCGGCACAGGTGCTCGTCGAGACCGCGGATGCCGATCCGCGTCTCGGGACGGGTGAGGTCGTGGACGTCGCCCTCGGTGAGGTCGGGGCCGTCGTAACCGCCCTGGTGGATGTCGCCGCCCGGGGTGCCGCCGTACATGCCGCACCGCAGGTAGGCCGTCTGCTGTCCGATCCGTTCGTAGTGCAGCTGGGCCTTCTCCCCGTTGTCGAACCGGTAGTCGACGATCCCCTCGGCGAAGATGTCGGTGCCCTCCTCGAAGCGCAGGCGCCGGGTGGGTTTGAGGACCTTGCCGGCGCCTTTCCGGTCGTCGCCGAAGGGGTAGTAGAGCCGGTCGCCCCACAGCGTCCAGTCGGGGAACGCGACGAAGGCGTTGCCGTTGGTGCCGACGTGCAGCCGCCCGCCGAGCGACATCGCCGGCCCGCCCACACCGCGTCCCGTGCCCCAGTGGCGGTCGCGGGTGCCCGCCGTGTCCGCGCTGAGCTCGATGCGCTCGCCGTCCATCTCGACCCAGCCCGAGACGGCGCCGAAGCACTCGAAACCGCTGGTCACGTCGTTGCGGCGGCCGGGGGGAGTGCCGTGGGTCGAGTCGGACAGCGGCTCGCGGAACACCTGGCGCGTCGTATCGGTGAAGGTCAGGTCGTAGCTGATGCCCCACTCGTTGGGTTCGAGGACGTAGCGCCACTCGCGCAGGCCGCGGACGATGACCGGCGCGATCGGGCCGACGCGCAGGTCGGCGCGGTCCGCCCCGACCGAGCGGAAGCTGCGCACGGCGACGTGCCGGCCGCGGACGTTGAGGATCGCGTAGGCCTCGGCCCGGTCGAGGTTGGGGTAGATGCTGCCCCCGGTCGCGATCAGCACGTCGGCGGCGGCGTCGTGCGACACCATCCAGTAGCGCTCGTAGGCGCGGGGGTCGCCGGTCCACATGACCCGCACCGGGTCGGGGGTCTGGTGGATGAGGAAGTCGTCCATGGGCGAGAGCGGGAACTGCTCGGCGAAGTGCTCGTCGATCATGCGGTGGCCTTCCTGCACGTCACGTCGGGTCGGCGGCGACCCGGCGCCGCAGATACTGGCCGATCTCGGCGCGCCGCGCCCGGCCCTCGGCGTCGCCGGGGAGTTCCCGGACGAGCCGGGCGAGCACGCCGCGCAGCTCCTCGTTGCGGGCCGCCGGATCGGTCGTCGTCGTCGGTTCGAGCCGCAGCAGCGCGGTCAGCTGGGCGTTGTCCTCCACCAGGAACGGCACCGTGGTCGACCACGACGTGGAGACCCGCTTGATCAGCCGCTGGGCGTTGCGCAGCAGCTCCGCGGAGCCGGGGGACAGATCGCCGGAGCTCTCGACGAGATCGAGCAGCCGCTGCGCACCGGCGAGCTGTTCGTCGATCGTCGGTCTCACAGGACGGCCTCCAGCAACGTCGACAGGACCCGGCGGGTGGGCCGGTACGGCTCGTCGCTGCGGCCCTCCAGGAACGATCGCAGGCCGCTGACCTGCATCACCGCGGTCTTGAACGCGGAGAACGTGATCCACCACGCCAGCGCGTCGCGATCGACGTCGACCCCGGCGGCCCGTGCGTAGTGGGCGACGATGTCCTCGGCCTCCCACGTTCCGGGGATGGTGTGCTCGGCGGCGCGCAGCGGCTGGGTGATCCAGCCGAGGTCCTCGAGCGGGTCGCCGAGGTGGGCCAGCTCCCAGTCCAGCAGCGCGGTGACGCGGTCGCCCTGCAGCAGCAGGTTGCCCGGCTTGTAGTCGGCGTGCACGAGGACGGTGCGGTCGGACCCGGGCGCCGACTCGCGCAGGACGACGACGGCGAGCTCCAGCTCGGGGAACTCCTCGAGCTGGTCGCGGCGCAGGATCGCCTCCCAGCGGTCGAGCTCGGCCGCGGCGGCCCGTGTGCCCGGATCGGGCAGGATCGCAGCCATGCCCAGCGCCCGCCAGTCGGTGCGGTGGACCTCCACGAGGAGGTCGCAGAAGCGCTCCGCCAGTGCGCGTCGCCGGTCGAGGGACCGCTCGGGGTCGGCGAGGATGCGGTAGTCGCAGTCGCCCGGCAGACGCCGCATGACGAGCGAGGGCCGGCCGAGCCAGCTGCCGTCGGCGTCGAGCCATCGCGCCACGGGCGTCGGGAGACCACTCTTCTCCAGGGCGCCGAGCACCGCGAACTCGACGGCGCGGTCGGTCTCCACGAGCCCGCCGTCGGGATCGCTGCGCAGGATCAGCGGCTCGCTGCGTTCGCGGCCGTCGTGGTCGACGACCAGGTCGAACACCCAGTTGTCGCGGGAACGGCCGACCCCGATCCGGCTCAGGCCCACGACCCGCCCGTCGGCGCCGTCAGCGTTCGCCGAGAGGAACACCCGAAGGCGTTCGCCGACGTCGGCTCTCGCGTCCGTCACCGTCGTCCGTCCTGCAGCTCCGCGCGGTGGTGCGGCGCCGCGATGCGCGTCATCATCTCGGCGCGTTCCCCCAGGGTTCGGCCCCGCAGATCGGCCGTGCCGAACTCGGTCACGATGATGTCGACACCGGAGCGGGGGGTCGTGACCGTTCCGGACTCCAACCGGCGGACGATGCGGGACAGCCGGCCCCCGCCCGTCGTCGCCGGGAGCACGACGATCGACCGGCCGCCCGCCGAGCGTTGCGCAGCGCGCAGGAACTCCGCCTGCCCGCCGATGCCCCCGACGTACCCGGATTCGATCTCCTCCGCGTTGACCTGGCCGGTGAGGTCGACCTGCAGGGCTGAGTTGATCGCGACGAACCCGTCGACCGATCCCGCGGCGGCCGGGCCGATGACGTCCGGGACCGGGCGGACACAGGTCGTCGACCCCGCGACGTACGCGTAGAGCTCGGGGGACCCGGCGGCCTCGCTGATGACGACGGAGCCGGGCCCGGCCGCGAGTGACCCGGTGCGGGCGAGGTCCAGCAGCCAGTCACCGACCAATGTGGACCGGACGCGCAGGCCGTGCCGGACGGTGAGCGCAGCGCCGATCGCCGACGGAACCGCTCCGATGCCGAGCTGGATCGTCGCGCCGTCGGGCACGAGGGGCAGGACGAGTGCCGCGATGCGCCGGTGGACGTCGCGCACCGGCGCGGTCGTGACCACCGGGAGGGGCCGTGACGTGCGCACCACCGTGTCGAAGGTCGAGGCCGGAAGGCGAGGCGCCGAGGTGACCGGCATCTGTGTGTTGATCTCGGCGACGACCGCACGTGCCCGGCCGACCAGCTCGTAGGTGTAGTCGACGGCCATGCCCAGACTGTGGCCGCCGTGCGCATCCGACTCGGCGACCTGCATCAGGACGACGAGCCGGCCGGGGGCGCGCTGTAGAAGTGCCCGCGGCAGGTCGTCGAAGTGGCACGGGATGATCGCCACGTCACCGGTGGCCGCGAGCGTGCCGAGCGGGCCCAGCGCGCCGAAGGACACGAGGGGGAGCGACGCGTCACCCGTGAGGGCGTCGCTGTGGCTGAGCCCGACGAACACCTCGATGTCCTTCGGACCCTTGACGAGGAGTTCCTCGAGCAGGGGCGTGGGCTCGCCGACGCCCTGGCCGACCACGACGAGATCACCGGATCGGACGATTCCCTCCGGCCAGTCGCCGCTCACGGGACGTCTGTCCGCAGGTCGGCCTCGACACTCGGGCCTCGCACGTCGATGACCTCCTCATCGCCAATCCGCCGCCGCAACCGGACCGACGGTAGCTCAGCCTCTCGAAAAACCGAAACCAGGTTCGGAAGTTCGAACGCTAGTCGGCGCTCAGCGAGCCCGTCAAGAAGATGCAGCACGGCGTGGCGGTGCAGCAGACCCCGACCGTCGCCAGCGGCCTGCTCGCCCTGCCGCACGACGTCGGCGGCGACCTCCCGCTCGTCGTCTACGAGCACTCCACCGTGGTGGCGACCCAGGACGTGCCGTCGTTCCACCCGACGGGCGACGGTCTGCTGGCGCCGCCCTTCTTCGCCACCGACGGGTTCGCGGTCGTGGCTCCCGACTACCTCGGCCTCGGCGCCGCACCCGGACCGCACCCGTTCATGCAGGCGGCGTCGGAGGCGTCGGCGACACTCGACCTGCTGCCCGCGGCCGATCAGGCGACGGCCGGTCTGGGCGCACGCCTCTCCCACGATGTCCTTCTGTCGGGGCATTCCCAGGGCGGCGCGGCGGCGATGGCCGCAGGCCAGGCGCTGCAACAGGGCGACGGGACCTGGCGCCTGCGAGCGCTGGCTCCGATGGCCGGTCCCGACGAGCTGGGTGCCGCGGAGCTGCCTGCGATGACCGACCCCCGGGCCGTCGACCCGCACCGGGCGTCGGCCTACCTCGCGTACCTGCTGATCGAGTGGAACACGCTCTACCACCTCTACTCCGAGCCCGGGCAGGTGTTCACGCAGCCGTACGCGGGCACGATCGACGCGCTCTTCGACGGCTCCCACGACGTCACCGAGATCGCCGCGGCTCTGCCAGCGTCGCAGCAGCTCTTCCAGCCCGCCTACCTGGAGCTGATCGCGCACCCGAGCGGTCCGCTGGAAGCTGCGCTGACCGCCAACGACGTCTGCCGATGGGCGCCCCAAGTGCCGACGCAGTTGTTCGCGGGGCGCGCGGACCGCGACGTGGTCTTCGCCAATGCCCGACGGCGCCGTGCACAGATCATCACCTTCGGCGGTGATGCCACGATCGCGGACATGGGCGACGTCGACCACATCGGCACGGCGATAGCCGCCCTGCCGAGAATCCGCACCTGGTTCGCCACCCTCACCACGCATCAGTGACGCGTTCGGTCGGATGGGGGCGTCAGCCGTGTGCGATGTCGGACGGGTGCGCGGCCAGGGGGGTGATCGTCATCGTCATGTACGCGAACAGCGGGAGGCCCCAGAGGATCTCGTGGAGCTGCTCGTTGCCCTCGACGGCGAAGATGCTGAGGTTCGCGTACTCGCCGACGCACCGGTAGATCTGCGGCCAGTGCCCGGAGCGCTGCCACCCCTGCGAGTAGGCCTTCTCGCGGGCGAGGAGGGCGGTGCGCTCCGCCGGATCCATGTCCGGCGGGAGCGCGACGTCCATCCGTACGGCATACAGCTCGGTCATGCCTCGGGGTCCAGGGGGAAGTCGTAGGTCACCTCGTTGCCGGTGCCCGACGCGGCCGGGGTCGGGTGCAGCACCAGCTCGGGCTTGACGGCCTGGGCGACGTCGTCGGCGACGTAGTCACCGCCGTCGAAGTAGAGCTGGGTGGTGACGAGCTGCTTGCCGGGCGCCGACACCTTGAGGTGCAGGTGCGCGGGGCGCCAGGGGTGCCAGCCGGCCGCGTCGACGAACGCGCCGGTGGAGCCGTCGGTCGGGATCTGGTACGGCGCGGGCTGGATGGTGTGGAACGTGTAGCGGCCGTCGGTGCCCGTGCGGATCTGGCCGCGCAGGTTCCACTCGGGGATGCCGGGGGCGAACTGCGAGTAGTAGCCGGCGTCATCGGCGTGCCAGAGCTCGACGAGCGCGCCGTCGAGCGGGGCGCCGTCGAGGTCGGTGACGGTGCCCTGGAACAGGAACGGCGTGCCGGCCTCGTCGTCGCGCATCGCCACGGTCTGCTCGCTCGTGGACTCCGGGGCGCCCGGCTTGTAGTACGGCCCCTCGATCGTGCCGATAGCGCCCTGGCGGTCGGCGTTGGCGACCTCCTCGACCACGTGCTCGACGAAGACGTCGAGGAACAGCGGCCACTCGCCGTCGTCGCCGACGCGGATCAGCCACGCCTTGAGGGCGTCGTACTCCTCGTAGGTGACCTGGTGCTTGCGGACGACCTCGTGCAAGGCGGCCAGCGCGTCGGAGGCGATGGCGCCGACGCGGGCGTGGTCGATCGGGCCGCCGGTGCGGGCCTTCTGGGTGAACGCCTCGGTGGCGGAGCGGCCGGAGCCGGCTGCGGTGGCAGTTGTGTCGGACTCGGTGGTGGTCATGGTGGTGGACTCCAGTGTCGGTTTTCGGTGTCAGTCGGTTCGGTAGTGCGCGAGCTTGTCGGGATCGACGGCGACGCCGATCCCGGGACCGGGGCGGACGGCCAGCTCGCCGCCGGAGATCTCCAGCGGCTCGGTGAGCAGGTCGTCGCGCATGTCGAGGAAGTTGGAGAGCTCACCGGCGCGCCGGGAGGTGAGCCGGTGGGCGGCGCCGAACGCGACGCTGCAGGCGGTGCCGAGCTGGCCGTCGATCTGGTTGCCCATGACGACCTCGACGCCCATGCCCTCGCACTGGTGCAGGATCCGTTGTGACGTGGAGAAGCCGGTGCGCGCCGTCTTGATGCTGATCATGGTGGCGGAGCCGCCGAGCAGCTCGCGGGTGACCTCGCCGGGCGTGGTCGCGCTCTCGTCGGCCACGGTCGGCACCGTGGTCTGCGAGACGAGCCAGCGGCGGCCGAGCACGTCGTCGGCGGGGCAGAGCTCCTCGGCGAGGTTGAGGTCGAGGTCGGCCATGGCGCGCAGTGCGCGGGCGGCCTCCGAGGGGGACCAGCCGCGGTTGCCGTCGACGTAGAGCTCGACGTCCGGCCCGAGTGCGGTGCGCAGGGCCCGGCAGGCGCCGACGTCGAGAGCGATGGGCCGGCGTCCGACCTTCACCTTGAAGACCCGGATGCCGAACGCGTCGCGGATCCGCTCGGCCTCGGCGACCATCACGTCGTCGGGGGCGAAGCCGACCATGTGGGACACGGTCATCCGGTCGGTGAATCCGCCCAGCAGCTGGGTGACCGGCACGTCCAGGGTGCGGCCCAGGACGTCCCAGACCGCCATGTCGACCGCGGCCTTCGCGGCGGGGTTGCCGACGGTGCGGTCCATGCGGGCGTGCATGATCTCCCGTTCCAGCAGGGACAGGCCCACGAGCTCGGGGGCGAAGATCCCGTCGATCACCGCGATGATCGACTCCTGGGTCTCGCCGTAGGTGAAGGGCCGCGGCGGGGCCTCGGCGACGCCCACGAGGCCGTCGTCGCTGTGCACCCGTACGAGGACGTGCTCGGCGGTGTGCACCTCGCCGCTGGCGAAGCGCAGTGGCTTCCGGTACGGGATGGCGAACGGGATCGCCTCGATCCGGGCGATCTTCACGGCCTACCTCCGATGTGCGGGTCTCCGATGGGCGAGTCGATGCGTACGGGCGGTACGAAACCGTTGGCCTCCAACGCCTCCACGAGCCGGGCGAGCACCGGCGAGCTGTCGTCGCGGCGCCAGGCGAGCGCGAGGTCGATGTGGATGTCGTCGGCGACCGGCACGTAGCGGACGCCGTCGATCCGCAGGGCGTGCACCGACTCGGGCAGCAGGGCGACGCCGAGGCCGGCGGCCACGAGCGTCAGCATGATCGAGGTCTCGGCGACCTCGTGGGTGCGCCGGGGCAGGAAGCCCGCGGCGAGGCACGCCCGGGTGACCGCGGCGTCCACCACGGAGCCCCTGGCCTCATAGACGACGAAGTCCTCGTCGCGCAGCTCCGCGAGCGCCACCGGCTCGTCGCCGACGAGGTGGTGGGTGCGCGGGACGGCGAGCACCAGCCGTTCCCGGGTGATCAGACGGGATTCCAGGCCGTTGCTGCGCATGGGGGGCCGCAGCACCGCGAGGTCGATCCGGTCCTCCTCCAGTGCGAGCTCCTGGGCGGGCGTGAGCAGGTCGGGCACGTAGCGCAGCACGACGCCGGGCAGCTCGCGCGCGGCGATCCGGGCCAGCTGAGGGAGATGCCGGAACGCCGCCAACCCGGTCGACCCGATGCGGACGAGGCCACTGCTGCCCTCGCCGATCAGCCGGACGCGCCCCTGCGCTGCGTCCACCGACTCCAGGATCCGCAGCGCGTCACGCAGCAGGGCCTCACCGGCCGGCGTCAGGTCGACGCGGCGGGTGGTGCGGACGAACAGGGCGGCGCCTACCTGTGATTCGAGCTGGCGGATCGCCTGCGAGAGCGGTGACTGCGCCATGTGCAGGCGCTCCGCGGCCTGCCCGAAGTGACGGGTCTGCGCGACGGTCACGAAGTACCGGAGCTGGCGGATCTCCACGTGCTCCTCCCTTCGTCGGTTGCCTCACGGTAGGCAGCCGTTCCTGTATCCGCAAAGACCTAGTTCGGCTCGATTGAGATCTTATGGATCTGGAAAAACCCTGGGTCAGAACTAGGCATATACCTGGCGCGACCCCGGAGGGGGTCCCGTGACAGTGGGAGCAACCGAACTCGACTCACCGCCGAATCGACCGGAGGTCCTCCATGACCCTCGATGTCTCCTCCCATGCCCGCGACGTCCTCGCCGATGCCGTGGTCGACGATCCCGAAGCGGGTGTCTTCCGCGCCAACCGGCGGATCTTCACCGACGAGGAGATCTTCGAACTCGAGATGACCCACATCTTCGAGGGGAACTGGATCTACCTCGCGCACGACAGCCAGCTCCCGGCCAACGGCGACTACCTCACCACCTACATCGGCCGCCAGCCCGTGGTGATCACCCGGGACTCCGGCGGCGAGCTGCACTGCATGATCAACGCCTGCGCGCACCGCGGGGCGATGCTGTGCCGCCGCAAGACCGACAACCGGCCCACGCTGACGTGTCCGTTCCACGGGTGGACGTTCCGCAACGACGGCACGCTGCTCAAGGTCAAGGACCCCGACGGCGCCGGCTACCCCGCGACGTTCGACGTCGACGGCTCGCACGACCTCACCCACGTGGCCCGCTTCGACTCCTACCGTGGGTTCCTGTTCGCCAGCCTGAACCCCGACGTGAGCACGCTCGCCGAGCACCTCGGCGACACCACCGTCGTCATCGACATGCTGGTGGACCAGTCGCCCGACGGTCTGGAGGTGCTGCGCGGCAGTTCCACCTACACCTTCGACGGCAACTGGAAGGTGCAGGCGGAGAACGGCGCCGACGGCTACCACGTCAGCGCCACGCACTGGAACTACGCGGCCACCACCTCCCGGCGCGGCACGGGCGAGTCGACGAACTCCACCAAGGCGCTCGACGCCGGCGGCTGGGGCAAGACCGGCGGCGGCTACTGGTCCTACCCCAACGGGCACCTGTGCCTGTGGACGTGGGCCGCCAATCCGGAGGACCGTCCCCTGTGGGACAGGATGGACGAGCTCAAGGAGCAGTTCGGCGACGCCACGGGCGAGTTCATGGTGAAGGGCTCCCGCAACCTCTGCCTCTACCCGAACGTCTACCTGATGGACCAGTTCTCGACGCAGATCCGGCAGTTCCGCCCGATCGCGCCGGACAGGACCGAGGTCACGATCTACTGCATCGCCCCGAAGGGCGAGAGCGACAAGGCCCGCGCGCACCGCATCCGCCAGTACGAGGACTTCTTCAACGCCTCCGGCATGGCCACGCCCGACGACCTGGAGGAGTTCCGCTCCTGCCAGCTCACCTTCCGGGCCACCGCGGCGCCGTGGAACGACATGAGCCGGGGTGCCGAGCACTGGCTGAGCGGCCCCGACGAGGTCGCGACGTCCCTCGGCATGGACGGCGTCGTGTCGGCCGGGCAGCGCAACGAGGACGAGGGTCTGTTCCCCGTCCAGCACGGCTACTGGCGGAAGACGCTCCGGGCCGCGATCGAGAAGCAGGAGGGCTGAGCGCGATGACCACTACCGAGCGCACATCGACCCTGATCACCCAGAACGCCATCGAGCAGTTCCTCTACCGGGAAGCCCGCCACCTCGACGACCGCGAGTTCGAGAAGTGGCTGGAGTGCTACGCCGACGACGTCGTCTACTGGATGCCCTGCTGGGACGACGCCGATCGGCTCGTCGAGGACCCGCAGCGCGACGTCTCGCTGATCTACTACGACAACAAGGGCGGGCTGGAGGACCGGGTCTTCCGGATCCGCACCGAGCGCTCCAGCGCCACCTCGCTGCCCGAGCCGCGCACCAGCCACAACATCAGCAACGTCGAGGTGATCGAGCGTCGCGGCGACCTGGTGGACGTGCGCTTCAACTGGCACACCATGTACTTCCGCTACAAGACGATCGACCCCTACTACGGCACGTCGTTCTACACGATCGACTTCTCCGGCGATGCGCCGCTGATCCGTCGCAAGACCGTGGTGCTGAAGAACGACTACATCCACCACGTCGTGGACGTCTACCACTTCTGAGGAGAGGGGCGACCCATGAGCGAGCTTGCGAGCGAGTCATTTGCGCGGCCTCACCAGGTCGCCCTGGCCTTCGAGGACGGGGTCACCCGGTTCATCACCTGCGCGCCGGAGCAGACCGTCGCCGACGCGTCCTACCGCGCCCGGATCAACATCCCGATGGACTGCCGCGACGGCGTCTGCGGCACCTGCAAGGCGATCTGCGACTCCGGGGAGTTCGACGGCGGCTCGTACCTGCCCGAGGCGCTCTCGCCCGACGAGGAGCAGGACGGCTACGTGCTGACCTGCCAGATGAAGCCGCGCTCGGACCTCGCGCTGCAGATCGCCTGCACCTCGGCGGTGGCGAAGACGAGCGCTGCCACCCATAAGGGCAGCGTCACCGGCGTGGACCGGCTGTCGCCCACCACTGTCGCGTTGACCATCGAGATCCCCGACCGGGAGAAGCTCGCCTTCCTCCCGGGCCAGTACGTCAACATCGCCGTGCCGGGCACCGACGAGTCGCGCTCGTACTCCTTCAGCAACGCCCCGGACGACGACGCACTGACCTTCCTGGTCAAGATCACGCCCGGCGGCGTCATGTCCACCTACCTGGACGAGCGCGCCGAGGTCGGCGACAACATCTCCTTCACCGGCCCGCACGGCAGCTTCTTCCTGCGGGAGGCGCAGGATCCTCTGCTCCTGCTCGCGGGAGGCACCGGGCTCGCGCCGATCCTCTCGATCCTGCGCACCCTCGCGGCGGCGGAGAGCGACCGTCCGGTGCACCTGCTCTACGGCGCCACCACCGACGACGACGTCGTCGAGCTCGACACGATCGAGCAACTCGCCGGTTCGATCCCCGGGCTGACCTGGACCCACTGCGTGTCCGACCGGAACACCACCGCCCCCCACCAGGGCTACGTGACCGCGCTCATCGAGCCGGAGCACCTGCACGACGGCACGGCGGCGGTGTACCTGTGTGGCCCGCCGCCGATGGTCGACGGGGTGCGCAGCCACTTCTCCGACCAGGGCATGTCGCCGGGCGGCTTCTTCTACGAGAAGTTCGCGCTGGCGGCCGTGCCGGGGGAGGAGCCGGCCGCGGCCGCCGAGGAGGCCGACACGGCCGATGACGCGGCGGCCGAGGGTGCAGCGGCCGAGGAGACCGCACCCACTCCGTCCCCCGTCGCCGCGCGGTGTGGCGATGGGGAGGGGCTGCTCGCGGGGGCGGGCCGCGCGATCACCGGCCAGGTGCTAGCGCCGCTCGTCGATCTCGAACCGCTGCACGCGACGAACGCGGGACGCATGGAACCGGCCCGCGGCCTGTGCGGGCAGGAGGTCTTCGGGCCGTGGGCAGAGGCCGGCGGCGACCCCGCGGAGCTGGACGCGAGCGACGACCTGATCGTCGCCGCGGGGAGGCACCTGGCGGGCCAGGAGGTCTTCCCGACCTCAGGCCTGGAGCCGCTCGTCGCCTCGCCGCCCCCGCCGCTGCCCCCGGGTGTCGTCGGCGAGGACGGCTACGAGATCGGTGAGGAGCACCCGTCCGTCCACGAGTCGGACGCCATCTTCGACGCCCGTCGGGCGCTCGAACTGGGTGCGCTCGAGCTGGTCTTCGGCCGCCTCACCGGCGGTCAGATCAACGGCTACCGCTTCCTGGCCGAGGCCACCGTCCCGTACGTGGACGGCGATCGTTTCGTCGACGCCGCCGGCTACACCGAGACCAACGGCGCGTTCCACGACTACCTGTTCACCCTCACCCGCAACGAGCACCTGTCGCAGGCCTACCGGGCCCTCGGCGTGCGGGGACACATGGAGCACTCGCTGCGGACGGCCACCTGGTGTCACCCGCTCTGCACCCGGGACCACCTCGACATCGTCGACGCGATCGAGGCAGGGGACCGGGAACGGGCCCGGCAGCTGGTCGCCGACCACGCCGACCGGTCCAAGGAGACCACCCGCCGGGCGATGACCGAGAACACCGCCCGACGTCGCCCGCGGTTCGTCACCCCCGGCCGGTTCGCGGGCAGGGTCGTCGTCGTGACCGGTGCCGCCCAGGGGATCGGCCGGACCGTCGCCGAGCGGGCCGCCGCGGAGGGCGGACAACTCGTGCTGATCGACCGGTCCCCGCTGGTGCACGAGGTGGCCGACGGGCTGCTCGCCGACGGGGCCAAGACGCTCGCCGTCGAGGCCGACCTGGAGCAGTGGGACGGAGCGGCGGCCGCACTGCGGGAGGCGCAGGCGTGGCAGGGCCGCATCGACGTGCTGGTGAACAACGTCGGCGGGGCGATCAACTTCAAGCCCTTCGTCGAGTTCACCGAGACCGAGATCTCCGCCGAGATCCAGCGATCGCTGATGCCCACCCTGTGGTGCTGCCGCGCTGTCCTTCCCGGCATGGTCGAGCGCTCCGGCGGCGTGATCGTCAACGTGTCTTCGGCCGCCACCCGCGGCGTCCACCGCATCCCGTATTCGGCGGCGAAGGGTGGGATCAACGCGATCACCGCGTCGCTGGCCGTCGAGTACGCCGACGCGGGGATCAGGGTTGTCGCCACGGCCCCCGGCGGTACGGAGGCCCCGCCGCGGCGGATCTCGCGCGGCACGCCCGAGGCGCGCAGCGACCAGGAGCGGGCCTGGTTCCAGGCCCACGTCGACCAGACGCTGGACTCCTCGCTGATGGGCCGCTACGGCACGCTCGACGAGCAAGCGGCGGCGATCCTGTTCCTCGCCTCCGACGAGGCCTCCTACGTGACCGGCACGGTTCTGCCGGTGGCCGGTGGGGATCCGGGCTGAGCCGCTCTACGGTGGGCGTCGTGCATCCGGGCGATAGCGACGTCCACCTGGTGGGGGCCGCGAGCGAGCTCGCCCGGCTCGACGCGCTTCTGGAGTTGGCGGGCTCCGGGGTGCCGGTGGTCGCGGTCGTCGAGGGCCCGGCCGGTGTCGGGAAGACGGCGCTGCTGCGCCGGTTCCTCCGCGGGCACGACTCCGTTGCGGCCACGACGGTCAGCGGCTTGCACTGGGAGAGCACCAGCAACGGCGCGCTGGCCGGTCGGCTGCTCGCCCCGGAACCGCCCGATGTCGACAGCCCGATCGGCCTGGGCTCGCTGCTGGGGGTGATCTGGGGTGTCCGGGCCGATCCGCTGATCGTCGTCGTCGACGACGCCCACCACGCCGACCCGGTGTCGATCCGGGCCATCGCGTCGGGCGTGGCCCGGCTGCGCGAGTCGCGGCTCCTGCTCCTGCTGGTCCGGTCCACGGACGCGGGCGGCGACCCCGAGGTCGCCGACGTGCTGGACCATCTCCCGGCCGTCCACCTGCGGGTGGCGCCGCTGACCGCCGAACAGACCCGGTTGCTCGCCGCGCGCACCGCCGGCATCGACCTGCCCCTGCCGGTGGCCCGCCGCCTGTGCGAGCACGTGGGCGGGCTGCCCCGGCACCTGCTGGAGATCCTCCGCGACACCCCGCCCGTCCGCTGGTCGGACTGGCAGACGCGGCTGCCGGCTCCGACCACCGTCCAGAACCGCGTGCAGGCAGCGCTGGACGCTTGTAGTCCGGGCGCCCGGGCTCTGGTGGAGGCCGCCGCGGTGCTCGGAGCAGCCCCCGTACTCGCCGACGCGGCCGCCCTCGGTGAGGTCCCGGACCCGATCACGGCCCTCGACGAGGCCCACGCCACCGGTCTCCTCGCACCCGCCGCCGGGCACGGGCTCGACGTGCTCACCTTCCCCGGACGGTTCGTCCGCGGCGCGGTGCACGCCTCGCTCGCGCCCGCCCGGCGCCACGAGCTGCACCTACGTGCGGCCGCGGTCGTCACCGACGACACCGAGCGGCTCCGGCACCGCGTCGAGGCCACACCGCTCCCGGACCCCGAGCTCGTCGCCGAGCTGGTGGCCCTCGCCGAGCGCAAGGCCGCCGAGGGGGCGTGGGCCCTCGTCGCAGGTGCGCTGATCGACGCGAGCCGGATCAGCCGCACCCGGGCCGACCGGGAGCACCTCCTCATCCGGGCCGTCGACGCACTGGCGGGCGCCGGCCTGCTGGGCCAGGCGGTCGACGCGTTGCCCGAGGTCGAGGCCCTCCCGTCGGGCCCCCGCCGGGACGCCGTACTGGCCTACGTCGCGGTGCAGCGCGGGCGCCGGGCCGAGGCGGACTCCTACCTCGAAGCCGCCTGGCGACGCCGCGGCACGGACCGCGGGGCCGCGGCCGTCGTCTGCCAACGGCACGTGCTGCACGCGCTCGCCGACTGGGACGGCGACGACCTGGTGCGCTGGGCGGGGCGTGCGGTCGAGCACGCCGACCCCGGCTCCCCGGCCGCGGTCGAGTCCCGGGCGATCGTCGGGCTCGGCCACGCCGCCCGCGGTGACATCGCGGAGGCCTTCACGGCCTACCGGCAGGCCATGGTCGAGAGCCCGACGGGGCCGCAGCACCAGCGGGTGCGGATGGGCCTGGGCTGGCTGCACCTCGCCCAGGACGACCCGGAGGCCGCCCGACGCGAGCTGGAGTTCGCGGCGCCCCACGCCGCGCAGACGGGATCGAACAGGATCTCGCTGTGGGCACTCGTCTGGCTCGCCCGCGCACGTTTCGCGCTGGGGGACTGGTCGGGGGCGCTCGAGGCGGTGGACCGGGCCGAGATCCTCCTCGGTGCCACCGGGCTGTACCTGCTGCGTCCCCTGGTGCACTGGACGGGGGCCCAGATCCATGCGCTGCGCGGCGAGCCGGACGCCGCGGAGCGGCACCTGCGCCTGGGTGGTGCCGCCGACCACGACTACGCCGTCATGGCCGTCCCGGCGCTGCTGGCGCGGGCTCATGCCGCAGAGGCTGCGTCGGACTACGACTCCGTCGTCCGCCACCTCGCGCCGCTCGCCGCACGGAACCCGCGAGGCGGTATCGACGAGCCGGGATTCTGGCCCTGGCACGACCTGTACGCCAACGCCCTGGTGCTGGTCGACCGCCTGGCCGAGGCCGACGAGTTCCTCACGCCGCTGGAGGCCACCGCATCCCGGCGAGGGCACGGCTCCGTGTCCGCCCGGCTCGGCTCCGTCCGCGGACGCGTACTCGCGGCGCGTGGAGACCTCGTAGGGGCGGAGAAGTCGTTCGCCCTCGCGCGGGCCCGGCTCGCGCCACTGCCCCTGCCCTACGACCGGGCCCGCGTCGACTTCGCCCACGGGATCACCCTGCGCCGCGCCGGCCGTCGCCGTGACGCCGCCGAGCTGCTCACGGCGGCCCGTCAGCTGTTCGTCGAGCTCGGCGCGCAGGTCTGGGTCGAGCGGTGCGACCGGGAGCTGCGGACCGGTCGGCCCGTGCCCCGCGGTGTCGGCGCCACGGTCGATCAGCTCACCGACCAGGAGAGCGCCGTGGCCGCGTTCGTCGCGACGGGAATGAGCAACAAGGAGGTTGCCGCCGAGATGATGCTGTCGGTCAAGACCGTCCAGTTCCACCTCACCCGCGTGTACGCCAAGCTGGGTCTGCGCTCACGCACGGAGCTCGCGGCCCGCACGTCGCCCGCGGAGGCCCGGGGATAGAACGCGCCGGATCAGCCCGCGCCGACGGCACGGCGGCTGTCGTGGACGGTTGCCGCCGACGCCGGTTCGGACGCCTGATCCCTGATCGACGCGACGTGGGTCTCAGGCCTGGGTGAGCACGTAGGTGCCGGGGGCATCAGCGAGCGTGGGGTGGGTGCGGTTCCCCAGCTGGGCCGGTGCCTTCTTGTGGGGGCCCGAGCGGGAGTCGATCCATCCCGCCCAGTGCTCCCACCAGGTGCCGGTGTGCTCGGTGGCGGCAGCCCGCCACGCCTGCGGGTCTCCGGTCGGCTCCGGGCCGGTCCAGTAGCGGGACTTCGGGTTGCCGGGCGGGCAGACCAGGGTCTGGATGTGCCCGGTGTTGGCGAGTACGAACGTGGAGGTTCCGCCGAGCAGCCGGGCCGAGGCGAAGCAGCCGTTCCACGGCGTCAGGTGATCGGTGGTGCCGCCGGTGACGTAGGCGTCGACGGTGACGCGCGAGAGGTCCACCGGTGAGCCGAGCACGGTCATGGCGCCGGGGTCGGTCAGCGAGTTGTCCTCGAAGACGTCGAGGAACTGGCGGTGCAGCCCGGCGGGGAGGTTCGTGCCGTCGGCGTTCCAGGCGAGGATGTCGAACGCCGGTGGCCCGTCACCGAGCAGGTAGTTGCTGACGACGTAGTTCCACACCAGGTCGTTGGGTCGCATCCAGGTGAACACCGACCCGAGGCTGCGGCTGTCGAGCACGCCGGCCTTCCCGGAGCGCCAGCGCGCGAGCTTGAGCAACGCCGGCGCGGACAGCATCCCGACCGGGGCGGGCGCCGACCAGTCCAGCAGGGTGACCCCGAAACTCGCCGATCGCACCCGGTCGTCACCGGTGGCGGCGAGATGGTTGAGAACGGTGGAGGTGGTGATGCCACCCGCGCACAACCCGAACACGTTGACCTGCTCCGACCGGGTGATCGCCGCGATCGCGTCCAGGGCGGCGATGATCGCGGCGGCGTAGGTGTCGAGGTTCCAGTCGCGTTGCGTAGAGGTCGGGTTGCGCCAGGAGATGGCGAACACCTGCTGGCCCTGACCGACCGCGAACTCGATCAGCGACCGGCCGGGCGCGAGATCCATGAAGTAGAACTTGTTGATCTGCGGCGGCACCACGACGACGGGGATGCGGCGCACCTGGTCCGTGGAGGGCCGGTACTGCAGCAGCTCCAGCACGTCGTCGCGGTAGACGACCGCCCCCGGGGTGGCGGCGAGGTCGCGCCCGACGGTGAAGGCATCGCGGTCGACCTGCCGGGGCATCCCGCCGTTGTGCCGCACGTCGTGCACGGCGTTGCGGACGCCGCGACCGAGGCTGGCGCCGCCGGTCTCGAAGGCGCGCTTGATCGCGGCGGGGTTGCCCACCAGCGTGTTGGTGGGGGCCAGCGTGGAGGTCAGCAGCGTCGCGACGAACCGGGCGCGTTCCCGATCACGCCAGTCGGCCAGGTCGATGCCCTCGACGAGCTCGTCGACGGCGCCGCTGGTGGCCAGGTAGCCCTGCATCAGCCGCCGGTACACGGGGTTCTCGGTCCAGGTCGGATCGGCGAAACGGCGGTCGCCTCTCGCCGGTGCCACCTCGGAGCGGCCGACGACCACCTTGGCCAACTCGCCGACCAGCCGGGCACCGGCGCCGAGGACGGTGGGAACCGCAGCAGCCATGTGATCCACCTCACACCGTGGAGTGCGCAGAGTCAAGAGTCGCCGAGAGCAGTCGTGGGGCGGGCGGCCCGCCACGGTCGCGGGACGTTGTCCTGCGGCACTTCTGAGAACCGGGATGGTGTGCGTGGGTCCATCGCCTTCGCGGCGAGGCGGGAGAACTCTGAGCGCTGTGAGGACGGCAGAACTTCTCCGGCTCGGAAGGTAGGACATGGCGCGTACGCACGCTGTACCGGTTGACACGGATCATCGGCGAGCTGGAGCTGAGCACGCTCAGGTCGGCGTGACCGGTGCTGGGCATCCCGCCAACCTGCACCGCACGGTCGCGCTGACCCCGGAGCAGTTCCACTACGGCTTCGCCGATGCCCTGACCGCGGCGGAGTCGGGGAAGGCCTACGACCGCTACCACGTTCCCGGGGCCGGTCGGCTGTTGTTCCAGGCGGGTCTGGCGAACGTGACACCGCACGCCGCGTCGACGGTCGACTTCACCAATTCCGAGCGCCCCGCTGCTCATCATCGCCGGGGGAGACGACCACATCGCACCGCCGTCGGTGAACAGGGAGAACGCGCGCCGGTACCGCCGGTCGAAGGCCGTCACGGCGTATCGGGAGTTCCCGGGGCGCTGCCACTACACGCTCGGCCAGGACGGCTGGGAGCAGGTCGCCGACTTCGCACTCGCCTGGGCCCGGAATCCCGTTGCGGTGGCCGCCCAGGTGCTCAGCGGACGTCGGGGAGCAGCCGCAGTGCGTGGAGGGCGACGCTGAGCTCGGCGACGGCGGTCGGGTCCTCCAGGTCGCGGCCGGTCAGCGCGGCGATGCGGCGCAGCCGGTGCCGGACGGTGTTGCGGTGGCAGTAGATGCGCGCCGCGGTCTCCGCCGCCGAACCGCGGGTGTCGAGCCAGGTCTCGAGGGTGGTGAGCAGCAGGTCCTGGTCGTCGGTCGGGAGCCGGAGCAGGCCGCCCAGGACGTGGCGGGCGATCTGGGTGGCGGCTTCGGGTGCGGCGGTGACCAGGGTGGCGAGCGGGGTGTCGTCGAACAGGCGGACGGTGCGGCTGCCGGTGGCCGCGCTGCTGAGCGCGATCCTGGCCAGGTAGAGGGCGCGGGGGGTGTGGTCGAGCGCCGGGTAGGTGGGACTCACGCCGACCCTGGCCCGGCCGCAGGCCCGCAGCGTCGCGATGACGGCGCGCAGGTCCGGGCCGGGCAGGGACGATCCCGACGTGCAGCTGGGGCAGCAGCCGCCACGCGGAGCCCGCGTCGACGGCGCGGAGCTTCGCGGCGATGCCGGGCAGGGCCTCGTCGCCGATGACGGTGACCTCGGCGGCGACCGCGACGAAGGTGCCGGTGTGGGGCAGCTCGAGCTTGGCGGCGATGTCCCACAGGGTGCCGCGGTCGGCGACGCCGGTGGTGAGGGCCTCGACGAGCGCGGAGCGTTGCTGTTCACGTCGGCGCAGCAGCTCGGCGGTGGTGTCGCGGTAGGCCTCGGTGACCGCGGCGGCGTACTCGTCGGCCTTCCACCAGAGGAACACGGCGGTGTCGGCCAGTTCCCGGTTCACGACCGTACCGGCGGAGATGGCCTGGTCGGCGATGCGTTCCCAGACCAGGGCGAACCCGACGCGGAACGCCGCGAGGACCTCCAGGAGCGGGATCCTCTGCAGCGCGCGTTCCCGGCCCGTGCGCCGCGAGGCGGCGAGGTCGTGGACCTGGGGGGGAGGCGGCGGTGCCGAGGAGGTACTCGATGTTCTGCCGGGCCGACTCGCCCAGCGCGGCGGCGCTGACCGGTGAGTCCCCGCCGTACACCGGGATCGAGGCCTGGATGCGGGCGACGACGGCGTCGACCAGCGCGGGCAGGTGCTCGCGGATCGTGGGGGCGATCTCGGCCAGGGCCGGCGCCGGCTCGCGCTCGGGCATGGCGGCCAGGCTAGTGCGGTGGCATGTCGCGATCGCGGGCCGAGTTCCGGACGGCGCGGCTCAGCTCCTCCTCGGTGAGGGGCGCGACGGGCATGGGGCTGCTGTCGTCCCGCGGACGGAGGCCGTCGACGATCATGATGATCAGGCGGTGGTGGATGCCGGGGCGGGCGAGGCCGGCCACACCCGCGACCGACTGGACGGCGGCGTTGATCAGCTGCACGTCGGTGGGGGCGACGTCCTCGCGCAGGGCCCCGGCCGCCTTGGCCCGTTCCAGGAGCACAGCGAGGTGGCCGCTCACCGCCGTGTTCATCCGGTCGATGGCCGCCGACAGCGACGTCGCCGCGCCGGAGCGGGACCAGCCGAGCGCGTCGGTGAGCCCGCCGAGCACGAGCTCGCGGAAACCGCGGTCGGTGGCGAAGTCGTGCGCGCCGTGCTCGATGAACTCCCGGAACGCGGTGCCGGGGTCGGCGGCACCGCTCGAGCGTTCGGCCAGTGTCACCGCCGCATCCATCCGAGCCTGGTAGACCGCCAGGATCAGCTCGTCCTTGTCCGGGAAGCGCCGGTAGAGGGTGCCGACCCCGACCCCGGCGGCCTTGGCGACGTCGGCGAGCGTGGCGGTGAGCCCGTGCTCGGCGAACACGGCGGCGGCTTCGAGCAGCACCCGTTCGCGGTTCTCCCGCGCGTCGCGCCGCAGCCGGGTGGTCTGCGGGGGCACGGCGGGTTCCTGCGGCATGACATCGCTGAGCCTACGGGCGCGGTACCCCGTCAGGCACCGGGGCGAGCCGGTCGCGCAGGAAGCCGGTGAGGACGTCCATCACCGTGGTGGTCGACCAGACGCGCCCGGCCTCGTGGTCGCCGAGGAACGCCATGTCACCGTGGTTGGCCCCGCGCAGCACGTAGCGCGTGCTGTCGACGCCCGCCGCGCGCAGGGCGGTGTGCAGCTGGAGTGTCTGGCTGGGGGACACCAGCCGGTCGTCGCTGCCGTGCAGGAACAGGAAGGGCGGTTCGGAGCCGTCGACGTAGGTGATCGGGTTGGCGCGGGCGACGGCGTCCGGGATCTCCTGCAGGCCGTGTCCGGGCTCGCCCAGGAACGCCGCGATGTGGTTGTCCGGTGCCCGGTATCCGGCGCGGGTCGGTTCGTCGAGGTCCTCGGCGAGCAGGGACAGGTCGGACCCGCCGAAGCAGTCGACGACGGCGTCGACGGCGGCGCCGGTCACCCCGACCATCGCGGCGAGGTAGCCGCCCGCGGACTCGCCCCACACGGCGACGCGGGCGGTGTCGATCCCGAGTTCGCCGGCGTGCGCGCGCAGGTACCGGATCGCCTCCGTGACGTCGGCGACGGCGTCGGTGAACGTCCCGCCGGTGAGGACGGTGCGGTAGGAGATGCTCGCCACCGCGAACCCGGCGCGTGCCACATGGGCTCTCGTGGCCGGCGCGGCCTCCTTGACCGAGATGACGAACCCGCCCCCGGGCACGTAGACGACCAGGGGAGCGGTGGTCGACCCGGAGGGCCGGAACAGGTCGAGGCGCAGCGGGAGCGGGCTGCCGTCCGGGGCGCTGCGGGTGGTGTAGACGATGTCGTGGCGGGTCACGAGGCCGCCCTCGATCTCGGGGATCTGCCGGCCGGGATCGGGCTCGAGCACGACGCTCGTCGACTCGTCGCTCGGTCGGACCGTCGCGGACATCGGCAGTTGCGGCATGGGCGGGGTCATCGTCGCTCCTTGATCGAGGCGGTGGCGGGTCTGCGGCGCGGGTAGAGGGCGAGTCCGAGGACGCCGGCGAGCGCCACGGCCAGGGCGGCGCCGAGGTAGGCGAGGTGGTACCCGGCAAGGGTGGCGGTGACCGGATCGGGGCCGGTAGCCGACGAGGCGAGCGTGCTCAGCGTGGCGATGGCGAGGGAGCCGCCGACCTGCTGGCTGGTGTTCACGGTCGCCGAGGCCACGCCCGCGTACTCGCGTGCGACCCCGGCGGTGGCCGAGCCCATCGTGGTGGAGAACAGCGTGCCGAGCCCGAGCCCGGCCAGCACGAGCGCCGGCAGCACGTGGGTGGCGTAGCTCGTGGCGGTGCTGATCGTGGTGAGCATCAGCAGGCCGGCGACGGCGAGTGCGGCACCGGCGGGCACGAGCGTGCGCAGGCCCAGCCGCTGCAACGCGTCGGAGCTGGCGGCGGCGGACGCGGCGGCGACCGACAGCGCCATCGGCAGGAAGGCGACTCCCGCGACCAGAGGGGCGAATCCGAGAACCTGTTGCAGGTAGTAGGCGAGGAAGAGGTACACCGCGTACATGCCACCGGCGGCCAGCATCATGACCAGGTAGGTGGTGCCGCGGGTGCGGTCGAGCACCACCGACGGCGGCAGCAACGGAGCCGTCGAACGGGCCTCGACGGCGGCGAACGCGACGAGCAGGGCCGCGGCCGCGACCAGCAGCCCGAGCGTGCCGGGGTCGGTCCAGCCCGCGGTCTCCGCGCGCGAGAAGCCGAGCACACGGCCGTGCCGCGTCGGAGAACCCGAGGTCGGCCTGGGCGGAGGGGAGCGCGATGTTCACGATGGTGCCGTCGAGCACCACGATGAGTTGCGCTGTCGCCACCGTGGCGAGCACCCACCACCGCCGGCCACTCGGCCCGTTCGTCGTTCCGTGCATCGCGACGCTCCGTCCCGGTCTCCGCGGGATGAGCCTAGCAGAAGTGGAATAACTGTTCCGCATACCCTTGGCCTCGTCGGCGATCTGCTGCGCACCACGGATCAGGAGGGCACGCTCGCCAGGTCCGCCCTCGTGTGTGTCGAAGTAGGTGAACAGCGAGCGGTTGGACACGCCGGCTTCCTTCGCGATCGTCGCGGTCGCCGCGCCCAACCCCTGAGCGGCGATGACGCGCGTAGCCGCGGACATGATCGCGGCGCGCTTGTCGTCGCTCCTGGGGCGGGGCATGGGAGCGGCATGTAAGAGAATGGCTGGTCAGGCAATGTCGGTCGCCTGGCGGGCGACCGATCGTCAGTGCGACTCGCGGCTCACGACCGAGCCGCTGGATCCGAGGAGGAAGTCCAGGTCGGCGCCGGTGTCGGCCTGCAGGACGTGGTCGACGTAGAGCCGTTCCCAGCCCCGGCGGGGAGCGGCGAAGCCTGTCGTGTTCGGCGTGCGGGCGTCGAGATCGTCGGTCTCGACGTCGATTCGGCGCGCGGCGACGTCGAGGACGATGACGTCGCCGGTCCGGACGCGGGCGAGTGGTCCGCCGGCGGCGGCCTCGGGGGCGACGTGCAGGACGACGGTGCCGTAGGCGGTGCCGCTCATGCGGCCGTCGCAGACGCGGACCATGTCGCGCACGCCCTGTTCGAGGAGTTTGCGGGGCAGCGGCATGTTGGAGACCTCGGGCATGCCGGGGTAGCCCCTGGGCCCGCAGCCGCGCAACACGAGGACGGAGTCGGCGTCCACGTCGAGGCCGGGGTCGTCGATGCGGGCGTGGAAGTCCTCGATGGAGTCGAAGACCATCGCGCGGCCGCGGTGCTGCAGCAGGTGCGGCGACGCGGCGGCGGGCTTGATGAGCGCGCCGTCGGGGGCGAGGTTGCCGCGCAGGACGGCGATGCCGCCCTCGGCCACCAGCGGGGCCGTGCGGGGGCGGATGACCTCGGTGTCGAAGATCGGTGCGTCGTCGAGGTGGTCCACCAGGGGCTTGCCGGTGACGGTGAGGGCGGTGGGGTCGAGCAGGTCGCGCACCTCGCGCAACACGGCGAGCAGCCCGCCGGCGCGGTGCAGGTCCTCCATCAGGAAGCGGCCCGCCGGCTGCAGGTCCACGAGGACCGGTACCCGGGAGCCGATGCGGTCGAAGTCGTCGATGGTGACGTCGATCCCGAGGCGTCCGGCGATGGCGAGCAGGTGGACGACGGCGTTGGTGGAGCCGCCGATCGCGGCGAGGGCGACGATCGCGTTGTGGAACGACGCCCTGGTCAGGAACGTGCTGGGGCGGCGGTCGGCGGCGAGCATGTCGACGATCAGCCGGCCGGTGCCGTGTGCGGCTTCGAGCAGTCGGCTGTCGGGGGCCGGTGTGCCGGCGACGCCGGGGATCACGGTGCCGAGCGCCTCGGCGACCAGGCCCATGGTGGAGGCGGTGCCCATGGTGTTGCAGTGCCCGCGGCTGCGGATCATGGACGACTCCGAGCGGGCGAACGCCTCCTGGCTCAGGGTTCCGGCGCGGACCTCCTCCGACAGGCGCCAGACGTCGGTGCCGCAGCCCAGTGGGGTGCCTCGGAAGGTGCCGGTGAGCATCGGGCCGCCGGGCACGACGACGGCGGGGATGTCGACCGAGGCGGCGGCCATGAGCAGCGAGGGGATGGTCTTGTCGCAGCCGCCGAGGAGCACGACGGCGTCGATCGGGTTGGCGCGGAGCATCTCCTCGGTGGCCATCGCGGCCATGTTGCGCCACAGCATCGCGGTGGGTCGGACGTTGGTCTCGCCGAGTGACACGACGGGGAGTTCGAGGGGGATGCCGCCGGCTTCGTAGACGCCGTTGCGCACCGACGCGGCCACCTCGGTGAGATGGGCGTTGCACGGGGTGAGGTCGGACGCGGTGTTGGCGATCGCGATCTGCGGCCGCCCGGTGAACGCGTCGCCCGGTACGCCGCGGCGCATCCAGGCCCGGTGGATGTAGGCGTTGCGGTCCGCACCGGCGTACCAGTGACTGCTGTGCAGCTCCACCGTGAGCCACCGCCTTTCCAATTATCGACATGGTGGTCTAATCTCCGGAACGCCATGGAGGGTACGCAGGCGCCCGGGGCGGCGACAACAGCCGGTGCGGACGACGATGCCCGTCTCGTGGGGTCGGACCGGGTACTGGCCGTGCTCAAGGAGCTGGCCCGGTTCCCCGACGGGGCCGGGCTCGACGAGCTGACCCGCGCCATCGGCAGCCCGAAGCCGACGGTCCACCGCGCCCTCGGGGCGTTGCGACGGGCGGGTCTGGCCGATCAGGACGCCCGGGGCCACTACCTGCTCGGCGACGAGTTCCTCCGGATGGCCTTCACCCACCAGGAGGCCCGCCCCGACCATGTGCGGATCCGTCCGGTCCTCGACGTGCTGGCCCGGCGGTTCGGCGAGACCACGCACTACGCGGTGCTCGACGGCCGCGAGGTGGTCTACCGGGCGAAGGTCGACCCGCCGTCCGGCGCGGCCCGGTTGACCTCGACTGTCGGTGGGCGCAACCCCGCCTACTGCACCGGTGTCGGCAAGCTGCTGCTCGCCTACCGCCTCGATTCCCTGGCTGCGGTCGAGTCCTGGATCGGTGCCGGACCGCTGGAAAGGCGGACCCCGCGGACGCTGTGCACCGCGGGGGAGCTGGACCGGGAGCTGGAGGGCATCCGGGTGGGTGGCTATGCCGTCGACGACCAGGAGAACGAGATCGGGGTGAACTGCCTCGCGGTGCCCGTCTTCGACACCTCGCCCGCGGTCCCGTCCGGCGCGCTGAGTATCAGTGCCCTCACCTATCGCACGCCGCTGTCGGTGCTGGTCGACGCCGTCGAGGACGTCCGTCGCGAGTTGGGGCCGCTCGGGCGGGCGTTCCGATGACCCGTCGCACCATGCTGGCGTCGGTGCTCACCGCGCCCGGCGAGTCCGTCGTCGCCGAGGTGCCCGCGCCGGTCGCGGACCCCGGCGAGGTCGTCGTGGACGTCGAGCGGGTGGGGGTGTGCGGCACCGACGTCGAGTTCTTCACCGGCGAGATGGCCTACCTGCACGAGGGCCACGCCCACTTCCCGATGCGCCTGGGACACGAGTGGGCGGGCACGGTGTCCGCGGTCGGCCGCGGCGTCGACCCGGGCTGGGTGGGACGTCGCGTCATGGGCGACACGATGCTCGGCGACGGCACGTGCCGGCGCTGCCTGCGGGGCAACCAGCACGTGTGCGAGCGCCGTCAGGAGGTCGGTGTCCGCGGCGGTCGCGCCGGCGCGCTGGCCGAGCAGCTGGCCGTGCCGGCCACCTCACTGCACGTGCTGCCCGGGACGGTGGACGCGGTACTGGGGGCGCTGGTCGAGCCCGGCGGGAACTCCCTGCGCTCCGCGCGGGCAGCGGATCTGGCCGCGGGGGACCGCGTGCTGGTGCTCGGGCCGGGCACCATCGGGTTGCTGGCGGCGATGTTCGCTCGCGCCGCGGGGGCCGAGGTGCATCTGATGGGCCGCACGGAGCGCTCGCTGACCTTCGCCCGCACCCTCGGGTTCGATCACGTCTGGACCGAGGATGCCCTGCCCGAACTGGCCTTCGACGCGGTGATCGACGCCTCGAACGCGCCACAGCTGCCTGCCAGGGCCCTGGACCTGGTGGAGCCCGGCGGTCGCGTCGTCTACGTCGGGCTGGCCGGCAGCCCCAGCCGCGTCGACACCCGCACCCTGGCGCTCAAGGACGTCACCGCCGTCGGGATCCTGTCCGCGTCGCCCGGTCTCGGCGCCACCATCGAGGCGTACGCCGGCGGCGAGGTGGATCCGCGGCCGCTCGTCGCCGCGACCGTCGGCCTCGACCAGGTGGCCTCGGTGCTGGCCGGGGAGCGGCCCGACGGAGCGGGAGCCGGACCCAAGATCCATATCGACCCGCGGATGTCCTGAACTACCACTGCTCGGACAGGTGGTCCATGACGGCGGCAGCGACGGCGCGCATGCCCGCGCCGGTGGGATGGAACGACGCGCCCGGTGCGGTGGGGGAGAAGCCCCGCACCCAGGGCTTGTCCGTCCCGACGCCGTGACCGCGGCTGCGGTCGACCGCAGCCGGATCCGGCTGCTGCTCCCGCACCGGGCCTGGCCTCCCCGCATGCGGCCACCGCGGCACTACTCGGCTGATCCGGCCCGCCTCCACCTCCGGATCAGCTGATCGCGCTGCGGCAGGAACCGCTGCTGCGGGAACCGCCACCGCCGCACGCCGACCACCGCGGCGCACAGCGTCAGCGCGATCAGTGCGGAGCCCGGAAGCCCGAGCACGACGCACACCAGCGCGGAGAGGGCGCTGAGCACCACCACCGCGTCGTGGCGGCGCCGGGACCAGGCCTGATCCGGCTCCATACGCGTCAGGGCGCCGGCGAGATCGGGGGCGTCCGCGCGCATCGTCCGCTCGATCTGTTGCAACGCCTGGATCTCTTGTTCGCTGAGCATGGCAGGTCTTCGGCTCCCGACCTGCTCGCGGCTTGCGCTGATCGGTGGAACACGACCCCGCTGTGGGTGTCCGCCGTCGAGCGGGGTAGGCGCCCGCCGGGGCAGCTGAGCCGTGCGGTCCCGTCAGCCGCCGGGAGGGCGGACGGGGTTCTCGGTGGTCCAGCCCAGCGCCCACGCCCCGGTGTCGGGCAGCTCGCCCGCCGCCTCGGCGAAGGAGTACAGCTTCGGGGCGAGGCCACGGCGGCGGCTCGACGTCATCCGGGCCAGGACGTCCTTGATCGCTGCGCGCCGGCCCCGGTTCATCGTGTCGACGAGGCCGCGTCCGGCCGTGGTCAGTTCGAGCACCAGGTTGCGGCGGTCGTCGGGGTTGTCGCTGCGGTGCAGCAGCCCCGAGGTCACGAGCTTGTCGCACACGCGGGTGGCGTTGGAGGAGTGGACGTCGAGTCCGTGGGCGACCGCGGCCAGGTTCAGCGGGCCGCGGCTGGCGATCATCACGAGCACGCGCAGCTGCGGCAGCGTCACCTGGTCGTCGAGCGCGGCGACCGACTGGGCGGTGATGGCGACGATCGCCCGGGCCGCGACCATCACGGCCGCGATGTCGTCGTCGGACGGCTCGCTCCCCTCCGGATGGTCGGTGGGGTTCGTGCCGGATGTCTGCATCGGACCTCGTTCCTGTGTGACGGCCATTGCCTCGACGGGCCAGTTATGTGCTGGAGTGCAATGGTTGCACCGAGTCAGTCCATGACAGGGTGCACGGGAAGGGTGGCATGGTGAGGTCGGGATCGTCGACGGGGGTCGTGGTCGGTGCGGCCGCCTGGCTGCGGGGGAACAGGTTCGGGCTGTTCGCTCTCGCGCTGCTGGTCGGGGTGGGGGCAGGCCTCGGTGCCGTGGCGTTCCGCTACCTCATCTTCGGCTTCACGTGGCTGGCGACGGGACACACCGAGTTCGGTCAGCAGGGGCGGGTGGCCAGCGCGCACCTGCCGTGGCTGGGCATCGCGTTCTTCGTGGTCATCCCGGTGGTGGGGGGGCTGCTCTACGGCCCGCTGATCCAGCGGTTCGCCCCGGAGGCCCGCGGCCACGGCGTCCCCGAGGTGATGATCGCGGTCGCCGAGAACGGCGGCCGGATCCGCCCGCAGGTCAGCGGGGTGAAAGCCCTGGCCTCGGCGCTGTGCATCGCGGTCGGCGGGTCGGTGGGCCGTGAGGGGCCGATCGTGCAGATCGGGTCGGCGCTGGCGTCGAGCGTCGGGCAGTGGGTGCGGATGCCGGAGAACAAGGTCCGGATCCTGGTGGCCTGTGGCGCCGCCGGCGGCATCTCGGCGACGTTCAACGCACCGATCACGGGGGTCTTCTTCGGAGTGGAGATCATCCTGCGGGAGTTCTCCATCGAGGCGATCTTCACGGTGATGCTGTCGGCGATGGTGGCCGACGTGATCGGGCGTGCCTTCGACGGCAGCGCCCCGTTCTTCACCCAGATCCCCGCCGGGCTCGCCCTGGGCGGCGCCGCGAACTACCTGCTCGTCGCGCTGCTGGCCGTGCTCGCCGCACTTGTCGGGCTGGGTTTCAAGACCGTCCTGTATGCCATCGAGGACCTCTGCGACAAGGTGTGGGGGAACCGGCCCCAGTGGGCGCGGCCCGCCGTGGGGGGTGTGGTGCTCGGGCTGTTGCTGCTCGCGATCCCGCAGATGTACGGCGTCGGGTATCCCGTGATGTACCAGGCGCTGGCGGGCAACTACACGCTGTGGTTCCTGATCCTGCTGGCCGTGGCCAAGATGGTGGCCGCCAGCCTGAGCATCGGGATCGGCGGGTCCGGTGGGGTGTTCGCCCCGTCGCTGTTCATCGGGGCCACCTCGGGGATGGCGTTCGGTGAGATCGCCGACGGACTGCTCGGACCGGTGGCCGGTCCACCGGCGCTGTACGCCATCGTCGGGATGGGCGCGGTGTTCGCCTCGGCGGCGCGGGCGCCGCTGACGTCGCTGTCCAGCGTGGTCGAGATGACCGGGGACTTCTCCCTGACCCTGCCGGTGATGCTCGCGGTCGCGATCGCCACCGCCACCTCGCGGGCGATCAGCTACGGCACGATCTACACCACCAAGCTGCTGCGTCGCGGCACCGACATCGATCGGCCCGGCCCGCAGGACCCGTTCGGCGCGCTGACCGTCGCCGACACGATGCGCCCGTTCCCGGCGCCGATCGACGCCGGTGGGGACGAGATGGCGGCCCCGGCGTCGGCCGTGAAGTCGATCGGCACGGTCACCCGGTTGCGCGAGCCGCAGGCCCTGCTCGCGAACGAGTCCCTCGACGAGTCTCTCCGTCGGCTGGAACGCTACGGCGGGGACGGGCTGCCGGTGCTCTCGGTCGACGGGGCCCACGTGCTGGGGTGGGTGACCGGCCAGGACGTCATGCGGGCCGTCGGCGTCGAGATCGGCGGTGGCGGGCCGTGGCCCGAGCCCGACCGTGACGACAACGCCCCGCTGATCGGCTACCGCGTGGCCGAGATCCTCGTCGAGCCCGGCTCGGTTGCGGACGGGCGGACGGTGGCCGAGATCGACTGGCCGTGCGGGCACCACCCGGTCTCGATCGTGCACGCCGACCGCTTGTCCGGCGTCGCCGGTGGCACGCTGATCGAGGCGGGGGACCGGGTCAACGTGCTCGTGCCCGGGTCGTGACGACCGCGCGGACCGGGATCGACGTCACGGGTGGTCGGCGAGGTCGCGGAACACTTCCCCGCCCGGGGAAGGGGAAGGCGTCGCGGTCCTGAAGCAACAGACCGTCGCCGGCCCGTGGGGGTACCGGTGAGCGTTCGACACGGGAAATGACCTTCTGGGGGACGTCGACGCGGACCGACGCCGAGACGCGCTGCGATCTCGGACGGACGGGCGAGGGACGGTATGACCACCTCCCACGGTGATTGGCGCGGCGGGCAGCGGGTATTCCGCATGCATCGCGACCAGCGATCGAAGCGGTTCTACGGACGGAGCACACGTGGTCTGGAGTTTCGAGCCCGTCGCTGACGTGGCCTACCAGACCCGGCGGCGTATGCGACTGCTTCTGAACTGTTGGGGGTTGTCCCCGGACGACGTCGACGTGGCCCTGATGGTGGCGAGTGAGCTGGTGAGCAACGCGGTGGACCACGCCGGTACGGCGTTGACAGTGACCGTCAGCCGCCGGGCCGACGGGGTGACGGTGGCTGTCGGGGACCGATGCAACGCGCTGCCGCTCCTGCGGGCCCACGATCCGTTCGCTGTCCGCGGCCGCGGGCTGCAGATGGTGGACGCCCTGGCGGTGCACTGGGACTGCACCGCCGATCCCGCAGGAGGGAAGACGGTCTGGGCCGAGATCCCGCCGTACTGAGGGCTACCCGTGACTGCGGCCGAGCTCGGAGGGGTCGAGCTCGCCGCCCACGACCTGCCGGGCCACCTCGGCCAGTCGCAGGTTGCGGGTACGGGCGAAGCGGCGCAGCCGGTCGAACGCGGCGTCCATCGGGAGGCCGAGGTGCTGCGCGGTCACGCCCTTGGCCTGCTCGACGATCACCCGGCTGTTCAGGGCGGTCTGCAGCTGTTCGGTGAGCACCTCGCCGCGGCGCACGGCCCGCTCCGACAGGATCCCGATCGTGGCGACGTCGGCCAACGCCTGGCCCAGCGCGAGGTCGGCTTCCGGGAGCGGGCCGGGATCGCGGTGGAACAGGTTCATGGCGCCGATGGCCTGACCGCGCAGACGCAGCGGGATGGTGTGGACCGACCGGAACCCTCCGGCGCGCTCGACGGCGGCGACGAAGGTCGGCCACCGGTCGGCGACGTCGACGAGATCGGGGACGCGCACCTGGCTGACCGTTCGGTAGCACTCCAGGCACGGTCCATCGTCGGACTGCATCTGCAGGAGCTCCATCGTCTGGGCGTCCTCGCTGGAGGCTGCCACCACCCGCAGCTGCCCGCGCCCGTCGGCGAGCAGCAGTCCGGCGGCATGTGCAGCCAGGAGGTCCACACTGTGGCCGACGAGCCGGTCGAGCAGGTCGATGATGTCGTAGTCGTCGACCACGGTGTCGGCCAGCGCGACGAACGCCTGTCCGACGCAGTCTTCACGAGTGGGCCCGCTCACGACGGACCTCCTTCCGGTGTGACAGTGCATCGGTCTGGTCCATCGGTCTAGGTCATGTCCTCGGTGAACACCAGCCGCTTGGCCACGACGTCACGCGCCACATCGACGAGCAACCGCTGGTGGGCGAACGCGTGGCCGCGCATCCGGGCCAGTGCGTCGGTGGGGCTGATTCCCAGCTGGGCGAGCACCATCCCGGTGGCCTGGTGGATCTCGGCGCGATGGCCGATCGTGTGGTCGAGCCACCCACCGGCGCCGTCCGCGTGCACGCCGGGGTCGGTGCGCAGGCCGAGGATCATCAACGACGCCGTGTCGACGGCGGCCAGTGCGTCGCGCCACTGGAGGTCGCTGAGCCTCCCGGGCGTGGTCCGGTAGAGATCCAGCACACCCAGGTTCACCGCGCCCCACTGCAACGGCAACGCGAACAGGGCCCGCACGGGTGTCTGCTCGGCGACGGCCGCGGCGAAGATCGGCCACCGGCCCGTGTCGGCGGGGCGGTGCACATCCGGGACCAGCACGGGTCGCCCGGTGGTGGCGGCCTCCATGCAGGCCCCCTCGTCGAGGGTGAACTGCAGTTCCTCCAGCATCTCGGCGACCGGGTCGGTGGCCCACAACGTCTGACGGGAGTCGCTCGCGGTGAACAGGGACACGGCCGCGCCGTCCACGTCCAGTCCGTCGACGCACGCCCGGCAGATGCGGCCGGCCAGGGTGCGCTCGTCGCCGCCGTCACGGATCATGCCCAGCAGCGCCCGGGTCACTGTCCCCAGCTCAGCCACGGTGGTATCCACCGCTGCCTCTGCGCATGGCGTGGGCCTGTCCCGTCTGTCGGTTGCTCACAGCCGCGTTCGTGGCCACCACGGGACTCGATCGACACCGACGGTGGCGTCACGTTACGCGGAGCGTCGTCTCCGGCCGCACGGCGCTCGTCGTGTACCGGCGGTGCGGCAGGCGGACCGCTGTACCGTACTGCTCCGGGATGCCGGTGCTTCGGAGGTACGTGTGTCGTATGTCGTCGATTTCCAGACCGTCTCCACGGTCGGGTTGGAGTCGTCCCCGGTCGCGGACGCCCTGGCCGGCCTCCGGGCCAACGAGGCCCGCTACTTCAAGAACAAGTACGACCACGTCTTCACGGTCGACGCGGCGGGCGACGCGGCCGGGACCGTCGACTGGGTCAGCCGCATCCTCGAGGAACGCGGCATCGTCATCGCAGCCCGCCCGCTCGAGGCGACGGCCTTCGTCGCCGAGGGAACCCGGTTCGCGTACGTGTTCTACGAGTCGGGTCTGTCGATCAACGTCATGTACGGCCTCGAGGACGGGAAGAAGCGGGCCGTCGGGTTCAAGCTGTCGGAGGGGATGCCGGTTCCGGAGGAGCTCGCGTCGACATTCAAGTTCGCGACCCAGAAGTCGAAGCTGGCCGGGACCATCCGCGGCACGTTCTTCGTCATCAAGGGCACCTACTAGGCCGGACCACGCCGTGCACGTGCGAACCTTCAACGAGAACCCGGTGCGATTGGCAACGGGTGGAACGGGTACCTGGCGCTACATGAGGGTCCCGGGGTCAGATCGTCCCGTCGTCGCGGTCGCCCGGGTGGTGGCGTGGACGTCCGGTACCGGACCCGTCGTCCTGCTCGTCGGGACCTGATGCGACGCTTCGACACGACCGTCCTCCGCCTCTCCGTCGGTCTCCCCGCCGCGCGGCGCCTCGGTCTCACCGGGGTGCTGCTGATGGCCGTCGGCTCGCTGGGCACGGGCGCGCTCCCGGTGCCCAACCCGCTCTTCGGCGTGCGGGTGCTGGGACTGCCCGCCCGCAATGACACGCTGGCGATCGCGCTCACGTACGCCGGGATGGGGCTGCTGGTGCTCGCCTGGGTCCGGGTGGCGCTGTTGCCGCGCGGACCGCACACCCGCTCCCGAGCCGGGTTGGTGCGCACCGCCGTGACGTGGGCGGTGCCGCTGGCGTTGGCGCCCCCGCTGTTCTCCCGTGACGTCTACAGCTACCTCGCGCAGGGCGCGATCCTGACCCGGGGCCTCAACCCGTCGGTCGTGGGCCCGGCCGCTGCTCTCGGCGTCGACGATCCGCTGGTGCGCAGCATCCCGACCCTGTGGCGCGACACGCCGTCCCCGTACGGACCGCTGTTCCTCATGCTGGCGCACGGGATCTCGCACGTCACGGGTGACGACGTGGTGCTCGGCGTCCTCGCCCACCGGGCGATCGCGCTGGCCGGCCTCGCCGCGATCGTGTGGTCGTTGCCCCGGCTGGCGAGGCGCTTCGGGGTGGACGCCGACCAGGCCCTCTGGCTGGGCGCGGCCAATCCGCTGATGCTGTTCCACGTCGTCAGCGGTGCCCACAACGACGCCCTGATGCTGGGGCTGTTGCTGGTGGGCATGGAGATCGGACTGCGGGCGGGGAACCGATTGCTCGATCCCCGTCTCCTGGCCGGGGCCGCGCTCGTCGTCTGCGCGTCGGCGGTCAAGTTGCCGGCGTTGCTGGCTCTCGGGTTCCTCGGGGTGGCGTGGGCGCGCGGCCGGGGCGGTCGGCTCCCCGACGTCGCGCTGGTGGCGGCGGTGCTCCTGGCGGTCACGGCGGTGGTCGACGCCGTGCTGTCGGATGTCGCGGGGGTCGGGTGGGCGTGGCTGGGTGCGCTGTACGTGCCGGGTCTCGCCCTGAGCTGGATGTCGCCGGTGACCGATCTCGGCCTGTTGGCGGGCGGGATCGGGACCCTCGCCGGGTTGGGCGACCACACCGCGTCGGTGCTGGGGGTCAGCCAGGTGGTCGGTGCCGCCGGGGCGGTCGTGATCTGCGCCTGCCTGCTGCTGGCGGTGCTGCGCGGGCGGCTCGACCCGCTCGCCGGCCTCGCCGCCGGCACGGGCGCCGTGGTGGTGCTGGGCCCGTCGTTGCAACCGTGGTACCTGCTGTGGGCGGTGGTGCCGATGGCCGCCACGGGTGCGCTGCCGCGCTGCCGTCGGGTGGCGGTCGCGGTATCGGCGCTGCTCGCGGTGGTGACGGTGCCGTCCGGGTCCGACTTCGGCTTCCACGTCTACCAGCTGCCGACCGCGGTCGTCGCGGCGACGGTGGTGTTCGGTGTCGTCCTGGCCGCCGACGGCCGGGTGCGGCCCGATCCGGGTCCCTCCGCCGCCGCGCAGACCGGTGGGGATCGGCATTCGGAGCAATTCGGGCGCTGACCTGTCTACCCGGGCTCGGATCGGGTACCCGACCTTCCGGGTGGGGCGAGGTGCCCCGGAGACGGGAGCCAGACGTGCCGGACGGACGTACGACCGAGGCTCCGGGTGCGCCTGCGCACGTGCGCGTGCCGTCGCCACGGCAGGCCGTGCCGCCGGCGGTCCCCACCCCGACGCCGGTGTCGGTGCCGCGTCCGTTGCGGATCGCGGCGGCCGTGGGCTGGCGGCTGCTGGTGGTGGCGGCCGCCCTCTTCGTGCTGGGCGCGGTGGTGGCGTACCTGTCGCCCATCGTGGTGCCGGTGGCCATCGCGCTGCTGCTCGCCGCGCTGCTGGACCCGCTCGTCCACGCCCTGGTCACGCGGCGGGTGCCGCGCGGCCTGGCCACGGCGCTCGTGGTGGTCGGCGGCCTCGCCGTGCTGGGTGGACTCCTGACGTTCGTCGTGATGACGTTCGTCAGCGGGGCCCCGCAGCTGGGAGCCCAGCTGTCCACGAGCGTCGGGGAGATCACCCGCTGGCTCACCGACGGACCGGTGCGGCTGAGCCCCCAGCAGCTCGGCGACCTCCCGCAGCAGCTGCTCGCGGTCGTCAACGCCAACCAGGCGTCGATCGCGACCAGTGCGCTCACCACGGCGGCCACGATCGGCGAGCTGCTCACCGAGATCCTGCTGATGATCTTCACGTTGATCTTCTTCCTGTACGGCGGTGCCCAGATCTGGAGCTTCCTGACGAAGGTCGCGCCGCGTCCGGCCCGGGCGCGGGTCGACGTGGCCGGCAGGCGCGGGCTGGCCGCGCTGGTGAGCTACACCCGCGCCACCGCGGCGGTCGCCGTCGTCGACGCGGTGGCGATCGGGCTCGGGGTGGGCCTGCTCGGGGTTCCGCTCGCCCTGCCGCTCGCGGCGCTGGTGCTGCTCGGCGCGTTCGTCCCGATCATCGGGGCGGTGGTGGCGGGGGGTGTCGCCGTGCTCGTCGCCCTGGTGTCGCAGGGCTTCGTGTCGGCCCTGATCGTGCTGGCCATCGTGATCGCGGTGATGCAGCTGGAGAGCCACGTGCTGCAGCCCCTGCTGCTGGGGCGGGCGGTCAAGCTGCACCCGCTCGCGGTGGTGCTGGCCGTGGCCACCGGGCTGCTCGTCGGCGGCATCGCCGGTGCTCTGCTCGCCGTGCCGCTGCTGGCGGTGCTCAACTCGGGGATCCGCTCGCTGCTCAGCCCGCTCGACCGGCACGTCGCCCCCGAGGACGTGCACACCAGCGAGCCCGAGGACAGCGGTCCCGCCGACGTCGGCCTCGACCGGGAGGCGGACCTCTGAACCCTCTCAGACGAGGAGCTGGGAGCGGGCGAGCTCGGCGTACAGCGGGCTCCGCGTGAGCAGCTCCTCGTGCGTGCCGGTGGCCACCACCCGGCCCTCGTCGAGCACCACGATCTGGTCGCAGTCCACCACGGTGGAGAGCCGGTGCGCCACGATCAGCAGGGTCCGGTCCGCTGCGGCCGCCACGTCGATCGCGTCCTTGAGCGCCTGCTCGTTGCGGGCGTCGAGGCTGGCGGTGGGCTCGTCGAGCAGCATCAGCGACGGTTCGGCGAGCAGGGTGCGCGCGATCGCCAGACGCTGGCGCTCGCCACCGGAGAGCAGCACGCCGCCCTCGCCGACCGGGGCGTCCAGGCCGAGCGACGTGCGCTCGACCAGGCCGGTGAGGTTCACCGCGGCAAGTACCGCGAGCTGGGCGGCGTCCGACGCGCCGGGCGCGGCGAGCCCCAGGTTCTCGCGCAGCGTGCCGGCGAGTGCCGGCGAGTCCTGCTCGACGTAGCCGAGGCGGGCCCGCAGCTCGAGCCGCGGCCGGTCCCGCACGTCGACGCCGTCCACGAGCACGGCACCCCCGGTGACGTCGTAGAACCGCTCGACGAGCGCGAGCACCGTCGACTTGCCCGCGCCGGAGGGGCCGACCAGGGCGGTGCGGGTGCCGCGGGGCACGGTGAACCCGACCCCGTGCAGGACCGCCGTGCCGTCGGCGTGGTGGAAGTCGACGTCGCGCAGCTCCAGCGCGGGAGCGCCCGCCACTGTGGCCCTGACCTCGGCGGGGACGTCGCCCTCGGTCTCCCCGCGCAGCGCGACGACCTCCTCGATCCGCGCGAGCGCGCCGAGGCCGGTCTGCAGCTGCGTCCACGACTGCGCGAGGCGGGCGAGCGGCAGGACGAGCAGGAACAGGTAGAGGACGAAGGACACCAGCTGGCCGACCGTGAGATCGCCGGCGGCCACGCGGGAGCCCCCGATCCCGAGCACCGCGATGAAGGAGCCCTGCGTCGCGATGGTGGCCGCGGGGGAGACCATGGCCTGCAGGCGTGCCGTGCGCACGCCCACCTCGTAGGCGCTGCCGGCCGCCGCCGACACCCCGTCGACCTCGCGGTCCGTGGCGCCGCTCGCCCGGATGGTGCGCACCGCCGACAGGGCGCGCTCCACAGCGGCGGTCATCTCGCCGACCCGCACCTGGGTGAGCATCGACAGGGCCCGGATGCGGCGCGAGGCCAGCCCGATCACCAGGGCGCCTGCGGCCACCGCGAGCAGCACGACGCCGAGCAGGACCACGTCGACCAGGGCCATCGCGACGGCGGCGCCCACCACGACCACCACCGAGCTGGCGATCTCGAACAGCCCGGAGGTGATGACGGCGCGGAGCAGGGTGGTGTCGGCCCCGATGCGCGACATCAGGTCACCGGTGCGGCGGGCGTCGTACTGCGCCACGGGCAGCCTCAGCAGCCGCTCGGCGAGGGTCCGGCGGGTCGAGAGCACCAGTCCCTCGGCGGTGCGCTGGAGCAGGAACGACTGCACCGCGCCGATCACCGCTCCGACCAGCAGAATCGCCACCAGCGTCGCGGCGACCGGCAGCACCGGCGCCGAGTTCTGCACGGCGGTGATCACCCGTCCGACGAGCAGTGGCTGGGCCAGCGAGGTGGCCGCGGTGGCTGCGGACAGCACGGCCACGACGGCCAGGGCGCCGCGGTGCTCGCGCAGATACGGCCACAGCCGTCGGACGCCGATGTCGGCGGGTGCGGTGGCGCGGCGACGGAACACGCCTCGACACTAGGCGCGCCCGCCTCCTGATGTGCGACGTCACCGGGCAGCCTGCGGGGCCGTCCGGTCACCCGGGCAGCGGTTCGGTCAGGTAGCGCTGCACCGTGGCGGCGTAGATCGCGATGAGGTCCTCGGTCGCGGCGTCGACGAGCGGTTCGATGCCGATCACGTGCTCGGCCATCGCCAACCCGATCAGCTGTGACGAGCAGAGCGCGGCGCGCAGCCGTGGCCGGTCGGCCCGCAGGGCGTGCGCGAGCGGTTCGAGCAGGCGGCGGGAGTACAGCTCGCGCAGCACCGCGGCGGCCTCGGGCTGGGCCGCGGCGGTGCGCAGCACGGCTACGGTCCGCTCGCCGAGGACCGGATCGCGCAGCTGCGTGACCATGAAGGTGACGATGCGCGTGCCCAGCTCGTCGACGCCGCCGGCGAGCGCGTTGCGGACGACCTCCTCCGGGTCGAACGGCAGGGCGATGAGCTCGTCGAACAGGGCGCGCTTGCTGCCGTAGAAGTGGTAGATCAGCGCCGGGTCGACGCCGGCCTCGGCCGCGATCTCCCGCACCGTCACTCCGTCGAACCCGCCGGACGCGAACAGCGGCAGGGCCGCCTCGGCGATGTCGTCGCGGCTGCCGCCCGGGCCGGCCCGGCGCCCGGTGCGCCCGCCCGCTCGCGTCCCCGATGCGCTCATGGGCCCACCCTAGCCGGAGTTCAACGGCTGTTGACTTCAACGGTTGATGAGTTCATCCTCTTCAACGTTCGTTGAGTTCGCCGATCGACCGGACGGAGAGCACCGTGGGCACCTCCTGGGCCCGTACCCCGCGCGCCGGAGTGGTCGCCGCTCTGGTGGGCGCGGCCGCCGTGATCGTGCTCGGCCTGTTGACGCTCGGGGTGCAGGCCTCGGTCCGGCCGCACCACCTTCCGCTGGCCGTGGCCGTCCCCGCCGGGTCTCCGCTCACCGCGGTGGCGCAGCGCGTGGCGGCACAGGGCGGGGACGCCGTCGACTGGCAGGTGGTCGACCCCGTCCGGGCGGCACAGCTGCTCGACGACAAGGACGTCTACGGCTACCTGACACTGGCTCCGGCACCCGACGGGCGGGGCGTCTCGGCCACCGTCACCGAGTCCGGGGCGATCATCCCGACCGCGACCCAGGTCGCCGACGGCGTGCTGCGCGGCGCGGGCGCCGCCGTGCTCGCACAGGCGGGATCGACGGCCGCCGTGGCGGTGCAGACCGTCCACCCGACGTCGGCGGCGGCGAAGACGCTGCCCCTGGCGGCCGCGACGCTGCTGTGGATCGGTGGCCTCGCGGGCAGCGGTCTGCTGTTGGTCCTGGCCCGCCGCAGCGGCGGCCACCCGGCGATCTCCGCCCGGCTGATCCTGGTCGCCGGCAACGCGGTGCTGGGCACCACGATCATCTTCACCTTCTCCCACATCTGGGACGGCGGCGTGGCGTGGAACTGGTCGGCCGCGTGGTTCCTGATCCTCGTCGGCGGTGTCTTCGCCGCGGCGCAGGGCGCGGTGCTGCGCCTGCTGGGGTTCACGGGGATGCCGATCCTCGGCCTGCTCTACCTCATGTCGCCGTCGGTCAGCGGCCAACCGCCGGAGCTGCTCCATCCCGCCTACCGGGCGCTGCTGTGGTCCTGGTCGCCGGTCCGCATCGCCACCGAGGCGGCCCGCAGCCTGTTCTTCCTCGACACCACCCCCGACGACGTGGTGGTCGGCTGGATCGTGTTCGGCGTGCTCGGGGGCGTGGCCTTGGTAATCCTGCTCTGGCCCGGGCGTGCGGTCACCCCGCCCGCGGAGCCCGTGGCCGCACCCCGCAGCGAGATCGTCCCCGCACTGGCGCTGGAGGTGATCGCGCGGCGGATCGAGTTGGCCGACGGCCGCAGCCCGGCGCTGACGGCGGCGGCCGCGCGGCTGGCCCCCGACGGCGGCGACAGCGACGACGAGCGGGCCCGCACCGCTGCCCGGACCATCCTGCGTCCTGCCGCGCAACGCATCCTCACCGGCGCCGCGCCGGTGCCGACATCAGGAGAGAGCCCGAGATGACCCAACCCGCACCCCGCCACGCCGGCCCGTCCGGGCTCCCGCTGACGGTGCCCACGCTGGCGCTGTTCGCGTCCGTGACCACGATGCTCGCCGGTGGCTGGCTCGTGCTGGCCCCGTTCGCGCTGGGCTACCAGCCCGGCGGCGCGGACTGGGCCGATCCCACGATCGCCGACTTCACCACGGGGCTCGTGCTGCTGGTGGTCGGCGCGATCGTCACCGTCGTCTTCGCCGTCTCGGTGGTGGCCCGGCTGCGTCCGACGGGCCCCCGGCCCGCAGCGACCTACGCCGCCGCCCCGACACCGGCCGAGGCGCCCGACGACGAGCTCGTCGCCCTGCTGAAGCCGCTCGTCGCCGCCCTCGCCCGTGACGACGCGGCCGCCGCGAACGCCAACGGGGCCACCTCCGCCGACCCGACCGTGAGGTCCTGATGCGCACCTTTCCCCTGGCCGCCTACGCCGGCTTCTCGCTGCTCATCAGCCTGATCGGGGTGTGGATCGTGATCGCCCCGACCGCCATCGGCTACCAGACCGCTCCTGCGCCGTGGGTCGCGGCGACGTGGAACGACACCGTCGTCGGCGGGGTGCTGACCCTCGCCGGCCTGGCGCTGCTCGCGGCCCAGCTCATCAGCGCCGTCCGCGGCTCCCGCCACCGGGCAGGATGACGGTGGATCGCTGCGGCGGCTGAACGGCACGTCATCGCTGTTCGGCGGATCGCCGAGACCCATGGTGTGCCGTTCGGCCGCGACTTCTCCGCACGCTCCCGTGGTGGGACCGATCAACGCTGCGACCTGGCGCCGACCACGATCGGCGTGGAAGTACCCTCATCCCGCTGGGCGGTCCATGTGCCGGACCCGTCCCACGCCGCCCGGGCCGAGCCCGGCAGTCCTGCACGCACTCCCGGATCGTGGTGTATCGATGGCCCAGCACGTGAACGTCTCCTTCGTCGATGATCTCGACGGAGGTGAGGCCGAGGGCACGGTGTCGTTCGCGCTCGACGGCACGATCTACGAGATCGACCTGTCGGCGCGGAACCGGGAGAGGCTTCGCGAGATCTTCGCGCCGTTCGTGGACGCCGCCCGCAAGACGGCCGGCGCCGACCATGCGCCTCGTCGTGCCCGGAGCGCGTCATCGGATCGCGGGCAGAACAGGGCCGTACGGGAGTGGGCCCAGGCTCAGGGGCTGACCGTGTCGACGCGTGGCCGGCTCCCGTCGGAGGTGCTGGAGGCGTACAAGGTGCGGAACGCGGCCCCGGTGGTGGCGGCTCCGGCGACCCCCGAGCCGGTCAAGCGGCCGCGGCGGAAGTCGACGGTGCAGGAGCCGACGTTCTCGAGTGCTCCCGGCTGAGGGCCGGCCCGGCCGGCGCCGACAACGCCACCGCGAGGACGGCTCGCCGCCCTGATGGTGGGCATACTGTCCGGGACGGGTCGAGACCCGCCCACCGGACGGAGGCGACCGTGCCGCACCGACCAACATCGATCCCCTCCGGGATCGCGCTGATGGTGGTCCTGGCCGGCTGCGGTGGACCCCTTCTCACACCGGGCGAGCCGCCGCCCACGCCGTCTGCGGCCGCGGCGATCGCTACGGCGAAGGCGACCGGTGCGCCGTGTCAGCCGATCCTCACCGATCCCGGTGAGGTGGTCTACCGGGGTCTCGGGGTGCGACGTATCCGGCGCCGTCCGGGACGGCGGCCCGGCTGACGGCGTGACCATCCACGGCACCACTCCCGTGCGCGGTGGACCACGGGGCCGGCCGGATCCGGATCCGGCGATCAGGTGCACCTCCGTCGTCATCGTCGATGCCGCGAGCGGCGCACTGCTGAGCAACGTCCAGGCGTGCGGTGCCGATCCAACCGTTCCGTGATCAGTCCGCCGAGCGCCAGCGCTGCTCGTAACGCTCCTGACGTTCGCGTTCCCGTTCGGGATGGGCAGCGGCGCGGGTGGCCTCGGCGGTGCCGCGGGGGTAGCCGGCCTTCTGGACGTGCAGCTCGGCCGTCTGGTGCATGTAGGCGGAGGAGTAGAAGAAGCCGAGGATCGCCCCGGCCAGCAACGCGCACCCGCGGACCCACGGCTCACCGGGGATCAGCACGTACAGCGCGACCAGGAACGGCGTGAGCTGCACCGTCGTGCGCACGAGGTGGCGCAGCACCCACGTGCCGGTCGTGGCGTCGAAGAGCACCCACTCCCGTTGTGCTGCAGGGAGCCTGGCGCCGTACGCGTAGGCCACCCAGCGCAGCGGGCGGGGTCTGCGGATGGTGCCGTCCACGGTTACTGCCCCAATGGTTGGTGTACCAGGACAAGTTACCTGGTGATGTTCGCGCTGCGGGAGCGCACGCCGTCCTGACCCAGGTGATCGGCGCGACGACAGCGGGGCACGTTACGGGACCTTGTGACGGCGTTTCCGAATGATGTCCTCCGGATAACACCGGGTCACGGAACCTGTATCCGCGTGTTGACGCATTGTCAGATCGAACCGGGCCCCTCATCGTCGTGCGCCATCACCTCCCGAAGGAAGGCACACCCCATGAAGCTGCCCGTCGCATTGGCACTCGTCGTCGGCATCGTCGGCGGAATCATCACGTGGCTCTACGTCGGCCCCCTGTCCGGTCTCGGCCTGCTCGTGCCCGCCACCTTCATCGGCGCCGCGAGCTTCTTCGCGGCCGGCGGTGACGTGGAGGGACTCAAGAAGTCCGTGGCCGCCAACGTGTGGGGGATCATCTGGGGCACGATCGCCCTGATCGGCATCGGCCTGGTGTCGAGCTCGGTCATGATCGGGGTCGTGGTCGGTGGCGCGACCCTCCTGATGATCCTCGGCGCGCTGGTCCCGGCCCTGGGCTTCGTGCCCGGTCAGGTACTGGGGCTGGCCACCACGGCGGCGTTCGGTCTGCTGACGAAGGCGTCGGGCACGGACTTCTCGCTTCCGACGGGGCCGTTCACCGTCATGCTGATCTCGTTCCTCGTCGGCGCCGCCTACGGCTACGTCGGCAGCCTCCTCGTCGCCAGGATCATGAGCTCGACGACGAAGGCCGCAGTCTGACGACCGGTTCCCGGCGCAACGGCCGGAGGACCCGCCTCCCTCGGGGCGGATCCTCCGGCCGTTCGTCGTTCATGGCCACGTCATACTCGGCAACGTTGCGGTGTTCCGGATGACACAGGTCGGAAATACACGGGCCGTCTACTTGCTCCGGAGTCGAGAGAACCGACCGGCTCGAGCCCCCGCGGACCGCCTCCACCGGCGCCCGCGGTCTGCTCCGCTCCGCCTGACACTGGATGGGGACCACGTCATGGCTGCACTCACGCCCTTCACCCGGGCCGTGGCCGAGGAACTGTGCTGGGCTCCTGCTGGATGCGACGGGGCCGACCGCGCGGACCTGCGGCGGGCCGAGGTGGGCACCGTGCTGCGCCTGGCGGGCCGCGTCTGCGGCACCGCGGCGCGGCCGGTCCTCGTGGCCGAGCTGGACCACGCCGTGGTGGGCATCCGGCTGCGCGACCAGCTCGCGCAGCTGGCGGGGTGCAGCTGCGCCGTCGGGCTGAACGCGTCGGGGCGCGGCGAGGGTCGGATGGTGGTCAGCAGCGGAGTGCTGACGCTGACGCAGCAGCTGGGTCTGCTGGACGCGCGCGGCCGGCAGGTGCGCGGGCTGCCGTCGGTCACGGGCGGCTACATCGACCGTGGCGTCGCCGCCGCCGTGTGGCGCGGGGCGTTCCTGGCCCGGGGTCGGCTGAGTGATCCCGGCACCGATCCGCGCGTGACGATGGTGTGCCCGAGTCCGGAGGTCGCGCGGGCGCTCGTCGGCGCCGCGGGCTGGCTGCGGGTGACGGCGTGCCGGCAGCCGGTGAGCAGGCCCGGTGCCGAGCTGGTGGTGGTGGAGGGCGAGGCGGACGTGGCGGCGCTGCTCGTCGCACTCGGCGCCCCGGCCACGGCCGCGATCTGGGCCCGGCAACACCGGACCCGGGCCGGCGCGGGCTGTCCGGACCGGGTGGGACGCGCGCAGGCACGGCCGAAACCCTGATCACGGAGATCGGCCACTGCGGCGTCGAGGCGTGAGGTCCGTTTCCGCCGCACGCGGACGGGTACTGCTTCCCACATGCAGATCGGATACAAGCTCGCCAGCGAGGCGTTCGGACCGAACGAGATCATCCGGCAGGCCGTTCGGGCCGAGCAGGTCGGATTCGACTTCGTGGAGATGAGCGACCACTTCCATCCCTGGCTCGACAACCAGGGGCACAGCTCGTTCACGTGGACGGTGCTCGGCGCGGTCGCCGCCCGGACCGAGCGCATCGGGCTGGTGACGGGCGTGACCTGCCCGACCGTCCGCTACCATCCGGCGATCATCGCCCAGGCGGCGGCGACCCTCGCCCTTGTTTCGGAGGGCCGGTTCACCCTGGGGGTCGGCTCGGGGGAGCGCCTCAACGAGCACGTCGTCGGACGGGGGTTCCCGGCGGTGCGGGTGCGCCACGAGATGTTCCGTGAGGCGCTGGAGATCATCCGGCTGCTGTGGGCGGGCGGTTACCGGTCGTACGAGGGCAAGTACCTGCAGCTCGAGGACGCGCAGGTGTTCGACCTGCCCGAGCGGCTGCCGGAGATCGCGGTGGCCGGGGGCGGTCCGGCCGCGGCGCGGATCGCCGCGGAGCTGGGTGACGCGCTGTTCGCCACCGAGCCCGACGCCGATCTGATGGCCCGGTACCGGGAGGTCGGTGGCACGGGGGCCGGCTACGCCGAGGCCCCGTTGGCCTGGGCCCCGGACGTCGACTCCGCGGCGAAGGCGGCGCTGTCGACGAACCGGTGGGGGCTGACGGGCTGGAAGGTCATGAGCGAGCTGCCCAACCCGGTCAACTTCGAGGCCGCGACCACCACCGTCCGCGAGGAGGACATGATCGCGCAGTTCGCGTGCGGCCCCGGCGTGGAACGGCATGTCGAGGTCGTGAGGCAGTTCACCGACGCCGGGTTCGACCGCATCGTGCTGATGAACGCCGGTCCGGATCCCGACGGCTTCCTCGACTTCTTCGAGAGCACGCTCGCCGGGCGGGTGCGCGCCCTCACCCCCGCCTGATACCGGCGAGCTGCGGACCCCGCTGGTGCCGCTGGACCTGCGGTACGGGTCTGCGACCGTCATTGTGGTGGGGTGTCGGAAGGGTCGGGGTTCTTCAGCATCCGGTTCAGCGCGGATCCGGTCCAGCTGGTCTTCTTCCGGGCCGGTCTGGACCGTTGGCTGCGCGAGTTGGAGTGGCCGGAGGCGGAGCGGGTGGACGTGTTGCTGGCGGTCAGCGAGGCGTCGGGCAACGCGGTCGACCACGCGTACCTCAACGGCGACGCGGGTGAGGTGGAGGTGACCGGACGCCTCGTCGTCGGGGCGACCGCGCGGAGCCTCGTGATGGTCGTCCGTGACCACGGCCGGTGGCGCGCCGACCACGGCGGCGACGGCTTCGGGTTCACCACGGTGCGCGCCTGCACGGCGCGGATGCGGATCAGGCACGACGAGGACGGCACGGTGGTGACGATGAACAGCAGGCCGGTGCCGCTGCCGGCGGGCGGCGTCAGCGGTTGCGCAGGATGCTGACGCCGAGATAGACGGCGTAGGCGGAGAGCCCGACCAGGGCGGCCTTCCTCGTCCTCGCGGCCGTGAGTCCTACCCCGATCAGCGTCTCGATGCCCCCGTCGACGTACGTGTGCCGACGGATGTTGTCGGGGAACGCCGCCTCGGTGATCGACGCGTAGGCGTCGGGCGTGACGAAGTGCGTCAGGCCGACGGTGGCGACGGCGAGACCGGGGAGCCGGGAGACGTGCGACATGCCGCGATGTTACCAGCCGGTAGCCACAGCGACGGACGTCGCCACTCCGCGTGTCGGATCCTCCAGAGCGCGGGTGGCGGCCGTCGGATTCTTCGTCGGCGGGGTCATCGTGGCCGAAACATCGGCCTGATTCACTTTCCCGGGGACGGAGGGAGGACACGTGGATCTGCACACCGTCGACGAGTGGGTCGACGCCCGTACCGCCGACGCCTGGCGACCGGGCGACGCGTGGGTCGCGGGCGGCACGGCGCTGTTCTCCGCCCCGGGCACCCACCTGCGCCGCCTCCGGGACCTGGGCGAGACGGGCTGGGAGCCCCTCGTCGAGCACGCCGACGGCCGGTTGGAGATCGCCGCCACCTGCACCGTCGCCCGGGTCGCCGCGCACCCGGTGCCGCTGTTCGGGCAGTGCTGCCGTGCGTTCCTGGCCTCGTTCAAGATCTGGAACATGGCGACGGTCGGCGGCAACCTCTGTGCCGCGCTGCCCGCCGGGCCGATGATCGCGCTGACGGCGGCGCTCGACGGTGAGTGCCTGCTGCTCGCGCCGGACGGCGGGGCGCGCACCCTCCCGGTCACCGGGTTCGTCGTCGGCGACGGCCGGAACGCTCTGCGGGAGGGGGAGCTGCTGCGCTCGATCACCCTCCCGGCTCCACCGGCCCGCACGGCCTTCCGGCAGGCCTCGCTGTCCACCCTGGGCCGTTCGGCTGCGCTGCTCGTCGGCACCCGGGCCGCCGACGGCACGACCACCGTGACGATCACCGCCGCGACGCCGCGGCCCCACCGTCTGGAGTTCCCGGCGCCGCCGGGCGCCGTCGAGCTCCGCGAGGCCGTCGAGGCGACGGTCGAGCACTGGTTCGACGACCTGCACGGCCACCCGGCCTGGCGCCGGCACCTGACACTGCGGTTCGCCGAGGAGATCCGGGAGGAGCTGACGTGACGTACTCCGTCGAGGTCAACGGCGTGCCGCACACCGCCGAGCCGCGCCCGGGCCAGTGCCTGCGCACCTACCTGCGCGAGCGCAGCTGCTTCGGGGTCAAGAAGGGCTGCGACTCCGGCGACTGCGGGGCGTGCACCGTGCACGTCGACGGCGTTCCCGTGCACAGCTGCCTCTACCCGGCGGTGCGGGCCGGCGGGCGGGCCGTGACCACCGTCGAGGGGCTCGCGCGGGACGGCGAGCTGCATCCGGTCCAGCAGCGGTTCCTGGACGCCCAGGGCTTCCAGTGCGGGTTCTGCACGGCCGGGTTCGTCATGACCACCGCCGCGCTCGACGCCGGGCAGCTCGCCGACCTGCCGCAGGCACTCAAGGGGAACCTGTGCCGCTGCACCGGCTACCGGGCCATCGAGGACGCCGTGCGCGGCGTGACCACCGTCGAACCGGCCTGCCCGGGCCGGGTGGTCGGGGCGAGCGTGGCGGCCCCGGCCGGTCCGGAGGTCGTCACCGGCACCGCCCGCTACACGCTCGATGTCGACGTGCCGGACGTGCTGCACATGACGCTGCTGCGTTCACCGCACGCGCACGCCCGGGTCGTCGCGATCGACATCGCCGACGCGCTGGGCGTGCCGGGGGTCCAGGCGGTGTTCACCCACCACGACGCGCCGCAGCGGCGGTTCTCCAGCGGCCGCCACGAGAATCCCGACGACGATCCGGCCGACACCCGCGTGCTCGATGACGTCGTGCGCCACATCGGCCAGCGGGTCGCCGCGGTGGTGGCCGACACCGAGGGCGCCGCGGAGGAGGGCTGCCGTCGGGTCCGGGTGACCTACGAGGTGCTGCCCGCCGTCACCGATCCCGAGGAGGCGATGGGTCCGGACGCGCCTCTGGTCCACGGGACGGGCAACGTGGTGGGGGAGGTGCACGGGGAGGTCGGCGACGTCGAGAGCGGGTTCGCCGAGGCCGCGGCCGTGTACGAGGGGACGTTCCACACCCCGCGCGTGCAGCACGCGAGCCTGGAGACCCACGGCGCGATCGGCTGGTTGGAGCCGGACGGCTCGCTGGTGGTGCGCACCAGTACCCAGGTCCCGTTCCTGACGCGCCGCGCGCTCTGCGACCTGTTCGACCTGCCGCCCGCATCGGTGCGGGTGGTCGCCGGGCGCGTCGGGGGCGGCTTCGGTGGCAAGCAGGAGATGCTCGTCGAGGACGTCGTCACGCTGGCCGTACTCGCGCTGCGCCGCCCGGTGCGCCTGGAGTTCACCCGCGCCGAGCAGTTCGTCGGCGCCACCATGCGGCATCCGTTCACGGTCGGGGTGACGGTCGGCGCCCGGGCCGACGGCACCCTCACGGCGATCCAGGTGCGCGCGGTCTCGGACACCGGCGCCTACGGCAACCACGGCTCCGCCGTGATGTTCCACGCCGTCGCCGAGTCGCTGGCCGTCTACCGCTGCGCGCACAAGAAGGCCGACGGGTTCGCGGTCCACACCCACACCGTGCCGTCGGGGGCGTTCCGCGGCTACGGCCTCGGCCAGGTCACGTTCGCGGTGGAGTCCGCGATCGACGAGCTGGCCCGCACGCTCGGGCTCGACCCCCTCGCCGTGCGGGAACGCAACATCCTGCGCGCCGGTGATCCCCTGGTCGCGCCGGCCGGTCACGACGACGATCTGCACATCGCCAGCTACGGCCTCGACCAGTGCCTCGACGTCGTCCGGGCCGCGGCGGCCGAACCCGTCGGGCCGGTACCGGAGGGGTGGCTCGTCGGATCGGGCAGCGCGCTGTCGATGATCGCGACAGGCCCGCCCGGTGGTCACACCGCCGACGCGGTGGCCCGGCTGCTGCCCGACGGGGCGATCGAGCTCGCCGTCGGCACGGCCGAGTTCGGCAACGGCACCACCACCGTCCACCGCCAGATCGCCGCCGACGCGCTCGGCACGCTGCCCGAGCGCATCACCGTGCGCCAGTCCGACACCGACCTCGTCGGCCACGACACCGGCGCGTTCGGCTCCACCGGCACGGTCGTCGCGGGCAGGGCGACGCTGCGGGCCGCCCATGCGCTGGCCGCGGGCCTGCGGATGCTCGCGGCCGAACACCTCGGGGTCGACGAGCGCGAGTGCGCGCTCGTCGTGGACGCCGTGCAGGCCGGTGACCGCCAGATCCTCCTCAAGGAGCTGCACCAGCTGGCCGGACGCGACGTCGTCGCCCACGGCACCTTCGGTGGCACGCCCCGCTCGGTGGCCTTCAACGTCCAGTGGTTCCGGGTGGCCGTCGACCCCGGGACGGGCGAGATCCGGATCCTGCGCAGCGTGCACGCCGCCGACGCCGGCCGCGTGCTCAACCCGCTGCAGTGCCGCGGGCAGGTCGAGGGCGGCGTCGCACAGGCGCTCGGCGCGGCGCAGTTCGAGCAGGTGCGCCTCGACGGCGCCGGCCGCGTCACCACCACCGCGTTCCGCGAGTACCGGCTTCCGGCCTTCGCCGACGTGCCCCGCACCGAGGTGCACTTCGTCGACACCACCGACGCGATCGGTCCGCTCGGGGCCAAGTCGATGAGCGAGAGCCCGTTCAACCCGGTGGCACCCGCGCTGGCCAACGCGCTGCGCGACGCCACCGGCATCCGGTTCACCGATCTCCCGCTGGCCCGGGACACGGTCTGGCTCGCGCTCGACGCGCGGTAGGTCGGTGTCGGCGTCAGAGGCCGAGCAGTGACACGCTGCGGTCCCAGAGCCCGGCCGCGAGGGCGGCGTCGGTGGCCTGGGGGTTGCGGTTGGTGACCGGCGTGTTCTTCTCGTAGTAGCGGCCGGGCTGCCAGGTCGTGCCGGGGCTGCCCTCGGCGAGGAAGGTCAGCGTCGCGCCGCCCTTCTCCGAGGAGATGAGGAACAGCTTGGACAGCACCGTCCCGTAGACGAACCGCATGACGCTCGTGGTGTCGGAGGCGAAGCCGGTGGCGACCCGGCCGGGATGGAACGCCGCGGCGGAGATGCCCTGGTCGTGGTAGCGGCGGTGCAGTTCGGTGGTGAACAGGATGTTGGCCAGCTTGGCGTCGCCGTAGGCCTTCTCGGGGGTGTACCCGCGCTCGTTGTCCAGATCGGTCAGGTCGATCCTCCCGAAGCGGTAGGACGCCTCGCTGGAGGTCTGCAGCACCTTCGCCGAGCTCGCCGTCAGGGTGTCGAGCAGCAGGTGGGTGAGCAGGAACGGCGCCAGGTGGTTGACCTGGAAGGTCTTCTCGAACCCGTCCTTGGTGAGCTCGCGGGCACCCATGATGCCGCCGGCGTTGTTGGCCAGCACGTCGATGCGCGGGTAGGTGTCGCCGAGCTCGGCGGCCAGGGTGCGGACCTGGGCCAGGTCGGTGAAGTCGGCCAGGTGGTACGGGGCGCCGATCTCGGCGGCCACCGCGGCGGTCTTCGCCTGCGACCGGCCGACGAGGACGACGTTCTCACCCTGTGCGGCGAGCTGGCGGGCGGCCGCGGCGCCGATGCCGTCGCTGGCTCCGGTGATGACGATGGTCTGGGGCATGGCGCACCCTACGTTCGGTGCGGCGGGATGCTCCTCGGGTCGGGCGGCCCTCAGAACACCCGGTGGTCGATCGTCATGCCGCGGCCTTCCGGGCGGCCTGTTCCTCCGACGCCCGCACGACCTGGACCTGGTCGCCGATCTGGAGATCGTTGAACCAGGCCTCGGCGTCGGCCGGCTCCAGGTGGATGCATCCGGCCGAGGAGCGTGTCGGGCTGCCGCTGTGGAAGGCGATGCCCCCGTCCTGGAAGAAGACCGACCAGGGCATGGGCGCGGGCTGGCCGTTCGGTAGCCGGGACTCCTGGCTGAGGTGGTCCTTGTCCTTGCGGTAGACCCGCAGCGAGTGCCCGATCGGGGTCTCCGCGCCGTTGCCTCCCGACGCGATCCGAACCGGCCCACGGGTGATCTTCCCGTCGTGGAGCAGCCAGGCCCGCTGGGTGTCGAGATCGACGCACGACCGTGCCGAGATCGAGCACGGGGTGCCGGCCGCGAGCGGCTCCGCACGGGCGGCCGCGGCGGCCGGTGTCTGCGCTGGTGGTGCGGCGAGAGCCGGAGTGGCCACGAGCGCACCCACCACCAGGGTCAGTGCCGTTCCCGCGGTCGCGAACACCTTGCGCCGGCCGATCTCTCGCATGCCCACCCGTACCGCTCCCTCGTGCCCGATCAACCTGTTCGCCTATGTGGAGAACGCGCGCCGACCCGGCAGGTTGCGGTCGAGTCGTCAGGACTCGATGCGTTCGGCGGGCGTCGGCCGACCCGGGCCGGCGGGGTCCCGGGCGGTGCCATGCCGCCCGGCGATCGCCATGAGCAGGGATTCCGTCGGGCCTTCGACGGTGGGCCCTTCCCGGCGCGCCGGTCGAGGTCGGTGGCGATGCCCGGGTGCCGTCCTAGGCTGCCGGCATGGCTGACCCCGTCGATCGCCCGTCGGAGCGGGTCCGGGTGCCGCCGCCGTTGATCCCGCGCCGGATCGCCTCCGGGCGTGGTGCCACGGAGCAGCCGAACGCCTCCGGCGACGGTGCGGCCGCACTGACGCCGCGGTTCTGGCTGGCGGTGGTGCTCACCGGGATTGCCGCGGGGCTGTTCGGGGCGGTGATGATGGCGCTGCTGACCACCGTCGAGCACATCGGTTTCGGCTACGACAGCGGCAGCTTCCAGTCCGGGGTGGAGCAGGCGTCCGGGCTCCGGCGAGCAGCCGCGTTACTGGTCGCGGGGGTGATCGGCGGCCTGGGCTGGTATCTGCTGAGGAGGTTCACCGCCGGTCAGCGGGCGGAGGCCGACGAGGCCGCATGGTTCGGGTCGGCGCTGTCGTGGCCGCGGAGCCTGGGCACCTCGGTGCTCTCGGAGATCGTGATCGGGCTCGGGGCGTCGCTCGGACGGGAGGCGGCGCCGAAGCTGATGGGTGCGGTGTCGGGCAGCCTGCTGGCCCGCTGGACCGGGATGGACGCCGGCCAGCGCCGGTTGCTGGTGGCGTGTGGTGCGGGGGCAGGGTTGGCCGCGGTGTACGACGTGCCGTTGGCCGGGGCGCTGTTCACCGCCGAGATCATGATCGGGGTGATCACGCTTCCGGTCGCGTTGCCGGCGCTGGTGTGCTCGGGGGTGGCGACCGTGACGGCGTGGGTCTACCTGCCGGCGCGGGCGACCTACCTCGGCGTGCCCGACCACCCGTCGACGGCGTCGGCGGTGGTGTGGGCGGTGGTGGCCGGACCGGTGATCGGGCTGATGGCGGTGGGGTTCATCCGGCTGGTCGCGTTCGTGTCGCACCATCGGGCGCGCGGGAGGCTGGTGCTCGTCGCGCCGCTGGTGGCGTTCGGGCTGCTGGCCGGTGTCGGGCTGTTCTTCCCGCAACTGTTCGGCAACGGGAAGGGCATCGCGCTGGATGCGTTCCTCGGCAGCAGCGGGATATGGCTGCTGCTGGCATTGTTCGTGCTGAAGCCGCTGGTCACGGCACTGTGCCTGGGCAGCGGCGCGACCGGTGGGCTGCTCACCCCGACACTGGCGACCGGGGCGGCGCTGGGTGGGTTCCTCGGGACCGTGTGGTCGCTGGTGTGGCCGGGCACCCCGGTGGGGGTGTTCGCACTGGTCGGCGCGGCCGCGATGCTGGGCGCCGGCATGCAGGCTCCGCTGACGGCGTTGGTGCTGGTCCTGGAGCTGACCCACACCGGTTTCGCCCTGGTGGTGCCGCTGGTGATCGCGACGGCGCTGGCCACCGCGGTGGCGCGCCGGGTGGACGGGTACTCGATCTACTCCGGACGGCTCGCCGCGCCGCCACCGAGCTGACGGTCAGCAGGCCACAGCGGGTCGACGGCCGATGCGGGGACGGTCTCGCGCGGCCCGGTCGGCGCCGCGATGCCGTGGCGGCCGACGACGCAGACCGGGCACGGGCTGTGCCGGACGAGCGCGCGGCTGCAGGAGCCCAGCACGATCCGGGCGAGCGCACCGTGGCTCCAGGCCGAGACGACCACCAGCCGGGCCTGCTCCGCGGCGCGGCGCAGCGCGTCCTCGGGGCGCCCGCGCCCGATGCGGACGTACACGTCGACGCCCGGATGGGCCAGGCGCCACGGCGTGAGCTGGTCCTCCAGCACGGTGGCGTCCGCGTCCGAACCGGGGGAGTGGGCGGGGCGGACATGCAGCACCTCCAACGCCGTCCCGTGCCGGTCGGCGTCGGCGAAGGCGGCCTCGACGGCGGCGGCGTCCGTCGACACGTCGTCGACGGCGAGCAGCACCGGGCGGCCGGAGGCGGGGGAGCGGTGGCGTCCCCGGACGACCGTGACCGGGCACCGGGCCCGGCCGCTCACGGCCAGCGCTGTGGACCCGATCACCACGTCCCCGATGCGGCCGCCCGCCATCCCGACGACCAGCAGCGCCGCGCCGTCGGATGCGCCGGTGAGCGCCGGCACCGGCTGCCTGTCGAGCAGCTCCGTGTGGACCTCGACGCCGGGCTCCTGGCGGTACGCGGTGGTGTAGGCGAGCGCGACGATCGCCTCGGCACGGGCCCGTGCGTCGGGGTCGCCTGCGTAGGGCGCCGCGTGCACGATGCGCAGCGCCACGCCCCGCACACGGGCCTCGGCCGCCGCCCACCCGACTGCCCGCAGGGCCGTGACGGTGCCGTCGACCCCGACCACGATGCGCTCGTCCACTGAAGATCCTCTCCGCCGATCCTGTCGCCGTCCGGGGTCCAGCGTGGGCCCGGCGGTCGGGCGGCGGCAGTGCCGGTGGCCCCCCGACGCGGGGCCGGTCGGCCCTGCCGCGGGAGGGGCGGCCGGCGCCAGCCTGGGAGACCGAACGAGTGGAGGAACCATGTCCAGCGAGAACCCGGCGGTCGCGGCCCAGCTGCGTGACGTGCACGGCGCACTGCTCCGCGACGCCGAGGCGGCGGGGCTGGACCCCGCCGTGCTGGACGGGGCGCTGGAGCGCGCCACCGCCGTCTACGCTCCCCGGCGGGTGCGGACCTTCGTCGGTGTGCTCGTCGAGCGGGCGGTGCGGGAGGAACTCGGCCTGCGTCGCACCTCACGTCTCTGACAGGTCGGTGGCGCTGCACACCCCGGGTCAGGCGCCCCCCAGGGTGACCACCATGTCGGTGACGAACCCGGCCGCGAGCCCGGCGAGGACACCCCAGTAGAGAGGGGTGCGCAGCCCGGCGCGGAGCGCCACCCCGATGAGCTGGATCACCACGTACAGGATCGATCCGGCCGCCAGCGTGAGGAACGCGACGGTGAGCGGCTCGCTGGTGAACTGCCGGCCCAGGATGGTCCCCAGGACGGTCGGGCCGCCACCGATCAGGCCCATGAGCAGCAGGAATCCCCACCCGGGACGGTCGCCGTCGGCAGCGAGCGGCGCGACGATCCCGAAGCCCTCGGTGGCGTTGTGCAGCGCGAACCCGATCACGAGCAGCGTGGCCAGCGCGATCTCGCCCTGGCCCGCGCTGGTGCCGATGGCCAGGCCCTCGCCGAAGTTGTGCAGACCGATCCCGACGGCCACGAGCAGCGCCGTGCGGCGTGCGGCGGACCAGGCGCGCACGCCGCGACCGTCCAGCTCGGTGGCGAGCATGGCCCCCGGCCCGGCACTGCGCACGCCCGGAGCGGCGGGCCGCCGCATCCGGTTCTCGTAGCCGACGAGCGCGATCAGCCCGACACCGATGCCGCCGAGGAACAGCGTGCCGTAGCCGAGCACCGGCCCGATCCCGCCGGCTCCGGCGCGCAGGTCGGCCAGCGCGGCGTCCACCGGCTCCCAGGCGTGGGCGAGCACGTCCCAGAACAGGAACAGGAGGATCCCGACGGCGGACGCGGTGAGGAAGACCCGCAGGGCGGGAGCGGGCGAACGCAGCCGTCCGATCGGCAGGCCCAGCAGGATCGTGACTCCCGCGATGAAGCCCAGCAACACCGTGTCGGCCTCGCTCATCGTCCGCCCTCTCCTCGCACACGCAGCCTGCCCAGGCTGCTACCCAGGTGAGGCTCACCTGGGCGGCCCGACGGTGTCAACACCGCCGTCCCATCGTGCGGAACGGCTCCTGCGGCGCTAACCCGCGCCTAACCTCCTGGTTGCCAGACCCGAACCTCGGCGCTCGGCCCCTACGAGGCCTCCAGCCGGTACCCGTGGCCGCGCAGCGTCGTGATCTCGGGGATGGTGCCGGCATCGGCATGCTCGCGCAGCCGTCGGCGCAGGGTGGCGATGTGCACGTCGAGGGTCTTGGTGGAGCCGAACCAGTGCTCGTCCCACACGTCGGCCATCAGGGTCTCCCGCCCCACGGCCTTGCCCGGTTCGGCGGCCAGGCGGGCCAGGAGGTCGAACTCCTTGGAGCGCAGGAGGACCTCCCGGCCGGCGACGGTGACGCGGCGGCTCGCGCTGTCCACCATGAGGTCCCCGATGAGCGACTGCTCGGGTGTGGTGGTGACGCCGCGCCGCAGGTGTGCGCGCAGCCGCGCGTGCAGCTCCGCGAGCCGGACGGGCTTGACCAGATAGTCGTCGGCGCCGGCCTCCAGTCCGACGACGACGTCCATCTCCTCGCTGCGCGCGGTCAGGATCACGATGACGGTGCCCGGCTGGGCCAGCCGCAGCCGGCGGCACACCTCGACGCCGTCCAGGTCGGGGAGGCCGAGGTCCAGCAGCACCAGGTCGAACGAGCCCGCCTCGGTCAGTGCCTGCGCGCCGGCGCGGGCCCAGACGACGTCGTGCCCGTTGGCGCGCAGGCTCTCCGCCAGCGCGCCACCGATCATCTCGTCGTCCTCCACGATGAGCAGCCTGGTCACGGGGGTCAACCTACCCGGCGCGCCGGGTCCGCTCCGGCCTGACCTGCGGCCGGCCCGGGTCGTCGGTCGCCCTCGTGTACTTCCCGCTTCCCGGAGAGGTTATGGCTCGGCAATCGTGCGGTGAATTGTTGGCCAATCAGCGGGTCGTGGCGTAACGAGTGGTTCGAAGGCCTCGATAGGCGACCGTTCGCCGTCGAGAGGGCCGCTCGTGTTCCTGCGCTATGTCCACAACTTCCGTGCGGTCGCGATCCTGTTCATCGTGGCCGGGCACGCCGCATTCACTCTCGGCCGCGCGGCCGAGCCGCGGACGATGGACCTGCTGGCCGACGTGCTCGACTACGGAACCGTTCTTTTCCTGTTCATCGCCGGTTTCCTTTTCCAACACCTTTCCGCATCCTACGACTATCGCGGATATCTGAGCCGGAAGCTGCGGAACGTCATCCTCCCGTACGTCATCACTCTGGTGCCCGGGATCGCCTTCGTCCTGTGGACCAACCGGAACACCGGGAGTTCCCCGCTGGTGCGCGTCGCGACGATTCTCGTCACCGGCCTCGGCACACCCGACTACCCGATGTGGTACGTGCCGATGATCGCGTTGTTCTACCTGGCCGCGCCGCTGTTCATCCGCATCGTGCGGCATCCACGCCTGTACTGGGTGGCGGTGCCACTGCTGGTGTTGTCGACGGTGGCCCAGCGTCCGCCCGAGGTCCAGACACCGGCCATCGCCCTGTACTTCCTGCCGATCTACATCATCGGGATGTGGGCGAGCCACGAGCGTGCCCGCCTCGAACCGCTGCTGCTGCGGATCTGGCCCTGGCTACTGGCGGTGTGGACGGGCGCTGTGATCATCCGGTTCCTGTTCTCGTCGGTGCACGGCGGCGACTACTCACGAGGCCTGTTCTCCGGCGAGTACGGGTGGGTCGACTGGATGTTGCTGATGAAGCTCGTGCTGGCGTTCGCGCTCGTCGGCCTGCTGCAGCGGTTCGAGGGCCGGATCGGCGGGAAGCTGACCTTCATCGGCGACATCAGCTTCACGATCTTCTTCGTGCACGTCTACCTGCTGTTCGTGTTCACGCTGGCGTCCGTGGCGGTGTTCGGCGCCGTTCCCCAGGGCAACCTGGTGTCGTGGCTCGCGCTGACCGTCGTCGTCGTCGGGGTGGCCACGGCCGGCACCTACGTCGCGAAGCGGGTTCTCGGCCCGCGCAGCCGGTCGCTGATCGGATCGTGACGCGTCAGGCGAGCGCGCCGAGCAGCGTCGTCAGAGCGGACTTCTCGGTGGCCGGGTCGGGCGCGGCCGCCCGAACCTCGCGCAGCACCCGGTCGATCCGGCCGTCGATCGCCGTCCATGCGGCCGTGTCCCGCGGTTTGAGGCGTGCCTCGGCGTCGTCCCACTGGGTCTCGAGCTCGTCGGCCCCCGCGCCTGCGGCGGACTGGTCGCCCTTGGCGAGCGCGTCCAGCATGGTCCGGGTGGTGCCGCGGAACGTCGAGAGGTCACCCAGCGGCGACGCCGGCGCCGCGGGTCCCTGGCCGGCTGCCGCCGGGGCCGTCGGGCCCGCCACGTCGGACTGCAGCGCCGACGTGCGCAGGGCGTAACCCGTCCCCCCTGCGGCGACGACGAGTGCCACGACGACCACCGTCTGCCAGAGGCCCCCGCGCCCGGCGGGCTCGTCCTCGCCCGTCGTGGTGGCGGGGACGACGTCGGCCCTGGTCGTGGCGAGGTAGCCGACCACGGCGATGATGCCGACGGCGAAGATCAGGCTCGTCACGGTCGCACCCAGACCGAGACCGCCGAGGCTGGCGGGCTGCGAGAGGTAGTCGCCGATCGACGCGCCGAGCGGGCGGGTCAGCACGTAGATGAACCAGAACGCCAGCACCGGGTTGAGGCCGGACCGCCACCCGATCGCCATCACCGCGATCAGCGTCGCCACGATGGTGCCGGTGACGAGGTAGCCGAGCCCGAGCACCTCGGCCATGAGGTCGCCGGTGGCGGTGCCCAGCGCGAAGGTCACGAGGATGGCGAGCCAGTAGAAGGCCTCGCGCCTGCGGGTGACGATCGAGTGGATCGACAGCGTCCTCTCGGATCGGTACCACGCGAGGAAGGTCAGCGTCAGGAGCACGGCGAACACGATCGTGCTGGTCTCCAGCGGCACGCCGATGCCATCGGTGAGGTTGTCGGTCACGAGCGTGCCGAACACGCTCACCAGCGCCACGGTCAGCCAGTAGAGGACCGGCCGGTAGCGGTCGGCCCGGAACTGGAACACCAGTGCGACGGCGAGCAGGACCCCGGTGACGACGGAGACGCCGGTCAGACCGAGGTTGAGGCTGACGTTGAGGTAGTCGGCCGCGGATTCGCCGACGGTCGTGCAGAGCACCTTGACGATCCAGAACCAGAGCGTGACCTCCGGGACCTTGCTCAGCAGTGTGCGGCTCGGGGCGAGGGCGTGGTGGGACGGCATCGATCTCTCTTCTGTCCGGGGAGCGGGGGGAGTGGGCCGGACGTTAGGGGAGCGCAGGTTCGTCGACGGCCGGCCGACGGTGAGCGTTCGGCAAAGGATCACTCCGAGCGTGCGCGAAGATCTGAATTGTCCGATGCCGGGTCCCGGATCATCGCGGGACATGTGGTGGTGATGCGGCCGACGTGTCGTCGTCATGGTGGAGTGTCACGGTCGAACGGTTTCTGCACGGTCGCCGCACAGTCCGCGAGCACATTCTTCGGAGGTCCCGATGACAACGACATCATCCGGTCCGGACCCGACCGGGGTGCATCCCGTCGATGCGGTCCCGCCCGCCCCCCGGCTGGTGATCCTCGGGCTGCAGCACCTGTTCATCATGTACGCGGGTGCGGTGGCCGTGCCCCTGATCGTCGGGCCCGCGGTGGGGTTGAACGCCGAGGACATCGCGATCCTGGTGAGCGCCGACCTGCTGGTCTCGGGCATCGCGTCGATCATCCAGTCGGTCGGTATCGGAAAGATCATGGGCGTGCGGCTGCCGGTGGTGGCCGGGGCGACGTTCACGGTGCTCAACCCGATGATCATCATCGCCGACCAGTACGGCGGTCGGGACGGCCTGCCCTACGTCTACGGTGCGCTGCTGGTCTCCGGCGTCTTCGGGCTGATCATCGCGAAACCGTTCTCCATGGTGCTGCGGTTCTTCCCGCCACTGGTCACCGGAACGGTGATCATGATGATCGGGCTCTCGCTCATCGGCGCCGACATCGGGCTGATCGCGGGCGACAAGACCGGAAACTTCGTACCGAAGAGCGCGGATTCCGGCCAGGTGTCGCACATCGTGCTCGCCGCCGTGGTGATCCTGCTGATCGTCCTGATCTCGCGGTTCTTCGAGGGGTTCATCGGGCAGACCGCGGTGCTGATCTCCATCATCCTCGGCACCCTCATCGCGTGGCCGATGGGATTGCTGGACTTCTCCTCGGTGGCGTCCGCGGGCTGGTTCGGCATCGCGGAGCCGTTTCATTTCGGGCCCCCGAAGTTCGCCGCGGCCGCGATCATCTCGATGTGCATCGTCGTGCTCGTCACCTACACCGAGTCGACCGCCGACATGCTGGCCGTCGCGGAGATGGTGGACCGGGAGATGTCGCCCAGCGACCTCGCCCGCGGGCTCGCCACGGACGGGCTCTCGGCGCTGCTCGCCGGGTTCATGAACTCCTTCCCCGACACCGCCTACGCCGAGAATGTCGGCCTGGTCAGCATGACGGGCGTGCGCAGCCGCTGGGTGGTGACCGTCTGCGGGGTCTTCCTGGTGATCCTCGGACTGATCCCGAAGGTCGGTGCCGTGGTCGCCTCACTGCCGGGTCCGGTGATCGGCGGTGCGGCCACGGTCATGTTCGCGATGGTCACGGCGGTGGGGATCCAGACCCTGCACAAGGTGACGTTCGGTGGCTCCGGCAATTACAACCTGCTGATCGTGGCCGTGTCGCTGTCGTTCGGCCTCATCCCGACGATCCAGCCGGCCTTCTACCAGCAGTTCCCCGCGGACTTCCAGGTCATCTTCGGGTCGAGCATCACCTCCACGGTGATCGTGGTGTTCCTGCTCAACCTGGTGTTCAACCACTGGTGGCCGTCGCTGCCGAGGCGCGTCGGCACCGTGGAGACGGCCATCGACGCCGGGGCCGTCGTCGGGCGCAAGGAGTCCGCGTCCGAACCGGCCGGGTGACACCATGCGTGGATGAGCACCTCCCTGGCGTGGCTGCGCGGGCGTGACCCCGGGCTGCTGGCCGTCCGGCGCGCCGCGCGGGTGATGCTCGTGGCGTGCGCGGGGTTCTACTTCTGCCGCTACGTCCTCGGCAACCCCGGCATGGCCCCGTACGCCCTGTTCGGCGCGGTGGCACTCGGCGCGCTGTCGCAGATCCACGGCAGCCCGGGGCAGCGGGCACGGACGCTGCTGGCGGTGCTGCCCGTCGGCTGGGTGCTCGTCACGCTCGGCACCCTGCTGTCGGTGAACACGGCTGCCGCGGCGGCCGGGATGTTCGTGCTCGGCTTCGTCGTCAGTTTCTCCGGTGTGGGCGGCCCGCGCCTGGTCGGTCTCGCCGCGGGCACGCAGCTGCTCTACATCCTGCCGTGCTTCCCGCCGTACGACCCCGGGTCGCTGGTCGGGCGACTCGCCGGCCTCACCCTGGCGGTGCTGCTGCTCGCCGGAGCCGAGATGGTCCTCTGGCCGGACCCCCCGCCCGTGCCGTACGCGGTGAAGCTGGGCGACGCTGTGGCCGCGCTGGCCGGGTGCATGGTGGCCGTGGCGGACCGCTGGTCGGGTGATCCCGCGGGCCGCGAGCGGCTGACCACGCTGCTCCCGCAGGCCGCCGGCGCCGCCGAGGCGCTCCGGCCGTCGCGGCTGCCGCCGACGCAGCGGCCGGCGTCGGCGGGCAGGCGCGACCGGGCGCTGACCTCGGCGTCGGGCACCGCGCGTCTGCTGCTCGGCCGCACCCTCGATCTCCACCTCGCCGACGACCACGACGCCGTCGACCTGCCCGCGGCCGCCGCGCTGCTGCGGCAGGTCGCGTCCTGCGCCGACGCCGCCGCGGAGTGGCTGCGCGGCAACGGTCCGGTGCCCGACACCGACCTCATCGTCGCCGCGCTGGTGGAGTTCCGGGCCGCGCGCGCGGCCACCCCGCCCGACGGCATCCCGTCCGAGCGGCTGCGGCTCGGCGCGCTCGCGCTGAGCCTCGGCGAGTGGACGAAGTCGCTGGTCGCCGCGATCCGGATCGCCGCGGACGCCCCGGTGCCCCCGGACGCCACACCGTCGCAGGCCCAGCCGGGTCCGCTGTGGTTCGCCTACCGGTCCACGCCGCAGCTGTGGTGGCACCGGCTGCGCGAGAACCTCACACCGCGCTCGGTGTACTTCCAGGGCGCGCTGCGGCTGGCCGTCGCGCTCGCCGCGGCCCGGTTGCTCGCCGGCGTGCTGGACCTCTCGCACGGCTTCTGGGTACTGCTGACGATCCTCACCCTCCTGCGGACCTCGGCGGCCGAGACGCGTTCGACGCTGTGGCCGGCCCTCGTCGGCACCCTGGCCGGGTCGGCGGTGGCGGCGGTGCTGCTCGTCGTCGGGGTGCCGCCCACCGTCTTCGCCGTGGCACTGCCGTTCGTGATGCTCGTCGGGTTCGCGGCGGGCCCGCTGCTCGGGCTCGGCTGGGCCCAGGCGCTGTTCACCGTGGTCATCGCACTCGTGTTCGCGCAGGTGTCGCCGGTGGACTGGCGCCTCGCCGAGGCACGGATCGTCGACGTCGTCATCGGCGCGGCGATCGGCGTGCTCATCGGGCTGTTCGCCTGGCCGCGCGGTGGTTCCGGCGAGCTGCACCGGGCCGCGGGCACGTTCCTCGCCGCGGCGTCCGGGGTGGTCCGGGAGACGGTGGCCGTGGTCACCGACGGGCAGCGTCCCGGTGCGGCGCTGCCGCGGGCCCGGTCCACCGGGCAGCTCGCCGAGGCGTCCTACGCGCTCTACCAGAGCGAGCGGCACCTGCCGGGCGCGCTGGACTGGCAGGCCACGCTCGTCGCGGGCCACCACGCCGTGCGCGGGGCTGAGGCGCTGGTGCGCACCTGCCCGACGGGCGGGCTGCTCCCGTGCGTGACGCCGCTGTCCGCGTCCGCGGCCGACGTCGCCGGCCGTTACCTGCAGGTCGCCGCCGGACTGCTCACCCACGACCGTGCCGCGGTCGACTCGTTGCCCCCCGCGCCGCCGCCCGTCGAATGGCCCACCGACCTCGGTCAGGACCTCTACCACGTCGCCGACCTGCGGGTCTGGCTCGACGGCCTGCGCGATGACCTCGGCCGGATCGCAGGGGAGCCGGCCCTCTCCCAGGACGAGGACGACCTGCGGACCCGCGTGGCGCACGTCGCCGACGGTTCGGCGGGCTGAGCTCGCCCCTACCCGGCTGTGACGGGGTCGAACGCCGTGGCCTCGGCAACCGCGCGCCACGTCTCGAGCTCCGTCCTGATGGTGTCGAGCCGCTCGCCCACCCGTGCGACGCAGTCGGCGCCGAGCTGGAGGCGCACCGGTGGCTCGGTGGCGGCCGTGACGTCGACGACGGCGCGGGCGAGCTTGGCCGGATCGCCCTCCTGTCGGTGGTTGGTGGTCTCGGCGTAGTCCCGGGTGCGGCCGGACGTCGCGGCGTAGTCGTCGATCACGGTGGCGGCGGCGTGCAGGCTGGCACGGTCGAGGAAGTCGGTGCGGAACACACCGGGCTCGATGATGGTGACGTGGATGCCGAGCGGGGCGAGCTCCTGGCGCAGCGCCTCGGACAGGCCCTCCACTGCGTACTTGGTGGCGCCGTAGACGCCCCAGCCCTGACCGACGGCGATACCGCCGACGGAGCTGAGATTGATCACGTGGCCCGCGCGCAGCCTGCGCATCACCGGCAGCACGGCCCGGGTGATGGCCAGCAGGCCGAACACATTGGTCTCGAACACGGCCCGGACCTCGGCGTCCGTGGCCTCCTCGACGGCGCCGAGAAGCCCCCGGCCGGCGTTGTTCACCAGGACGTCGATGCGCCCGAACCGCTCGAGCGCAGCGGCCACGGCGGCGGTGGCCTGCGCGCCGTCGGTCACGTCCAGCGCAACGGCGAGCAGCGCGTCGCCGGCGTCGGGGAATGCCGTGGTCACCGTCTCCGGGCGGCGCGCCGTGGCCACCACCTGGTGGCCGCGGGAGAGTGCCTCGTGGACGATGTGCTGACCGAAGCCCTTGGACGCCCCGGTCACGAACCAGACTGACATGATCATGCTCCTTCGGTGGGGGTGTTCTCGGCGCCGACGAGCCAGGCCTGCTTCTCCAGGCTCTCGGTGATCGCGTGCAGCAGATCGGCCGACGTCGGGTCCTGCGTGTCGACGGTGTCGTGGACCCGGCGCACGGTGCTCGGTCACTGCGACCACGCCGATCCGGTGATGACGTCCACGAAGTCGGTGCGGGTGAAGCCGGGCGAGAAGTGGGCGAGCACGTCGTCGTTCATGGTGCCGAACGTGGTATCGGGGCGGTCCTTCATGCCGTCGTGGAATGCCCGCAGGATGGCGTTCTTGAAGTCCGGCCGCGGGTGGGCCGCCACGACGGCGGCGGTGTCCTCGGCGCTGATCTGGTCGAGGTCCATCCCCAGCACGTCGGTCTCGACGCCGAGGCTGACCAGCGCGGTCTCCGGCTCCAGGTGGTCCGGGATGCCCGGGGTCGTGTGCAGCGCGATGCCCAGCCAGACGGCGCGGGCGTCCGCGGCGCTGCGACCGTGGTCGCGCAGGAAGTCCCGGGCCAGGTCGGCGCCGTCGACCTCGAAGCGCTGGTCGGTGCGGCGGTAGTGCTCGGTCAGGCCGAGGTCGTGGAACATCGCGCCGACGTAGAGCAGCTCCGGATCGGCCTCGATCGAGCGGAAGCGGCCCTTGAGGATCGCGAAGAGGAACACGCGGCGGGAGTGGTCGAACAGCAGCGGGGTGCCGGCCATGCGGACCAGCTCGGTGGCCTCGCGGGCCATGTCGGTGTCGGGGATCTCGATCCCGGCGATCGTCTCTGTCATGTCCCCGAGCGTGCTCGCGCCGCTCGCACGGGGCCCCGCGCCGACGGCCATACTTCCCACGATTCCGGACACTGAGGGGGCTCCCGTGCACCGCATCGGCATCGTGGTCTTCGACGGCGTGAAGCTGCTCGATGTCGCAGGTCCCAGCGAGGTGTTCAGCGAGGCGAACCGGATGGGCGCCCGCTACGCGCTGACGCTGTGCGCGGTGGGCGGCGGCGCGGTGTCGTCCTCCACCGGCATGACGATCCCGGTCGACGTCGACGCCGCCGATCCGCGGCTGCGCTTCGACACACTGCTGGTCATGGGCGGCGACGTGTTCCCCGTCCACCCCGTCGAGGCGGAGCTGCGCGACGCCGTCGCGGGAGTGGCGGCCCGGTCGGGCCGGGTCTGCTCGATCTGCACCGGGGCGTTCATCCTCGCCGCGGCCGGGCTGCTCGATGGGCGCCGGGCCACGACGCACTGGCGGCACACCGGGGTACTGAGCAGGGCCTACCCGGAGATCACCGTGGAGCCCGACGCGATCTTCGTCCGCGACGGCAACACCTTCACCTCGGCCGGTGTGACGGCCGGGATCGACCTGGCGCTGGCCCTGCTCGAGGACGACCACGGTGAGCAGCTGGCCCGTCAGGTCGCCCAGTCGCTGGTGGTGTTCCTGCAGCGCCCCGGCGGGCAGTCCCAGTTCTCGCCCACGCTCAGCGGCCCGCGCCCGCGCACGTCAGCGCTGCGGTCGGTGGTCGACGCCGTGGCCGCGGATCCTGCGGCCGACCACTCGACCCGCCGGCTGGCGGCGCTGGCCGCGATGAGCCCGCGCCACCTCACCCGGCTGTTCCACGACGAGCTGGGAACGACCCCGGCCAGGTACGTCGAGTCGGTGCGTTTCGATGGCGCCAAGTCGGCGCTGGAGTCGGGACACACGGTCACCGAGGCCGCTGGACGGGTCGGCTACGGGAGTCCCGAGACGCTGCGTCGCGCGTTCGTGACCAGGCTCGGGGTGTCCCCGAGCGCCTATCAGCAGCGGTTCCGGTCGGCCCAGCGCCGCGACGCCGAAGTCGTCCCGCCGACGGACGGACGTTGAGAAGGCCGACATTCGGCGTTCTTTGCAAAGTTGCAGCAAGCGCAAGAATGCGTACCGTGGAGGGGACCGCCACAAGCCGCACCACCCGAGGAGACCGCCATGAGCGTGACCGCAGCGACGGAGGCGCCGAGCTTCCCGATCGGCCGCGAGAACCTGTTCGATCCGGCTGCGGAGCTCGCCACCTTCCCCGCGATCAGCCCGCTGCGGCTGCCGGACGCTGAGACCGGCTGGCAGGACGGCTGGCTCGTGACCGGGCACGCCGAGGCGTGGGCCCTGCTGGCCGATTCCCGGTTCAGCTCCGAGCGCGGCCGCGCGACGCTGGCCACCCGGGCACAGAGCCGGCGCATGCGGAGCCGGGGCGGCTTCGGCGCCGGGATGTTCATCGCCATGGACGACCCCGAGCACGCGCACTACCGGAAGATGCTCACCGGCCAGTTCACCGTGAAGCGCATGCGCGCGCTGGAGCCCCGCATCCAGCAGATCACCGACGCCGCGCTCGATGCCGTCGAGGCCACCGGCAGCCCCGCAGATCTCGTCGCCGGGTTCGCGCTGCCGGTGCCGTCGCTGGTGATCTGCGAGCTGCTCGGCGTCGACTACGGCGACCGGGACACCTTCCAGGACCTCACCCGGACGCTCCTGAGCCTCGACGCGGATCCGGCGGAGACGCAGGCGGCCGCGGAGCGCATCAACCGGTTCATGCGCGATCTCGTCGTCGCCAAGCGGGCGGACCCGGACGACGCCGTGATCTCCGGACTCATCACCTCCGGCTCCGGCCTCACCGACGACGAACTGGTCGGCATCTCGATGCTGCTGCTGATCGCCGGGCACGAGACCACCGCGAACATGCTGGGCCTGGGCACGTTCGCTCTCCTGCAGAATCCCGAGCAGCTGCAGCGCCTGCGGGAGCGGCCGGAGCTGATGCCCGACGCCGTCGAGGAGCTGATGCGGTACCTGAGCATCGTCGGCAGCACCGGGTTGCCGCGGGTCGCGCTGGAGGACGTCGAGCTTGGCGGCGCGCAGATCCAGGCAGGTCAGACGGTGCTGATCTCGCTGCCCGCCGTCAACCGCGATCCCGCGCTGGGCGACAGGCTCGACGAGCTCGACGTCACCCGCGAGCGCACCCACCACGTCGCGTTCGGGCACGGCATCCACCAGTGCCTCGGCCAGCAGCTCGCCCGCGTCGAGATGCGGATCGGGTTCCGCTCGCTGCTCGACCGGTTCCCCGCCCTGCGGCTGGCGACGTCGCCGGAGCAGGTGCCGATGCGCACGGACATGACGATCTACGGCGTGCACGCCCTCCCGATCGCCTGGTGATCTGCATCAAGAGCTCGGTGCCGGACCGGTCACCGGGGTGATCGCCTGAGTAACCGTCCTGGCTACCTGACGCAAGCCACGACCTCGGTGCGACTCGTCCGGGTCACCGAGAAGATCGCGCGGTGGGTAGCGACCCGGCCCAACGGACTCGCAGCCCTTGAGCCGTGGTCGGCGTCGCAACGTTGATCAGCGTTGCTGCCGCGTGCCAGTCGCTGGCAGGGCGAGGATAGCTCTCGATCACTCGCAGACTGGGTACGTTGGACGTCGGTCGCGTGTCGAACGGCCGCGTGTCCGCCGCATGCCGGACGATTGTGCAACGACCATGGGAGACGCCTGATGACGAGCGCTTTGGACGGTGCGGACCCGGGCAGTGAAAGTGGTGCCGGAACCCCGATGCCGTCAGGGTCGGATGCAGGTCCGGACTCCGACGGCAGCCAGTTCATGATCTCTCAGACGGCCAGCTGGATCGTCAACGCTGATACGAAGGCCGGACTGCTGCTCACGGCAGTCGCCGTGCTCGGAGCCGCTCTGGCCGGCCAGATCAGCTCGACGTTGAAGCGATCCACCGAGCTCGACATCCGGCTGGGATCGGCGTTGGTATTGTTCGCTGCAGCCGCTGTTGTACTTGGCATCTCGGTGTTCCACATCTACCGGGTGCTGATCCCGCGAACGGGCCCGACCGCGTCGGAGTCCCGGTTCTCGTGGCCGTGGCTGTCGCAGCGGAGCCCGCAGGACCTGCTCGGCCGCAATCCCGGTGGACTCCGCCTCGAAGCATGGGCGCAGGCGGTCACGCTCGCGGCCATAGCGAGCGCAAAGTTCTCTGCCTTTCGCACGGCCCTCCGGTTCGCGATCATCGGCGGCGTGTTTCTCCTGGCCGGGTCGGTCGTCGGCTTCTGAGCAGCCTTCTTCTCGCCTACAGTCGTCGATCAACAACGCAGGGTGACTGTTAACGAACGCATAGCAGCCGCGAATACCACGCTGCGTGGACGGGGCTGTACTCCCGGGCCATGATCGGACGGGGAGGCTCTGGTGGGCGAGACTGTGGACGCTGTCGTGGCAGTGATCGACATCGAGGCGTTCAGCGGCCGACCCGATCCCGTCCAACGCTCGCTCCGGCGTGCGATGTATGACGCGCTGCGGACCGCAGCGGCGGACACGCACCTGGAATGGTCCCGGCTGCGCGCCGAGGACCGCGGTGACGGCGTGCTCATGGTCGCCTGTGGCCAAGACATGCCCCTCGCGCTCGTCGGGGCGTTCGTCCACGCTCTCGACGCGGTCCTCGCCGAGCTGGCCCAGATGTACTCCGAGGCGCATCGCATGCGCTTCCGGATGGCTCTGCACCAGGGCGCCGTTACACGCGACGATGACGGATGGTCCGGAGAGGCGATCAACATCGCCTTCCGGCTGATCGACTCCGTGCTGCTGCGCGACACGCTGGCTGCGGCTGACCGGGCCCACTTGGCACTCATCGTGTCCGACCCGTTCCACCGTTCGGTGGTGGCGCCCGGCCACCGGTCGGTCGACCCCTCGTGCTTCGTACCCATCACCGTGACGGCCAAGCACGATGTGCGCTACCCGGCCTGGATCCAGGTACTGGACTACTCCGCGCCTCCCGGACTGTCCGGCCGGCTCGGGCACTCAGCACCGGCCCAGGCCACGGCGGAGTCGTCGCACGCCCCGTCGATCGGGCTCGCCCTGAACGGAAACGGCGACGTCCACGTCGCAGGTGACGTCGTCGGCCGGGACAAACACGTGTACGGCGGGTCGTGAAGGAGCGATGACCAGTCCAGCAGCACCGACCCCAGCAGCACCGACGCCGGCAGCGCAGGCTCCTGCCGCCACGCCGGCCCCGGTGACGCCAGGCCAGCCGGCCGCAGCGACGGCGCCCGCCTCCGCGACACCGAACCCGGGAACGTCAGAGGGCGCAGGCACCACAGATGCCGCACCCACCACAGACATGCCGGCCGAGCAGGCCAAGCCCTCCCTGTCCGACACCGGACAGGGCGCGGTACGCCAGGCCGCGCTGAGCAACGCCCAGCACGTGATCGATGGCGACGTCGTCGGGCGGGACAAGTTCGTCTTCCTGATGGGCGGGGAGAAGAAGGCAGCGCTCCGCCGACTCTCTCCGCTGCTCTACGAGCGAGTGCAGAACGCCTTCGTCGACCCGGATAACTGGGGGCTGTTGCGTGAGCAGTTCGGGAAGCGTCGCATCGTCATCCTGCGTGGCGGACCCGGTCAGGGGCGGACGGCGATGGCTGTCCGTCTCATGATGTCCGCCGGCACCGACGCGATCTATGACCTCGACGCCCGCATCGATCTGAACCGTCTGGTCGAGCAGCTGACTCGTGAGGGGGGCGGGTCAACGACGGTCGGGGACGGATCAGGATTCCTGCTCAATCAACCCCACACGGCGACGCTGCGAGGCCGGACGCTGCGCGACCTCGACGACGTGCTGGCCGCCACATCCGGCCGGCTGGTGCTGACCGTGGGTCCGGACGCACTGCTCGCCGACGAGGAGCTGATGGAATACCTGATCGAACTCCCGGCCGCGCCTGATCATCGTCGGATCGTCGAGCGCCATCTCGAGTGGCGCCTCGACAGCGGATCGGCCCGACGGCTGCTGACCGATGAACAGGTCAGTGCGGTGATCGACGAGATCCTGGCCGAGGTAGTCACGTGCCAGGCGGTCGCGACCCTGGCGTTCGTGATCAGCGACGAGCCGAGCGAAGGCATCAGCGTCGAGCGCGTCCGGCGGCGCATGGGGGAGCTCGATCGCGACGCCTTCGGCACCTGGTTCGACGAGCTGCGCGATGTCCGGGTTCGCAGCTTCGCCATCGCGCTCGCCGCACTCGACGGCCTGCCCTACGAGGACATCGCGCGGGCTGCGGAGAAGCTGCGGCGGCGCCTCGACCCGCCCGCGGCCGCGGTGGTGGAATCGGCGCCCGGCAAGGCGCCGGACCGCCAGAGGCATTTTCACTTCCCCCGACGGCAGCTTCTGGAGCAGGTCCGGGCCACGTTGGTGGAGACCGAGATCCGCCAGGGGTACGGATGGGTTCCTGCGCAGGCGGTTTCGTACAAGGACCGTTCCTACGCGCGCCAGGTGATCGCCTATGTCTGGCAGGAGCACCAGATCCACGACATCCTCCTCGACTGGCTGATCGAGCTGGTCGAGGAGCCTTCCGAACCGGTGGTGGTACAGGTGGCCACCACCCTCGGAGTCCTGGCCACCTACTCGTTCCACCACATCCGGACGAGTGTGCTGTGGAGCTGGGCCGGGAGCACGGACCCTTGGAAACGGGAGGCGGTGGCGTATGCGCTGCGTGTCCCCGCCGCCGATCCGCGGCTGGCCGGCACCGTGAGCAACCTTGTCGACCTCTGGTTCGGTGATGAGGCCGACCAGGAGCTGCAGGCCACCGCGGTGCGGGCACTCGGCGTCAGGTTGGCCGGCGACGACGCGGCAGCGTCGGTGGCACGGCTCGAGCGCGTGGCGTGCGAGGCGAGCTGGACCGTCACCGCGGCCATCGCATCGACCTTCAGCGACCTCATCACGAACGACGAGCGGCGGTTCACGCCGATCGTGCTCGGGACGCTGCTGCAGTGGTTCGACCACCGGGAGCGGGCGGACACAGCCCGTCTGGCGTTCCTGATGCTCTCCCACGACCTGGTGTCGGAAAGGCCACCGGCCGTTCCAGGACGGCCACTCGTCCGCTGGCCGGACCTGCTGCGGCTCGCGCTCGAGTCGCCCGTGGTGCTCGATCTGCTCGTTCGAGGCTGGTGCCTGGCGCTCAGCGAGGGCACCTGGGGTTACATCGCCGAGAACGTCCTCGACGGTTGGGCGGGTCTCGCGGAGCGGGACGACCAGCTTCTCGATGCCTTCACCCGGCTGGTCCGGGCCATCGGCCGGACCGACGCCCGAGCCCGAACGATGTTGCTGCACAGCGCCCTCCGCTGGCGCGACGACGCGATGATCGTCCCCCTACTCCGTGCCGCTGCTGCGGTCGACACGGTCCTGGCCCACTGAGAGGTTGCGATGACGAACAACACGGTGCCGTTGATCCTGAGTCAGGAATCCGTCAGCGCTAGGGGCCCGGTCAAGGCGAGGACGGCGAACGTCGCGGTCGTGTACACGGCGCCTGACGGTCACGTGGAGGTCTTCGACAGCGGGCGGCCCGACCGCTGGAGCAGACGGGCGTTCTCTCGCTTCCGCCTGCGCTACGAGGTCGACACCGGTGACCATCGCCGTACGGTTGAGCTGCGCAGCTCGCCGCTGCCGGCGCGCGGAGCAATGCTTGAAACCTGTGGATGACAGGGAGGGGTCGTACCCTCCCGGTGATCTCTCAGCCATCAAGCAAGATCGGCGCGCCAACGCCGGTCGGGAAGGTACGACCCATGCTCAGCGTAGTTCCCGAGGAGTCCGA